>NZ_LHZA01000107.1 GCF_001580535.1 Acetobacter cerevisiae | reverse complement strand
AGCAGGCCGGGCCGCGCCACTTCCTCGACCTGAAAGATCTGGACGCCACAACCCTGCACCAGATTCTGGATGTCGCTGCCGGTATGAAGCAGATGCAGAAGGGCCGCCGCTTCCCGCTGCATCCACGCGTGCCGCTGGCTGGCCGGGCGCTGGGGATTATCCTCTCCAAACCCTCCACCCGCACCCGTGTCTCCTTTGAAGTGGGGATTCGTCAGCTGGGCGGGGATGCCGTCATCCTCTCCCCGGCCGACATGCAGATTGGCCGTGGTGAGACCATTACGGACACCGCCCGCGTCCTCTCCCGCTTTGTGGATGCGCTGGTGTTGCGCACAGGCCGCACGGAAAACCTGCATGAGCTGGCGCGTGCCGCCAGCGTGCCGGTGATCAACGGTCTGACGCCCGCTTCTCACCCTGTGCAGATTCTGGCCGATATCCTGACGTATGAAGAGCATCGTGGCCCGGTTAAAGGCCGCACCTTTGCGTGGACGGGTGACGGCAACAACGTGCTGGTCTCCCTGATTGAAGGGGCTGTGCGCTTCGGCTTCAAGCTGCGCGCCGCCACCCCGGCCGACATGGCCCCGCCGCAGGACGTGCTGGACTGGGCGAAAAAAGAAGGCGGCGATGTGGTGCTGACCACAGACCCGCACGCTGCCGTGGACGGTGCTGACTGCGTGGTGACGGACACATGGCTGAGCATGTCGGACTCGGAAGAAGAATCCGCCATGCGTCTTGCCAAGCTCTCTCCCTACCGGGTGGATGCGGCTCTGATGGCGCAGGCCGCGCCAGATGCCCTGTTCATGCACTGCCTGCCTGCCCATATTGGGGAAGAAGTGACGGAAGACGTATTTGAAGGCCCGCAATCCGTCGTGTTTGATGAAGCCGAGAACCGTCTGCACGCTCAGAAAGGCCTGCTGGCCTGGACAATGGGTGGAGAGAACTGGCTCTCTTTCGGGAAGGAATAAGCAATGAACGGCGCGGATAAACCCGTAACCCCCTCCGGCACGGAAGACACACCGGCCACACCGGGCTGGGTGGAAGACAGTCTGGACACCATTCTGGCCAGCCTGCCGCTTGCAGCGGAGAAACTCGCGCCGTTCCGTGCCTCCTATCTGGACTGTCTGGCAGGCTGTGGCCGCGCTGCGGATCTGGACAGCGCGCATGACGCCTGCCGTCAGGGTTTTCTGCGCGCCCTTAAGGACAGTCTGGGCCTGAATGCCGAGGCCGCCCGCACCCTGGAACAGCAGCTTGAACAGCTGGAACTGTCCATTTCCTCAGACGTCTGAGCCCCTGCATCAGTCAGCAAGGACGCCCCTGTTATTGCCGGGGGTGCCTCCCCATATTCTCAGCACTGATTGCATTTAAGGTTTTTTATGGAAACTCCTGCTTTTCTTGACCGTGACCGTCCCGATGTGCCGGATCTGGTTGTGCCCGGTGGCGTGACGCCATTCTATCTGCAAGGCCGCCCTGTGCGTGGGCGTCTGGTGCGCCTTGGCGTGCTGACCGATGTGCTGCTGACCCGCCATGACCATCCCAATGTGGTGAACCGTCTGGCGGGCAAGGCACTGGCGCTGGTCGCTGGTCTGGCCTCTGCACTGAAGTTTCAGGGCGCGTTCTCTCTCCAGATCAAAGGCGACGGCCCCGTCACCATGCTGGTGGCAGACTGCACCGACACCGGCGCGCTGCGCTTTTACGCCCGCACGGATAATGACGCTCTGGACGCCCTGCTTCAGGACACCCCGAACCCGACTGACCGTGACCTGCTGGGCAATGGCTATATGGCCCTCACGGTTGATCAGGGTCCGGACATGGAGCGGCATCAGGGGATTGTGGACCTTGCGGGCGATGACCTCGCCGCTATGGCAACGCATTACTTCAGCACCAGTGAGCAGCATGCCTGCTGGATCTATTTGTGCTGCACCATGACGGATGCAGGCTGGCGCGCTGGCGGCCTTGTGCTGGAACGCATTGCCGGTGAAGGTGGCACCCATGTTGTGGGCGATGAAGACGCCGAGGCAAGCTGGGAAACCGCCACCATTCTGGCCTCCACGCTGTCCACAAAGGAAGTGCTGGACGACGCTCTGCCGTCCACTACCCTGCTGCACCGCCTGTTCCATCAGGAAGATCTGCACGTCAGCCAGCCCCGCGCTCTGGCCTATGGCTGCCGGTGTTCCCGCGCCCGTCTGGCCAATGTGCTGGAAGGGTTCGACACGGATGATCTGGACCACATGTGCCAGGATGACGGGCAGATTGTGATGACGTGCGAGTTCTGCAACCATGACTTCCGCTTCCCGCGCAAGGACATCGCGCCGCGCTCCGCCTGAGAGGACTTGTTTCCATGTCGCTGTTTTCTCGCCCGCTTCGTGCAACATGCTCTGTCGCTCTGCTCCTGCCAGCTTTCCTGGCAGGCTGTGCGGGCGATAAGCAGCCGACAAAATTCGCCCCGCTTCGCTATGACTATCTGAGCGTGATGCACCTCAATGCGGCCACGCTGAACATTGAGGACGCCACGCTGCAAAACCCGGTGGTGGGCGATATTGGCAACCGTGCCCCCACCCCGCCCGTACAGGCCCTCCGCCAGATGGCGCAGGACCGGCTGGTGGCGACGGGCTCCTCCGGCACGGCGCAGTTCGTGATTGATCGCGCGTCCATCCTGCATCAGGCAGGCGGCGTGCTGGCCGGGCAGATGGATGTGCATCTGGTGTTGCTGAATAGCGGCGGCACACAGGCCGCACGGGCTGAAGCGCATGTCTCCCAGACCCTGCGCCCGGATCTGTCCAAAGGCGATGCCGACAGTCCGGCCAATCTCTACGAACTCACGAACGACATGATGCAGCGCATGAACGTGGAGTTTGAGTATCAGATCCGCAATACGCTGAAAGACTGGATGACGGATGCGGGCGGCACCCCGGTTGGCTCGGCCATTCAAAGCCAGTCTCTTGACGCTCCGGGCAGCAAAGCAGCCAGTACGGCCTTACCTGCCGCAGCGGTTCCGGCGGCGGCTACAGGTGTGACCAGCACGCCCGCGCTGACAACACCGGCCATCACGACGCCGGAAGTCACCACTCCGACCATCACAACACCCACGGTGACAGTGCCGAACGTCACCACTCCGAACGTCTCCGTGCCGGATGCCACATCCGCCACCACCCTGCCGGAAAACGCGCCTGTTTCTAATACATCGGGCAGCAGTGCTTCTAGCAGCGAGGGCTCCTCGTCTGGCAGCACAACCACCGGTAACGCAGCCTCTGCAAAAACATCTGAACCTGACCCGGTTTTTCCGGCTGGCGAAGATGATGACGCATCCTCTTCCACCACCACAAAAGCCCGCTCCCCGGCCCCCGGCGTTCTGCAGCTTCCCAAAAAATAAGCTTTTGCTTTAAACCCGGCCTGCCATTCCTTCCGGCAGGCCGGGTGCCACACAGCAGTTTTCAGAAATTGCTTTGCACGGAGGCCATAAAGCTCCGGGGCTCTCCATAATAATTGTAGTAATAAACATTCCCCAGACGCTGATAATATCGCGTGTTGGAAAGGTTATTGACGGTGAACGTCATGTTCAGTTCCGGCCGCCACTGATACCCAACCTGCGCACTGGCCACCACATACGCCCCCTGCCGAACGGCGCGGTTTGTGCCAAACGTGCTGCTTTGCGCATCGACCCCGGCCCCAATACTCCAGACATTCCGCGTTACCTCCGGGGCGGCAAAGCGATAATGCGTCCAGAGTTTAAACAGATGGCGCGGTGAGTTAGGCGTATAGGCCAGCCCCGCCAGACCGGAATCATCCTTGAGGATCTTGTTATCATTGAAGGTGTAGCCAAGGCTGATGTCCCAGCCCGTTAGCAGACGGCCCAGCATTTCAAATTCAACGCCCTGACTGCGCACCTTCCCCGCCGCATGGTAGCAGGTGCTGGTGCCGGACAGCCCACAGGTGGAAGACCCGTCCTGATCTTCCATACTCTTGTTGCGTTCAAGAATATGGTAGCCCGCCAGCGTCACGCTCAGATTGCGATGGAAGAAAGAACCCTTAAAGCCCCCTTCAATCTGCTGGCCCAGAACCGGCTTCAGCCGTCCGGTGTGGCTGTAAGCGGATTGCGGCTGGAACGTATCCGTAAAGCTCACATAGGCCGCAACATCCGGCACAATATGCCACACCAGCCCTAAATAAGGCGTGGGAACCGCACCGTTCTTCTGGCTGACAACATACGGCGTATTTTTGGACAGGTTTTTATATTTGTACTGGTAAAAACTCAGCCGTCCACCAAGCAAAAGATCAAGTGAGGGCATAAGCTGAATACGGGCTGACCCGTACACCCCATATTGCTGCGTGGGTTCCCGATAACGGGTGGTAATGTCCGGGCGGATGGTGTCGGAAATAACAGGCGAGAAAATATCCAGATTACTGAGGCCCGGCGTCGTGCGCCATGAGGCAGACGAACCGCCATCATACAGCAGATCGGAATCATAATTCGCGCCGATCAGCAAATCATGTTTGCGATTCAGAAGGTGCACGGGGCCGGTAAAATACATGTCCGCGCCATCATAAATTTCCCGCCCTTCATACCGCGCCACAACAAAGTTGCCGGTCTTCTGAGGCGTCACCACACTGTTCAGATAGGTATAGTGCATGGAACTATCGGTTTCACGATGGCGGCCCGTCAGCTTGCCGCGCCAGCCTGCGCCAAACTCATGCTCCAGTTCTCCGTCAAATTCATACATCGGGTTGCTGGTCTTGCCCCAGTTTGCCCCCACAAAACTGTTGCGCGCCAGATGCAGGTCCGCGCCAGACGCCGCCATGGGCAGGCCCATAAAGCGCGTGGTGTCATTTTTCTGGCCAGTGGCGGACACGGACAGCGTGGTTTTATCCGTGATATGCACATCAATATCCGCATAGGCTGTCCAGCGGGTATCATGCGCATCCTTGTAGAAATAGTTACGGTCTCCGCCTGCCAGCACAAACCGGCCTGTGACCTTTTTATTCCCCGTCAGCGGGCCGGTGACATCGGCATCCGCATGGAACGTATCCCATGAGCCACCGCTGAAATCCCCCTGCGCCCGATAGGTATCCAGCGCGTGCTTGCGCACAAAGTTCACGCTGCCGCCGGGAGGAGCAGACCCCTGAAACATCCCGTCCGGGCCACGCAAAACTTCAAGACGATCATAAATCGCCAGATCAAACTGCTGACTAAACTGCATCCCGCCGCTGGAGGGCACACCATCGTATTGCGGCTGCATAATATAGCCACGGGAGGTGAAGCCTGCGGTGCCGTCCCCATACAGATTGACGTTCAGCCCCGGCACCTGCTTGAGCGCCTGATCCACCGTTGTCAGATTCTGATCCTGCATCTGCTGGCGACTGACAACGGAAACGGATTGCGGAATTTCATCCAGCCGCAACAGCATTTTGGTCATGGAGACCGCCTTCACCACGTAGCTGCCGGTGCCATCGGTCGTCGCATTCTTGTGCCGCTGCCCCTGCACCAGCAGTTTTTCAACACTGGCAGGCATGTCATTCTCATCAGACGACTGCGCGGTTTTTACAGACTGCACATTTTTTGCGGTCTGGGCCGCCTTCGCTGCTGGCTGCGTGGCTTTTGCGGATTTGCTGGCTTTTTCCGTTGTTTCCGCTGCCGTCGCACCAAAAGCAGGGGGGCCGCAAAAGCCCATCCCTGCTCCACACAGCATCAGGCCCGAGCAGGAGAGCAGTCCTGCTTTTAAACGCATCATCGTCATTCCTGCTCTCTGTTCGGCATGGCCTTTTGCCGTCGCCATGGCATGTTCCGTCGCTTCGGTTATTAAGAACTATTCTCATTATCACTTCCTCGTGAGGCGCGGCAAGAGAGATGCCTCCAGATTGATAAATTTTTTTTATGAGACATGTTCAGAAACTGGCGGTCACCCTGCCGCACCTCCCCACCCAACATTTGAAATTGCAGCCAGCGCACGCCCCGGCCATAACATCCCGATGCCGAACCAGACGCCCTCCGCCTCCCCGTTTGCCATTGCCGATGGCCTTCCCGTGCAGGACGTGCTGCCTGATCTGTGCGCAGCCCTCGCCCGCACACCCACGGCAGAACAGCCAGCCTCCGCCATTCTGGTTGCCCCTCCGGGGGCGGGGAAAACCACCACGGTACCGCCGGTTCTGGCCGCAGCCCCATGGCGGAAAGAAGCAGACCGCATCATCATGCTGGAGCCGCGCCGTCTGGCCGCCCGCGCTGCTGCCACGCGCATTGCCTCGCTGATGGGGGAAGAGGTGGGTGGGTTCGTCGGGTTCCGCACGCGGCTGGATGCAGCGGTGTCTGAACGCACCCGCATTGAGGTGCTGACAGAAGGGCTGTTTCTGCGTCGCCTGCTGAGCGACCCGATGCTCGAAAACGTCGCCTGCGTGATTATTGACGAGGTGCATGAACGCTCACTGGACGCGGACCTCGCTCTGGCTTTCTGTCTGGACCTGCAACGCACGTTGCGGCCTGACCTGCGGCTGGTCGCCATGTCCGCCACGGCAGAGACCGAGCGCCTTGCCACCCTGATGAACGCCCCGGTGCTGCACGGTGAGGGGCGGATGTATCCCCTCACCGTGCAGCACGCCAAACGCGACATTCCGCATCTGCGTGATCTGGCAACCATGACCGCTGCGGGTGTGCGGCAGGCGCTGGCAGAAACAGAAGGCGATATTCTGGTCTTCCTGCCCGGCACTGGAGAAATCCGACGTGTTGCGCAGCTTCTGGAAGACTCCCGCGCCACAGTCCTCCCCCTGCATGGGGAACTTCCCCCGGCGGAGCAGGCGCTCGTGCTGCGCCCCGGCCCACAGGGGCAGCGACGCGTGATTCTTTCTACCTCCATTGCGGAAACCTCGCTCACCGTGCCCGGCGTGCGAGTGGTGGTGGATTGCGGCTTCCGTCGTGCCCCACGCTTTGACGCCGGGGCGGGGCTATCCCGTCTGGAAACGCTGCGCATCTCCCGCGCCGCCGCCCGCCAGCGCGCAGGACGCGCCGGGCGAGAAGCTCCCGGAACCGCGTTTTGCCTGTGGACCACAGCTACCGAACGCGGCCTCCCCCAGCATGACCGCCCGGAAATTCTGGAAGCCGACCTTTCCGATTTTGTGCTGGCCACCGCCTTATGGACCGACACCGTCGGCCAGTCCGACACCCCACTGCCCCTGCCCGACCAGCCCTCCGGCAGCGCTGTGGCTGCCGCCCGAGACTTGCTGATCATGCTCGGTGCGCTGGATGATGACGGGCAGATTACCCAGCACGGGCGGAACATGGCGGCCCTTGGCACACACCCGCGCCTCGCCGCCATGATGCTGGCCGCCCGCACGCCGGAGGAAGCCGCTATGGCAGCAGACCTCGCGGCCCTGCTGGAAGAACGTGACCCTCTGCGCCCGCGCGCTGCCGGACGCGCCGGGCCGCCGCCCGTGCCTCCCTCCGATATTTCCCTCCGGCTGGACCTGATTGCCGGGGGAGACCACCCACAGGCCGACCGGGGCGCACTGGCCCGCATCCGTCAGGCTGCCTCTCGCTTCCGCCTCCGGTTGGGCTTACGCGCGCGCCAGCATTCCGGGGGCGATCCGGCTGCCCTGATTGCCGCTGGCTTCCCGGACCGTATTGCCCTCTCGCGCGGGGAAGCCGGCACATTCCGCCTCTCCAACGGCAGCAATGCCCGCCTGCGGCGCGATGACGGGCTGGCGGAAAAGAAGCTGCTGGCCGTGGCCGGGCTGCATTTGCGCACCTCTGCCGAAATTCGCCTTGCCGCCCCACTCGACCTGAACGCCCTGCCCCCGGCCCTGCTGGACCGCACAAAGGAGCAGGTGGAAACCTCGCTGGACCCGGTCTCCGGCAATATTCTGGCGCGTCGCCGCACGCGCATTGGCTGCCTTGTACTGCGGGACCTGACGGAGAAGGTGAAAGCTGGTAACGCCGCCTCTCTGCTACTCGCACAAGCCAAAGCCACGCCGGACACCACTCTGGACTGGCCGGATGCTGCCCGCCAGCTACAGGCCCGCGTGGAACTGGCACGCGCCCTGCCTGGCGGGGCTGGACCGGGTGAGGACTGGCCAGACTTTACCACCGCGGCACTGGCCGAGCGGATGGATGACTGGCTCGCCCCCTATCTTGACGGCTTGACCTCTCTGGCCGATCTGCGCGGGCTGGATTTAACCACCCTGCTCAAAAACCATCTGGGCTACACGCTGAACGCCTGGCTGGATAAGGAACTGCCCACAGCCCTCCCCTTCCCCGGTGGCAAAGCAAACGTGGATTACACGCAGCCCGTGCCCGTCGCCTCCGCCCGCGCGCAGGTCTTTTATGGCGCGGAGGGAACGCCAAAGCTGGCGGGCGGGCGGGTGCCGCTGCGTCTGGCTCTGCTCTCCCCGGCGGGCCGACCGCAGGCGATTACGGCGGATCTGGCTGGCTTCTGGAAAGGCGGCTGGGCAGACATGCGGCGGGATATGCGGGGCCGTTACCCCCGGCATGAGTGGCCGGAAAATCCGGCCCTCAGCCCGGCAAAACCGCGCAGGCCAGCGCGTTAACGTTTTGTCACATCAGTACCACAATGCGTTGCAAAACAGCACCATAGGAGGGTGTTGGACCACAGAGGCATTGCACTTTGTGGGCAAAGGAGGCCAAAAGTCTCTATGGACGGAAAGCAGATCACAAACTCATGAAGACATTTATGCGGAGCCTGCCCGCCATGGCGGCACTGTGTTCGTCTGGCCTTTCCATGGGATCGCACACCGCACACGCTGACCCTTCCACCCTTTTTGCTCCTGCCACACCCATTGTTGCCGCACCCGGCCCAACAAGCTTTGCCCCGCTGGTGCGCAAGGTTGTGCCCGCCGTGGTGAATATTGCGGTCACGCGCGATTCAGATTCCAGCACCCGCAAAAAGCTCCCCTCCGCCGTAAAAGGCACACCGCTCGAGCGCCGCTTTCGGGAGCGGATGCGCAAACATAGTGATGAAGTGCTGGGCGCGGGGTCTGGCTTTATTCTCGACCCGTCCGGCGTGATTGTCACCAACGGTCACGTAGTGGAAGACGCGGACAAAATCACCGTCGCCCTTGCCACGGGCAAAGAATACAACGCCCGCCTGATTGGCATTGATGACCTGACGGATATTGCCGTCATCAAGATCGACAGCCCCACCCCGTTGCCGTTTGTGGAATGGGGTGACAGCCGCCTTGTGCAGGTGGGGGACTGGATTATGGCCGCCGGTAACCCGTTTGGCCTTGGCTCGTCCGTCACGGCGGGCATTGTCTCCGCCCGTGGGCGGGATATTGGCACCGGCCCGTTTGATGACTTCCTGCAGCTGGACGCGCCCATCAACCCCGGCAATTCCGGCGGCCCAACCTTCAATCTGGCCGGGCAGGTTATTGCTCTGAACACCGCCATTGTCTCCCCGACCGGCGGCTCCGTGGGGTTAGGGTTTTCCATCCCGTCTGAAATTGTCATGCCGGTTGTGAGCGCCCTGCAACGCGAAGGACGCATTGACCGGGGGTGGCTGGGGGCCACGCTGGAAGACATTACCACCCATAACGGCACCCGCGTGGCGGAAGTGGACCGCAACGGCCCCGCCGCGCAGGGCGGCCTGAAACGCGGCGACATTATTACCGCCATGGGCGGGGAGCATATGGATACCGCCCGCACCATGATCCGCGCCGTCGCCGCCGCCCACCCCAACAGCACGGTACAAATTAGCGTGCAGCGGCAAAGCCAGCCGATGACGCTGACTATTCATGTGGGCCACCGCCCGCTTTCGGAAGACTGAGGCGGGACCGTCTCTTTACCCCAATTATTATATTTAAAAATTGAATAAATTTACAGAAATATAGAGAAATAAACTCTTAATTACGGAACCGTGAAACAAGACCAGAATGGTCCATTACTTACGAAAACCAAATAAATATTGACCCCACCCACTGTGAGCGTAAAATGCGCGGGAAAAGGAATACATTTTCAGAATAGATTGTTTGAAAGATGTGTTTCTGAATGACGCCGCGCCCGGTTTTCCGGGGGCTGACGCGTTTTCTGCTGATGTTGTGCGCCACCGAAAGGGCTTCACCATGCAAATGTACGGTTTTCTGACACTGCTGGGTCTGGACATGCTGTTTACCGGCCTCAAGCTGAACGACATGTCCTTCGCGTCTTTCAGCATCGCTTTCGGCCTGCCGATTGTGCTGATGGCGACCTACGTTCTGGACAACATGCAGAAAGACGGCGTCTGATTTTTCAGGCCCGGTCTTTCTGATAAAAGCCCACAAAAAAAGCCGCCGAGGCCTTACCCCGGCGGCTTTTTTGCGTCTGAAACCCGAAGGCTGGTGGGTTAAATCATATCCAGCGGTTCCTTGCTGGTCGGCGGTGGGAAGGCAGCATCCAGAGCGGCCAGATCCTCATCCGTCAGTGTAATTTCCTGCGCGGCAATATTGTCCTTGAGGTGCGCGAGGGACGACGCTTTGGGGATTGGCATCACATTGTTCATCCGCAGCACCCACGCCAGCGCAATCTGTGCGGGGCTGGCCGGGCCATTGCTGGTGGTATGCCGGGCGGCCACGGCCTTCACCGCCTTGTTCTGCAACAACGCGCCACCCTGCCCGATGGGGGAATAGGCCATGGTCATCACATGCCGGAAGCGGTTGGTGTCCAGCAGGTCATACTCCACACCCCGGTGCTCCAGATTATAAAGGATCTGGTTGCTCGCACATTCACCGGGTCGGGTGTATTTTTCCAGCTCCTGTATGTCATCCACATCAAAATTGGACACGCCCCAGTAGCGGATCAGCCCTTCCTCTTTCAGCTTGCGGAAGGCCTCAATGGTTTCGGCCAGCGGCACGCTACCGCGCCAGTGCAGGAGGTAGAGATCAAGCCGGTCCGTCGCCAGCCGACGCAGAGAAGACCGGCAGGCTTTGGCCACGCCCTCGGCTGAGGCATTGGTGGGCAGAACCTTGGAGACCAGAAAAATATCGTCCCGCACATCCCGCATGGCTTCACCCACCAGACTTTCCGAGCGGCCCTGCCCGTACATCTCAGCGGTATCCACCACCTTCAGGCCTGCCTCTACACCCTGACGCAGTGTGGCGACTTCCTCTTTCCATGTGGCGGAGGATTCCCCCATGTTCCAGGTGCCCATGCCCAGTGCAGGCAGTTTTGTGCCGTCCGGCAGAGTGACTGTTTTCGCCATATCGTTCGCGTCCTTTTTCCTCAAACAGAGGTTGCCTTAGCCCCTGAACGCATCCGGCCTACCCGACCAGACCGCACAGAACACCTGACTATGCATCTGGTCAGGCAGCATTCTCTATTATGTGCTGATAGTCCTGCCAGCGCGGGAGCATCACAATCGTTCCCCTGCGGGAAGCCCACATGCCTGCAACACATACCGGGCCTCTGCATGCCTGCCGAAAGCTGATAGACTGGCCCCATGCCAGAGCACAGGACCCGCCCCGCATGACGCAGATCGGCTTTTATCACCTTACCCGCACCAGTGTGGCTGAGGCGCTGCCGCAACTGCTCTCCCGCACGCTGGCCAGTGGGCAGAAGGCCGCCGTATGGTGTGCCAGCAAACCACAACTGGATGCGCTGGATAAAGCCCTGTGGAAAGTCTCGGACCCGGCCTGGCTCCCGCATGGCAGCGAGGGCATTCTTTGCCCGGACCTGCAACCCATCTGGCTGACGCTCGGTGAGGATGTGCCCAACGCCGCCCCGTTCCTGTTCCTGCTGGAAAACCGCACCTGCCCGGATAACCCGCCTTTTGAGCGCGTGTTTGACCTCTTCGACGGGCATGATGAACCCGCCGTAGCCGCCGCCCGGGAACGCTGGACCGCCATGAAAGCCACGGGGCATGACCTCGCCTACTGGCGGCAGGAAGACCGGGGCTGGAAGCGGGCACGCTAAGAGCCCCTTCGCTTAATACGTCACCCCAACCCGCAGCCCCAGCAGGCGCGGGTTTGCCGCCACCGCCTGCCCTACAGCCAGACCGCGGGTCAGATAACGGGCATCAGCCAGATTGCGGCCATAGACAGCAATATTCCACCACCGCCACTTCTTTTCTATCTGGGCATCCACCAGCACATACGGGTCATTGACCAGTGTGCTGCTGGGATACAGGTTTGTGCGCCCGCGCCGCACCGCATTGACGTTAACAGACCAGCCATCCCCCGGCGTCCATGTGCCGCTAAAGCCAAAACTGCTTTTGGGGGTGCCATTTAACTGCTGGCCGCTAAAGTTCTGCCCTGCAAAAAGAAAACGGTCATACGCCGCATAGGTCAGCCCCAGAAAGCCACTGAGCGTCAGGCTCCGAATGGGTTTAAACGTGGCGTTCAGTTCCATACCTCGTGTGTGCGCTTTAGCTGCCGTCGCCACAACGGATTCACCATTCGCATTGGTCGTAACCACCTGAAGATTGGAAATGAGGTTTGAATAGCCTATGACCTCAGCTGACCATTTGTCTTTCCGGTCATGCAGGCGGTAACCAATTTCCAGATTATTCCCGTAGCTGGCCTCAAAAGGAGTTTGCGCTGTGGCAGCCATGACCGCATGCGGGCTGAAGCCCGGCGGCATATAGGCCCGCGTATAGCTCAGCCAGCCAAACTGCATCAGCCCGCTGTCTGTTTGCGGATGATACTCCAGCTTCAGCCCCGGCAGCGGCACCGTGCGGGAGACTGTCTGCTTAGGCAATGTTTGCAAAATGGTGTACGCATCCGGCACGGAGGCTGTCTGCAACCCGCTCCACCGGGACATGGACCACTGGTTATGCTCCACCCGGAAAGAGGGCACCAGCCGCCATGAGGGTGAAAAACGCCAACCCAGTTCAGCAAATCCCGCCACATTGGCATTGTTCAGCACGGCTGTTGTGTTGCTCAGATAATAGGGGGACATATCAAAAAGATACGGCGTACTCCGCATCATCTCCTGACCGAAAATACCGCCCCGCCAGTCCAGCGTGCCAGAAGAACCGGACACCGTGATGGTTCCGCCAGCCTGCCGCGTGGGCATGGTAAAACCGGTGCGGGCCGAAAAAACGCTTTCTGGAATTTGTGATTTCCATTGGGTCGCGTTGCCGCCCAGAGCAACATCCACAATCATCTTACGGCTGAACGCCCGATGATACTGGGCGGACCCAGCCCAGTAGTCATTATCATTCACGCCCCGCTCTGTGTTGACAGACTCATGCTGCAAAGCCTGCGCGGGGGATGCAAAATAATCGTTCCCGCCATGATTCAAGACATGATGCAAAGACACCCGCCATTCCCCTCCGGCGGAATCCTTATGCAGCAGTTTCAGCCGGCCAAACCAGCTATGCCAGCCTGCGGTATCCTTCCGGTCCAGTAAGCGATTGGACACATAGCCATCCGCCACCTCTCCGCCCACCGTCACGCGGAGTGCTGTGTTTGACCCCAGAGGAATATCATTGCTCATCACGGCGCGGCGGCGGTTGCCTGTGCCATATTCAAAGTCGAGAGACCCGCCAAATCTGTTCCCCGGATCTCGGGATGTGGCAGACACCATGCCACCAAAAACATTCGGGCCTTTTGTCAATTCCGGCCCCTGCGTGACATCCATATGGTCCAGATCAAAAATCTGCCCCAGCGCCATGCTCATCATGGGAATACCGTCCAGCATAAACGGCACGTAGAGACTGCTTGTCTCTTCTTCAGGCCCACCCAGACCACGCATCATAATCACCGGGTTGGCCTGCGTGGTGGAGGTAAAAGAGACGTTGGGCAACCGTTCCGCCACATCCCCCAGCGTGTCCAGATGGCGCTCTTTCAAAACCGTTCCGGAAAGGCGGGACAGGCTGGATGAGACAACAAAGGACGCATTCCGGCTGCGCACCACAATCTCTTCTGCTTTTTTGCGGCAGGATGCGGTCTGCCCGGACACCGACTGGTCAGGGCACAAGGTTGCGGCCCACCCTGCGGTTGTAGTGGCGTAATCCAGCACGGGCACAACAAGCAGCGCGTATTTTATGGCTGAGAAAGAGGAATGTGTTTTACTCATGCCGACATGATAATGTCTCGCAATTGCACCGCTACTCAGATTGGTCTAATTACTCCAATCAGACACACAGCAAGGGATTTTTCTGGAGATGCATCACGTCAGATCCAGTGCCATACACCGGCAGCAGCCAGAGCATCTGGCGGGCCAGTCCCTTCTGCATCCTTTATACAGCAAGCTTTATAACGGGCTGAGTGCTGGCTTCTTCTCCTCTGCCCTGCCCGCTACCCTGCAGGGGGAGATGGATGACTGCCCGGCTGTCCTGCGCTGTTCCATTATTCTGTCCGGCACGTGTGAAATCATTTTTGGGGGCAAAACGCATCAGTTCCATGCGCGGGATGTCGCTACGGCTTATCTGCCCGCAACCCATTTCCAGATTGCGACCAGTGCAGATTTCTCCTGCCTTGAGGTCCATATTACCCCCGAATTGCTTCAGGACATGCACACGCCGCTTCCATGGGGTGCGGCAGACCTTTCTCCCCAAACACCATTTTTCAGCAGTCTCAAGGCCAATACATCCGTGCACAAGGCGGCCACCGGACTGTGCCAGAGTTTACGGAAAAACCAGACCAACGGGCCTTTAAGCTGTGCCGCAGCCCTGACTATTCTTGGCCAGTCCTTTGAACAGATTGAGGCTGCACCGCAAGGCTCCCCCCTCTCACGTCATGAAAAATCCTGCCTGTATCAGGCGCGTTCTTTCCTGCTGTCCCGCATGGATAAAGCCCCCACCATTATTGAACTGGCGCGC
Organism: Acetobacter cerevisiae; assembly: GCF_001580535.1. Lineage (GTDB taxonomy): Bacteria > Pseudomonadota > Alphaproteobacteria > Acetobacterales > Acetobacteraceae > Acetobacter > Acetobacter cerevisiae. Next base: position 1,847 of record NZ_LHZA01000107.1, on the reverse strand, counting down.
TATAGCGGCCTGAATGCCACGCGGCTGAAAATGGGGTTCCGCATTCTCTTTGGGTGCGGGCCTTACAGCCTGTTTCAGGCCCACCGCATGGAACACGCCAAAACGCTTTTAAAAACCCATTCCGTGACAGAAACCGCCATGGAACTTGGCTACAGTAATATGAGCCACTTCAGCGCAGCCTTTAAACGGCAGATTGGCAAGGCACCTCATCTTTATCGGAAGGAAGGCTAAGCCCTTCATCCTGAGCCGTGTCTGATCGGGGCAGTGGGCTGATTCGGGTGGCCCCGCACAGCCGTGCGCCTATCCTTGCTCTTTATGGAAAAGAGCCGTTTTTTCTCCCCGTTCTCCGCTCTGCCACTGGTCTGGAAGCGCGTCATCACGCTGGGGCTGATGTATGCCGGGCAGGGTATTCCCGCAGGGCTGGCCTTTAATGCCTATGCCACTATTTTGCGGGAAAGCGGTGTTTCTCTTCACACCATCGGCTGGAGCGGCCTGACGTTTCTGCCCTGGGCTTTGAAATTTCTCTGGGCTGGCCTGACAGACAATGCGGGAAAACGCCGAGGGTACGGGGCTCTTATCCTGCAAACACAGCTCCTCGCTATTCTGACCTGTCTTGTGCTGGCGTTTTTCCCGCCTGATTACAGTTTTGCGCTCTCACTGGGCGGCATCATCCTGCTCAATACCGTGTTTGCAACACAGGACATTCTCACGAACGCAACCGCAGTCTCCCATCTGCAGGGCCGAAATGCCGGGTTGGCCAATGGCATTCAGGTTGTGGCTTTTCTGCTCGGTATGCTCGCCGGTGGGGGCGGAAGCCTGTTGGTTTACGCGCAGGTTGGCTGGGGTGGCATGCTCTGCGCCATGGCGGCGGCCCTTTTCCTGCTCTGCCTTATCCTTCTGCCACTCCGGAAATATGTGGAGCCAGATGCCAGCCGGATTGCCCGCCCTTCCCGCCTGAAGGATTTCTTCCGCCAAAAAGGCTTTGGATGGGCGCTTACCAGTTCTCTGGCGTTTAAATTTGCTGGCGGAGCGCTCTTAGCCCTCCTCCAACCGTTCCTGATTGACCAGCATATTGCCGTTGAAACCATCGGCACGCTGCAAATTTCAAATCTTCTGTGCGGCGCGCTCGGCGGGGCCATACTGGGCACAATCGCAGTCAAAAAAGCGGGCAGTTGCAAGGCTGTTACCCTTCTGGCCATCCCCTCTGCGCTTCTGCTGGGTGCTTTGTGGATTTTACAGGCAACGCACACTCTGTCCGCCCCGGCTCTCTATCTTGCTCTTGGCACAGAGAACTTTTTTGATGGCGGGTTTTACGTCGCGCTCTGGTCCTTATTGATGAACTGGTCCTCCGCAGATCGTCTCGGTCTGGACTACAGTTTTCTACAATGCGGGGAGAGCATCGCCAATGTTCTGGCGGCCTCAGTCATTATGCCGCTGGCAGCCAGCGCGGGATATTCTCTGGCGTTTCTGATGGTCTGGCTCTGCGGGCTTGTGTTGCTTGTCCCGCTTATTCTGGCGGCCCGTCGTCTGGCGCCACTCTCTTGCGACCGCACCTGACCCACTCAGCCCCTTCCTGCAACCCTATGACAGAAAGACAGTCCAATGTTTCACTATAATCTTGAACAGGTTGCCGCCACGCTTTCCGTTCTGCACCTTAATCAGCAGACAGATGACTTCGCCGCAAAAAGCATGACAACGCTGTTTGCGTTCGGCCAGCACAATATCGGCATGGTCCGGTTTGAAGGTTCGACGCGGAAATCTCACAGAAGGGTTGTACATCGGGTTAGATTATGAAAAAGTCTGTTTTGTGCAAAAGAAATTTTCGTAAGCTATAAGAAAACCCGATG
>NZ_LHZA01000027.1 GCF_001580535.1 Acetobacter cerevisiae | reverse complement strand
TGTTTAGTCCCGGGGTTTGATGGTGTGATATTTTCACGAGAGTGGAAGGAAGCATTATGGGACAGATACGTCATGGGAGCGCCACGACCACGCACGCCGTGCGAGCAGCAATACAGCGATCGCAGGCTTCGCTCGCGGCGCTGAGCGAGGAGTTCGGGATCAACCCGAAGACAGTGGCTAAATGGCGGAAGCGACAGAGTGTCGAAGATCAGAAGACAGATCCTAAAGAGCCGCGCTCAACGGTCCTGTCCGAGACGGACGAAGCGATGATCGTGGCCTTTCGCCGGCATACGTTGCTGCCGCTGGATGACTGCCTTTATGCCCTGCAGGCCAGCATTCCCTATCTGACACGCTCGGCCCTGCATCGCTGCCTTCAGCGTCACGGGATTTCACGACTGCCGGACATGGAGGGAGACAAGCCCAGACGCCAGCGCTTCAAACGCTACCCGATCGGGTTCTTTCATCTCGACATAGCGGAAGTCCAGACCGCTGAAGGCAAGCTGTACCTCTTCGTTGCCATTGACCGGACAAGCAAATTCGCTGTCACACAACTGGTCGAGAAAGCTGATCGGAAGACGGCCTGGGAATTCCTCGAACATCTCCTGAGCATCATCCCTTACCGGATCCACACCATCCTGACCGACAATGGGATCCAGTTCGCTGACCAACCCCGTAATCGCAATACGGCCTGGTCGCGTCCCATGCGCTTCGACATGATCTGCGAAGCCCACGGGATCGAACATCGTCTGACGAAACCCAATCATCCCTGGACCAATGGTCAGGTTGAACGGATGAACCGGACAATCAAAGAGGCAACCGTCAAACGCTTCCATTACGACAGTCATGAGCAGTTGAGGACACACCTCAACGACTTCATGGCAGCTTATAATTTCGGGCGAAGGCTCAAGACGCTGAGTGGCCTCACGCCTTACGAATACGTCTGCAAAATATGGACTTCAGAGCCAGAAAGATTCATCATCAATCCAACCCATCAAACCCCGGGACCAAACACCTAG
>NZ_LHZA01000116.1 GCF_001580535.1 Acetobacter cerevisiae | reverse complement strand
CAGCCCCACCCACCCTTTCTGTTGCGTTTTGTGATCAGGATGATGTCTGGTTTCCCGACAAACTGGAACGTGGTCTGCGCGCTTTGGCTACGGTGCCGGAGCATGCCCCAGCACTCTATTGCACCCGCCAGATGCTGACGGACAAAAACCTGCGTCCGACCGGCTTGTCTCCCGAATTGCCGGACACAACCGGCTTTTTGCCCGCCATGACGCAGAATATCGCGACAGGCTGCACCCTGATGCTGTCTCCTGCGGCCTGCGCCTTGCTCCGCAAAGCCATGCCCGCCCCCACATTCCTCCTGCATGACTGGTGGGCTTACCTGATGGTGAGTGGCACAGGCGGACGCATCCTTACGGATAATCAGCCGTCTCTGTTCTATCGCCAACATGAAAAAAACGCCGTGGGGGCGCGCAGCCAGTTCCTGCACCGCGCGCTGGCTGCCCTGAAGCGTGGCCCGACCGCATTCATGAATATTTTCCGGGCCAATACGCTGTATCTGCTTAACCGGCAGAACCTGCTCACGCCTGACGCAGTGAACGCTCTGCATCTGCTGCGTAAAGCGCAGACGCCCGGCTGGAAGGGAGCACTTTCCCGAGTCTCTCTCATGCATCGTCTGAAGCAGCTCAGACGGCATAAAAAGCTCGAACAACTGGTTTTCCGGGTGTGGTTTTTGCTGGGATAAGCTTTTGTTCCCGCGTTTTGCGCAAAGACTCGCCTCCCAACCTTCTTTAGGACACCAGTTCAGGCTAGGTTACGGGCTGTTTCAGCCTGAAACACCATCATCAACTATCCGTCGCCGGTCTCCCTTTTCAGTCAGAGGAGGGTACGGGCGGCCTTTTGGAGTCAGGATCCAGGCCCTTGGCGCGCGTGAGCCACTCAAGATCTTCCGATTACGTCCCCTCCCCTTACAAAAGCGCGTTTCGTCTGCGTCTTGAAGAAGGGGGAGGAATTCTGCTGTGCCTGCTCGCCTGCGTCTTGCTGGTCGCACTGGTTACGTACAACCCGAACGATCCCTCCTTTAACACCGCAACTGGCCAGCCGCCTACTAATCTGCTGGGCATGACCGGGGCTGTGCTGTCTGACACCCTGCTACAGGGAATCGGACTGGCTGCTGTTCTGCCGTCCCTGATCCTGATGGCCTGGGGCTGGCGTTTCCTCAGCCACCGTCTGCTCGGGCATGAAGCACCAATGGTGTTCGCCCTGCGCGTGGTGGCGCTGATCTGCCTGCTTCCGGTTGCCGGGGCCCTTCTTGCCGCCATTCCGCTCCTGTTTACCGCCCTGCCCCCCATCCACTGGCCGACACAGGCTGGCATTGGGGGAGGCATCGGCTTTTCCATTGCCCAGACATCCCTCTCCGCTGGCACAGCCGCCATTGGCCCGGCCGGCGGCATGGTGATCTGGATTCTCGGGGGGCTGCTCGCCATTCTGCTCACCGCCCTCTGCACAGGTCTGCGGCGTGAAGAATGGCTGACACTCTGGCGCGGTATGATGGTGCTTGTTCGCCTGCCCGGCCAGCTTGGCATGCGCTTTGTGCGCTATTACGCCAGCCGCAAACCCCAGACCGCCGAAGTCTCCGGCCCGCTGGGAGGTTATGCGAGCGGAGAAGAAACGACCTACGCCAAGGGCAGCAGCGGGTCTGCGCACAGCCTCTTTCAGGATGATGAGGACGAGGAAGATATCCCGGTCTCGGCCAGAGCAGGAAGTGCAGCCCCTGCCGCCTATGCTCCGGAACCGGAGGAATCTGCTCCCACTCAGGCAGCAGCCACTGTAAGGGAAGAGCCTGTTGCTGCCTCTGGCCTGACTCTGGAGCCCGCCCCCTCCGCAGCCCCTGCACAGGGCCGGAATGGCCTTCTGGGCCGGTTGTTTACTGGCAAGGATGCAGCAACCTCCGGCAGCCCGGCCAAAGCGGCTAAAGCTTCTTCCTCCCCGACCCGGAAAGGCGGATGGGAACTCCCGCCACTGGATCTGCTGAAGCCCGCTCCGGCCCGCACACAACATGGTCCCTCGGAAGAGGACCTGACCAAAACAGCCCGCCAGCTAGAGCAGGTACTGTGTGATTACGGCGTGCAGGGCACGATTGTCGGCATGAGTGCTGGTCCAGTCGTCACGCTCTATGAGCTGGAACCCGCCGCAGGGATCCGGTCTGCCCGCGTGATTGGTCTGGCGGATGACGTCGCCCGCTCCCTCTCCGTGCTAAGTGTCCGTATTGCGACCGTCCCCGGCCGCAATGTGATCGGTATTGAAGTGCCGAACAAAAAGCGTGAAACGGTTTATCTGTCTGAGCTGCTCAATCAGCCAGACTGGCGGGAAGATCCGGCGCATCTGTCTCTTGCACTGGGGAAAGATATTGAGGGCGAGCCCGTCTTCAGTGATCTGGCCCGCATGCCGCATCTGCTGGTAGCCGGCACCACCGGGTCGGGTAAGTCTGTTGGCGTCAACGCCATGATTCTTTCGTTGCTCTACCGGCTTTCCCCGGATGAGTGCCGCCTGATCATGATCGACCCCAAGGTGCTGGAGCTCTCCATTTATGATGGCATTCCGCATCTGCTGACCCCGGTGGTGACAGAACCGCCCAAAGCCGTGAACGCTCTGAAATGGGTGGTGCGGGAAATGGACCGCCGCTACCGCACCATGGCGCATCTGCAGGTGCGTAATATTGCAGGCTACAACGCCCGCGCGGCAGAAGCCCGTGCAGATGGGGAAGTTGTTGTCCGCCGCGTGCAGACCGGGTTTGACCCCGAGACCGGCAACCCGGTGTTTGAGGAACAGTCCGTCACACTGGACCCGATGCCTTATATCGTCGTGATTATCGATGAGGTGGCCGACCTGATGATGACCGCCGGCAAGGAAATTGACGCCTGTGTGCAGCGTCTGGCCCAGAAAGCCCGTGCGGCGGGTATCCACGTGGTTATGGCTACACAGCGCCCCTCCGTGGACGTGATTACCGGCACCATTAAAGCCAACTTCCCGACCCGTATCTCCTTCCAGGTGATCAGCAAATTCGACAGCCGCACCATTCTGGGTGAACAGGGTGCTGAACAGCTGCTTGGGCAGGGTGACATGCTGTTCATGCAGGGCGGCGGTCGCATTACCCGCGTGCATGGTCCGTTTGTGGCGGATAACGAGGTCGAACAGGTCGTCAACTTCCTGAAGGAACAGGGCGAGCCGATTTATGATGATGACGTTCTGTCCGAACCGGTGGAAGAAGCCCCGGCCAGCAGCGGCAAATCCGGCGGCGATAACGGCGAATCCGATATGTATGATGAAGCCGTGGCCATTGTGACGCGAGAAGGCAAAGCTTCGACCTCCTTCGTGCAGCGGCACCTGTCCATTGGTTACAACCGGGCCGCCAAGCTGATTGAGCAGATGGAACGTGAGGGCATTATCAGCCGCGCCGACCATGTCGGCCGCCGCAAGGTGCTGACGGGTCCCAACCGCGAGGAATGACCAAACCCGCCCCCTGCCCTTTCCCGCTCAGCGTGCTGTATCAGGATCAGCATGTGGTGATTCTGGATAAACCCGCCGGTGTGCCCGTGCATGCCGGCCCCAAGGGCGGCCCATGTGTGGAAGACTGTTTTCCTCTGCTCTCCCGCCGCAAGGACGGACCATGGCTCGCGCATCGGCTGGATGCGGAAACGTCCGGCTGTCTGGCCATTGCCCTGCGCAAGCAGCCGCTTCTGGCCATGCAAAAAGCCTTTGCCGACAAAACTGCCCGTAAAACCTACTGGGCCGTTGTGGAGGGTGGACCGGACGCAGACAGGGGTGAAATCTCCCTGTCCCTAACCAAGAAAACGGCTCCGTCCGGCTGGCGTATGATTACGGCTCCCGATGGCGCTCCGGCCCGCACAGACTGGCGTGTGCTGGGACGCGGCGAGGGGCTGTGCTGGCTGGAGCTCTCTTTGCACACAGGGCGAACGCATCAGGCCCGTGTGCATTGCGCTGCCATGGGCTGGCCGATTCTGGGGGATACGCTCTACGGCCACCCGCACCCGGAAGGGCTGCATTTGCTGGCCCGCAGCCTGACGCTGCCGCTCGCACCGCCAGTTTCCGCCACAGCACCTCCCCGTAAAGGCATGGAAGCAGCACTCCAGGCTTGCGGGTGGCAGGGCATCTAAGGCCTAAAAAAAACGATTTCCTAAGCAAAGGACGGTCTTGAACGGGCACCATCAGGCGCGGAACAGGCCTTTCCAGCGCCATTCCCGCACAATGTCTTCATGCAGGAGACGACGTTTTTCCCGCATCGGGACGGCATCAAATAACCGGGCACGGGCGCGGCCGGCCTGACCGGTTTCCGCTCGCAGGGCTGGCGAGGTGATGAGGCGTTCCAGCACATTGGCCAGATCATCCGGTTCGTCCGGGTCCGCATATAACCCGGCATCTCCAACCACATCCGGCAGGCCGCCCCGATGCGAGGCCACAACGGCCGCTCCGCATCCCATCGCTTCCAGAGCCGCCATACCAAACGGTTCCGGCCACCGGCTGGGCACCGCCACAATTGCGGCCCGGCTCATGGCCTGCATCACAGCCTCATGCGGCTGATAGCCACGCAGCACCACCCCGGCCTGTTCAGCCTGCGGACGTAAAGCGTTGAGAAACGGAGTCTTTGGCGAATCGGAGCCAAAGCGATCCGCGCCAATCATCTCAGCGCGCCAGCCTGCGTGCCGGGGCAAGATGCGGGCGCAGGCCGCCACAAAAGCATCCGCCCCTTTGTCCGCCACAATGCGCCCGGCAAACAGCAGCACCGGGTCACGCTGTTCCGCTGGTGGCGGCAAGGCAGAAAGATCCAGACTGTTGGGCAGCACGCGCACGCAGGACGTCACACCCTGACTGATAAAGCGCCCACGTACCCATTCTGAGACGGCAACCACCGCTACAGCTTGCCCCAGATGCTCACGCTCTGCCGCTGTGCGGGCGCGCTTCATACCGCAGGGGTCATTATGCAGCACCAGCACAATCGGCAGGCCGGGGCAGGCTTTGCGCAACGCGAGAGCAACATCGGGCCGGTTATGGACTTCAATCAGGTCTGGCCGGACAGACCGGGCCACACGCGCAACGCCCGCCGCATAACGCTGAATACGGCTGAAAGGCCGAAAGACCGGCACCACAGGCACAAACCGCACCCCGGCAAAGGACTGCCCGACAGGCGGAAGCCCCACGACGGTTTCCGCACTATCCGCCATGCGCCGCACCAGCAGCGCAATGGCCCCGGCCTCACCCGGCGCAAAGCGTTCTCTTGGAGTCAGCACCGTCAGAACGCGCAAGGCTGAAAGCGTGCCTTGTGCGCCGCTTCCTCCGGTTGCTTCGGTGGGTGTGGGAGCCGCTGGCGGCCCCATGCCGGAACGCGCCATCATATCTGGCAAAACATCACAGAAAAATGGCCCTGCTCAGGCCAGAGATTCATAAACGTCCAGATACCAGTCTTTGGGTTCCTGCGCGGCCTGATCGTACCATTCCTGCATAAGCGGATGCTGGCGGACGGCCGCCATATACTGGCGGGAAATATCGGAAAGGCCGGGCACATCGTAGGACAGGAAACGCGCCACGATGGGGGCATACATGGCATCGGCATTACCAAACCCTGCCCCAAACAGAAATGCACCATCCTGCCCGAAACGGGTACGGGCATCGGTCCAGAGGGCATCAATACGGGCGATGTCTTTCAACACGTCCTCATCAAACCCGGCAGCAGGCGGACGTTTATCGCGGCCCAGATTCATGGGCAGAGCAGCCCTTACAGCGCGAAAACCGGAATGCATTTCAGCAGAAATGGACCGCGCAACGGCGCGGGCGCAGCGGTCTGCGGGCCAGAGGTCAGGGTCCTGCTCCGCACAATATTCCGCAATAGAGAGCGAGTCCCACACCACGGCACCATGATGTTCCAGATACGGCACGCAACCGTTGGGAGAGAGCGTTTTAAGGGCTGTCGTCTTACCGCCACCCGCCAGAGGTATGACATCAATATCGACATTCAGTCCGGCCAGCCGGACCGGCAGCCAGCCCCGCAGAGACCATGAAGAATAGCGCTGCGTTCCAATAACAAGCCGTCCGTCTGCCATTTTTTCTCTCCTTCAGGCCGCCGACGTTGCCTCCGCCCGGCGAATAAATCCGCCGCCCAGAATGCGGCTGCCATCATAAAACACACAGGCCTGACCGGGGGCGGGCATGGCGGGTTCTTCCAGCAGAACAGTCGCGCCCTCCGCAGTCGGCACAACACGAGCCGGGCGAGGCTCTTCCCGCGCCCGCATCTGCACGCGGCAGACCAGCCCTTCTGGCGGGGCATCTACCAGCCAGTTCACATCGCGCACGGAAAGTGTGCTGACATAAGAGCCCTCACGCGGGCCAATCACCACACGCCTGCGGCCCGGTTCCACACCCACAACCATCTGGCGTTCACCATCCAGCCGGGCCGCGTTACCCAACCGTTTGCTCTGCCCGACGGTAAAGCGCATCACGCCTTCATGCTGGCCGACAACACGCCCGGAGCTATCCACAATCTCGCCGGGACCAGCCATCTCGGGGTGCATTTTTTCCACGAGGTCCACATAGGACCCATCGCTGACAAAGCAGAGATCCTGACTGTCGGGCTTACCCGCCACAACCAGCCCGAACCGCTCGGCTTCCTCACGCACGGCGGCCTTGTCCGGCATATCGCCCAGCGGGAAACGCAGGAAATCCAGCTGCTCGCGCGTGGTGGCGAACAGGAACCAGGACTGGTCCCGTGCCTCATCAACCGGGCGGTGCAGTTCCGCGCCGTTCGGGCCTTCCACACGGCGCACATAGTGGCCGGTGGCCATGGCGTCGGCCCCGATTTCCTTCGCCAGCCCCAAAAGGTCGGTAAATTTCACGCCCTGATTACAGGCCACGCACGGCACCGGCGTTTCACCTGCCGCATAGGCATCAGCAAACCGCTCGATCACGCTGTCCTTAAACCGGCGTTCCGCATCAATCACGTAATGCGGGAATCCCAGACGGTCGGCCACGGCACGGGCATCGCGAATGTCCTGCCCGGCACAGCACGCGCCTTTTTTGGCTGCACCGCGGGAATCATAAAGCTGAAGGGTCGCCCCGATTACCTCGTGCCCTTCTGCCTGAAGGCGGGCGGCAACCACGGAACTGTCCACCCCCCCGGACATGGCCACAAGAATGCGCATCGGCGCGTCCCCTTTATTCTCTGTAAACGGTGTTCAGGCCGTGCGCGGCAGGCGCACAACAAGACCATCCAGTGCTTCTGTCATGACAATCTGGCAGCCAAGGCGGGACGTTTTTTCCAGACCAAAGGCCAGATCCAGCATATCTTCTTCATCATCCGTGGCGGCAGCCAGTTTCGGCGCCCAGGACGGGTCCACAACCACATGGCAGGTTGCGCAGGCCAGAGAGCCTTCACAGGCTCCTTCAAGATCAATGCCATGCTTGTGGGCAATTTCAAGCACAGAAAGGCCGAGCGGCGCATCAACCGTGCGTTCGGTTCCGTCCTGTTCAACAAACGTCATCTGGGGCATTCGTTTTTTATCCTGCCAAGGCTGTCTTTGTCATGGCGGCCTGCACCAGCCTGTCCGCCGCGCGCTCCGCCTCGGCGGCTGAGGTAAAACGTCCGGGGGAGAGACGCAAGCTTCTTCCGGCCTCATCGCGCCCCAGCCCCATGGCCTCCAGCACATACGACGGGGCGATTTTCGCCGAAGAACAGGCCGAGCCCAGAGACACCGCAAGCCCCGGCATGGCGGCAATTACGTCCAGCGCCTTTAGGCCTTCCGGCAGACGCAGACTAAACAAACCCGGCAGACGAGGCGCTGCTACGGCATTGACCACAACCCCCGGCAGGCTGCGTTTCACGCGCGCCAGAAACACGTCCCGCAAATGCGCAAGATGAGCGGCATCTTTCGGCCCTTCTTCCCGCGCAATCCGGCAGGCCGCCCCGAATCCGGCCAGTAGAAAACCCGGCAATGTGCCGGACCGCAGCCCGCGCTCCTGCCCGCCGCCTGAAAACAGGGGCTGCAACCGCACCCGTGGACGGCGGCGAACAAACAGCGCTCCAGCGCCCTTAGGGCCATACAGTTTGTGTGAAGAAATGGACCCCAGAGCCAGACCCATGCGTCGCACATCAACCGGAATTTTCCCCGCCGCCTGCGCAAGGTCCGAATGCAGCAAGGCTCCGGCCTGCTCCACCAGCGGGGCAAGTGTTGCCACATCCTGCAACACGCCCGTCTCATTATTCGCCGCCATGATGGAGACCAGAGCGGTCGGGACCTCAAGCGCCTTTTTCAAAACAGCCGAGTCCAGCACCCCATTGGCATCCACAGGGAGAATAACCGGCTCAAATCCTTCCTGAGCCAGATCCCGCACGCTTTCCAAAACGCATTTATGTTCGGTAACCACGGTAATCACCCGGCGGCGCGGGCTGCCCTGTGCCGCCAGATGACGTGCAGCCCCTTTAATGGCAAGATTATTGGCCTCGGTCGCCCCGGACGTGAAAATAATCTCACGCGGGTCAGCCCCAATGAGGGCTGCAACTTCCGCCCTTGCTGTATCCACCAGTGCCGCAGCCCTCCGGCCCGAAGCATGGGTGCTGCTGTGCGGATTCCCATTCTCTTCTTCAAGAGCAGTCAGCATCACGGCCCTTACGCGGGGGTCACACGGGGTGGTCGCCGCATGATCGAAATAAAGCTCGTCCATGTCCTCCCCTTTTTGGTTAGCCCGCAATGGTCGGGACAGCACTTTGCGCCATAGCCCCATAAGCCCGGATAAACTGATTTATGTCGTCTTCCGTCACATTCCAGGGCAGGGACACACGAATAGCCTGCGCCGCAAGATCTCCCAGCCCCATGGCATCCAGCACATGAGAGGCCGCAACCTTGCCGGATGAGCAAGCCGACCCGGCAGAGACACACACGCCATCCAGATCCAGCCGCATCAGCTGCCCCTGCGCTCTGCGCCCCGGCAAGGACAGATTGGTAGTGTTTGCCAACCGGGGTGCATCACCGCCGTTCACCACAGCGCCTGCGGCAACCGCCGCCTGTTCCAGCTTGCCTCGCAACACTGCAAGCGGCTGAGCAGGCTGGGCCAGAGACGCCTGCAAGGCAGCCGTCAGCCCCGCCAGTGCTGGCAATGGCGGGGTACCGCCTCGGCGGCCCTGTTCCTGACCGCCCCCTTCAAACAACGGGTCCAGACGCGCGGGAGCCGGACCACGCAGCAGCAAAGCCCCAGCACCTTTGGGGCCACCCATTTTGTGGCCAGACAAGGCAAGGCTATCCATGCCCATCTCTTCAACACACAACGCCATGCGGCCTGCGGCCTGCACGGCATCCACATGCACATGTGCGCCATAGACTCGACAAAGGCGCACAATCTCCGCCATCGGGTGCAGAACACCCGTCTCGTTATTGGCCAGCATCAGACAGACAAAGGCAGGCGGACCGTCCTGCGCCAGTTCGGCTTCCAGAACATCCAGCCGCACCTGACCGGCAGTGTCCACGGGCAGCCAGGTCAGCGGCGCGCCTGCCGGCACGCCCTTGCGCACGGCATCATGTTCCGTCTGGCCGACCAAAAAGCGCCTGCCCTGCCCCAGCCCGTGCATGGCCAGAACATTGGCTTCCGTTCCACCGGATGTAAAAATACAATTCAGCGGGGCCACACCAAGGGTTTTTGCAACCTGATCCCGCGCATCTTCCAGCACGGCCCGCGCCATGCGCCCGGCCCGGTGCACGGAGGACGGATTGCCTGTCAGGTCAGCCGCCGCAAGCATGGCCTCGCGCGCTTCCGGCCGCAGCGGTTCCGTGGCGTTGGCATCCAGATAAATCCTACGCGGCGTCTCACTCCCGCTGCGCGTCCAGAGACTCATACTCTGCTCCTCTTTCCGGCCAGTTGCTGGTTCTGTCCGATTGTCTTCACTTGTCCGTGCGCTCCCCTGCAAGGGGCACAAAACAGCCATTAGAACGATTTATGTGGAAATTATGACTGCACACCCCTTATAGAAGGGCACATGGTCGATACCATACAGTGCAGCAAGGTGGGCCAGCATGGAATGTCTGTTTTCCGGTGTCTTTGGTGGCCACAAGACAACACAGGAGCAGTATGCCCCTGCCGGCGACAAGGTCAATCTCAGATTTTGCGCCTCACCCCTTTTCCTGCCTCCTGCATGATACCATGTCCATAACAGACCTTTCTCAGCCGCGTCTTTCCTGCATGCGGCGGTGGGTGGCCTGTTTTTAAGAATGTTTTGCGGGCCGCCTGACCCGCCCGCACCGGCTTGTAGCGTGGCATCGCCGCCTGCCGGAGCATCTGCCAAACCGGGATGCGTCATGCCCACGGACGCATTTCAAAACAATGCGGAACCCGAATGCCTGAGGTTATGTTTGCCGGCCCGGACGGGCGTCTTGAAGGGCGTTACCACCATTCCAACCAGCCCAATGCCCCCCTGGCACTGGTGCTGCACCCGCACCCGCTGCATGGCGGCACAATGAACAACCGCATTACCTACGCTATGTACCGGTCCTTTGAAAAAATGGGCTTTTCGGTCATGCGCTACAACTCCCGTGGTGTCGGGCGGTCTCAGGGCCGGTATGACGGTGGGATTGGTGAAATTTCCGATGCCGCCGCCGCTCTGGACTGGATGCAGATGGTCAACCCGAATGCCAGCGGTCTGTGGATTGCGGGTTATTCGTTTGGGGCTTTTGTGGGGATGCAACTGCTGATGCGCCGTCCGGAAATTACCGGCTGGATCAGCGTCGCCCCCCCGGCCACGTATTATGATTTTGGCTTTCTGGCTCCGTGCCCCTGTGGCGGCCTGATGATTGCAGGCGGCAAGGATGACATGGCTCCGGAACCCGCCATCCACAAACTGGTAGACAAGCTGAACACCCAGAAGGGTGTGACGGTGGACTACCGCGTGTTCCCCGATGCAGACCATATCTTTGCCAAACAGGCAGACAAGGTAACGGCTGCTCTGGAAGACCACGTGACGACAGCCATGGCGCACCGCAACATGCCGCTGGCGGCTGACTGATTTCCTTGTGCCGGGGCAGATTTTCCGCAGGTCTGCCCCGCACCTGCCAGACCGCACTATTACGGGCAGAGCGGCCTGAGCATTTAAAGCATTTTTAAAAGAGTTTTCCCGCCACCCGTTATTTTCTGCGCGGGTGAGCCAGCTCCCGCACCACGCCATGCAGCGTGCGCAGCTCCTGCTCCGTAACTTCCCCACGCGTAAAAAAGTGCCGAAGATTGCGAACCATACCGGGGCGCTTCTGCTCGTTATGCAGGAAGCCGCACTCGTCCAGTTCGCGGATCAGATGCCCCATGAAGTTTTCCAGCTCGCCTTTAGTGGCCACATGGGTCTCGTTGGTCATGAGTTCGCGCGGCGCGGTCTGATCGTCCGCCATCCACCATTCATACGCCATGATCATGACGGCCTGCGCCAGATTGAGCGACATGAAGGCCGGGTTCAGCGGGTAGCGAATGAGCGCATCCGCCCGCGCCATATCTTCATTATCAAGGCCAGCACGTTCCGGCCCAAACAGCAGGCCCACTTTGAGGCCCCGATTGGTGGCAGCGCGTAATTCCGCAGCCCCGCCGCGTGCCGTCATCACCGTTTTGACGATGTGGCGCGGGCGCGGACAAGTGGCGAAAACGTGGTGTAGATCCGCAATGGCGTCATCCACGCTCTCATGCACCGTGGCTGCTTCCAGAATCCGGTCCGCGCCAGAGGCGGTTCGCCAGGCGCGGTCCTGCGGCCAACCATCCCGCGGGCTGACCAGCCGCAGGTGAAACAGCCCGCCATTGGCCATGGCCCGCGCGGTGGTGCCAATATTTTCCGCAAGCTGCGGACGCACCAGAATCACAACCGGCGTGTTGCCAACAGGCTCCAGCGGTGCCCCGCCGTCACGCCCGGTCATGCGCGCCTCCAGATGGTGCCGTCTTTCGTATCTTCAAGCACAATGCCCTGCCCCTGTAGCTGGTCACGCAAGGCATCAGCCTTTGCAAAATCCCGAGCCTTCTTGGCGGCTGCACGTTCGGCAATCAGGGCGTCGATTTGTGCATCTTCATCCGAACTGTCGCCCTTGAACCACTTTTCCGGGTCTTCCTGCAAAAGCCCGAGCATGCCTGCGCCAGCTTTCAGAGCCCCGGCAGCCTGTCTGTCGCCTGCCAGTGCCTGACCGGCGAGAGCATGCAGTTCAGCAATCGCCATCGGCGTGTTCAGATCTTCTGCCAGTGCCTTCATGACCGCTTCTGACGGAGCAACCTCCGGCACAGGGCCTGCGGCCAGAGCGCGATAGAACCGGTCCAGCACCTTGCGGGATTCCTGCAAACCGGCCTGCGTATAGTTCAGCGTGGAGCGGTAATGCGCCCCCAGAAGCAGCAGACGCAGGGCCTCCGCCGGTGCCTGTTTCAGCACATCCCGAATCGTCAGGAAATTGCCGAGTGATTTCGACATCTTCTCGCCTTCAACGAGAAGCATGGCGTTATGCACCCAGTAATTGGCAAACTTGCCCTGCGGGAAGCAGCACAGGCTCTGGGCGCGCTCATTCTCATGGTGGGGGAACAGCAGGTCCGACCCGCCACCGTGAATATCAAAGCTCTCCCCCAGATAGCGGTGCGACATGGCCGAGCATTCAATATGCCAGCCGGGACGCCCACGACCCCACGGGCTTTCCCAGCCCGGCTGGTCCGTATCCGAGGGTTTCCAGAGCACAAAGTCACCCGGATTTTTCTTGTAGCCCGCCACTTCTACGCGGGCACCGGCCACCAGTTCTTCCGGGTCCCGGCCAGACAATGCGCCGTAAGACGGGAAAGAGGCGACCGAGAACAGCACATGGCCATCCGCCTCATAGGCGTGGCCGTTTTCAATCAGGCGGGCAATCAGCGCCTGCATTTCACCAATATTATGCGTGGCGCGCGGTTCAATGTCCGGCGGCAGCACGTTCATGGCGGCCAGATCCTGATGGAATTCTTCCGTGGTGCGCTGCGTCAGGGAGCCAATATCTTCCCCATTGGCGCGGGCACGGGCGGTGATCTTATCATCCACATCCGTGATGTTCCGCACAAAGGTCACACGCGGATAGGCATGGCGCAGGAACCGCACCAGCACGTCTGCCGTCAACATAGCGCGCAGATTGCCGATATGGGCCAGATCATAGACCGTGGGCCCACAATAATAGACTTTCACATGCTCCGGATCGAGCGGCGTGAACGGCACGGTCGCGCGGCGCTGACTATCGTGCAGAGAGAGTGCTGGCAAAGATGCTGAGGCAGAGTGCGACATAAGCGACTAGATGCGCCAGCGTGTGGTTCGATGCAATATCCACACAACCAAAAAACTACGGTAAGATCGAAAAGCGGATCTTGACGCGCCGCGCGTTTTACAGTTTTAATCCGCCCCTGCACGTCATGTGCTGTGCCCTTATAGCTCAGTGGTAGAGCAACCGCCTTGTAAGCGGTAGGTCTTCAGTTCAAATCTGAATGGGGGCACCATTCTTTCCCATTTTCAAGAAATGCTTTTTTGCCTGCTCTCAATGAGCCAGAGGCGCGCTTTTACGCACCCGGCGTCCAGCCATCCTGCGTCAGCGCCACACCGGCCAGATACAGGCTACCGCAAATCAGCACGCGGGCGGGTTTGCCGTCTGACTGAGCCTTAAGGCCTTCCAACGCCTTTACCAGCGTCGGGCCAACCTGCGCGTTGCCTGCTGAAGCCTCGACAATTGCTTCAACCGGCAGGGCCAGATGCTGCGTGGGTTCACTGATAGCCCACAGTGTGGTGGCGTAAGGCAGAACCGGGTTCAGAAAGCCCGTGGCATCCTTAGTCTGTTTCATGCCGACCAGAAGGTGCAGGGGTTCATCGCCCCATTTCTGCAATTCCTGCGCCAGAGCATGACCCGCGCCGCGGTTGTGTCCGCCATCCAGCCACAACTCCCACCCTGCGGGCAGGCTTTGCGCCAGTTTCCCGTGCAGGCGCTGCATGCGTGCAGGCCATGAAACCTTGCCCACGCCCTGCCAGCCAGCATCCGGCACACTCAGACCAGAAACACGCAGAGCCTCCACAGCCAGACCGGCATTTTCCATCTGCCATGGGCCCGTCAGAGCGGGGGCTGGCAGCGTCAGTGTGCCCTGTGAATCGGTAAAAATCAGGCTGCCATCCGGTACAGACACACCAGCAGAAGATGCCGGGGCAATCTGCCAGGCCTCACCACGGCAGGCGAGCGGCGCGCCAACCTTGCGGGCCTCCGCTTCCAGCACACGCCGCACGGCATCCGGCTGCGCGCCGGTTACGGCAGGAACACCGGCCTTGAAAATACCGGCTTTTTCCGCGGCAATCGCTTCCAGCGTGTTCCCCAGAAACGCTTCATGATCCATGGAAACAGAGGTAACGATGCAGGCCGCCGGGTGCTTCAGCACATTGGTGGCGTCACACCGGCCACCCAGACCAACCTCGATAATGGCCAGTTCCGCCGGATGGCGAGAGAACAGCAGGAAGCCCGCTGCCGTCAGCACCTCAAACACGGTGATGGGCGCGCCCGCATTCACCTGTTCGATTTCTTCCAGTGTGGCGACCAGTTCGGTTTCACTCACCAGCTTTCCGGCAATGCGGAACCGCTCCGTCACATCCACCAGATGGGGGGACGTCATGACATGCACGCGCCAGCCAGCTGCCTCGCCAATGGCGCGCAGCGTGGCGCAGGTGCTGCCTTTGCCATTGGTGCCCGCCACATGGATAACGGGCGGCAGTTTATCTTCCGGATGGCCCAGTTTACCGAGCAGGGTTTCCAGCCGCCCCAACGAGAGGTCAATCAACGCCGGGTAAAGGCTGTTCAGGCGCTCCAGCACTTCTCCGGTGCGGCCAGAAAACTCAGTTGTCGGGGCAGAGCCGCCAGAAGAGGATGTCACGCGCCAATCGCTCAGGCAGCGGGTGCCGCAGGGGCGGCATCCGGCACAACCGTAGCGGCAGGCGTGGGCGCAACCTTATCGCCTTCAGGCGGAACAGGCGTGCGCATCAGCAAGCCAATGATCCGGGCCAGTGTTTCCCGCATGTCTTTGCGCTTCACCACCATGTCCAGCATGCCGTGGTCCAGCAGGTATTCCGACCGCTGGAAGCCTTCGGGCAGTTTTTCACGCACGGTATCTTCAATCACGCGCGGACCAGCAAAGCCGATCAAGGCATTAGGTTCGGCAATCTGCACATCGCCCAGCATGGCGAAGGAGGCCGTCACACCGCCCGTGGTCGGGTTGGTCAGCACCACAATATAAGGCAGGCCCGCTTCCTTGAGCATCTGCACGCCAATGGTGGTACGCGGCATCTGCATCAGACTGATCGCACCTTCCTGCATACGCGCGCCACCGGACGCCGTGAAAATGACCAGCGGAGATTTCTGCAGCACGGCCAGACGCGCGGCGGCCACAAAGCGTTCACCAAAGGCCGCGCCCATGGTACCTGCCATGAATTCAAACGCCATGACACCCACAACGCTCGGGTGACCACCGATGGTGCCGTGGGCAACAATCAGGGATTCATCCAGCTGGCTCTTGGCGCGGGCGTCTTTCAGGCGGTCGGTATATTTTTTCTGGTCACGGAAGCCCAGCGGGTCCACCGGGGCTGGCGGCAGTTCGATCTGGGTGCATTCCCCATTATCAAACGTCCAGGCCAGACGGTCAGCCACCGGCGCTTTCATGTGGTGCCCGCAATGGGGACACACATTCAGGTTGCGGTGCAGTTCCTTGGTCAGAACCATCTGACTGCAGGACTCGCAGTTGGTCCACAGATTATCCGGCACGTCACGACGCAGCAGGCCGCGAATTTTGGGACGGACGTATTCGGTGATCCAGCTCATTTTGAACCCTGCAACTGCGATAAATCAAAAAAAGAGAACATAGCCCTGTTGCAGCGTGCCTTACGCTGCTTGCGCCGTCCTGCCAAGCACTATGGCCCGGCGGGACGGCACGTCAGGCTGTAAGACGCGCCTTACAGAGCGCCTTCAACCCAGGCTTTCAGCTGGCTTTTGGGCAGAGCGCCCACCTTGGTGTCCAGCACCTGACCATCTCGCACCAGCATCAGGGTCGGGATGCTGCGCACACCATAAGTGTTGGGGGAGACGGGGTTATCATCAATGTTGATCTTGGCCACCGTCAGCTTGCCCGCAAAGTCCTTGCCGAGTTCTTCCAGCGCCGGGCCGATCATCTTGCACGGACCGCACCATTCTGCCCAGAAATCAACCAGCACCAGACCAGAAGCCTTGAGCACATCGGCATCAAAGCTGGAATCTGTAACAGCACGTGTATGTTCACTCATGGATTGTCTCTTCCTTGGTTTAAGGGACGGATCACGCAGGTGCGTCGTGCAGGGCCAAACCCAGCTGCGTGCAAACGGTTCCCCATCCCCTTCTGTGTCTCTCTACACTTAAGGGGCCAGCGCATCCGGTCAAGATGCGCTGTATGAGCCGCCCCCCGGCGCATGCAGATCCAGCAAGGCATCGGGCAGCACATCCGCGCGCGGCCCTTCCGTCCAGACCAGCACGCACCGGACTGGTTTGTCGGGATACAACCCCTGCAACAAAGCCCGGTAGGCCGCCATCTGGCGCAGATACAACACTGGCGTGGCCGCCACGGTGCGCGGCGTGTGCCGCCCGGTTTTGAAGTCACACACCAGCACCTTATCCGGCAGCAGAATCATGCGGTCCACCTGCCCCACAATCACCTGCCCACCTGCCACACCGGCCAGACGCTGTTCAGCCCGCGCCTGCTGGGAGAACAAGGGGGCCAGATCCGGCAGCGCCAGCACGCCGAGCACCTGTTCGGCCAGCGTTGCGGCCTCTTCCGGTTTCAGTCCGCTGGCAGGGCGCCCCAGCCAGACATGCGCCATCTGGGCCTGCTGCTCTGGTGGGTAAGCGGGCAAATACTGCAAAAGCGCATGCACCAGTGTGCCGCGCCGGAAGGCCGCCTCACGCGCCGCAGCGGGCGTGACCGTGGCCACATCCAGCGGAGAGCGGACCGGGGGCAATGGCCCCAGCATGGCATCGTCCGGGCGGCTGGGCGCCAGAGGCCGGGCTAGTGGAGCATCGGGCACTGGCGGCATGCCCTGCCACGTGGGGGCATGCCCCAGCCATGCGGGCAAAACTGACGGGGAGGCCGCAACCGGCAACTGACTGGCCGACTGGTCTTTCGGGCTTTCTTTAGGGACACGCGGCTGGGGTTTTTCCTCCAGCACCAGCATTTCGCCCGTCCAGCCGCCGGCATCCCACTCCTGCGGCACGGCCCCGACGACTTCAAACCCTTTACGGCACCGCTCGTACCAGCTTTCCGGCGGCACCACGCGCCCCGGCTTCCAGCCACAGACCACCAGACGTTCTGCAGCACGCGTAAGCGCCACATAGAGCAGGCGGTTATATTCCTCGATCGCGCTGGCCTGCCTGGCCGCCCGCAACTTTTGCGTCACGCTCACGGCCAGTGCACCCCGTGGCACATAAAGCGGCACGTCCAGCCCGGTTGGACCGTCCTTTACCCAGAACAGACGATCCTCAAACCGGGGTGTGCCCACCGTATCGGGCAGAATGACCAGCCGCGCCTGCAACCCCTTCGCCCCATGCGCGGTCATGACACGCACAGCATCGCCCCCGGCTTCGGCCTCGCGCTTCACAGTTTCTTCCGAATTACGCAGCCAGTGCAGAAAGCCCTGCAAAGAAGGCGGATGCATATCCTGATAGCGCAGAGCTGCCGAAAGCAGTTCATCAATCGACTCGGCGGCCTCCGGCCCCAGACGGGCCAGCAACCGTGCGCGACCACCGGAACGTCCCAGAGCCTCGGACAGCAGTTCATGCGGGGTCAGATAATCCACACGCCGGAACAGGCCATCCAGCATCTGCCAGGCCTGCGTCCAGTCTGGGCGCTCTGCATGATGCTCCCGCAAGGCGGACCAGAGCGGCTCCGCCTTGCCGCGCCCGGTTGCCAGCACCATCAGGCTTTCATCTGAGAGGCCTCCCAGAGGAGACGTCAGCACACACGCCAGCGTCAGATCATCCTGCGGCAGCAGCAGCGCACCACACAACGCCATCAGATCCTGCACGGCAAGCTGGTCAGCCAGCCCTGTGCGCACCAGAGTCGCAACCGGCACATTCTCCGTTTTCAAAGCCCGGATCAGCGCCGTGACAAACGAAGACCGACGCGGCACCAGCACCAGTACATCACCCGGCGTCAGCGGTGCCGGGCCCTCTTCCGGGGGGCTGTTCAATTGCCGCGCAATAAAACGCGCCAGTGTATCAGCCAGTTTCTGCTGCGGGTTCTGGCGGGTGGTATTGGCGGTGGGCGGTTCCCATGGACTGAGGGCCTCTTCCTCATCCATCTGCGCCTCAGCCAGCGGCCACAGTTCCACACGCCCCCCTTCGCCCGGTCGGGCTGTGAGGTGGCGCATGGCACGGCCATCTTCTTCCGCCACGCCACGCGCAGCATCCGGCACGGAAAATACCGCATCCACCAAAGCAAGAACCGGAGCGGTAGAACGGAAAGAGACTGTCAGATCCGGCTCCTGCCAGGGCAGGGACGCAAAAGCTGCACGGTTTTTGAATTCCCGCCGCCACAGACGGAAAGATTCCGGGTCGGCTCCCTGAAAACCGTAGATAGACTGTTTATAATCGCCCACAGCAAAGACGGTGCGTGGCCCCTGCTCCCGCGTATGTGTGCCTTCACCCGCAAAAAATTCTGCCGTCAGATCGCCCGCAATACGCCACTGCTCTTGAGAGGTATCCTGCACCTCATCCAGCAGCAGATGGTCAATTCCGCCATCCAGCTTATACAACACCCACGCTGCGCCCGGCCGTTGCAAAAGCCCAAGTGTACGACGTATAAGATCATCATACTCAACAAGTCCGCGCTGGCTCTTGCGAATATCATACAAAGCCGCAACCGGAGCCGCTGTTTTCAGCAACGCCAGACCGAGCCGTGCCAGCCGTCTGGCCCGCAAAGCTTCTTCCACTTCAAGAATCCGCGCAGCTTCCCGCTCAAGAGCCGTCGCCAGATCTGCGTAATCATTCGCTAGTTTTGTGGTAATCAAACCCCGTTTGCGAGGCTTTCCATCCTTTGTGAGCAGAGCATTCCGCCATACATCCCACTGCGCAGCCCGCTCAACTGGAGGCAAAGCCAGCCAGTCCAAAAGACGATATGCCGTCGCCTTAACGGTCTCCGTCCCTTTATCCACTAGTGTGGGAATATGCGCCCGCAAGCGGTCCTCACCCGGAAAATTCGTGCAGGCCGCTTGAATTTGCGCCGCATCACTCCCCTTCAACGCTCCCTGCGGCAAGCCTAACACGCGGCAAAGAATGGTTGGCAGCAGAGCTGGCAGTTTCAGCACCCGCTCCCGAATAGCTTCTGCTCGTGAATCATGGCGGAGCGCACCGACCAGATTAACGAAATCCCCGAGGCTGATTTGTCCAGCCAAGGGTGCAATGCTCGCTGTCGGGCTATTCCCCAGCACCGTTTCCACACAGCCCTGCAAGGCCAGTGTAGCATCGGTTTCTTCCATCACAGTGAAATGCGGGTTCATGGCTGCTTCCAGCGGGAAGCGCCGCAGCAGCGACTGACAGAAAGCGTGAATGGTGCCAATGCGCATCCCGCCCGGCAAATCGAGAACCTCTGCAAATAATGCCCGAGCCCGCCTGCGTGTTTCTTCAGTGCAGGGCACGGACAAGCCCTGCAATTCCTTGTTCAGTGCATCATCCGGCAAGGTCACCCAGCGGCCAAGGCGCGTCTGGAGCCGGATCGCCATTTCTGCCGCAGCGGCCTTGGTAAAGGTCAGACACAAAATACGAGCTGGTGGGCTGCCCGGCAAAACCTCTCCCCCTGCGGGATTGGAACGCGGCAACATCAATCGCAGCAGACGGTCAATCAGCAGTTTGGTTTTACCACTCCCTGCGGACGCCGAGACAAAAACCGACGCCGTTGGGTCAGACGCCAGAGCCTGCTGACGGTTAGCCTGATCAATTGCTTCTGAAAATGCAGGATTTTTTAACATCGTTTGGCTGCCACTCATGCCTCATCCTCCACCCGCGCCGTGTTCCATTCCGGCACACGAGCCAGACGCGCATAATCCGCAAAACGCGGTTCCCGACCGGGATGCGGGTGCGACAGATAAGGTTGTGCCGGGTTGTCATACGCGCAGATACGGTCCCGCAGGCTCTGCCATGTTTGCTCTGCCAAGGCAGTGAGAGAGGCGTCCCCTTCCGGCTTGATCGCCACTTCCTCTCCGGGGTCAGCTCCCCCCGTCAGCCGCCAGTACACCAGACCGGCAATATCCGCCGTACCGGGCAGGCCGGAAAAGCCACCTCGCAAAATCATTGCAGCTTCCAGGGGTAATTGTGGACTCCAGCCGGAGCGCACATCCCGCACGGAAGGCAGCGTGCCGGTTTTGTAATCGCGCACAATCACGCGGCCTTCCGCATCATAATCAATTCGGTCCGCACGCCCGACCAGCCGGAACGCGCCATGGGGCGCATCCAGAATATCCACTTGTCCGCGAGATTCCGTGCAAATAGCAGCGGGTGTTCCCGCCTCTTCGCGCAAAGCCGATTCCGCATGTGCTACCCATGAGGCAATGCGCATCAGCCGGGGCTCCCACCAGGCCTGTAACGCCGGACGCAGAGTGCGTTTAAGCAAGGCTTTCCGGAAAGCCTCCTGCAATCCGGCTTCCGCCTGCGGGGGCCATGTTGTGCCATGTGTCCGGAACCAGTCTTCCAGCGCATCATGCACAATCATCCCATAATCTGAAGCGTCAGCTGCTTCTTCCAGCTCCGGCAAAGGCTGAAGTTTCAGAACGTGACGCGCGTAAATGGCATATGGGTCGCGCATCCATGTCTCGATTTCCGTCACGCTCAACCGACGAGGACGCAAAGCAACGGGCGGCGTGGGGCGCGGCGGGGCAACAGGTTGCGCCGGGCCATCCGGCCGGTCCAGCACCTGCAACCACTCCAGCGCAGGATGCGGCGGTACTGTCAGGCCACGTCCGGATAAAAACGCATCCAGACGTGAAATCCAGCGGGCCGGCACCACTGGCGCACCATCGCGCCGGCGCGGGCAGGACAGCACAACCTCCCCCGCCGCAGCGGCACTGGCAAAAAAATCATGCGCCGCCTGTCCTACGCCCTGTTCTGGCGAGGGCAGACCGACGCGCTGACGCATGGGGCGGCTCATCCACGGTCCGGCATCTGCCGCAGGAGGCCAGATATTTTCTGCAAGCCCACCCAGAACAACCACATCCGCCGTCTGCAATCGGGCTTCGAACAAACCCCAGATCAACACTCGCGGATGCAGGGCAGCATGTTCCACCCCACGCCGCACGGCCACACGGTCTTCGGCCAGCACGGCGCTCAGCAATCCATCCAGCACAGCAGGCGGCTGAGGGGGCAGAACATCAGACGCCATCATCAGTTCGGTCAGACGACCGGCCAGAAGGTTCCCTTC
>NZ_LHZA01000130.1 GCF_001580535.1 Acetobacter cerevisiae | reverse complement strand
TTCACCAGAATGACGCCCCCATCCGAACTCATGCGACCCCCGTCAAAACGGGCCACAACACGCCGTCCACAGGAGGCTGGAAACTCATACGCGCCTGCGCTACACTCTGTCTGCATCGGGTTTTCTTGATGATTATGGAAATTTCTTTTCTACAAAACAGACTTTTTCATAATCTAACCCGATGTACAACCCTTCTGTGAGAAATCCGCGTCGACGTCGCCCATTTTGCCTTTGTGCATACAGAAACATTTGCAGACCCGGACAACGCGGTTGTGCCCTCATACATGCCCAAAATTACGCCCTATGGCTTTGAGGCCGAGTATCGCAGCGATGTAAGCAACTATCCGGTTGGGCATAAGGACCATAAGGGCAGCGGGTTCGAATGGCTCCGCCATTTCCGGGTGCATGTGCCCTTTACGGCAACGCTGGAAATTCATTTTCCTGAGGATAAACGGCTGGTGATCATGAACGCTGCCTCGCCTGTGTCTGCCCGAAAAACCCGGATGTTCGCCCCCATCTGCCGTAATTTTGATACGACACTCCCTGTGCAGGATGTTTACGATTTTAATCGTAAAGTGTTTGAAGAAGACCGCGCTCTGGTCGAAGCCCAGAAACCTGAAAACCTGCCACTGGATACGTCTCTGGAGGTCCACGTCATGGCGGACCGTAGCTCCATTGCCTACCGGCGCGCGTTACGCACCATTGGCCTGAGCCAGTTTTTTACATCCTGAAATCGTTCGAAAGGCCGGAGAGGCTCGCGGCGCACTCTCCGGCTCCCTATGCTGTTTCCGGCGTGAGCACGTATAGAAATCGCCCGGCGCTACGTCCTTACTGGCAAGTAATGTTAATGTTTTTTGAAATTCACACAGGATCCTTCATCGCGCGCATTCCAAAAAACCGCCCTCTCACTGTAAAAATTTCTAAATTTTTATAGAAAACGCTTTTTTTCTGTTCTTCATCAAAGACGAAATCTTATGCTATAAGCCCCGCTTCGAAGCCGATTTTGCAGGGATGCCCATGTTCAAAACTTTTTGCAGCATTTTGTGCCTGAGTACATCACTGCTGACACTCGCCTCTTCCGCATGGGCAGCCGAGCCTGACACTACGACCAAAACGCCAATCAAACATCTGGTCGTGATCTATCAGGAAAACGTCGCGTTCGATCATTATTTTGGCACTTATCCTGTAGCGGCCAACCCGGCCGGGGAACCTGCTTTCAAGGCCTCTCCGCAAACGCCGCATGCCAATACCCTGCTCAGTGCGCATTTGCTGGAAACAAACCCTAATACAAACCCCGAGAACGGAAAAAATGCATCGCTTCCGTTCAGGCTAGACCGCACGCAGGCCAGCACCGCAGACCAGAACCACCTCTATACTGCCGAACAGATGGCCTATCATGATGGCCATGCCGACCTGTTCCCCCGCTATACAGGCCGCGGCACGTCCGGCGGCACCGGAGCGTTCGCCACCCGCGGGCAGGTGATGGGCTATTTTGACGGCAATACCGTCACCGCCCTGTGGAATTACGCCCAGCGTTTTGCCATGAGCGATGCGGCGTATACGGACACCTACGGCCCCTCCACCCCCGGCGCGCTGGAGGCCGTCTCTGGCCAGACCAATGGCATGAAAATTATTGCCACTACCCAGAAACCCTCCACCAAAGAGGCCGTCTCTCCTTATATTGCGGATGCTCAGGTCGGCTGGACGATGATCAATGATATTGATCCGGCTGGCGATGTCTGCTCTGTCAAAGGCAATCAGGTGATGATGACCGGTAAGAATATCGGTGACCTGCTGACGGCCGGCAATGTGTCCTGGGGCGGCTTTATGGGCGGCTTCAATCTGCAAACCAAAAATAGTGACGGCACGACAGGCTGCCAGCGCGCGACATACTCCCCTGTCGTGCATGAAATGATTGCCGATTACATTTCACACCATAACTGGTTCCAGTATTACGCCAGCACGGCAAACCCGACGCACGCACGCCCCAGTTCACTCACAGCCATTGGCCATACTCTGAGTGCCGACGGCAAAACGCGTGACCCGGCCAACCACGAATATGATCTGGAAGACTTCAAAGCTGTTGTCGCAGCCCATCGTCTTCCGGCCGTCTCCTTCATCAAACTCCCAGCGTTTCAGGATGGCCATGCTGGCTATTCCGACCCGCTGGATGAACAGCAGGGCATCGTCCCACTGGTGAACATGCTGCAACAGCAGCCGGAATGGCGCGATACCGCCATCCTTATTGCGTATGATGATTCAGACGGCTGGTATGACCATGCCTTCATCAAACCTCAGCACGGATCTTTTGATGCGGAAGTTGACCAGTTGAATGGTCCGGGCCGCTGCGGAACCGGCACGCCTTTCCCGGGCGTCGAGGACAAACCCGTCAATGGACGGTGCGGACCGGGCACACGCATCCCGTTTATCCTCATCTCACCGTGGGCACGCAGCAATGCCGTCAGTCATGTCCAGATCACCCAAAGCTCCATTCCCCGCTTTATCGAGGATAACTGGCTAAACGGCCAGCGCCTTGGCGGCGGCTCGTTTGATGCCGTGGCCCACGACCTCAACGATCTGTTCGACTTCACCGCGCCTCCGCGCCTCACCCCGCTCCTGCTTGATCCGGAAACGGGAACGCCTCTTTCTCAGCCAGCGTCCAAGTAAAATTTGATCGCTGATCAGGCTGGATGCACTACAGCATCCAGCCTGAATGCTTTCATACGTCTTCGGATTTATGCGGTGCAATCTGATGCGCCAGATCAGCAAGTGCAGCAATCTGGCGCGTCAGATAAGCCCGGGTTGACTGGTCCGTCAGTTCCAGCCGGTCCGTATCAAACTTGCTCATTGCCTGCCCGATCATCACTTCAGGCCTGTTCAGAACAAACGCATCCAGAAAAACAAGGCTCTGCCGCAGGTGATATTGCGCCCGCGCGCCACCGATAGCTCCGGGAGAAACCGTCTGCAAAGCCACCGCTTTTCTGGCCAAAGGCTGCGGTGTCACGCGGGACAGCCAGTCCAGCGCGTTTTTTAAAACACCGGGGATGGAATAGTTATATTCGGGCGTCACAATAATCAGTCCGTCTGCCGCACGGATCTGCTCTGCCATGGTCAGCACGGGCGCAGGAAACCCCTGCTCCTGCACATCCTGATCATAATGCGGAAACTCCGCTACGGACCCCAGAGGCGTAATGGTAATGCCTTCCGGAGCCAGTTCGGGCAATATCCGGGCCACAATACCGTTCAGTGACCCTTTACGCAGGCTCCCCAAAAGCGTGACAAAATGAAGTGGTGCAGTCTGCGTCATCAACTTTTCCCTTTTTTTCTCTTTTCTGATTTATCAGGCGTGAATGCCGCCAAATCGCCCGCCATTGAAATCCTCAATCGCCTGCCGGATCTCTTCCTGCGTATTCATGACGAAGGGTCCGTATCCTGCAATCGGCTCATTCAGCGGCTCTCCCGTCAACACCAGAAAGCTGGACGCTCTGGAGGCTTGCAGCGTCACAGTAGCCCCCTCATGCCCTAACAAAGCGAACTGCGCGGCACCGAGTTCCTGCGTCCCGTTCAGAATCAGATGCCCCTCCAGAGAAACAATGGCCGCGTTGTGCCCTTTGGGCAGATCCAGCGTAACCTGCGCCCCTTCATGCAGCACACCATCCCACACGTTCAGTGGAGAAAAGATGCGGGCTGGCCCATGGGTTCCCTCATAGTCCCCGGCAATAATCCGCAGATGGCCAGCCTTGTTGGCCAAAGGCACCGTCGGGATATTCCCCGCAAGGATGGTCTGGTACGCCGCAGGCACACCTTTGTCCTTTGCTGGCAGGTTCACCCACAACTGCACCATGCGGAAACTGCCGCCGGTTTTGGCGTAGGCCGGAGAATGGAATTCCTCATGCTGGACGCCATTGCCTGCCGTCATCCACTGCACATCACCCGGCCCGATAATGCCACCGCCGCCTGATGAATCCCGGTGTTCAACCTCACCATCGTAAACAATGGTTACGGTCTCAAACCCCTTGTGCGGATGCTCCCCTACGCCCCGCCGTGCGTCGGTGGGTTTGAATTCATGCGGCCCGGCATAATCGAGCAGCAGAAACGGGCTGAGATGTGTGCCGAACTGACTGTAGGAAAACAGCGAGCGGACGGGAAAACCATCGCCCACCCAGTGGCCCCGATCATTCCCATACGTGCCAAGAATTTTCTTTTGCATTGTCATCATCCTGTCTGATTGCCCGAGGCCTCCACCTCTTTGCTTGATAAGGAATATGCGTTGCTCTTATTGTCGCAGGAAGAGCGCTCAATCGAACAATGCGTTCCACAGGCAGGACGATGAGAGACCTCAACGACTTTGAATATTTTGCGCAGGTCGTCAAACATGGCGGCTTTTCCGCGGCGGCACGGGCGACCGGCCACCAGAAATCGCTGCTCAGCCGACGGGTCCGCCTGCTGGAAGACCGGCTGCATACGCGCCTCATCCAACGCTCGTCCCGCCATTTCAGCGTAACAGAAACCGGGCATCGGTTTTACGAACATTGCCTGACCATGCTGGCGGCAGCAGACACCGCCGAGCAATCCGTTGCCCAGCTTCAGGCTGAACCCTGCGGGCAAATTAGGCTGAGCTGCCCTGTGGCACTTCTGACTTTTTAGTTCGGCGCGTTGCTGGCCCGCTTCATGCTGCGCTACCCCGCTGTCACCCTTCAGCTTGAAAGCACCAACCGGCAGGTGGATGTCCTGAAGGAAGGGTTTGACCTCGCCATCCGCGTGCGCTTTCCACCGCTCGCCCCGTCCGACCTCGTCATGCGGACGCTCGACACCAGCACGCAATGCCTCATTGCCGCGCCCTCTCTGGTGCCTAAGCCTCTTGCCTCGCCTGCTGATCTGAACGGCCTGCCCAGTCTGGACTTCAAAACCCATCCCGGCACCCATTCGTGGCTGCTGGAAAATCAGCAGGGGCAGACCGCCACGGTTTTTCATGAACCCCGCCTTGCCACGGATGATATGGCCGTGCTGCGGGAAGCTGCCCTTATTGGCAGCGGCATTGTGCAACTCCCCACCATGATGATCTGGCAGGATATTGAGGCCGGACGCCTTGTGCAGGTTCTGCCCGGCTGGCAGCCTCGCGCAGGCATTATCCATGCAGTTTTTCCATCCCGACGCGGGCTTGTGCCCGCCGTGCGCGCCCTACTTGATTTTCTGGCGCAGGAATGTGCTACGCAACGCGGGTTTGCCGCAGAAGCGTTCAAGACGCCCCCTTCTCAACTGAGTTGTTCATGACTGCACAGGATGCCTCATCTCATCCCCTCATGCGCCAACCGGGAGCAGACAATACCCGCGTGATGAATGAGGAGCTGTTTTTTGATCTGGTCTACGTGTTTCTTGTCACCCAGATCAGTCATGGCCTGCTGCATCATCTAACGCCTCTGGGCGGCCTGCAAACCCTTATCCTGTGGTTCGCCGCATGGCTGGGCTGGCAATATACCGGCTGGGTGACTAACTGGTTTGACCCGCGCGTGCCCGCCCTGCGTGGCGTGCTGTTTCTCACCATGGCACTGGCCCTTGTGTGCGGCGCAGCTGCTCCGGAAGCGTTTGGGGAACGTGGGCTGGCCTTCGCGCTGTGTTACAGCCTCATGCAGGTCGGCCGCTCCGCGTTTATTGTGTTCAGCCTCCCTGCCTCGCACCCTCTTGCCCCCAATTACCGCCGTATTCTGGGCTGGGGTATCATTGCCGCCTGCTTCTGGATTGCAGGCGGGCTGGCCTCACCGGAAGCCCGTGTGCCGTTATGGGCCGCCGGGGTCGCCTGCGAATATTTTTCTCCCATGTTCGGGTTCTGGCTGCCGGGACTGGGCCGCTCTCACACGTCGGACTGGACCATTTCAGGCAGCCATATTGTGGAACGCTGCCAGCTGTTTGTGATTGTCGCCCTTGGGGAAACCATCATGGCCTCTGGTCTTTCCCTTGCGGAAAGCGAGCACTGGTCATGGATTGAGTTTGGCGGGTTTGGTGCAAGCTTTCTCTGCACCCTCGCCATGTGGTGGCTGTATTTTGAAACCTCCAGCGAGGAAGCCGAACACGCCATCAGCAGTTCCTCCGATCCGGGCCGGATGGGAGCGTACTTCCATTATCTGCATGTCATTCTGATTGGCGGGATTATCGTCACCGCCGTCGCCATGGATATGCTTCTGGAAAATCCGGTTGAGGAGGCCAAAGGGGCCCCCGCTCTGGTCATGACACTCGGCCCGGCCCTCTACCTCTTGGCCAGCACGGCCTACCGCTGGGTTGCCACACGTCGGCTGGCCTCCAGCCAGATGGTCGGCGTAGGTTTGTTGCTTCTGGCCGGGTTTGCCGGGCCGTCGCTTCCCTTATGGATGCTGGCATTCTGTGAAACGACACTTTTCCTGATCATCAGCGTTATCGGGTCCGGCAAAGTCGCACGGAGCAAGGCCTGTTTCGGCAAAGCCCCCTAACAGCCTGCGCCCTGACCTGCGGCGTACCCTGCGCCGCTCCGGTCAGGTCGAAGCCACATCCGTCAGCAAAACAACAGCCTGCTCCTGCGCCATCACCGTCAAATCTCTGACATCGCTCACAGCCGCAGCATCCCCCGCCTGCAACACAGCATCCGCAACATTGACCATCCCCGACACTACCAGCAGATACAGGTCACGGTTTACACTGGTGCTGTAAGCCGCCCCCTCTCCCGCTGGTATAACGGCATGTAGCAGGCGCGCGCCCGCACTCAGGGCCACTGGCGCGCCATCTGTAACGACCTCACTTTCCTCGGGATCATCTTCAGGGAAACCGGACGCCAGAATTCTAAAGCCACCATCTTCCCCTTGCGGAAAACTGAGGCGGCTTTCCTGCCGTGGCATCCCTTCATCCGTATCCGGCAAAAACCAGAACTGGAGAAAAGACGCCCCCTCCGGCCCGGCTTGCCATGCCAGCTTCTGGCAACCTGAACCCGTGCTGATCAGATGCAATCCGTCGGCCTGAATCTCCTCCGGTGCAAACGCGTCAATCTGTGCCGTCAGGCTCCCTGCCCGCACCCATGTCACCACGTCAACCGCAGCTTCAGGCCCCAGATGATAGACCTCAGAGGGACGCAGCGTGCCCTGATTGAGAACCCGCAATCGCCCATCATGCTGATGGGCAGGGTCCTGATAATCCGCAAAAGCAAAATGGCACTCGAGCGTCAGCGTATCCGACTGCGCGGAACTAAGGGTCGCGCCTCGTCTCACTGTTATCATGGATTATCCCTCAGGCCGGTATTCTGGCAGGCGTCTTGTCAGGATAGATATCCTGCCACCCTCCGCCCACAGCGCGATAGAGATGCGTGACAGACCCGGCCACCTGCGCCGTGGCTGTAGCCAAAGCGCTCTGTGAGGAGAGCAGCGCATTCTGCAAAGTCAGCACATTCAGGAAGTCAGACGCCCCCTGCACATACTGAGCTTTGGCCGTTTCCACAGCAATCTCGTTCTCATGCACGGCTTCCGCCAGTTCGTCGCGCCGTCTCTGGGCCGCGGTAAAGTCCGCCATGGCGTCATCAATTTCCTGCCAGGCTTTCAGCACCGTGCGCTGGAACAGGGTGGCGGCTTCCTTCTGCTGCGCCTTGCGCAGATGCAGCTGGCCGGTCAGGCGTCCCCCTTCAAAAAGCGGCAGCGTCGCCGTCGGACCAAAGCCATACTGACGCGAAGCCCATGAGCCTAACCCGCTGAACTGGAGCGCCTGAATATCCAGACTACCCGAGAGCGTCACACGCGGGAAAAAGTCCGCAATCGCCACACCAATGGCTGCCGTCGCCGCATGTAGATGATCCGCCGCCATGCGGATATCGGGCCGACGCTCCGCCAGTTCCGACGGCAGGCCGACCGGCACCACAGCAGGCACAGACGGAATGCCGGAAGGCTTGCCCAGCTCGGCATCCAGCGCGCCCGGCTCCCGCGCCACAAGGAAACTCAACGCATTCAGCATATGCGTTTCCTGCGCTTTAAGGGGAGCCAGACGCGAGGTGAAAGTGTGAAGCTGGCCCGTCGCCTCCGCGACATCCAGCCGCGTGGCCGCCCCCTGCTGGAACCGCAGGCTCGTCAGCCGAACACTGTTGTTGGCGACCTCGATATTATGCTCAAGAATGCCAACCTGCGTTTGCGTAGCCCGCAGGTCGATATAATCCTGTGCTGTCTCGGCCATCAGGGAAACCAGCGTATCGCGGCGCATTTCCTCGGTTTCCTGCGTCGCAGCTGTCGCTGCTTCTACCTGGCGCCGGACATGCCCCCAGAAATCCACTTCCCACGAGGCATTCATCCCGTATTGCGGCAGATTGAAGGAAGGATTGCCCACGCTCCCCGGCAGCGCCGTCGGACCAAAGCCCTGTGAGCCTGAGGCAATAGAGCCCGCCTGCTCCCGCTCCATGGTGCCAAGCAGCCCCAGCACACCATTCGTGCTGGCCCGCTCCCGCCCATAGGAGGCATTGGCTTCCACATGCGGCATCTGCGCGGCACTGGCTATGCGCCGCTCTGCCTGACTTTGCATCAGGCGCAGACTGGCGGCTTTCAGGTCCAGATTGGAGGACGCGACCTCATGTTCCAGCTTCGTCAAAGCGGGATCATTAAACAGTTTCCACCACTGCGGATCGGTGGACGCGGTGGTGACGCGGCTTTCCGCTGGGGGCTGCGTATCCCGCCATGCAGCCGGCGCCTTGACCTGCGGCTTGTGATAGGTCGGCCCGACTGTGCAGCCCGCAAGAACCACCATGGAAAACCCGGCAAGAAGAAAGCGCTTCATGGCGTTACTGCCAGACATAGCGAGCGTCATTGGCATGCGGCCCTTCCGGCTTTGAAGACGTATCGATATTGGCTTCCACCGACATCCCAACCCGCACCCTGGCCGCCAGCGGCTGGTCCGTATCAAAGGTCAGCTTGACCGGAATACGCTGGACCACCTTGGTAAAGTTGCCCGTCGCATTGTCCGGCTGGATGGGGGCAAACGCCACGCCCGTTGCCGGTGCCAGTGAGTCCACATGCGCCTTGAGCGGATGGCCGGGGAACGTATCCACCCAGATGGTCGCCCGCTGCCCGGCCTGCACTTTGGTCAACTGGGTTTCCTGAAAATTGGCCAGCACATAGGCCGCATGGGTCGGCACAACCGCCAGAATACCCGTGCCCGGATGCACATAATTCCCCACGCGCACGCCACGTTCACCCACCACGCCATCCATGGGGGCCGGAATGGTGCAGTAAGACAGGTTAAGGTCTGCCTGCTTTTCATCCCCCTGTGCGCGCACCAGCACACCACGAGCCCGCTCAAGCTGACCTTTCAGCACAGCCACCTGACGGATGGCAGCGTCCACTCCGGCCTGATCGCGCGCAATGGCAGCTTCGGCTTCCTTCTCATGCGCTTCGGAGGACTGCTTCTGCTCAATGGTCCCCGCCCCGCCGGAAGAGAGATTGCGGTATCGCACCGCATTCTGCCGGGCAAACATCAGGTTGGCCTGATCCGCCTGCACGGCCGCCCGCGCTTCTGCAATGACTGCATCCTGCCGCGCCAGTTCGGCCTCAAGGTTGGTCACGTCCCCCTGAGCGGCCAGCCTGTTCCCCTTCGCCACATCCAGTGCGGCGCGGTAATCATCGTCCTCAATATGGGCCAGTTCCTCGCCCGCATGCACCTGCTCGTTGTCCTGCGCAATAACGCGGTCAATACGCCCGGAGACCTTGGGCGCAACCGTCGGGAAATCCGCCGTTACATAGGCATCATTGGTGTACTGGTTCACACCATCCCCATTGACCCAACGCGCGCCGCCCCACGCAATAAGGGCAAGAACACCGGCGGCACAGCCTGCGTAAAGCAGAGGTTTTTTGTAAATCATGGTCAGAGTTCCGGATTAACGAGCGGGAGTGTTGGGAGACGGCGCACGGGGCGGATAGACACGATGCGGCAGCACCAGGTTCATCACCGCATAGCCAAGGCAGACGACAATCAGCAGGGCGTAGATATCGTTGAGTGCGAGCACGAGAGACTGCTCATGCACGTAGGTGTGAAAGACCTGCAGGGAGTTCCGGGCCACATGCCCGCTATCGGGCGACGTGCCGGAAAGCTGCTGCGTGATGGGATTCCCCATACCCTGCAAAGCCAGAGCATGCGTGCCGTGATGGTCCAGCAACATGGTGGAATGATACTGCTCACGCCGGCGGCTGAGTGCGGCAAACAGCGCATAAGCCACTGCATTGGCCAGCCCCTTGAGCATGTTCACCATGCCGGAGATGAACGGCCCATCCGCAGGCCCCATGGCCATGGTCGCCAGCATCAGGGTCGGGATGACCGTCATCGGCTGGCCGAATACCTGCAGGATCTGGAGCGGATAGAAATTGTTCCGCACCCAGTCCACCGTCAGCCACGTGCCCAGCCACGCCGAAGCCGCAAGGCACAGCATGCCCCCGGCCAGCACAAAGCGGCAGTCCACCTTGCGGCGGTTACAGATGGCCGCAATCAGCGGCAGCATAATCAGCTGCGGCAACGCCACCACCAATGAGACGGGAGCCGCCTGAATAGGCCTATAGCCGCGCACAGATTCCAGATACAGGGCGGGAATTTCCCCCATAATGGAGCAGATCGCCAGAATACCGACCAGTGAGAGCAACGACGCCTGAATATTGCGGGACCGCCAGTACTGAATGCGGAAATAGGGGCTGGGATGATAGGCCTCGTTAATGACGAACACGATAAAGGCCGCCATGCCCCAGAATGTCAGATTGGTGATGAGGGGCGAGCGGAACCAGTCGAGCCTGTCCCCCTGATACAGCACCGTCACCAGTGAGCAGATGGCCGGCACGCCTACAATCAGCCCGAACCAGTTGAACTTCTCAAACCGTTCAAAATGCATGGGGTCACGCGGCAGGCCATACGCCATCATGCCCACGGCGATCACGGCAAGCGGGATAATCTCCCAATACAGCCAGTGCCAGCCGACATGCTCAAACCAGAAGGCTTCCAGCGGCAGGCCAAGATTAGGCCCGAAGGTCGCGCTCATGGCATAGCCACCAATACCGAAGACGCGGATCTGCGGCGGCAGATATTTGAGCATCACGGTCATCAGCACCGGCGGCAGACAGCCCCCCGCCAGCCCCTGAAAGGCCCGCAAAATACAAAGCGATGTCACATCCGGCATGAACGGCGCGGGGATGGAGAGGATCGCCATCACCGTCGTCATAAAAATGGAAAAACGGTAGATTGAGAACGTCATATAGAACCACGGCGTGAAGGCCATGGCCGCAATATTGAACGCCTCATAAATGGAGATGACCCACGTCCCCTCATCGTGGCCGATATGCATCGCACCGCGAATGTCGGACAGGCCGATTTCAGTCACATGTTCATTAAAACCTGCAATATGCACCGCCAGCAGCATGCCAAGGCAGCCAATGACAGTCCGCAGACCAAAAGGCGGAATATAGGACGGCCGTGGTGGAGAGGCGTGAACGACAGGCTCACCGACCGCCTGTGGAGGGGCGACGTTGTTCATGGCCGCACATGATCCTGAGAGCCCGCCTGCCGACAACCCTCATTTGTGGAAAGCGACGACTTCGATTTTCGGAAGAATAATTTCTGGTCAATCCGCCACACAAAATCTATTTCTGGAGGGATGAAACGCTACGATCTCGATCTGCTTCGTTACCTCAAGGTGTTGACTGAAGAAGAGAGTGTATCCCGTGCGGCCCGCCGCATGAAGGTCAGTGAACCTGCCATGAGCCGCCAGCTCGCCAAACTCCGCACCACCTTTGCAGACCCCATTTTAGTGCAGGCCGGTCGGCGTATGATCCCTTCGGCCTTTGCCACCGGGGTTCTCAGTCAGGTGCAGGATCTGGTCCACAGTGCGGACAGCCTGCTGGAAACGCGTGCCCTCGCCAATCTGGCCAACATGGCCCCCACCTTCACCATCCGCGCGAATGATCTGGTGGTGGCCGCCCTCGCCCTGCCGCTTCTGAAAGCCCTCAAGCAGGAGTGCCCGCGCTGTGAAGTGATATGGGCCCCGGAGCTGGATGCCGCGGTCTCTGACCCGTTACGGGATGGCGGCATTGACCTGTATCTTGGCGCGACCGACCTGATGAAGCCCGAAATCCGACGCCAGACAGTCCTGCGAGACCACATGCAAGGACTGGTGCGGAAGGATCACCCTATTCTTGCCGCTCCCATCACGCCTCAAAGCATGGTGCTGTATGATTACATCAGCGTCTCCCGCAGAGGCCGGGCACGCGGCCCCATCGACTGGATGTTACAAAACCAGCACGGC
This sequence comes from Acetobacter cerevisiae, assembly GCF_001580535.1. Lineage (GTDB taxonomy): Bacteria > Pseudomonadota > Alphaproteobacteria > Acetobacterales > Acetobacteraceae > Acetobacter > Acetobacter cerevisiae. The sequence continues at coordinate 24,479 of NZ_LHZA01000130.1, read as the reverse complement.
CTGACACGCCGGATCGCCATGGTGGTTCCCACCTATCATTGCATGGTGGAAAGCATGAAGGAGACGGACCTCATCCTTCCCCTCCCCGGCCTTGTCATCAACCATATCTCGTTGAAGGCTCTGGGACTGGCCTCTTTTGAATTCCCGCTCTCCCTGCCGAGCGTAGAAGCCTTTCAGGCCTGGCACCCCCGGCGGGATACGGACCCCGTCCACCGCTGGCTGCGGGAAACACTGTTCCGGGTCTCCCGCAAAGTGTTTGAAAAATGCACCCCCTAAAGCGGACCTTGCTGGCTGGCTCGCGCGGAAGCACGACCCGTCATTTATTAGCGGCAAACATGGATGAGGCCATGTTCAGCACCTTCCGCCTGTAAGCCGCACTCAGCGTTGGCGTGTGGGAATGATAATAGCCGATAGCCCGCATCACATCACCATGCGCCTCATCAATATAAGTCCGCATGATGAGCGCTGAGGCCGCCACATTAAAACAGGGATCTGAAATCAGGCGCGTGGCGGTCGCTGGCACCGAGAGATGACGGATATCAGCCAGAGGCTGCACCCAGCGCGTGTTGATCTGCATCAGCCCCAGATCCGCACTGCCATCCCCGTTCGGATGCACCATCCCTGTCACACCTCCTTCGACCTTCTGGATCACAGGCAGAACACGCGAGGGAATATGATAATGGCTGGCGCTGGCAATCATGCAGGCAAGAAGTGAAACGGGCATTGTCATCCTGAGTTCAGCGGGCTGTGGCTGCTCCCCTTTTTGACGTTTGTCTTAAAAGAGCACCGAAGCATCCCGCTTTTCTCCCTATGGACCCAGTCAGACTTTTTCAAGGCGTGGACTGGAATCCCAGCCCTCACCGTGCATCAGACGCGCCCCAGCCGATCCGCCAGCCGCCCCCATAAGATGCGCCCTGCCACACCTATTTTCCACCCAAAATGCCCGGCTATGGGTTTGACCGGGGTTGGCGGGAACAGCGGCGTGCCCTGACCCGTCACGTATTGTGCGATGTGCTGCCCCATGACCGTCGCCATCGCCACGCCACGCCCATTATAGCCCACACAGGCCAGCAAACCAGGCTCCGGCTCATGCCAGTGCGGATAATGGTCCAGCGTGACACCCAGCTGCCCGTTCCAGCCATGGGTCCAGCTGATATCGCGCAGTTCCGGCCAGCGCGTTAACGCCCGCTGAACCAGATACGGAAAAGCCGAAGCCCCGTGTAAATGATGAGAATAGGATCGGCCGCCCATCAACAACCGTCGCTGCGCATCCACCCGGTAGTACGTAGTAATCTGGCCCAGTTCATACAAAACTTCGTGCTGCGCCAAAATACGGGCGGCACGCTCCTCTGGCAACGGAGTGCTGGCGACAATACCGCTATAGACCGGCACGACAGAGCGCCGCAGAGCATCCCACGCTTTGTCTGTATAACCGTTTGTCGCAAAAAGCAGTCTATCAGCACGGACAGAACCCTGCCCCGTCTGCACCTGCCACGCATCACCCTGCCGCGCAAAAGACGTAACACGCGTTCCCCCATACAGGCTCGCCCCGGCTTTGACCGCAGCCTGTGCAAGCCCTCGCGTATAGGCCAGCGGATCAAGCTGTCCGCCCCGTGCATCCAGCATCCCACCGCAATACAGAGCATTGCCGGAGCGTGCCTGCATGTCCGCTGGCTCCAGCCATTGCACCGGCCAGCCGCGCTTCAGGCACTCGTCTGTCAGTTCCCGCAAAGGCGCAAGTTGGGCGGGCACTGTAGCGGCTCTCAGCGTTCCGCCACGCAAGGCCGAGCACGCAATGCCATGCCGCTCAATCAGATCAAAAACCAGATTGGGCGCGTTCCAGGCAGCCTCCACAAGAGCGGAGCCATGCACCGGCCCGAAATCCTGCTCCACTTGCGAGGGAAGAGGTTTGAGGCCGGGATTCACCTGCCCCCCGTTGCGCCCGGAAGCCCCCCAGCCGGGCTGTTCGGTCTCCAGAACAACCACCTTCACACCTTTTTCAGCAAGGTGCAGCGCTGCCGAAAGCCCGGTCAGACCAGCCCCTACAATGACAATATCGGCATGCGTGCTGCCACCCAGAGGCGGATAGACCAGACCACCCCCGCCATCTGCTGCGTAAAGGCTGGCTACCGTGTTCATGCGCCCTCGCCATATCCAATAATGGCTTTAATTTCCAGAAAGTCTGTCAACCCGAAGGAGCTGCATTCGCGCCCGTTTCCGGACTGACCATAACCACCAAATGGTGCGGCCACGGTCCATGCTGCCCCGTTGATATTCACGTTCCCGGCCCGCAGGCGGCGTGCCACGACTCTGGCGTGCTTCAGGTCACCAGACTGAACATAGGCTCCCAGACCATAAGGTGTATCATTGGCAATCTGAATGGCCTGCTCTTCATCATCATAGGCCAGAATAGACAGAACCGGCCCGAAGATTTCCTCACGTGAGATGGTCATATCCGGCACAACATTCCCGAACACGGTGGGCTTGACGTAATACCCGGTTTCCAGACCTTCCGGTTTGCCAAGGCCGCCCGTTACGAGGGTCGCGCCTTCTTCAATGCCTTTGGCAATCAGCTTCTGAATCCGGTCATACTGCACGGCACTCACAACCGGTCCAAGCTGGGTGGTTTCATCCGCCGGAGAACCCATTTTGAAGGATTCAGCAGCCGTTTTGGCAATCTGCATCGCCTGTTCCATCTGCGCACGCGGCACAAGCATACGGGTGGGCGCATCACAGGACTGGCCGGAATTGCTAAAGCAGCCTTTAACACCTCGCGTTACGGTATCTTCAAAATCTGCATCAGGCAGAATGATATTTGGTGATTTCCCGCCTAGTTCCTGATGCACACGCTTGACCGTTTCCGCCGCCAGTTTTGCAACAGCAATACCGGCACGGGTCGAACCGGTAATGGAAACCATATCCACATCCGGGTGGCTGGCAATGGCTTCTCCCACACCGGGGCCATCACCGTTGACCATATTATAAACACCCGGCGGCAGACCTGCCTCATCCAGAATTTCCGTAAAGACCAGAGCACTGAGCGGTGCGACCTCGCTGGGCTTCATCACCACTGTGCAGCCTGCGGCAAGCGCGGGCGCGACCTTGCACATAATCTGGTTCATCGGCCAGTTCCACGGTGTAATCAGCCCTGCAACCCCAACCGCCTCGCGGGTGATCAGAATATCACCCCGCATTTCGTCAAACACGTAGGTTTTAAGGGCTGAAATCATTTCTTCCAGATGCGCCATGCCAGCCCATGTCTGGCTGTCCCGCGCCCGGGCAATGGGGGAGCCCATTTCCTGAGAAATCGCCTGCGCCATATCTTCAGAGCGCTTTTTATAGACAACAAGAATACGCTCCAGCACAGCCAGACGCTCTTCCCGCGTGGTGACGGACCATGCCGGAAAGGCCTTGCGGGCAGCGGCCACCGCCCGGTTTACATCCTCAGCTTCCCCAAGTGCGATCGTGCTGCACACCTCTTCCGTTGCAGGATTGATAACATCCAGCGTGCGGCTACCCACCGGGTTAACCCACTGGCCATTATAATAAAATTGCAAAGCATGAGACATGGCGGGCTCGTTCCTTAAAGGAGGATATTTTGATCGACCATCAGGCCATTTGTTGCAATAGTCAGGCAAACAACCGGGAACTGATGGATATGAAGGCTCTGATACTGGCACAGGGCACACTGTGGATCATCATGGTGCTGACTGCCGCTGTCGCCCTGCTGCTGCTCAAACAGGTTAAAGCACTGTACCGCAAAATTGCGCCCCTTGGCGCTCTCGCTCCGGTCAACCCCACGGCCTCCCGGCTGGATGCCCATCCCCAGACAACCCTGGACGGGCAGGACGTCATCATCGGTGGGCTGCGTCCCAATGGCAGAAAATTGCTGCTGCTGTTTGTTTCCGGAACCTGTCCGATTTCGCAAAAAACGGTGTCCATTACGCATGATTTTTGCGTTCGTGAAAAACTTGACCTGCTGTTTGTGGGGGATGATACCCCGCAGGCGCAGGAAGAAGCGGTCTCCACCCTTGGCATTGCCCCGCGTGACATGGTCAATTCCGCTACAATCGGCCGTCTGCTGGGCGTAGACCGGGTTCCCTTTGCGGTGCTTCTGGCCCCGGATGGCACGGTGGAAGCGCGCGGGCTGGTCAACAACCGGGAACATCTGGAAAGCCTGCTGAGCGTTATGGAAACGGGCCACAGCTCCATTCAGTCTTTTCTGGAAGCCAACCCGCATGCACTTTCGCCCTCTTAACGGGGGCACTGCGCCGCAGCGCGGGCCAGCACCTCGGCCCGTAAGGCCAGAAGATCCGTTGAGGCAATCGGCTGTGCCCTCAAGGTATGAATTTCCGCAGCCGTAAAAGGTTTGGTGCCTGCCGGTGTACTGGCCCCGCCCATACGAAACAGCACAAAATTCATGACATCTGCCAGTTCCTGATCATCCCGAATCAAGGACATGGAAACACCCGGCACCCGCCCGATATAGGCCCGCCCCTCTGCTGAGCAGGCAAATGTGCCGACATGGTCTCGCAAAATCGGTACAAATGTGCGGGCTGAAACACCTTCAATCCCGTGGCAGCCACCACAATGAGTCAGATAGTTTGTGGTCGCATGGTCCAGCATCGCGGCCCCTGCTGTGGGCGCTGTGTCAGCCCACAACAGAAACGCAGACACCGCCCCTGCCAGACAAACCATGCGTCTGGCAGGCCGCAGCGTGCATTCCCCTACAACATTACGGAATAGGGTGAGCAGCATTCAGCGCATTCCGTTCAGCCTGAATTTCCGGACCTTTCTTGGGGGTTGCGCGGGCTGCCTTCACATCATCCGCCGTAATAGTCGGAGCCGGTGAGGTATCACCCAGAGACGCCACATAGGTCAGCACAGCCGCAATATCGTCATCAGAGAGCGCCTTGAGAGACGGCATAAACCCGGCATAAGCCGCGCCACCGGCCTGAATGGGGCCGTGCAGACCGTTCAGCACAACATCCATCAGATATTTCTTGCCTTCAGGCGTAGCTGCAATTTTATCAATCCGGTTTTTCAGAACAGGAAACTGGCCCGGCATCCCTGCCCCACCAGCCTGATGGCATACGGAACAGTTGGTGTTGTAAACCGTCAGCCCGTCAGAGGCTGCGTGGGCAGAACCCGCCAGAACCGGAACCGCGGCAAGAACACCAGCCAGAAGACGTAAACCGTGTTTAATCATGATGCATTCCCAACAATAACAGAAGTCGAACAATTATAGATCAGTGCGCCTGTACCAAAGCACCAGATGATATCATTATTGGCCTGAGGCCGGTAGCTCGGCTGGTCACCCTCCGTGCCAACGCACAGGGGCTGGCTGCACGCATCCTGTCCGCAACAGTCCCGATACGCAACAAGGTAGGACTGCCCGTCTCCGGGATTAAAGCAGGTGCCAATCCATGAGGTAGGTGAAGGGCTCGTCCCCGGTGGGCAGCTATGAACACCACCGCCGCAGGATGCGCACAGAAACCCGTCAATCGCGCAATAGCGCCAGTAATTACAGGCCGTAGGGTCCGTCGTCTGGGCATCAGCCGCAAAGGGTGTGGGGGCCTTGAATTTGGGTTTAGCGGCCTGTGCGGCAGACGCCCGCTCGACCGGCAACGTTGGGATCAACGCCCCGAACGTCACCCACGCCCCAACGCGCCCAAGCAGGCCCCGGCGGGAACTATGACCTGCAACGTGGCGGGTCAAACGCTCAATCGTGCGGTCCAGCAGGCTGTGTGCCGTGCCGTCTTTTTCAGCGCGCGTGCCAGACCGTGCGGACACATCAGACTGCGACATGAGAGGTCTCCTTCATTTGGGCCGGACGTGCCTGCGGCAACGTAGCAACCAAAGATTCAATTTCGCGGCGGCTGCTGGCAACGTCCCGCGCGGTGATGACACCACGGGGGTCAAGCACCACCAAAGTCGGCAGGCGGCCAATCTGCATCAGCAAAAGCAGTTCCATGCTGACCAGCAACGGCACACCACCCAGCGGCGTCCGCTGCGCCATGGCCGAAAGGGCGGCAACATCGCCCTCGCCTATCAGCGCCAGATCAAGCCCATGCTCCTGCGCCACAGCACGTGCCACAGGCAGAGCACGCTTACAGACGGGGCAGTCAGCCGAGACAAACATCAGCATCATGGCGCGGCCAGTCGCACTGGCACCCCCAATGGCAACCGGCGCATCAGCCAGCGTGCGGGCGGTGACCTGAGGCAGCGCTTGCCCGACCTGCAAGCCGGACAAAACCGGCTGCACACCAATGGGAGCCAGCCGCTCATGCAGCACACCAATCTGGCGGGCCAGCACAAACACACCCAGCGCCAGCCCCAACGTAAAGACGGTCAGCAACAATGTGGACACTGTAAGAATAATCAGCATCAGCTCAGCGCCTCCGCGCCAGTAAGAGACGCCGTTGCCACACACAGCAGCAGAAGGGCAACGCCCATGAGCAAGCCTTCAACACACAGCAGGCCAAACTCCGGCTGACCGCACAGTCCCACCAGAAAAACCAGCACCGCGAGCATCACATTGCGGAAAACGGAAGCCCATGACAGCCGCGCATCCACACCAGGGATGCACCCGCAGGACAGATGGGTGCGGCCTCGCGCCACGTTGATCCCCATCGCAGCCGCAAACACCAGCAACAGGACCGCCGAGAGCAGTCCAGCCGCCAGTGTGGCAGCGCCAGAAAACAGCCAGATCCCGAGCAGGGTTTCCGTCACAATAATGGCGTAGGCAGCCGGAAACGCCCCATCCAGCGGCAACAGGCGATAGGCTGCAATATCTGAGGCAAACCGGGCGCTGTCAGTAGCTTTGCCAATACCGGTGAACAGGAACAGCGCACCAAACGCCCCGCTGCCCAACGCCCCCAGCATCTGAAGTAAAAGGTTATGCACGCTCATTCACCCAGCGCGACAGTGAAGTACAGGTCATCACCCAGATGAGGCATCTTGTGCAGCTGCCTGCCGCTTTTCATGTCCCAGATAAACAGATCACCCGCATTGTCGTTGGTAAACAGGAGCGGTTTGTCATCCTGCGTGACGCCTACCATCGTAGCCGGCGCAGGTAACGGAATACGCCGCACCAGTTTATGCGTTGCAGTATCCAGTTCCCAGATTTCCGTGCCCGGCTTTTTGTGGGTCCAGAATGTGCCTTCATGCATCAGCACAAACAGGTGCCCGCTGGCGTAATGGAGAGCAGAGAGTTGCCAGCCGCCCGGACGCCATGTTTTAGCAAAAGGAGCCTCAGCAGCAGGGGCTTTTTTCATGCCAGCTGCTTCCTGAATAGACCAGGGCGCTTCCACCTTGCTGTCAGCAGACAAGGCGGTGGGATAAACAAGGCCGCTATAGGAAATAAACCACGTTTTGCCCTCAGACCGCCGGGTTGGGCTGTGCTCAAAAACAGCGTCCTTTTCCGGGTCAAAAAACGGCTTGGTGTGCGCAACCTTTGCTGTGCCATCCTTCAGGCTGACATTGGCAAGGCCACCATCCGCACAGATGGACGTAAACCCGTCATTCCCCCACGGATAGGCCAGGGCGCAACCCGGCAGATCGACTGTCTGGCTGACCTTATGCGTGGCCGTATCCACAACATGCACCGCATTGGTGGGCACCATGGAAAACACATACACACGTCCGCCATCCTGACTGATTGCAAGATCATTTTTCTTGGGCGTGACCAGCGCCCTGCCCGGCAGCACTTCATCATTCGTAATGGTCAGCGTCTGCGGGTCATACGCGGGCAGAAGGTCAAGACGATCTCCGCGATTACCGCGAGACCAGACCGTCTCCGCCACATAAAATGCCCGGCCTTTGGGGTCCTGTACAACATTGCCGTTATAGGCTGCCTGCACCATGCCGAGCAGCTTCCCCTTGTCCGCATCCACAACGTAAATACGGCCATCCTTGGCATGTGTGTCAGCAGTATCCTGCACCAGAATACGATGCGGCGTGACCGGAGAAAGCTTGATAATGTCGCTTTCTTCTTCCTGCACAACCGGCTCATCTGCCCACGCTTTAAGGGACGCTACGGAAGACACTCCCAGTGCCACAAGACCCAGCACGAGAGCCGCCCAGCCGGACCGGAGAGCTGTGGAATAGCGCATAAAATCAAACCCCTTGGCTGATAGAGCAGATGAATACGCAGCCGCACTGCGCAGGGAGAAAAAGAGTGTCATTCTCTGGCTCCAGATGCAACGCCACCGGAACGAAGTTTTATCCAGCCACCCAACGTAATAAGGCACAGAGCGACCGCCCCGACAGCCAGTTCATGCCGTGTTTCCGGCGCACCCAGCATGGAAAGCAGAACCCCCACGAGCATGATGATTGCCAGCCATCCCTTCCATGCGCCCGGCCGATACAGCCGCAACCGCGCACAGACAATGAGGATATTGTAGACCATGATAAATGCGCCGGTTGTGGCCACCAGAAAGGCAAACACCACCCCGGGCGACAGAACGGCCGTGGCAGAAACCAGCAACGCTACAGCAGCACTGGCCAGCACAGCCCGACGTGGCAGATGTGCCTGTGGCGCCATGACCTGCAAGGCGCGTGGCGCATCCCCCCTGCGGGCCATTTCATACACCACGCGGGATGTGGCGTATAAACCTGAATTGAGCGTCGACAATGTTGCGGACAGAATGACCAGCGTCATCACCACACTGGCATAGGGCACATGGAAGCGCTCAAGCGTCATGAGGAAAGGTGAAATTCCACGCACGCTCTGCGACCAGGGCAAAAGACACAAAATCAAGGTAATTGAGGTCAGATAAAAGACCAGCAACCGCACCGCAACCGTGCGCGTAATCCGGGCAATATTGCGATCCGGATTATCTGATTCCAAAGCCGCAATGGTCGCAATCTCGCTTCCCGTCATGGAAAACAGAACAGTGGGCACAGCAGCCAGAAAGGCAAAAGCGCCCATCGGCATAAAGCCACCATGCCCCAGAAAATTGTCTGCAACCGGCACAGAGTGGCTGCTCAGCAACACAACACCAATCACGACAAACAGACAAATGGCGGCAACCTTAATCAGCGCAAACCAATATTCACATTCGCCATAATTTCTGACAGACATCAGATTGATGGCCGTCATAACGGCAAGAATGACAATTTCAATCACCGCATACGGCACAGGCACATACAGCGCGATGAGAGACGCCGAGGCAATCACTTCCACACCAAGCGTCGTCACCCAGACCATCCAGTAAACCCACCCAGCCACAAAACCGGGCAATGGCCCCAGCGCATACCGGATCTGGCTGACAAAAGACCCATGCCCCGGCGCATGCAAAGCAATGTCCCGCAGCATGATATTGACCAGAAAAACCATGAGGCCGGAGAGAGCGTAAGAAATCAGGACGCTCGGCCCTGCCGTCAGAATAGCCCCCGAGGACCCAATAAAAAGCCCCGCGCCAATTACACCACCAAGAGAAATCATGGTGATATGACGCGGCCTCAGGCTTTTGGCCAGCTGTGGGCCAGAAGATTGCGCCGTCACAGAGTACTTCCCCCCGGCATTGCTGAAACAAACGGGAACGTCTGCCGCTCCAACAGTTCTACAACAGCACGGTGCGCCTGTTCAAACGCCGCATCGGTATGCGGGCTGGCGCCGGCATCTGAATTCGCAATAGCAATCCGGCCAAACGGCTGACGCGCTTTAACGCAAGGCCGCTCAGACGTTTCTGTAAAGACCCAGTCCAGTGGCTCGTACAGGCTATTATACGTATACGCATAACCATGAGGCCACCGATTGACTGTTATGGCTGCAATATCCCGGGGGGCATCAAAGCCGCCCGGCCCCAGAATACGCTGTAACTGGCTGCGGATTTCTTTTTCAAACTGTTCAAACGTCAGCCCCAAAAGCACGCTGCGTCCGGCCCGATATTGCTCACGCTTTGAAAGACCGGGCACCCCGAATGTCTTGATCATCCGGACGACAATCGGCTTTTCCGGGTCCGTGGGGGCTTTCAGTCCGCCGAGAGACATCGGTTCCGCTAGTTGCACTTCTTCAAAAAACATTCCTGGACAGGAAATTTCTGCCACACCCAGTTTTTTAAATGCACGCCAGTTTTTTAAGGCAACATTGACGTACGCAATCGGCCCTTTAACACCATAAGCCAGCGCTTCTTTTTGCGGAGCAGGCAAGCTGGGCACCATGTAAGGGATAATCATGTTCCAGCATGCCAGCACCACCTGTCGCCCCTGCACTTTGCTGATCTGCACCGGAGTCGCTTCTCCGGCAGGGGCGCAAAGAACGGAAACTGTTTGCGCCGTCTCCGGCACACCATCATGCGCAACGTGCAGCGCCAGCGTGCCTAACCGGATACGAACAGGCTGATTTGGCTGGTCGAGTTTTTCATAAGCAAACCCGGCAAGACCCATATCATCCTGAGACCGCGCTTTTGTCGCCCCCGGCACCAGATGTGAGACCAAAAGCCGAGCCAGTGTCGCATTGCCATCAGGAAAGTGAGCGGTCTCTTCGGAATCTTTCTGCCGCCCATGCTGGCCGCCCTGTAAATCAGACAGCAGGCCATCCGGCACATCGCCCAGCCCCAGACCGGAAAAACCCGGATACCCCATGACCCACGCAAACAGCGCGGGCAGAGCATCCCCTCCAACGCAAAAAATACCTGCGCCTGTTTTTTGAAATATGGCGACGGCTGTAGGATCAACCTTAGCAATAATCAGCAGATAATCTTTGTAAGAGAGAGTCGCGAGCGCCTTCTTTTTCTCAGGAACGCTTTGGCCTGCCATATAATCAGGCTGCGTTGAGGAGACAATCCTGACAAGATCCTGCCGTGCTTTTCCAGAAAGCGGTGCATTTTTCAATGCCTCTTCTGAAATATAGCGCCATTGCGCGGCGGCATTCTCTTTGCTTTTAGGCATCAGATAATCATGCGGCCAGATTTCCTGATTGAAAAACAGCCCGGAACGCAGCCCCATCTGCTCATACAGGTGGCTTGTTTTAATATTTTCCTTTTTATATGCGTCTATATTCACACCGATGTCAGACAGGATCATCGTCGCCCACTGGTTATAGCGTTTCGGAGCTTCCATCTCCAGCGTGCCACCGTTGAGAACAAGTCTGTGCCCATCAACAGAAAACTCATTCCTCTTGGCGTGCCCACCAAAATCATCATGATTTTCAATAATCAGAACAGTTTTTTCAGGTCCGGCATATTTGCGATAAAAATGCGCTGCGGCCAGACCACTCAGTCCACCGCCCACCACAACAAGATCATAAACTTCATCGGTTTCTTTGATATTTTTTTCCTGAAGGGTGCCATCCCGCAACGCGTGAGCTGCTTCAAACGCCCCGGGATGGCTACCCCGCAAACCTGTGCGCAAAGGAGGAGCCACAAAACCCTCTGTTGACGCAGCCTGCGCAGAAGCCGAAAGCCCCTTCACAACCCCACTCAGCGCGGTGGAAACCAATATTCCCCCGATAAAATCTCGACGTGTGATGCGTGCTGGCATTCTGACCTCAGTGTATGACGTGTGCAGGATAGACAGAATTGTAAGGTCAGAACTCCGCGCTAACCGTCCCAAAGAATTCACGCACTGCACCACGCTCAAGAGACTGATAATCTCCCGACATCGGGTTCCCATTCTGCCCCATCATGGAGATATATTTTGAGTTGAAAAGGTTATAGACATTGAAGTCTACAGAAAGGTTTTTCGCGAAACCAACTTTACTGAAATTATAGCGTGCTCCCGTGCTTGCCAGCCAGTAACCGGGCACTGAGGTATCATTCACATAGCTGAAGTAACGCCTTGAATAATAATGCACGTCAAAATGTGTTTCAAGCCCCTTCCAGCGATAAGACAGATTGGCCTTATACATAAACTGCGGGAAGTTAACGATTTTCTTCCCTTTTGTGTAATAAACACCCTCTGATGTATTAATATTTCCGCCATATGTGGAGTGGTTGTAGCTCACGCTATTATAGATCGCCAATCCCTTGATCGGTGTAAGGGTCACTGCAGCATCAACACCGTTGGTATGCACCGTTGTGGGCACCACAGTATTGACCGGTGCCAGAATTGTGCCTTCCGTTGCCGTCTGCAAACGGTTTCTGGCATCCGCATGATACCCTGCCAGACTGGCCTGAATCAGCTTGTCTGTATACCGATACCCCACCGCATAGACCCAGTCTTTTTCTGGTGAGAGGTTACGCTGCAACCTACGGAACGTATCCTGATCCTGCACAGACCAGGGAGACTGCCCGACACCATTTGCCGTAACCTGATAGCTCCGCATATTTTCGGCCAAATCAAAATAGAATTCATGGTTTTTCAGGAAGCGATAACTCGCCCCAACATGCGGGAGGAAGGCACTTGCTGCCGTCATGCCGCCGTTAGGAAGCGCATCCACGCCGGTATAGTCGGAATTATTGTAATTTGCGCCACCCGCCGTCGTTGCCAGCATGGATTTGAACCCCGCAGTAATCCGCAGGTTGGTAATGGGCCGCCAGGTATCCTGCAAATGATAGGTAAAGTTGTTGGTGCGCCAGCTAAACCCATACCCCTGCCGGAAGGCGCGGCCATAGACATTGTAAGGCCCTACAGTTTTAAGAGGTGCCCCTTCCCCCAGAGCCGGTTCATTATACCAGAAAAGCCCTGCATCCTGATTGTTGTTTTCATACCAGACGCCTGTATCAATGGTATGATTAGCAATTTTATAGAGAAAGCTTGTCGTAAAGCCATACCGTTCCTGACGGTTCTGCCACACTTCTTCGGAAAGCGGGGCACCGGTCCCTTCAGACGGCACGGTGGCATCGGAATACGTGTAATAACCAGTCTGACTGGTGCCATACAGCGTGGTACGCCACCGCAGCGCATCCGTCAGTTCAAGATCAAAATTCAGGCCGCCCGTATAGTCAACTTCATGCTGGCCGCCGTCATAAAGATACGGAGAGTCACCATTGGCATTAATCGCATCCGTCGTCGGAAGCGTAACGTTGCCTGCAGCGTAGTTATAGGCCAGTCCATAATTGGGATAGAGATGTGGGGTGCGCCAGCCCAAGCCATCCAGCATGGCCAGAGAGGTATCCCAATATCCCCATTCCTGCAGGTCGCTCCAGTTGAAAAAGGCTTTCATGACACTGTTATTGCCAATCGGCTGTACCAGCTTGGCATCAACCTGCTGCTGAAACTGGGACCCGCCACCAGCCCACAATCCTTCATCAGAGCGGGAATAAGCCGTCATGAACTTGGTGCCGGTGTTATTCAGCTTACCACTATCGAAACGCGCATACGTGCGATAAGAGCTATAGCTCCCAAACCCCTGAGAGACCTTACCGCCCAATTTGTCTTTCGGGTCTCCAGTCTCAAACTGCATCGTGCCACCCAGCGTGGAAGTAGACGGAACAGCAACACCACCCGGCCCCTCGGACACAATAGTACGTTCAATATCATCAGAAATTGCGGCCTGAACAACGTTGAGACCGTTTGTGCTCTGGTATGTCATGTCATTAAGGGGAATGCCGTCCAGAGTTGCACCCAGCTGATCCATAAAAAAGCCGCGCACATAAATACTGGAGCCCCACAGGTCCAGCCCCATTGGATCAGTGGAACTGAAACTAACCCCCGGCAGACGATCCGCTGCTTTCAGCACGGACGTGCCGGGCGTGAACTGCTCCATAACGGCTTTGGACACCACATTGTCTGCCCCGCGCGAAACACTGCGGTGCGAACTCACCTCAAGCGCTTCACTGCCTCCTTGCACGGGACCATGATCCCGATGCCTAACCGCGGGCGTCGCCATTCCGGCAGAGCGGCCTGCAGGTGTATGAGACGCACCAGACACGGTGCGGACCGGGCGCTTGCCGCGGGGCGTATGATGCACCTGCGTTGACACAGGAGCAGAGACCTCTCCCGAGGCCGCCTTTGCGGGATCTGACGCAAGAAGCGCAGGCATTGTTAAAGCCGAGAAGGACAATGCACATCGAAGAGGCAGTTTCCGGCGGGAAGTGACCATCTCTGCGAGTTTCGTTTTTCTGCTCACGTCTGTTTCTTCCACTTTGAAATGCCGAAAAAGGCAGGAGTTAAAACGCTTTTCTGCGTTCAGATGAGCCTGAATTCTACGGAGACATAAGACTTAAAGCTGCCCGGAAAACCTCTGCGCGTTCGCCTCGCACTGTGAGCTTTCTTGCACAGATACAAAACAGATTCGGTATCAGCAGTATTTTACGGACCTCACAATAAACGTTACTTTTGTGTGATGATATGGAGAACAATGCCTTATCGCAACAGTTTTGTAAGGTTTTTCAATCTCCGCAGCCTTCAACAGTTCCCCGGAGCATGTGTTCATTATAAAAAACACTTCAAACACTAATACGATGCAAAGATATCGAACGCACCCTGCGTCTTCCCCTTGTCAGAACGCCTGTTTTTTCATTACGGTTGAAAAATAGAGAGCAGCGAAAGAATCAGACGTTATGGATGTTGGCGGCACACTTTACGCTTTACGCACGCAACGCGGCTTGTCCCAACGCGAACTGGCGAGACGATGCGGCGTTGCCAATGGCACAATCTCACTAATTGAATCCAATGCCATCAACCCTTCAGTTGGATTGCTGCGTCAGATTGTCCATGCTCTGCCAATGAATTTATCGGAGTTTTTCGCCTTCGAGCATTTGGAAGAACGCAAGCTTTTCTACCGTGCGTCTGAACTGCGTGAGATTGGCGGCAAAGGGATTTCTTACCGCCAGATTGGCACAAACCTGAATGGCCGCGCCCTGCAAATGCTGGATGAAGTCTACGCCCCCCGCACAGATACTGGCAAAACCATGCTGCATCACACGGGGGAAGAAGGAGGCGTGGTCATCAGTGGGGAAATAGAAGTCACTGTGGCCGACCAGCGCGCTATTCTCGGCCCCGGGGACGCCTATTATTTTGACAGCAATCTTCCCCACCGCTTTCGCAACATTGGCAAGGAACCCTGCCATATTGTGAGTGCTGCAACGCCCCCTAGTTTTTAAAAGCAGACGGTTTGATGTCCGTCTGTGTGTTGCCAAAATGGGCCAGCACATAAGAGGCAATGGCCGCAAGCTCTTCCTCTGTATAGGCTTTTGAAAAACCGGGCATAAAAACGCGTCCCTGCCCGGTTTCAAGTGCTGTGCCGCTGCGCAAAACCTGCACCAGATTATCCGCAGCAGGATCTGACACACTATGTGCCCCAGCAAGCGCGGCCCACTCAGACTGCCGGCCGCGTCCATCCGATAAATGACATCCGGCACAAGCCTGTGCAAAAAGCCCCTGCCCTCTGCGTGCGACATCACTCAAGGCATGGTCTGCCTGAGGCGACATAACCTGCGCTACCGGACCTTCTGCAATAGGCGGCAGACTGCGCAAATACGTAACCATGGCGGCAATATCAGCCTGCGTCATATAGCGCAGGCCATGTTCCACAGCTTCCGCCATCGGGCCTGACGCCGCCCCTTTGCCACTGGCTTTACCGGTCGAGAGGTAAGAGGTCAGTTGTTCGTCTGTCCAGCCTCCCAAACCGTGCTGCTTGTCTGAGGTCAGATTATAGGCGCGCCAGCCAACCTGCACGGCCCCGGCGTAAGCTTTACTACTCAGGCCGTACGTTATGGTGCGAGGGGTATGGCACTGGCTGCAATGCCCTAACGCTTCCGTCAGATAAGCCCCGCGGTTCCATTGTTCCGATTGAGCTGGATCAGGCTGGAAGCGTTTGTTCGGGTTATTCAGCCAGTTCCAGAATATCATGCTCCACCGCTGGTTGAACGGAAAATACAGCTTGTTCTGGGGAGCAGGCACATTCTCAGGCTTCACGCTAAACAGATAAGCCTTGATGGCCAGCGCATCTGCATCACTCAGCAGTGTATAAGCCGTATAAGGCATGACGGGATAAAGATGCTTCCCTCCACGCCCCACACCCTCCCGCAACATTTTCAGCCACTCAGAATCCGTATAATTGCCAATCCCGGTTTGCTTGTCTGGCGTAATGTTAACAGCAAAAATTGTGCCAAAAGGCAGCACGAAAGGTCGCCCGCCTGTAAGACTTCCGCCTTTAGGTGCTACGTGACACGCCGCACAGTCCGCCGCCCGGAAAAGATACTCACCTCGTTTGATGAGCTCGGGCCGCGTATCGGCCTCAGCTCCCGGAGCACTGTCAGCAAACGCCATGCCACTGTAGAAACTCAGCGCAACGGCTGTCGCCCCGCGCAAAACATGTTTCAAAGAGCGAAGCGACATCATGCCTTTTCTCCGCCAAGCTGTTTGGCAAATGGAATGCGGCGCAGGCGTTTTCCGGTTGCGGCAAACAGAGCGTTTGCCAGCGCCGGGGCCGCTGCAACAGTGCCCACCTCCCCAATCCCACCAATTTCTGCTTCAGGATCTGGCACCAGATGCACCTGGATATCCGGCGCCTCATTCAGACGCATCATGCGATAATTATGAAAATTGGTTTGTTCAACCCGTCCGTCTTTCAACGTGATTTCATTATAAAGCGCCATCGTCAGCCCAAAAATGAGGCCACCCTGAATTTGCGCCACAATACCATCGGGAAAGACAATCGGCCCGCAATCCACGGCGCTATGCACCTGAACAAGACGGATCGACCCATTTTTCTCAACAGCAACTTCCAGCACGGTTGCT
Source organism: Acetobacter cerevisiae (assembly GCF_001580535.1). Taxonomy (GTDB): domain Bacteria; phylum Pseudomonadota; class Alphaproteobacteria; order Acetobacterales; family Acetobacteraceae; genus Acetobacter; species Acetobacter cerevisiae. The sequence goes on along the minus strand of NZ_LHZA01000130.1, from coordinate 7,847 downwards.
GACCATGTCTGAAAAGAATAATGGAGCGCAATCCCCATCCCATGGCCCGGCGGAAGCGCCTTCCCCCAGCCGGACTGCTTTTCCACTTCGTTCAACACTTTCAGCGCGCGGGGCTGATGAGCGGCCAGCTTTTTACGAAGCGCCAGCGGGTCCTGTCCGGATTGATGTGCGAGTTCATCAATCATGCTCTCAACAACAAACACATTATGTGTTGGGCCCACCCCCCGCCACCAGAGCGTCGTCACCGCGTCAGGTTCATCCCGGACAAATTCAACCAGTTGGTCCGGCATGCCATAAGGGGTTTGCGCAGCCCCTTCCACAGCATCCGGGTCCAGCCCTTTCTGCATCCCCTCTGGATACCAGCGCGCCGTGACGGATGAACCCGTCGTGCGATGATGCCATCCACTAATCGCACCATCCTTAGTCAGCCCCGCAGAAATCCGATCATAATAATACGGACGGAACTGATCCTGCGTCATATCCTCCTCCCGCGTCCAGATCAGCTTCACAGGGTAAGACACCTGTTTTGCAAAACGCGCTGCCTGACCGATGGAATTGGAATCCAGCCTGCGCCCAAAACCCCCGCCAATCAGGTGATTATGCACGGCAATATTTTCCGGACGTAAACCCGTTGCATCAGCCACTTCCTGCCGCGCTCGCCCAGGCACCTGCGTGCCAACCCAGACATCCGCTCCATCCGGCCTGATATGCAGGGTTGTATTAATCGGCTCCAGCGGCGCATGCGCCAGAAAAGGAAGCTCATAAACAGCGTCAATACGCTCGTGCGCCTGCTTTAGCGCCTCCTGCGCATTACCGTTTTTGACGGCCACAACACCAGACTGTTCTGATGCTTTTTTCATGCGGGCAATAATATCATCAGTGGAGGTGGTTGCGTTTGGACCGTAATCCCATTGAGGAAAGGCCGCCTCCATCCCTTTCATGGCTGCCCACATATGCTCGCCTATGACGGCAATCGCATCTGGCAACGTCACCACATCTACTACACCCGGAACAGCCAGTGCTGCCGCCCGATTATAACCGGTCAAATGGCCGCCTTTAACCGGGCACGCCATAATCCGCCCGATTTTCATGCCCGGTATCTGCGCATCTATCCCGAATTGCGCGCTTCCGTTTGTTTTCGCTTTTGTATCCAGCCTGCGGGGACTTGTGCCAATCAGGGTGAAATCAGAAGCAGGTTTAAGAGAAACTTTTGCCGGCACAGGCTGATGCGTCGCTGCCTCCGCAAGCTCTCCATAAGACAGGCTCCGCTCACTCCCGGGATGAAAAACGCGCCCATCCCGGGCCTGACAGGCGCTTTCCGCCACACCCCAGATTTGTGCAGCCGCAGCAACCAGCATCATGCGGGCCGCAGCCCCGGCTTCCCGCAAGGGGATCCAGCTATCCCGCGTCGAGGATGATCCGCCCGTTTCCTCCTCACCTGCCACGCTATCAACATAGGCAGGATCAGCCGGTGCGGCTTCAACAGAAACCTGATCCAGTTTCACGCCCAGCTCTTCTGCCAGCAGCATGGAAATACCGGTGTAAATTCCCTGCCCCATTTCTGCATAACGCATGATCAGCGTCACAGCGCCCAGCGGCGTAATCCGAATGAACGCATTCGGCATGAATACAACACCTGTTGCTGTATCCTGCGCCTGAGAAGCCTTTAAAAGCGGCAACCCCGGCAGAAAAGCAGACAACAGAAAACCGCCGCCGCCGCTTAATGCCGCCCCCAGCAAAGCCCGGCGGGATGTGGGCAAATTTTTACGCTTCATGACTGGCGGCTTTATGAATGGCTTTACGAATACGCACATAGGTCCCGCAGCGGCAGATATTGCCGGCCATAGCCTCATCAATATCTGCATCCGTTGGCTGCGGGATCTGCTGTAACAGGGCCGTTGCGGCCATAATCTGCCCGGACTGGCAATAACCACACTGAATGACTTCCTCATCCAGCCAGGCCTGCTGCACCTTCGCCCCGGTTTCTGTATGTTCAATTGCCTCAATGGTCAGAATATCATGCCCGGCAGCAGCGGCGACCGTGAGCAGGCAGGCTCTCACAGGCTGCCCATCCAGATGCACCGTACAGGCCCCACACTGTGCAACTCCGCACCCGTATTTTGTGCCCGTCAGACCAAGAATATCGCGCAACACCCAAAGCACCGGCATATCCGGCGGCACATCGACCTCGCGTAATACATTATTGACTTTGAGATCAAACCTCATGCGAGCCCGGCCTTACTGCGATTATTTTGGATATCCGCCAGACAGGATACCTCATTCTCGGCCAGAGAGCGCACTAAAAATGCACACGCCCGCCTTTTTAGAAGATATTTCCGTTATAGAGACCCAATACACACATATGGCATCAGCCTTATTGTGCATTTATCTCCTTACCTCCCGTCGAAAATTCTATTTGATTTCTTAAAAATCAGGGCAAGAATGCATCAGCCATCACGAACTATATTTATAGAAACATAATGGCTGATATTTGATGTCAGAGATCGCCAGTCAGAAACTGCGCACGCCCCAGACCAAAGCTCCAGTGTTCGTCAGAATTCTGCACAATGGACACCATGAGGTCAGCCGGCTTCAGCCCACAGTCTTTCTCCAGCTTTTCCGCCAGAAGGCGGTAAAACTCGGTAACCTGTTCTTTTGAGCGGGGGCGAGACACAACCTGAAGCAGCACCACCTTATCGGTACGGGGAATATCCAGCCCGGTATCTTCAATGATCATGTGAGTTTTATCGTGCTCAGAAACGAGCTGATACCGGTCACGCTCCGGCACTTTGAAAGATTCCAGCATGGCAGCATGCGCGGAATCCAACAGTTCGCGAATTTCCGTCGCGTTACGGCTACCTTTAACAATATGAAAGTGCAGAAGGGGCATAAAGAACAATCCTTTTCAGAAAGAATGAGTAAAAACTCGCAACTCAGCCGACGGTTTCAATCACATTTCGGAGTGTGAGCATCATGTCTTTCAATTCCTGCTCAGTGGAAATGAAGGGAGGCCCAAAGGAAATGATGTCCCCCGTCACCCGCAGCAGAAGCCCCTGACGGAGCCCTTCTTCAAACACGGCTGTGCCACGCACCCCGGCTCCGGCTTCCGCAGGTTTCAGTTCAACCGCAGCGGTCAGACCAATATTGCGAATATCTGCAATATTTTGCAGGCCTTTCAGACTATGGGCAGCATCTTCCAGCACGGGTTCCAGCGCACGCACACGCTCATACAACCCTTCACCCTCCATTACATCCAGCACGACATGCCCCACGGCAGCGGCAAGCGGATGGCCGGAATAGGTATAGCCATGACAGAATTCGATGGCGCTCTTCGGACCCGTCATGAAGGTCTTGTAAATCTCATCCGTCACAATCACGCCACCCATCGGTACAACACCGTTGGTGACCGCCTTGGCAAATGTGATGATATCCGGCGTCACCCCAAAACGCTGCGCTGCAAAAGGCGCGCCCATGCGCCCAAAGCCGGTAATCACTTCATCAAAAATCAGCAGAATACCGTATTTGGTGCAGATTTCGCGCAGCTGCTGCAGATAGCCAAGTGGCGGCACAATCACGCCTGTTGATCCCTGCACAGGCTCCACAATGACCGCAGCAATGGTTGCGGCATCATGCAACGCCACCAGCCGCTCCAGATCTTCCACCCGATGCGCGCCCCATGTTGGCTGCCCACGGGTAAACGCCATATGCTGAGGCTCATAAGTATGCCGAAGATGATCAACTCCCGGCATCATGCCTGCAGCAAACATCTTGCGGTTAGAGAGAATTCCCCCCACCGACATGCCGCCAAACCCGACGCCGTGATACCCCCGCTCCCGCCCGATCATACGGAAGCGATTGCCCGCACCTTTAAGCCGATGATAGCCCAGAGCCACCTTCAGGGCTGTATCGACGGCTTCAGACCCGGAATTGGCAAAAAACACATGGTTCATGCCTTCCGGCGCCATGTCAGCAATACGCTGAGCCAGAGACAGCGCGCCTTCATGCGTCACCTGGAAACAGGGCGCAAAATCAAGCGTCTCCACCTGCGCTTTGATAGCCTCGGCAATCAGCGGGTGCCCATGCCCCAAAGGGGTGCACCACAATCCAGACAGCGTATCAAACACCTTCTTGCCATCAAGTGTCTGATAATAAGCCCCTTTAGCAGACACCAGCGTGCGGGGTGCCGGGTTAGCCTGCAACACCCGGGTCGCCGTAAAGGGTTGCCAATATGCCCCCTTTTCCACAGCGGCAACTGGATCAAAGTTTCCCGTCCCATTCGGCATTGACTGCTGTTCCTCTTATTTCCGCCAACGCAGTGCATCAGGCGTATTCGATAACAAACAGTAACGGCTTCCCTCTTTCAGGCCTATGTACAGTTGCGCATATTTTCCACAAACTGTACTGCATTCCTATGGTTAAGATAGCATCCCCATCCATTGCGCTTGATCCAGGGCTGCGTGCCTCCCTCATTTCCCAACTTGTTGCGGCTATTACCGAGCAGATCCACACTGGCACCCTTCTGACTCAGGAGCGCCTTCCGTCCATTCGTCGCATGGCAACGCTCTGCAATGTCAGCCCTATTACTGTCGCCAACGCTTATACGCGACTTGTGTCCACCGGCCTGCTCGATGTGCGTGATCGAGGTGGCTATTACGTCAAAACCTCACCGCTTCTGGCGACACAACGCCCGCCCATCGACTCACTCTGGCTTTTGCAACATGCGTATGAGGACAACGCCCCCATCATCAAAGCCGGATGCGGCTGGCTCGCCCAGCCTTACATTTTTGCAAATGCCGTCAAGCAGGGCCTGAAAGCCCTTGAGCAATCACCCGATCTTGCCTCCATGCTGGATTATGGAAGCCCTTATGGCCTGACGGAACTACGCCGGGCCATTCGTCAGCTTCTGGCAAAACGTGATATTCCCTGTGCTGAAGACGGCATCATTCTGACGCATGGCGCCAGTCAGGCACTGGAACTGGTGTTGCGGACCTTAACCCAACCAGATGACACCGTGCTGGTGGATGACCCCGGCTACTGCAACCTCTATCCGCTTCTGCAAAGTCTGGGTCTCAACGCTGTCGGCATAACCCGCACACATGCCGGCCCCTCCCCCGAATTATTTGAACGCGCCCTCAAGGCACATCAGCCTAAACTGTTCATAACAACCTCAATTCTCCACAACCCGACAGGCAGTTGTGTGACGACTGACAATGTGGCGGCGATCCATGCCCTCGCCATCAAACACGGCGTTGCTATTATTGAGGACAATATCTTTCTGGATTTAGCGCCGGAAAGCCAGCCCTGTCATGCGCGGCATGATAAACTCCAGAATGTCATTCATATTGGTAGTTTTTCTAAAACCATTGCGCCCGGCCTGCGCGTTGGCTATCTGGCCTGCGCGCCTGATGTTGGTAAACGCATCCTGCGCTACAAAATGGCCGCCAGCCTGACCAGCGCTGGATTAAACGAAGCAACGGTCCTGCATATTATAAAAACTGGACAATACGGCCCTCACTTGACCGACCTGAGAGAACGCTTGTTTCAGGCCCAGAAAACTGTCTGCCAGTCTTTAGTCGCCGTTGGCATGACGCTGTCTCTGCGCCCGATGGGCGGCCTGTTTGTATGGGCACGCTTCAGGAAAGACGTCACCACACACGCCATTGCAGAACGAGCGGCAGCGGAAGATATCCTGCTAGCACCCGGCTCCCTCTTCCGCCCGGAACGCTCGGAGTCACAGTGGTTCCGCTTTAACGTCACCCACTCCAACCACGACCGCCTCTACACTTTTTTAGAGACAGAAAACAAAGGTCGGTAAAGAGACGCAGACTTTGCTCTGATACCCTACCTGAGAAGCATAATCGCTGCATTCCTCCCGGGCACACAGCCAAATCAAGCAGAGAATGAAGAAAATGTCATAATACTCAGAGTGTCATAATAGTTTCACAAACAAACAATGGCAAACTGCTAAATAGCCTCTGCATGAAGAGGTGACATAAGGTTATGCTAGAGAACACAGAGCGTAGCCATTGGCTGGCGAGTTATATTTTACCAAATGAGCATATAGTCCGCTCATGGCTTGCACGTTTCCCGGACTTTGAGGCTGATGATATTATTCAGGAAGCCTATGTTATCCTCTCCGAAGCAGACGTTAGCAATGTTACAAATCCCGTCGGCTATTTTCATACCATTTGCCGCAATCTGGTTATACGCCACTATAAAAAAGCGCAGGTCGTTAGTGTTACGGCTATTGCTGATTTGCAACATGACATTCTGATAGACCAGACACCTTCTGCGGAGGACATTACCACTGCCCGCGCAGAACTCCGGTTTCTGGAAGACATCATAAAACAACTCCCCGAAAATTGCCGATATGTCTTTATTGACAGAAAAATAAATGGCCACACACAAAAAGATTGCGCAAAGAAACTGGGCATATCAGAAAGAAGTGTCGAAAAACGGCTTGCCAGAGCGCTTGTCCTGATCTCCAAATTTTATGGACAGCGTGAAAAAGCCCCACAAAACACACAAACAGGACTGACCCGTGGCAACAAAAGACTCTCTTGATGACGTTGCCGCACGCTGGGTTGCCCGCATAGACCGTGGTAGCCTTACAGACCAAGAAAAAGATGATCTGGAAACCTGGCTACAGACCGATATCCGGCACAAAGGCGCTTTTTTACGCAGTCAGGCCGTATGGCACGCGACAGACAGAGCCAAAGCCCTTTACAGCCCAACGCTTAACCTGCCTCAACACAAACAAAGACCATCCCGACGTGCATTTATGTCTGCTGCTGTGGCTGCCTCTGTAGCGGCATTTTTCATCCCTGCAGAAAGCGGGGAAGCCAGCACACGCTATAGTACGCAAAAAAACATCCTGCATTGCGAGAATAGCAAGCAACGCAGAATAGTGCTGGATTGCTATTCTCAGCTCGAAGACAAATCTGAACAAACCTCTTTGCACATGGGGCAATGCTTCATTACCGACAGGCACCGTTACGTCAAAACGCAAAATTTGCGGTTTGTGCTTGATGGCAGTCTTTTGCTCACAAAAAGCTCTTCTTACGAGAATGCCGTTGTAGTTGATGGCACAGCGATCATGCATGGCCACAGGCTGAATGAGCACAAACACTTCTCTGTGGGAGCGCAGGTGACTGTAACACCACAAGGCAGGTTGCACTTCAGCACTGTTGATCAGGATACCCTTGCGCGTCTGACCGCATGGACCCAGGGCCAGGTCTCTCTGGTGACAGAAACACTCTCTGAAGTCACAGATATTTTTAACCGATACAACCAAACACAGCTTGTTCCTTCCTTCAGGCTGGCAGACATGCGCCTTTCAGGTCTGTTTGACCTTAACCGCCCAGATGTCTTTGCCCAGGCCGTCAAAGCCATTCTTGGCGCCCATATCAAGGAAGATGCTGGCCATATTTTTCTTGAATAAGAGCCGTCTCGAAACTGTCACAAAAAAAGACGGAGGGAATAAGCGGGGGAAAGACTCATTGAAAGTATGATGTGTCTATCTCACTAAGGTTCCAAGAATGTCTTTTTCAGGTCGGTCTCGCCTACTCGCTCTTTCTACTTCTGTAGTGTGCCTTATCCCAACCCTTTCCATTGCACAGGACAAACAAAGCACCTTTGCTATTCCCGCACAAAAACTTACGGCTGCCCTCATCGCGGATTTCTCACACTTGAGGCAATTTCGGGTCATTTTGTAGAATTCAGTCATCCCACAGGAGCCCGATCTGGAATATTGACGATATTCTGCTTCTGGCGGCGGGTTCTGAACGCAGTGAGGGTGTCACGGCCTGAGAAGGCAGTGTTGGTGGAAGCTATGTGGTCTGTGCACT
>NZ_LHZA01000122.1 GCF_001580535.1 Acetobacter cerevisiae | reverse complement strand
CTTATTGCTTATGAAAAATTCTTTTGTGCAAAACAGACTTTTTCATAATCTAACCCGATGTACAACCCTTCTGTGAGATTTCCGCGCTGACGGACCTGCATGGAACAACGCTGAACAGGATTGAAGTGCCGCGCCTTGCAGACCCGGAGGCCTGCGTGGCCCTTCTGGTCAAAACGATCAAAACTTTACGGGCGTCTTTGGGGAAAGAGCGCGGGACACTGTCTGGCATTGGTCTCGCTCTTCCCGGCTTTGTCGCCAGAGACCGTCAGACCTGTCTGGCCTGTACGGCGCTGGGGTGGCGGAATATCAAGATAGGGGCAATGCTGGCGGAGCGCGCGAGCCTGCCTGTCTGGGTGGAAAATGATGCCAAGGCGCTGATTCTTGGGGAGCAGCTTTTTGGTCCGCTTAAAGGCAGCCCGGATTTCAGCATGATTTTTGTCAGTCATGGCATTGGGTGCGCCCATATTGTGAATGGCCGCCTGTTATGGGGAAATGCGGGTGGTGCTGGTGAAATTTCTCATGCGCCTATCACAGTAGATGCTCAGAAAGCCTTGCCGTGCCGCTGTGGGAATCGCGGGTGTCTGGAAACTGTGGCGTCACTTCTCGCGATTGGGAATGCAGCAAGGCAGGCGGGTTTGCCCACCAATACGATGGATCTGACGCGTCTGGCGGCGGAGGGGCACTCAGATGCCTTGAGTATTCTACACAGGGCGGGGTCTGCCATGGGGATAGCAACAGCCCAGCTGATTCAGATGCTCGATCCCAGCCATGTGGTTGTGATGCTTGACCCGGCTTTGAAAGATGGCGTGTACGGGAATGCCCTGCAATATGAGGCCGAATCTCACATCCTGCATTGGACAAATGCCCATACCATGATCAATTTTCGCGATTTTGAGCCAGATAGTTTTGCGCGAGGGGCGGCAAGCCTTGCTGCCCGTTACTTCATATTTGGGCATGGTGGGGTCTGAAACCGAGTCAGACCGCCTTCGGAATGTGTCATTTATGCAACGAAAAACGAGAACATGCTGCAAAAGCTTTGTTTTCAATATGAATTAAATCGTTCTCCTTTAACCCCCATTGCATACTAACAACGGAGTTTGCAGGATTATGTTTCTGTTTGGGAATGAAGTGAGCGTTCCCAGGATCCGGGGAGGGGGTTGTTATCATGCGTCTTTCACTACGTCAGCTTTCAGTCTCCTGTGTTGCGCTGACGGGGCTTCTGGCCACCTCAGCGCATGCACAGTCAGCACCAGCATCGTCATCTGGAAGTCAGGTTAAAAAAGTTTCCAAACCGTCTGCTCAGGCACGGAAAAAATCCTCTTCGGGTAATGGGTTAAGCTCTTCCGTTCTGGGGCAATATACAGGTGGCACAGAAGAAATTTCTGTGACCAGCCATTCCGTCTCTTCAAATGGTGTGACCAATCGTACGCCCGGTGGCGGATTGATGCCTCATCAGACGGCGCCGCGCTCACAAAGTGGTGTGACGCGGGATTTTATTGCCAAGCAGGCTCCCTCTTCAAACATCACGTCTCTGGTTGCAGATTTGCCGGGGGTTACCGTCACCAGTCAGGACCCGTTTGGGATGACGGGGGATCATCTTCAGGTCCGCGGGCTGAATGAAACACAGATGGGCTATCTGTTTGAAGGTGCGCCTCTGGCGGACCCCATCAACTATGCTCCTTACACCTCAACGCTTGTTGATTCTGAAAACCTTGGTTCGGTTACGGTCTCACAGGGCGCCCCGGATCTGAATGCGCCGTTTTATAACGCTGTGGGTGGGCAGATTACTGCTACGGCACTCAATCCATCGCATCGTGCCGGTGGGTTTGTTGACCTCGGTGGCGGGTCTTACAGCTATAATAAGGAATTTATTCGTCTGGATACCGGGGATATCGGCAATTCAGGCGTGCGTGGCTATGTCTCTTTCTCGCACACAGGGTATGACAATGGGGCGCGTGGGCCGGGTGGGCTGCTCCGGTATCATGTGGATTCAAAATTTGTCAAAGAGTGGGGCGACGGCAATAGCATCTCCGCAATCTTTTCTTATAACAAACAGTCAGCGACGTCCTGGCGCTCCCCCACAAAAGCGCAGTGGGACCAGTATGGTGTTGGCTTCTCCTACGACAAACATTTTGCTCCGGGTGAGTCCACGTATTACAAGCTGAACCAGCAGAACCTGAATCAGCAGCTTGTTGTTCTCCCCATGCACTTTACGCTGGCGGATAACCTGCATCTGCATGTTTCGCCCTATTATGTGCATCAGTTTGGCCCGTCTCTGGGCGGTGAAAATATTCCGGCTTCCGGTGGATATTTTGGCACGCAGCAATATGGGGATCTGAATGTCGGCACGCCGGTCAATGGTAGCATTCTTACCTCCAGCCGCGACCCGTGGAATCAGAAAACCGGCGGTGTGAATGTGTCCGCCGACTGGCGTCTTTCCAAGAGCAATACGCTCTCTTTCGGCTGGTGGTATGCCTATACCACGCATGAGGAACTCTCTGACTTCCGCCCGGTCTATGCCGATGGCAGCGGCTGGTCTGGGGATGTCATCCGCGTGGGCGGTAAAATCCTTACCGGGTATGACCTGAACTTCATGCAGCAGGTCAATACGCTCTTTATTGCGGATACGCAGAAGCTTTTGAATGACAAGCTGACCCTGAGTGCAGGGTTTCGTGTTGCTATGGTGTCTCGTCAGGGCACAAACCTCGTGCCCGGTGCAGATCCCTATAAAATGCAGGGAAATTATTTCGAACCGCTCCCGCAGTTTTCTGCGAGCTATATGATCACGCCTAAAGATCAGATTTATATCAACGGCACGACCTCTTTCCGTGCACCGGAATCCGTGGAAGCCTATTCGCAGATTTTTGATCCAAATTCTGCCCATGCCACCATGCAGCCGCAGAGCCTGAAGCCGGAATATTCCATCAGTGAGGAAATTGGTTATCGGCATCAGGGGAAATTCTATAATTTCTCAATGTCTCTGTTTAATATCAACCTGACCAACCATCAGGTGACGTCTACGGGGTATATTCCCAACACGAATATGATGGTGGCATCCCCGATTAACATTGGTGGCCAGACATCCCGCGGCGTGCAGGCGGAATTCGGGCTGGCACGCTGGCATCACTTCAGCCCCTATCTGTCCGGCCAGTTCCTGCATTCCACATTTGATAACAACTTCAATACCGGGAGTGGTTATTTGCCAACGGCCGGGAAAATTGCGGTGCAGGCTCCTAAATTTACCGGTGCCATTGGTCTGAGCTATGATGATGGCCGGTTCTTTGGAAACTTTGATCTGCGTTATGTGGATACCCAGTATACCACCTTCATGAATGATGAAAAAATGCCGGCCTATGTCACCTCGAACCTGACGCTGGGTTATCGCATGAAGTCATTTAGTTATTTGAAACATCCGCAGATTCAGCTCAATCTGACCAATATTGGTGATAACCACTATCGGTCCGGTTCAAGCTACACGGCCAATGCGCATCCGCAGGTGACCTCCACAGGGGCTATCGCTGCGGGGAGTGCGCCGGTCTATTATGTGGGTGGGGTTTTTGCCGCTATGGTCTCGGTCTCTTCCGGGTTCTGAAGAGGCGTGGCAGGGCAGAACGCTTTGCCTGAGAAACAGGTCGATTGGGGCCGGAGTTCGTCTCCGGCCCGTTGCTGAAGGAGTGCGGCGTGCTGAGGTTTCCGATTGCAAGTCCGGCAGGTGCTTATGGCTGGCGGCCCGTGCTGATTATGGCAGCCCTGTTTTTCAGTATCGGTTTTGTGACCTGGCTGAACGGACCGCTGATCACCTTTGTCCAGATTGCTTTCAATCTGAGTGATGTGGCGTCCTTTCTGGTGCCTGTCTGCTTTTATCTGGCCTATCTTGTGTTCCCGCTGCCTGCCACGCTATTGGCGCGGCGGATTGGCTTGCGGCGCGGTCTGGTAGTCGCGCTTGCGATCATGGCCGCTGGCACCTTGCTGTTTGGGGAATGTGTTAATGGCCGTTGGTATGCAGGGGCTCTGAGTGGGCTGAGTGTCATCGGTGCCGGTCTTTCTCTCCTGCAAATTACGGTTAATCCTTACGTCAGTTTGCTGGGTGACCATGACCGTGCTGCACAACGCATTGCCATCATGGGGATTGCCAACAAATTTGCCGGAATAGTCGCCCCGGTTCTGTTCGCGCTGATTGTCATGCCGGATGTGGGGCAGGTGGTGGCCAATATCAGCAACACGCCCGCAGGTCCGGTGCGTGATGCCGTTCTCACGCAGTTTACGCACGCGGTGCACGTGCCCTACCAGGTCATGGCGGGGCTGCTGGTGCTGCTGGCCATTCTCGTGGCGCGCGCACCGTTGCCGGAGATTACTCTTGATGCCGAGGGCCCGCAGGATGCGCCAACACGTAAGGCAAAGCCCGGCTGGTTAATCACCGGTGTGTTCGCCATGTTTCTTTATGTTGGCGTAGAGGTGATGGCCGGGGATGCCATTGGCCTGTTTGGTCATGCTTTTGGGTTATCTCTGGATATTACCAAATATCTGACAGCGCTTACATTAGCCTCTATGATGCTGGGCTATCTGGCGGGCATGCTCATTGTGCCGCGCTTCATCAGTCAGGATGGGTATATGCTCACCTGCTGTGTAATGGGTATTCTCATCTGCCTTGTGGCTCTTGTGGCACCCGGTCTCATCCCGGTTTTCTGTGTCGCCCTGCTGGGTTTTTCCAACGCCATGATTTTGCCAGCCCTTTTCCCCATTGTGCTGGCAGAGGCCGGGTCAGATGGCGCAAAGGCAACCGCTTTTCTGGTTATGGCCTATTCTGGTGGTGCTGTGCTGCCGCAGATTTTTGTCCATATTGCCCCCATGCTGGGGAATTTGCATGCCTTTATGGCGCTGGTCATTCCGGCGTATCTGTTTATTGCCGGATGGACCCTTGCCCTGCGCGCAAAAACAGGTGCGTCTGCTCCAAAATCATTGATTACTTCGGTTGGAGACTGATTTTTTATGAAAATCGTCATATGTTCCGATGCAGCTCAAACAAGGCGGCTGGCGGCACAGGTTCTTGCACAACAGGTTAAAAGCAAACCGACATCCGTTCTGGGTCTGGCAACAGGTCGCACCATGGAGGCTATTTATGCCCATCTGGCGGAAACGGCGCAGCAGCAGACTCTGGATTTCAGCCGTGTCACAACCTTCAATCTGGATGAGTATATCGGCCTGACGGCGGATCACCCCCAGTCCTACCGCTATTATATGCAGACCCATCTGTTCCAGCTGATCAATATTCCAGTGGTTAACACACATGTTCCGGACGGTGCTGCTGTGGATGTGGAGGCCGAAGCGCGGTCTTATGAAGAGCGGATTGCTCAGGCAGGTGGCATTGACCTCCAGCTACTGGGGCTGGGGGAGAACGGCCATATCGGGTTTAATGAACCCCTTTCCGCTCTGAACAGCCGCACCCATGTGGTGACACTGGCGCAGGCCACCCTTAGACAGAATGCCGGGATGTTTAATAACGATATGGAGCAGGTGCCAGCACGGGCGCTGACCATGGGAACAGGCACCATTCTGGACGCACGGGAAGCCCTTCTGGTGGTCACGGGGGAGGCAAAAGCCGATATCGTGGCGCGGGTGATTGAAGGGCCAGTCAGTGCATTGGTGCCGGGCTCTGCTTTGCAGCTCCATCCGCATTGTCTGGTGCTGCTGGATGAGGCCGCCGCTTCACGCCTGACACAGCGAGACGCCATTCTCTGGCAGATGCAGCATGATCCCGAGCTGCGCACATTTCTTTCTGCTTAAAGCAGAACACAAGAGACGCACGGCCAGCTAACGCAGCACCGTTGTTCAAAAGAATAGGACGCAGCATGACAAAACAGAGTTTTTCAAAATTTCGTCGCGTGCTTTTGGGCAGCGCCGCTGTTCTGACGCTGGCAATGGCTCCGGCCTACGCCGCAACGCAAGGTGTCGCGCCGGTGGCATTCTCTGCCGGTGTTGCGACGGCGACACCCGCTCTTATGCCAGTTCCGGCATCTGTCTCTTTACCTACTGGCGCGTTGCCGCTGAATGGCGGCATGACTATCCTGTGGGACCAGAAACCGTCTGCCCTGCTCAGCCGTGCTGCGGACCGTTTTACACATCGGATTGATGCACTTGCCGGGCGTGTCCTCCCGCAGCAGAAGGACCTGGCTGGCCCCGTTACCAGTATTCCCGTGCATATTCAGGTGGGTGAAGACCGTGATGCGCTGACGGTCCATGCTAAGGAAAAGTACAGTCTGCAAGTGAATGCGTCCGGTGTAACGCTGACGGCAGAAGGCCCGGATGGGGTCCTGCATGGGCTGGCAACGCTGGCGCAGCTTGTGACACGCGGCGAGAACGGGCCGCAGCTGGCGTTTGCCGAAATTACCGATAGTCCGCGCTTCCCTTGGCGCGGCATCATGATTGATACATCCCGGCATTTTATGGCGGTTTCAACGCTTCAGCGGCAGCTGGATGCGATGGAACTGCTCAAGATGAACGTGCTGCATCTGCATCTGAGCGATGGCACCGGGTTCCGGGTTGAAAGCAAAAAGTTTCCGGAGCTGACGGAAAAAGGCTCGCACGGCCAGTATTACACGCAACGAGAGTTGAAAGATCTTGTGGCTTACGCGGCTGATCGCGGGATTCGTATTGTGCCGGAGTTTGACGTGCCGGGACATGCACTGGCATTCCTGCTGGCGCATCCTGAACTGGCGGCGCAAAGCCCGGTTAATCCTGAGCCTAAAAACAAGAACAATGCCGCGCTGGACCCGACGATACCCGGCACGCTGCGCTTTGTCCGCAAGCTGTATGCAGAAATGGGTAAACTGTTCCCGGATGCCTACTTCCATTCCGGCGGGGATGAAGTGGACCCCAGAGAGTGGATGAAAAATCCGAAAATTGTTGCCTATATGAAGGACAATGGCTTCGCCACGCCGCAGGCTTTGCAGGCGCACTTTACGGCAGAGGTTCAGAAGGTTCTTGCTGATCAGGGCAAAATCATGGTCGGCTGGGATGAGGTGAGTGAAGCACCTATTCCCAAGGACGTTGTTGTGGATGTCTGGAGAAGTTCAAAATTCCTGGCGTCCGCTTCGGCTGATCATCACCCGGTGATTGTCTCGGCTGGCTATTATCTTGATCTGCTTCAGCCAGCCGCCCAGCATTATCTGGTGGACCCGTATGACCCGGCAGCCAACGGCATCACGCGTGAGCAGGCGGACAAGCTTCTGGCTAAAGGTGGCCGGCCTGATCTGGTCAATGCCTTCCTGAAAGAACCCGCCCCGGCCCCTCTGACAGACGAGCAGAAGCAGTATATTCTGGGCGGGGAAGCGCCTCTGTGGTCCGAACTGGTCACGGACGAGATGCTGGATGCCCGTTACTGGCCGCGTGCTGCCGCCATTGCCGAGCGGTTCTGGTCTCCGGCCTCTGTGCGAGATGTGAACGATATGTATCGTCGTCTTGCGGTGGTGGACACGGAATTGCAGATTACCGGCCTGCAGGCACAAGCCAACACGCACCGGATGGCGCTGCGGCTCTCACCCGGCAATGCTGACCCGGTGGAGTGTCTGGCGAGTGCGACGGTGTCTTTGCGCAATTACGTCATGAATCGCTATGTCAGCCATCGTGACAATGCACTGGATGAGATTGGGGAAGTCACATCTCCCGATCCGTTCCCCGCTGTGCGGTTCAGCATGCTGGTTGATCAGTATGTTGCCGGGGATCATTCCGTGGCACCGGCTCTGAAAGCCCAGATGCAGGTCTGGCGGGATAATGATGCTGCTTTCCAGCAGGTGGCGACGGCGCGTGGCCTCTCAGAAGCAATCCCGACCTCTCATAACCTTGCAGTTATGGCCGGAGCAGGGCTGAATGCTCTCAATGGGCATAAGAAGAAACTTTCTTCTGCTGACAAGACAATTTTTGATCAGGAAGACACACTCATCAACAGTTCGGCCGATGTCTCCGGATCTTTCTCAGGCACCAGCTTCCCGCCGGGTGGGCTGATGATTGTGGCGGAACCGGCTCTCAGGAAACTTGTCGGTCTGTAAGGTTTGTTTTCCGGGCTTTGCTGCACGGCAAGGCCCGGAGACATTAGACGTCAGCTGCGGGGAACTGGTCTTCAAGGCTCATATTTTCCCACTTGCGGCAGGCTGTGCGCAGAATTTTCACAAAGCGTGAGACCAGAGGCATGTTCTGGCCGGAGCGAATGGCAACGGCCAGCGTGGCGCGTGGCGCAGGTTCGCTCAGCGTGTGGAATGTCACACCCCCTGCATGAATCTGGCTCAGAGAACGAGGCACAACAGACACGCCGAGCCCTGCCGCAACCAGTGGCACCGTGCCGGCAATCTGCGGTGCCTGCTGCCCCATAGGGGGCGTGACTCCTGCCAGCTGGTAGGCGGAAAGAATGGCGTCATGAAACCCCGGACCCAGTTCACGCGGGAAGATAATCAGCGGGTCCTTGGCGACCATATCCAGACTGATAACCGGCTGATGCGCCAACCGGTGCCCGCGTGGCAGGGCGATCACGGTGGGCTCATCCAGCAGATGAAAAACGGAAAGGCGAGTCGGGTCCGGCACGGGTGGGCGGATAATGGCGAGATCTGTGCTGTGGTCGTGCAATGCGGCACATAAAGCAGGCGTATTGCTTTCTTCCAGAGAGAGCGTCACGTCCGGCGCACTTTCCCGAAAGCGGCGGATGGCCAGCGGAATCAGCGGCAGAAGCGGCACAGCCCCGGCCAGCCCCAGCCGGATATGTCCCAGCTCACCCCGGGCCAGACCGTGGGCGGTCACCAGAAACTGGGCCTGTAGGTCCAGAATGGTGCGGGCGCGGGGCAGGAGGGTCGCGCCAATTTCGGTCAGCTTCACACCGCGCGTCTGCCGTTCAAACAGGGCGACGCCCAGTTTTTGCTCCAGCTGCTTGATCTGCTGGCTGAGGGGCGGCTGTTCCATCCCCAACTCTTCCGCAGCCCGGGTAATACTGCCGTGGTCTGCCACGGTGACAAAGTAACGCAGGTGTCTGATATCCATGTGCCATATTTATAGGATATGGATAATGCGTTCAATATATATTGGAAGACTAGATCCCGCTGTAATAACGTCTGTGTCATTGAGATCAGCAACAATGAGTTTGGAACAGTGCGCAGCATGAAGAACAGCCCGGTGGCAGACATGGACGTTCGGTCTTCTGCACTCGGAAACGGTGTGGGTAAGAAACCCGTCGCCAACCGTCTTTATCAGACCTCCACCATGGCCGCTCTGCTGGATGCCGTGTACGATGGCGAAACCACGCTGGACGAAGTGCTGCATCACGGCAATTTCGGCCTTGGCACGTTCAACGCTCTGGATGGCGAAATGATTGTGACCGATGGTGTCGCACGCCAGTTCCGTGCGGAAGGGCAGGCTGCCGAGGTTCCCGGTTCTCTCAAAACACCTTTTGCCTGCGTGACATATTTTGAGCCCGAAAAAACGCTCAATATTGATACACCGCAGACAAAAGAAACATTTGAAGCACTGGTCGACCAGTTGGTGGGTAACCCCAACCTGTTTGGTGCCGTTCGCTTTACGGGCCAGTTTGAGCGGGTCGATACGCGCACGGTGTTCTGCCAGTGCAAGCCCTACCCGCATATGCTGGATGTCGTGAAAAAGCAGCCCACTCTGACCATGGAATCCGTGACCGGCACCATGATCGGCTTCCGCACCCCGGTTTATATGCAGGGTGTGAACGTGGCGGGCTACCATCTGCACTTCCTGACGGAAGACCAGAAACGCGGTGGTCACGTGACGGAATACCGGCTGGTGCGTGGCCAGCTTGAGGTTGCCGTGATCTCCGATCTTGAAATTCAGCTGCCGCGCACAGAGCAGTTTGCAAAAGCAAACCTTAATCCTGAGCATCTGAGTGAAGCCATTCGGATTGCCGAAGGCGGCTGAAGCTTTTTTTGACCACTGCGCCCCGTGTGCAGTGGTCTTTTTGCAGGACTTAAAGAAATGACCAAGCCTTCTGATCACGCCGCACAATGCGGTGCGGAGCTTATTGTCAAAAATCTTGTGGCACATGGCGTAACCCATGTTTTCGGGATTCCCGGTGCCAAGGTTGACCGCCTGTTTGACGCGCTGGTTGATTCCCCCATTGAAACGGTGGTGACACGGCACGAACAGAACGCAGCCTTTATTGCCGGCGGCCTTGGCCGTCTGACAGGTAAGGCGGGTGTGGCAATTGCAACGTCCGGCCCGGGTGCGTCCAATTTTGTGACAGGTCTGGCAACGGCAAATTCAGAAGGAGACCCGGTTCTGGCCATTGGTGGTGCGGTGAAGCTGGCTGACCGGCTGAAGCTGACGCATCAGACCATGGATACCGTCAGCCTGTTCAAGCCGATCACCAAATACAGCGTGGAAATTACCAACCCGCTGGCAATTTCTGAAGTCATGGCCAATGCCTTCCGCTTTGCAGAAAGTGGCCGGCCGGGGGCGTCTTTTGTCAGCACGCCGATGGATGTGCTGTCCATGCCGGCTGATGCGCCTGTGCTGGCGGACCGTGCTGTGCCGAAAAGTGGTACCGCTGCAGCGGAGGCGATTGCAGAAGCTGCCAAACTGCTGAAAAATGCCAAGCGCCCGGTTGTTCTGCTGGGCCTGCTGGCCAGCCGTCCGGATGTGGCGGAAGCTGTGCGTGCTTTTGTGGCAACCACGGGCGTGCCGGTTGTGGGCACCTATCAGGCTGCTGGTGCGGTCTCGCATGAACTGGTGGACCGTTTTGGTGGCCGCGTTGGGCTGTTCCGCAACCAGCATGGTGATCAGCTTCTGCATGAAGCCGATGTGGTTGTGACCGTGGGCTACAACCCGGTGGAATATGATCCCTGGCTGTGGAACGTGAATGACGCCCGCAAGATCATCAATATTGATATTGTTGCGGCTGAACTCGATAACGCTTTCGTCCCGGTTGTTGAACTGGTGGGTGAAATCCCCCCGACGGTCAAAGCTCTTGCGAAGGAAGCAGGCAAGCTGGCCCGTGCGCCGGAACTGGAAGCCATTCTGGAAGGCTACAAGGCTGCCCGCTCCGGCGCGCTGCGTGATGCCCGCAGCACGAGCAATACGGCGGTGCATCCGCTGCAGATTGTGCGGGAGCTGGAACAGATTGTCACACCGGATGTCACGCTGTGTCTTGATATGGGCACGTTCCATATCTGGCTGGCGCGGTATCTGCTGTCCTTCCGTGCGCGTCAGGTTCTGATCAGCAATGGTCAGCAGACCATGGGTGTCGGCCTGCCGTGGGGCATTGCCGCCAGTCTGGTGAACCCGGCGCAGAAGGTCATTTCCATTTCTGGTGATGGTGGGTTCATGATGTCCAGCATGGAGTTGGAAACAGCTGTGCGCCTGAAATGTAACCTGATCCACATGGTCTGGATTGATCAGGCCTACAACATGGTGGAAATGCAGGAGAAGAAGAAATATGGGCGTGGGTCCGGTGTGGACTTCGGGCCGATCGACTTCGCCATGTATGCAGAAGCCTGTGGCGCCAAGGGGATTACCGTCACATCCGCTGATGGCGTTGGTAAGGCCCTGAAGGCCGCCATGGATATTGAAGGCCCGGTGGTGATTGCTGTGCCGGTTGATTACTCCCAGAACCACCTGCTGATGAAGCCGCTGGCTCAGCTTGGGGAAACTTCCGCAGCAGCCTGATAACTTTCAGAGCAGAAATCTGTTTCTAACTGTTTTAATGTGGCGCTTTCTGTTATAACAGAAAGCGCCATATGCAGATTAAGGGCTGATTATGCAGGAAGATCATCATCTTTGCCGGACTTCCGGGCGTGAGTGCCCGTTGGCAGAGAGAGTCTGCGCTGTTCCCTCTGGTGTTGAGGGGCAGTTACCAGATGACAGATGGGGTGCCATAAAGGGCAAGGCTGCCTGAAAGTTCAGGCAGACAGGTCTTTGCAGGGCACAACAGAAGGATAATCGGAATGCAGATTTCATCGCTTGATGCAGCCGGGCAGAGTGGCATGCGGCGCGGGGCAGCTGTGTTGCTCGAAATTCTGCGCAGTGAGGGTGTTGACTATATTTTTGGCAATCCTGGCACAACCGAATTGCCGCTGATGGATGCCCTGCTGGAAATCCCGAACGTCTCCTATATTCTGGGCCTGCAGGAAGCCAGTGTTGTGGCCATGGCAGATGGCTACGCACAGGCGGCTCGCAAGCCCGGCTTCCTGAACCTGCACACCGCTGGTGGGCTGGGGCATGGTATGGGCAATTTGCTGAATGCCAGTGTTTCCCAGACGCCGCTGGTTGTCACCGCTGGCCAGCAGGATTCCCGTCATACAATTTCTGATCCGCTCCTGTTTGGGGATCTGGTGCAAATTGCGCGCCCTGCCGTAAAATGGGCGCAGGAAGTGGCTCATGCGGACCAGTTGCCCGTTCTGCTGCGTCGCGCCTTTCACGACTCCATGGCTGCACCAGCCGGACCGGTTTTCCTCTCCCTGCCTATGGATGTGATGGAAGAAATGAGCGGGGTGGATATCGGTACCCCGTCCGTCATCAACCGGTCCTCTGTGGCGGGTGGGCTGGACGATCTGGCCAAAGCTCTGACCAGTATTACGCCGGGACGTATTGCCCTGATTGCGGGCGATGAAGTCTATGCGTCCGATGCCGCAGCAGAAGTGGCTGCCGTTGCGGAATGCCTGGGAGCCCCGGTCTTTGGGTCATCCTGGCCGTCTCGTGTGCCGTTTCCTACGGCGCATCCGCTCTGGTGTGGAAATCTGCCAACGCAGGCCACAGCTATTTCTGAACGTCTAAGCGCCTATGATGCGATTTTCGCACTCGGTGGCAAATCGCTCATCACCATTCTCTACACGGAAGGCCCCGCCCTGCCGCCGGGCTGCTCTGTGTATCAGATGTCGTCCGATGTGCGTGACCTTGGCCGTACCTTTAACACGCCGCTCTCTGTTGTGGGGGATATCAAGGCCTCCCTGCAGGCGTTGCTGCCGATGCTCCGGAAAGCTGCAACGCCGCATCAGGCAGATTATGCTGCACAGGCCGAGCAGGTGGCGCAGGCACGGCGTGCGCAGCGGGCCGAAGCTGTGGCGGAAGCCAAGGCCCGGCGCAACGAGGCCGCTATCCCGCCGCGTGTGGCGGCATGGGAGGCTGTTCGTGCCATTGGCCCGGATGTCGCGATTGTGGATGAGGCGATTGCTACGTCATCCGACGTCCGGCTGTTTCTGGAAAGCTCATGGGCTGGCCAGTATTCTTTTTTGCGCGGTGGTGCTCTTGGCTGGGGGATGCCCGCAGCCGTTGGGGCTTCTCTGGGGTTAGGGCGGGACCGTGTGGTCTCTCTGGTGGGGGATGGCGCTGCGCTCTATTCCCCGCAGGCCATCTGGACCGCCGCGCATGAAAAACTTCCTGTTACGTTCGTGGTGATGAACAATCAGGAATATAACGTTCTCAAAAACTTCATGAGACAACAGAAAGATTACCTTTCTGCACGTGAGGGAACATATCCGGCCATGGATATTGTTAATCCGAGTATCGACTATCAGGCCATGGCGAAATCCATGGGTGTGCCATCCTGCCGGGTGACACGCGCTTCTGATATCGCACCCGCCATTGAGGCTTCGCTGGCTTCCGATGGCCCCTCTCTTGTTGAGATCATGATTACAACAGGCTGAAAACCTGTTCTACCGTCGGGGGTTTGCATGAAAATAGGTCTTTTTATTCCGTGTTATATTGATGCGTTTTATCCAAACGCGGGTATTGCCACGCTGGAACTGCTGGAAAAGCTGGGGCAGGACGTGGAATACCCGATGGATCAGACCTGCTGTGGGCAGCCCATGGCCAACTCTGGCTGTAATTCGGACGCCGCCGCAGCAGAAGCCCTCTTTGTGCGCAACTTTGCCAAGTATGATGCCATTGTCATGCCGTCCGGCAGCTGCACACACCATGTGCGGGATAATTTTGATGCCATCCCCCAGACGGAAGAGGTCAAACACGTTCGGAAAAATACGTTTGAGCTGGTCGAATTTCTGCACGATATTCTGAAGGTTGAAGAATTCCCCTGGGCCGAATTCCCGCACAAGGTTGGCCTGCATAACAGCTGCGGCACCCTGCGTGCCCTGCGCACGGCCAGCATGTCCGAACTGGGTGAGCCGTATTTCTCCAAGCCTATGGATTTGCTCACCAAGGTTAAGGGTATTTCCTTCGCAACCCCTAAACGGCCTGATGAATGCTGCGGCTTTGGCGGCACGTTCTCGGTAACGGAAGAAGCTGTGTCTGCTCGTATGGGGCTGGATAAGGTGAAGGATCATTATCAGGCCGGTGCGGAATATATTGTCTCGGCGGATACCTCCTGCACCATGCACCAGCAGGGCTGTGCAGAGCGTGGCGGTGTGCCTATCCGCTTTATTCATATCGCTGAAATTCTGAACGGAGCGCGGTCATGAAGGTCAAACCCGTCAATCACGCCAAAGCGGCGGAAGAGTTTCTGGACGATGCCCCGCATCTGACCTTCCATGATGAGCGGCTGTGGGACATGCGCCAGAAGCGCGACCAGCAGATGCATCTGCTGCCGGAGTGGCAGGAACTGCGCAGCCGGGCCTCCGCCATTAAAGAGCACACGCTGGCCAATCTGCCCGAATATCTGGAGCAGTTTGAAGCTAATGCCAAAAAGAACGGCATTCATGTTCACTGGGCGGCGGATGGTGCGGAACATAACCGCATTGTTGGCGAAATTCTGGAAAAGCATGGCGCAAAGTCGCTGATCAAAAGCAAATCCATGGTCACGGAAGAGTGCGACATGCGCGCTTATCTGGAACCGCGCGGCGTGACCGTGACGGAGACAGATCTGGGCGAGCGTATTCAGCAGCTTGATGGCCAGATGCCGAGCCATATTGTGGTACCCGCCGTGCATAAGCTGGTACCAGATGTGGCGAAGATTTTTGCCAAAAATTACAATACCGACCCGAACGACAACAGCCCGCAGTCTCTGGCGGAATCGCAGCGTATGGCCGCCCGGCCGGTTATTCTGACAGCCGATGCCGGGATGACGGGTGGCAACTTCCTGGTGGCGGAAACCGGCACCTTCGTGGTTTGCACCAACGAGGGCAATGCGGATCTGAGCGCTACCGTTCCCAACCTGCATATTGCCACACTGGGGATCGAGCGCATTGTGCCCCGCATGGCGGATATGGGTGTGTTTATCCGCCTGCTGTCCCGCAGTGCGCTGGGGTCTCCCATCACACAGTACACCACGCATTTCCGTGGCCCGCAGAAGGGCGGCGAAATGCATATCGTGCTGGTGGATAATGGCCGCTCTGCGCGTCTGGGGATGGAAGAATTCTGGACGTCGCTCAAATGCATTCGTTGTGGCGCCTGCATGAACACCTGCCCGGTGTATCGTCGTTCCGGTGGTCTGTCCTACGGTGCCGTTTATTCCGGCCCGATTGGCGCGATTATCGACCCGACCTTTAACGAGCGGAAATACAGCACGCTTCCGTTTGCTTCCACCATGAACGGGAGCTGCACAAACGTCTGCCCGGTCAAGATCAACATTCACGAGCAGCTTTATAAATGGCGTCGTGTGCTGGCCGAACATCATGAACTGCCGTTTGTGAAACGGGAAATCATGCATATGGCCGGTAAGCTGATGGGCCAGCCGACCCTGTACCGCACGGCTATTAACGGCACGGAAGTCGCTCTGAGCACCCTGCCGCGCTTTGTGCTGTATAACTGGCTGAACCCGTGGGGCAAACATCGCGAGCTGCCGCATCCGGTCAAGCAGACCTTCCATAGCTGGTATAAGAAAAACCGCCTTAAAGACAAAAAAGAGTCACAGGGAGGGAAAGCCTGATGAGTTCCCGCGACACAATTCTGGCAACGCTCCGGGCCAACCGCCCGGACCCTGCTGCGCATGAACTGCCCCCCGTTGCCGTGCTGGGCGATATGGACGCCGGTAAAGCGCGTTTTGAAGATGCGCTTCAGCTTCTGGGCGGCCAGATTCTGCTGCCGCAGGAAGGTGACACGCTGGCAACGGCCATTGCCCGGCGCTTTCCAGATGCCAAAATTATCTGCTCCGCTGTGCCGGATTTTGAAGGCACCATTCGTCTGGAAGATGTGACGTCTCCGCAGCAGGCAGCTGCGACGGATGTGCTGGTGGTGCGCAGCCCGTTCGGGATTTCAGAAATGGGCTCTATCTTTTTAAGCGAAGCCCAGCTGAACAGCCTGAATTCTGCCGCGCATCTGACACAGCATATTGTAGTTATTCTGTCCGAGAAAAATCTGACAGCCAATATGCACACAGCCTATGTCGAGCGGCCGGAATTCCATACGGCAAACTACGGTGTGCTGATGACTGGCCCGTCTGCCACGGCAGATATTCAGGGCGTGCTGATCCGTGGTGCGCAGGGTGTGCGTTCCCTGTCAGTCTGGTGGGAATAACACTAGCCTAACGCTCTGAAAAAGCCGGATCGGGGGGAACCCTGATCCGGCTTTTTTTATGCTACGTTTTTCAGGAAGGGTGCGCTGTTTGGCTCACCCATTGACGGGAATTGTGACAATCGTTCCCGGGCTCTTGGTCGTTTTGGAAAGTTCCAGAAGAATTTGCAGCATTGTAAAAGCCAGTTTGCTATCAAAGTCATTTTCAGAAATATAGTAATATTTCTTATCATACTGGACAGAGGTGAAAGTGTTGTCCGGCACGGTTTTACCAACATGCACAACCACAATCGGTTTTGTCTCACGCCCAATGAGCTGAATTCTGGGCTGGGTGCGCCCGGACGTAATATCATCCTGCGGCACGTCAATCTGATAGGCAATCTGCCCCAGCGCGCCCAGCATGGTGCGGGTCAGAATGCGGATCTGCCCCGGGCGCGGCTGGCCTGCGCCGTAGACCACTTCCACACGCTCATCTTTAGGCTTCATCTGGAAAAAGCGGCGTGTTTCGTAAACAGTTTCTGCCAGAATGGGATTGTCTGTGGAGGAAACGTTTAGAAAAACCCGGTCAAAAGAAGGCGTTTTTCCAGGAATTTCGGCGCTATGCTCAAGCTGAATGCCGAGCAGCCCGGCAACCTGCAACACGCGCAGGTCATGAATGAGTTCAAAAAATTCCGGGGAGCCGCGTCCAACATCGCCCCCAATGGACCCGGCATTGCTGATGAGATTGACCGACTGCACTGCCAGCCGGAACAGCACATCAATCGGCAGACCACCCATGGCCAGTGGGAGCAGGCTGCCAATCGGCATGGGGCGCAGGAAGCTTTGCGCATAGGCATCGCCAGTGACAGGCTGGAAGGTAAAGGTCGGGCTTTCCTGAAACTGGATTCCGGCATTGCCGCTCGGCCTGACGGGGCTTGCTGTACCAACGCCCACAGCAAAACTCCGTTGAAGCTGATAACCGGAAATAAGCTGTGTAGTGTCCAGAAAGCCAGGTGTATCGGCATAGCGGAGGCGCACAATATTCAGTAGCGTCTGGCGTTTACCTGCGGTGATAAGCGCGAAGGAATAATCACTCTGATCCTGATCCAGCCGACGGGACCCGATATTGTAACAGCCGGTTAAAAGCAGCAGGGCGCCAAGCAGGAATTTGGGAGCGGCTTTAAACATGGAGCAGAGATCCGGATGGAGGGAGTCGGGTCTTTGTTTCAGAGAGGCGTGGAGCGGGGCGTAACCTTTGGTGGTGTATCCCTGCGGGGCAAAAGTGCCTCGGATATGCTGGGCAGCGTAGTCTTGTCCGGTCTGACACCATGACAAAAAGGGTGCGTGGCATGCGTCCGTGCGGTGGTGTTTTGCCAGAAAAGGGAAAATTCTGCTGCGAGGCTGTAGGCAGAATGCCAACCAGCCTCGCAGAAAGACAGTTAGCCTTTGACGCGTTCAATCTGGGCGCCACAGGCGGCCAGCTTGCGTTCTACAGCCTCATAACCCCGGTCCAGATGATAGACGCGGCTGAGGATGGTTTCCCCATGCGCGGCAAGGCCTGCCAGAATGAGGGAGAAGGAAGCCCGCAGATCCGTCGCCATCACAGGGGCACCCGACAGGCTGTGCACACCGCGGATAATGGCGGAAGAGCCATGCACGTTAATGCGTGCGCCCATCCGGTTGAGTTCCGGCACATGCATGAACCGGTTTTCAAAAATGGTTTCCGTAATCATGGACGCACCTTCCGCCACGGAGAGCAGCGCCATGAACTGGGCCTGCATATCGGTCGGGAAGCCCGGATAGGGTTCCGTCATGATATCAATGCCGCGTAGCGCACCGGTGCGGCGCACCCGCATGGCATCACCTTCCTGCGTGACTTCCACCCCGGCTTCTTCAAACGCCCGGACCACAGCGCCCAGATGGTCCACGCTGCCGCCTACAAGGCGGAGGTCACCGCCGGTAATGGCCGCGGCGCAGGCATAGGTGCCGCATTCAATTCGGTCAGGCATGATGCGGTGTTCCGCGCCGTGCAGAGCTTCCACACCATCAATAATGATGTGCCCTGTGCCTGCGCCGGTAATGCGAGCGCCCATGGCGTTCAGGCAGTCTGCCAGATCCACCATTTCCGGCTCGCGCGCAGCGTTGACAATTTCTGTGCGGCCATGGGCCAGCGTGGCAGCCATCATCAGGTTTTCGGTGGCCCCCACGGAGGCAAACGGCAGCACAATCCGGTCACCCGTCAGGCCGTTGGGTGCGCGGGCGTTGATGTAGCCGTTTTCCAGCGTGATCTTGGCGCCGAGTGTTTCCAGCCCCTTGAGGTGCAGATCCACCGGGCGGGTGCCAATGGCGCAGCCACCGGGCAGGGAGACGCGGGCTTCCCGGCAGCGGGCCAGCAGGGGGCCGAGCACCAGAATGGAGGCACGCATTTTGGAGACGATATCGTAAGGCGCTTCCGTGCTGGTAATCTCACCACCAACGGAAAGCTTGGTCTTGTCACCGTCCACCGTTTCCACGGTCAGGCCATGCTGGCGCAGCAGGGCCTGCATGGTGGCGATATCAGCAATATGCGGCACGTTGGTCAGCACCAGCCGTTCGGAGGTCAGCAGACCAGCAACCAGCAGTTTCAGCCCAGCGTTTTTCGCGCCACCAATGGTGATTTCGCCATGCAGGGGGCGACCACCCCGAATAATAAACCGATCCATGGGCTTACATACGCGGCGTGGCAACGCCACGCTGGCCCATATATTTGCCGGAGCGGTCTGCGTAGCTGGTCTCACACGGGGTTTCACCCTTGAAGAACAGGAACTGGCAGATGCCCTCGTTCGCATAAATGCGGGCTGGCAGCGGTGTGGTGTTGCTGATCTCGATGGTGACCTGGCCTTCCCATTCCGGTTCCAGCGGGGTCACGTTCACAATAATACCGCAGCGGGCATAGGTGGATTTGCCAAGGCAGACCACCAGCACATCCCGCGGGATGCGGAAATATTCAATGGTGTGTGCCAGCACAAAGCTGTTGGGCGGGATAATGCACTCGTCAGCCTTGCGGGACACAAAGCCATCGGGGCTAAAGTTCTTGGGGTCCACAATGGCGTTGTTCACATCCGTAAAAATACGGAAGTCATCCGCCACGCGGGCATCATAGCCGTAGGAGGACAGGCCGTAGGAAATCACGCCTTCGCGCTTCTGGGATTCCACAAACGGTTCGATCATGCCGTGATCCTGCGCCATACGGCGGATCCATGTATCGGGCATCACTGGCATGGTGGCATATCTCCATTATCCGGGTCGTTTTGAGCGGATGAGGTCTGTCGGGCCGTACGTTCATCCGGCCCGGAAGGTGAGGAAGAGGCGTCCGGCTGGCTGATGGGGGCCTCGGCTTCCATCTCTTCTCTGCTGCGCGCCTGCTGTTTGCGTCTGCGCAGGTTGGCTCGCAGGGCGGCAGCCTGACGGGCCGCGCGCTCTGCACGCGCCGTCTCCGCTTTGGGAGACAGTCGGGTGCCGGACGAGGAGGAAGAAGGCGTATCAGTCATGCCAGGATCGCAGAAATGAACGTTCGTCCTGCTGAGTAGCAGAGCGATGCTGCCATGCCTAGGGTCCGGTGGGGGCATTCCCGGCACAAACTGGTATTCTAGCAGGATGCAGTCTGTATCAGGCCTGCATCCTGCTTCTGGTCTTAGTCTTTGTGGCTCATCAGAGGTTGGCGATCAGCTTCAGCCCCGCCATGGCGGCGTTGGGAATACGGTGCGTTTCGCCGGGGTGGATCATGTATTGAAATTCCGGCTGGATCAGAATACCGGGGAAGGCATCAATGCCGTAATAGGCCTCGATAATGTGAGAGCTGTTCTGCACGCCATGAATGCTGGAGCCCAGAGGCAGACCGGCATCCTGTGCCAATTGCTGGCTGAGCCGCCGCCGGTGGCTGACATGATACCACGAGTAGAGCACGCCAAACCGATCCGTCAGGCGGCCAGGGATCATACCGACCATGGAAAAACCGCCATAGGCCTGATCGGAAATGTTTGCGACACGAGGTGTGGTGTGGACGTAGCCCGCCATCAGATAGCCACCGGCCATCATGTTACGCCCGCCCAGACGATACACCATCTGGTCCGCCTCTACCCACATCATGTCGGCTGGAGCAGAGCGTGTGCCGCGCCGGACATCCGCCAGTTTGGCGGGATAAACCGAGCTGATCTTGTCGGCATAGCGCGTGGTGTCATGCGCATAGCCAATCACGTAATGGCCGGGCATACGGTTGCGGGTCAAAAACGGCTGCCAGGTGAATTCGATGGGCAGGGAAAGCCCGGTCGTGTTTTCCGCCCCCCATGCCCAGCCGCTGGGGTTGTCCGTCAGCGCACTGACGGAATAGGCCCCGACCTGTAAGGCGGTATCACGCGTGGGGCGGAAGCGCAGGCGCCCACCCCATGTGGCTTTGGGATACACGCTCATGGCCGGATTCTGCTTGAGCCCGACGGGGGCTGAGCAGGTGACCATGAAGGAGCAGAGCAGCGGCGACGTTGCAAACACATGGGTGAGCGACATACGACCAAAGGTGAGGTCCAGCCGGTTCTGCATCATTTTCTTCTCAGCATAGAAATCCACCAGATGCGCGGCCACGTTGCCGGACAAGCTGTAGACCTCCTGCAGAGCGACATAATACTCACCCACGCGCCCGTTCTGGATGGCCTTCCCGGCGCGTTCCATCACCAGCGTATGCACGGACCACCCGTTCAGCCCGGCCATTTTCTGGAGATCGAAAATGGCCTGCAACGTCAGCTCATGCACGTAGCTCATGCCTTTTTCGATGCCGCCGCTCATCAACCCCATCGCTTCCCCTTTGTAGGAGAAGGAGAAGGTAAAGCCGCGTTTGCGTAGCCATTCCCGCATGGGGTCAATGGCCCGCAACAGGTGCCCGGAGCCTGCCGTGGGCACGTAGTACGGGTCATTCAGGTCAGAGTCGCGCAGTGCGTCGAGACGAGGCGGGAGCAGGGCAGAGGGGCCTTCGCTCGGCAGCAGTGCATCCAGCTCAATCTGATGGGCGGAGTTCTTGTCTTCCGACGGCATCAGAGGCGTGAAGCTCATGGTTGCAAAGCCTGCGGTTGGCAGCAGCGGCACACCGCTTGGCGGAATAGGCGTATTGGGCGGCCGTCGGATTGCCGAGAGTTCCGGCCCCATGGCTTCCGCATCCACAGGACGGTCTGACATGGGTGGATTGGCGCGCGCCTTGCTGTTCGGGCTGATGATGACGTCCGAGACGGGAGCGACCGGCGTTTGCGTGGCAAGGGGGGCAGCATACGCCAGAGGAGCGCCTGCCTTCAGGCCCAGCAGCCCCACCAGCGTTGAGGCAAAACAGAACCGGGCATGCAGTGAGGCACGGCGCGGCGTAGGGCAGCGTGGTCTGTGTGAGATCATATCCGCATTCAGTCTTTTTGATTTTTATGGGGGATATGGACCGGACAAAAACGGCTAAAATCGAGGATGTCCGGGCATCTGAGCCATTCAGGCACGCAGGCATTAGAGCCTGCCGTTGCCTTATGGCTGGCGTGGGAATACGTGCCCGGCAGACACGTGTACACACGCCATTTTTGCAGACCATAGCTGACGGCTGGCAAGCGTTGCTACCAGCCTGACCGGAGTGCGGGCAGAAAAAAAGGGCAGTCCTTTAATCCGTTCTTCCCGTAAGACAGCATAAGATGCCGTCTGGCAGAACGAATGCGGGAAGAGGCATTCTGACATAATAAGGAGACCGTTTCTTTATTGTTATTTAACTGGTCAGTCAGAATTACAATCAGAAAGCAGAGGACCGGTCAACGCGCTCCGCAAGGTATGACAGGATCTTGAGTGGAGGAGAGCTGCAAATTGCGAAAATTGTGGCAAATATATCATATTATAACAAGTTGTTATAACAGGTGGCGTGTTCAGACAGGTAAAATGTCCTGCCATCCGCAAGGCGTGGCATGGGCTTGTTCCAGCCCGGTGCGGAACCCGCTGGAACAGAGGGCCTCAAATTCTGCCTCATGCTCATAGGTGGGCATCAGTTTTTGCAGCAAAGCATTCTTGTGGGTGGCGGGGTGGAAATAGATTTCCGAAACACCTTCGGGCAGATGGGCGGCTAAAGCCGCCACCCGATCCGGCGTCATATGGCCACTCCATGCCAGCCCAAAGCACCAGTCATTGGTCGCCATGCCAGCCGAGCGCGCCTGATGGCGGAGCAGTTTTGTCCAGCGGCGGAGGGCGGCATCGCCCAGTGTATCGGTATAGGTGCCTGCCGCGTATAGCGGTTCTGGCGGTTCCAGCGGCACACGCACGGCGCGCAGACCGTAGTGGCGGCCAATATCAATCATCATGCGGCCCACAGTGGGGTGCAGATGCATGTGCTTGTGGGCGTTGGCATGATCCAGCCGCAGGCCCGTGCGGGCAAAGGCTTCAAACTGTGCAGTAATTTCCGCCGCCAGTTCCTTGCGGCCTTCCGGGCGGAAGAAATAGTCGACACCCAGTCCAAGTTGCGAGGAGGAAAACCAGCCATTCGGGCCGGTGACAAGCGGCAAGCGCTCGTGCGGGAGCACGGATGCGCCCTCAATCACCACAAGATGCAGGCCGACGCCCAGAGTGGGGAGGCGTTTGGCGCGCTCAATGGCGTCGTCCGCCGCCGGGCCAGCCACCATCAGGCTGGCCGTGGAAAGCAGGCCATCACGATGAGCGATTTCAATCGCCTCGTTGACTTCAACCGACAAGCCGAAATCATCGGCAGAAATTATGGCGCGCTTCATAGGCTAAAAAACTCTGCCCCCGCGCAGCTAAGGCCGGGCGGGGGCATGATGTGTGAAATCAGGCGGCGTTACGGTCGCGCAGGAAGTGGAAGAACTCCACACCTTCACGCAGGCGACGCTTCATCATCTGCGGGGAACGGACCATTTCGCTCACGATGGAGGCAATCTTCGGCGCGCGGAAATAGAACTTCTTGTAGAATTCTTCCACGCTGTTGAAGATTTCCGTGTGGGACAGATGCGGGTAATGCAGCGGTGCCATCTGCACGCCGTTTTCGTCAATCAGTTCCGCATTGCTTTCGTCCAGCCAGCCGTTTTCCGTCGCCTGCTTGTGCAGGGCTGTGCCGGGGTAGGGTGCTGCCAGAGAAACCTGCAACGTATGCGGGTTGATTTCCTTGGCGAAGTTGATGGTTTCCTGAATGGTTTCCTTCGTTTCGCCCGGCAGACCCAGAATGAAGGTGCCGTGAATTTTGATGCCGAGCTCGTGGCAGTTCTTGGTGAACTCCCGCGCGACTTCAACACGCATGCCTTTTTTGATGTTGTGCAGGATCTGCTGGTTCCCGCTTTCATAGCCAACCAGCAGCAGGCGCAGGCCGTTGTCCCGCAGGACTTTCAGCGTCTCACGCGGCACATTGGCCTTGGCGTTACAGGACCATGTCACACCCAGCTTGCCCAGCTCACGCGCAATGGCTTCTGCACGGGGCAGGTCATCGGTGAAGGTGTCATCGTCAAAGAAGAATTCTTTGACCTGCGGGAAATACTGCTTCGCCAGACGGATTTCCGCAGCCACATGTTCCGGGCTGCGTGTGCGGTAGCGATGGCCACCCACCGTCTGCGGCCACAGGCAGAAGGTGCAGCGGGATTTACAGCCACGGCCCGTATAGATGGAAATGTACGGGTGCATCAGATAGCCGATGAAGTAATCTTCAATCTTCAGATCACGCTTGTACACTTCGGTCACGAAGGGCAGGCTGTCCATGTCTTCAATCATGGCGCGGTCACGATTGGTGATGATCTCACCTTTCTCGTTCCGCCATGTAATGCCGTCTACATCCTTCAGGTCACGGCCTTCAGCAATTTCCTTGATGGTGTAGTCGAATTCATTGCGCGCCACGAAGTCGATCGGCGCACCCTTCAGCAGGCTTTCATCCGGCTGCACGGCAACCTTGGCCCCAACCATCCCGATTTTCAGGTTCGGGTTGGCGTCCTTGAGCATCTGGGCGACCTGCACGTCCTTGGCGAAGGACGGAGTGGAAGTGTGAAGGATCACCAGATCGCGGTTCTTCACGTCTTCCAGAATCGGCTCCATGCCCATGCGGGCCGGGGGAGCGTCAATCAGGCGGCTGCCTTCCACCATGGCGGCGGGCTGGGCCAGCCATGTCGGATACCAGAACGATTTGATTTCGCGCTTTGCCTGATAGCGCGAACCAGCTCCGCCATCGAAGCCATCAAAGGACGGAGGCTGGAGAAAGAGGGTTCTCATCATTGTTCTGTGTCCTGCCAGGGCATGTGATCTGAGTTAATCAGAGGAATATGGGTAGGGATTTACTCTTGCGGAAGAGGCGAGACAACCCGTCTCAGCCTTCCGGTGATAATTGGCTGGCCGGAGGAGGCCCGACCGGGTGGGGAGCAACGTGCATGGTCTGCCCCCGCCAGTCCACCCGGGTACCACTGGCGCTGCCCACCATAATCGCGGCGGAAAGCCAGTCCCGCGCCGGCAGCAACAGCAGCGGCCAGAGGGGGCGCGAGCCTACGGCGCGGTTAATGACCAGCCCCGTAACAACCCGGATGGCCCACACGCACCCAAACAGCACCAGTGGCCAGAGGGCGTGGGGCTGAAACAGGATAGCCAGTGTGGCCCAGAACAGAGGGAGCTGAATGGAGGAGGCTCCATAGCCAGCCGGAGCCAGCGTGCAGACTGTCCGGCCCCAGCGCAGTTCATGGGAGAGCAGTTCTGCAAAGTTGGGCTCACCGATGGTGGTCCAGGTCAGGCAGTCGGCAATGGTGATATCTTTGCCCAGCAGGCGGACCAGCCGCCCCAGCAGGGCATCATCCGCCACATGCGGCAGCAGCGCCTCAAGACCGCCGACAGCCTCCAGCACATCGCGCCGCAGCGCCATGGTAGCGCCCAGACAGTCCTGCCGGCCCAGATAGCGGGAGAGCAGCACGCCGGGCAGAAAATTATGATTGATCTGGCAAGCGGCCAGCATCTGCACAATGGTGTTATGCGCAGGCAGACCAGCATAAAGCGTCGTCACCAGCCCCGTATTCGGTTTGTGCAGGGCGCTGACAATATGCAGCATGTAATCCGGGCTGACATGAATGTCAGAATCGGAAATGATGAGCAGATCATGCCGGGCATACGGCAGGATGTTCATCAGATTGCTGATCTTGCGGTTCAGACCATGAACAGTCGGGTCCACGATCAGCTGCATGTCCAGATGTGGGTGCCGCGCCTGCAGGCGATGAACGATGTCGATGGCGGGATCGTCATGGTCCCGCACGCCAAACAGAATCTGGAATTCGGGATAGTCCTGCGTACAGAAGCTTTCCAGCGCTTCTTCCAGTAACGGCTCATCCCCGTAAAGAGGTTTGAGGACGGTTACAGGCGGCAGGGGTTTAAGGGTAACGGGCCGGCGCTCCGTGCGGCGGAAGCGCGCCAGCAGGGAAGCCCCGGCAATGGACTGAAGGCAGCCCGCCGCAGCCAGACCACTGCTGGCCAGCGCCAGAATGGAGAAAGCGGACATTACAAACCAGCCGCTATGCGGCCCATGACCGGGCAGTTTGTATGTCCGCTACGCATCACGCTCGTTATCCTGCTCAGTCGTTGGAGAAAGTTTTAACTTTACGTTCCAAGACATTGATCAGGCCCGACACGCCACCGGAGGTGAGTGTGGAGCTGAAGTCGGAACGCTGGGCGGCAGCCTGACTGATGCGGGAATCGCCCAGCAGAACATCAACAATTTTCCAGCCGGACGGCGTGCTGTGCATGATGTAGCTCAGCGGGGTGCCGGGCATGCTGTCATCCGCTCCGATATAGGTGTTCACGATCTTGTTACCACCAACGGGGGAGTTTTCAAGGCCTGGCTTCATGGTGAATCGGGCGTCAGTCCCCGGTTTGAAGCTGGACACATACCGCGCAATGGTAAAGTCCCGGAAGGCTGCCAGCAGCTTGGCTTTGTCCGCCGGAGCAAGAGCCTGATAGCGCACGCCAATGGAGGCATGCAGCACGGCATCCAGATCAAAAGCCTGATCCACGCCAGCGCCGACGACCTGGCTGCGCTCTGCAAAGCTGCTGTGCATATGCTGCGCTTTATCAAGAGCAGCATACAGCGCCTGAACAGGAGCACTCTCAGCCGTGGCCGGAGCCGACTGTGCGTGTGCAACGGGAGCAAACGGGGCGAGGCCCGCGGCGGGAAGCAGTGCCATGCCCAGACCGAGCACAAGCCCTGCGCGAAGAGAAATCGTTTTCATGCTCATGATTTTGTTCCCGTAGCACGGTTTGGCAAGTTCATTGAAAGCATGTCTCCGATGCCCAGCGCGCTGAGAGCGGTTTTGACGATGTGGGGGGCGGTGAGACCGGCCTGCTCGTACTGGGCGTCCTGCGTATTATGGTCGATGAAGATATCGGGCAGGGTCATGGGGCGAAAGCGGACATGGTCCAGCAGGCCGGTATTGGCCAGATGCTGGCCCACCTGGGCGCCAAACCCGCCAATCGCGCCTTCTTCCAGCGTGATCAGCACCGCATGGTTGCGGGCCAGATTTTCCACCAGAGCGGTATCAATCGGCTTGGCAAAGC
>NZ_LHZA01000077.1 GCF_001580535.1 Acetobacter cerevisiae | reverse complement strand
TTAACCCGGAAGGTGACGGAATTGAGCGCAAAAACGGCAGTAAGCCGCAAAACATACGCCGTAATTCCCAAGCATGACCCCCAGGTTACAATGAGCAATGCTCTCGTAAGAGCAGGTCACGGCCTGACGCTGGCGGAGAAGCGTATAGTCATGCTGGCCGTATCCAAACTGGATAGCCGGGCACCGACACCAGCCCCCACATCGCTTGTGCCACGAACCAAGATCACGGCAGCCGAATATGCGGAAACATTCTCCGTTGATGCCAGGACAGCCTACGAAGCGCTACAGGATGCGGCAAAGCACCTGTTCGACCGTAAAATCACCTTTTTCGAGCCCGCCTACACACGGGCTGGAAAGCCTCTCAAACCTATCCGCAATGACATGCGATGGGTAGGTCGGTGCAAATACCATGAGAATGAAGGTTGGGTTGAACTGTCATGGTGGCCTGACCTTCTCCCATCACTCATGGGGCTAAAAAAACAGTTCACCACCTACAAGCTGCAACAAGCCAACGCTCTCCGATCGGCCTACTCATGGCGGCTCTTGGAACTGCTCATGCACTATCGGGACAGTGGGATAGCCGAATATACCATTGAGGATTTCTGCGCTTCGATGGACGCCACCGAGAAACAGAAGGCCGATTTCAACAATATCCGTCGCCGCATCATCGAGCCCGCTGTCAAAGAATTGGTCGAGAAAGACGGCTGGCTTATCCAGTGGACGCCCATCAAGGCGGGTCGAAAGGTCTCGCGGCTTCGCTTTGAGTTCAGGAAGAACCCGCAACCCGACCTGTTCCCCCCATCATAATCAGTCTGACAAATCCGACAAAAACATCAGACATGACAGACAGATGCTCCCCATGCTCCACTCATGCCAGACAAGTCATACAATGGAGTCAGACATGACAGACGATCCGAAGCCGTGGTCAATCCGCGGCGTTCATCCCGAAGTCAGAAATGCGGCTCTTGCTGCGGCCAAACGAGAGGGGGTCACAATAGGAGAATGGTTGGACAGAGCTATCCGATCACAGGTCAAAAGTGTCAGAAAACAGGGAGAAAATGTGTCTGACAATGCCGTAAGACAGGCGGCAGATTTGTCAGACGCGGAACGTCTAGTCAGTATGATTTCTCGACTATCTGAGGCAGGTGCCCCTGTCCCTAAGTCGGTTGCCAGCAAGGCTTACAATGTCATACGGGATGGGCTGAAAGACGTTCAAGAAAGCCGGAAAGTGGAACCCGTGGCCATCACCGACGATCGAGATGCAGCGTCTTGACGGAATGACGATTTGGATGAGTCAAAGAACCGAGCCACCCTCTCGGTTCTGGCGTCCACATCCACAGATTGAAACACGCAACAGAATTTTTGCGAACACTTTCAGAAAAAGTTTCTAAAATTAAGATATTATCCTTTTTGAAATTTTAAATTTCATGAATACGCATGTTAAGAAATATGCCAAAATAAAACTAGTAAAGAAATACAAAGACAACTTATTGTACCATTTTATATCATAGGCT
Source organism: Acetobacter cerevisiae (assembly GCF_001580535.1). Lineage (GTDB taxonomy): Bacteria > Pseudomonadota > Alphaproteobacteria > Acetobacterales > Acetobacteraceae > Acetobacter > Acetobacter cerevisiae. Next base: position 4,405 of record NZ_LHZA01000077.1, on the reverse strand, counting down.
TTTGTCAAAAAGATCACTAAATACATTATAGAATAATGAAATAAATATATTCCAAAAGATTTCTTCCCAATATCATTTATAATTTTTACACTAACCCTTTGGAAAATGAATTTTAATATGAAGTATAAACAAATAGAGCATATAAATATTTGAATTGACGTTGAATACCAGTGCAAGTTATTGTTAATAACACCAGCTGATTTATCAAATTTGTGTGTAAAAAAAACCATCAATGATAAAATAAAAACTGAAGATAAAAAATAAATATTCCCTATATTTTTTTTATTTCCAATAATAACATAACCTAAAATAAAAAAACATAAATAACCACCTGTAAAATCACTTCCAAATTTACTTAAAAAATCCACATTATAGCCCATAGCGTAAATAGAAAATTTAATTTGATTGAATAATAGTGATATAAAAATAAAACAAAATATGTATTTTTTGCTTTTTCCAACAACCATATTAGATATAAATGGTGACATTAAGTATATTAAAATTAATGGATACATAAACCATAATTGAATTGCATGAGCATAATTTCCATAAAAAATTCCATTTTCTGAAAACAATGCATATAAAAATGCGTTTTTTGTTTTCATTCCATGCGTTGATTCAAAAATAGTATTTGTTACTACGGAACATAAGAAAATAGCATATATGAACTTTGGTATTCTTTTTATATAGAAACCCATCAAGTCACAATTATATGCTCTTCCTATTATAAAATATCCTGATATCATAAAAAATATAGGAACAGCGCACCTGTCTATAGAATAAAATATCGAAGACATTCCAAGAGGGCTTCCTGCACATTCATGTGCATGTGTAAACACAACTAGAGCCATACATATCGCTTTAATCGCATCTATATAATCTATTCTATTTTTTTCTATTACAAGCACTTCACAATACCTTGCAGAAGAAGATTTTTCAGATAATCATAAAATATTCAGTCAAACATTAATCTGAATTAGCCGACAGTGACAACCACCTGAGATATCAGAAAAATCTGGCCCGCTATCGTAATCCCTCTACCGGAAACGAGACGGCCCACGACCTCGTACTGGCACCTGTTGCCTCTCGGCCTGCTGACGTTTCTCCTGCTCCTGATGCACCTTCAGATGCGCCCTGACGACCTTCTCCTCGGCATCCAGTCCAGCGTTACCCAGAGGATGCCCATGAGCCTTCAGCGCGCGGTCAAACGGATCTGAGGGATATTCACCCGCAAGGAACCTATCACGGGCATCAGGGGGCAATCTCTGCACCCTTTTCGCCATGTCGCCCATACGCTCCTTGGCCTTCTGAACAGCCCGCTCTCTGGCATCCCTGAGTGCCTGCTGGCGCAAGGCTTTCTTGCGCTCCTCCTCACGCCTGCGGGCCTCTGCTGCCCGTCTGGCCTGTTCGTCCGCGTCCTGTTTTCCTTTCACCCTCAAGGCGTTCAGAAGGCCATGGACCCCTTTCCGCCTGGCGTCCATGGCCTGAGCTGCAACCTCCCTGACGGTAGCGGCCAGCTCGCGCACGATCTCCCGCACATGGTCGTTCAGGGTGCGCCTGCGCTCGTTCTCCTGAGCCTTGAACGTCTGGGGCTTGTATGGCTCCCCCTTCCGCTCCTGCTCAGCCTTATGCCTGCGCTCCATCGTGGTGCTGGTCGGCCCAAGATGCAGGGTCGGTATTTCATCCACGCCTTGCCGCTCATAGCTGCGGTGATCAATGCGGGCGGGCTTCTGATGGCGCTCTAGTGCTTCATTGCACTGCATAGCCCACAACTCCCGAAGGCTCTCGATTTCCGGCCCACCCGTCTTGGCTGCGTCCAGTATGCGGGTTTTCTTGCCCAGCCCGTCCGGCTCGACCTCCCGTGTCGTGGTGAGGATATGGGCATGATAGTTCCGGTCATCACCACCGGCACTGGGAGCATGAAGGGCAACATCAGCAGCCACCCCGTAACGCTCGACCACGGCAGAGGCAAAAGACCGTGCAAGGTCTGCCCTGTCTTTGGCGTCCAGTTCAGCGGGAAGGGCCAGCACATATTCACGGGCCGTCACTGAGTTAGAACGCTTCTCGGTCTGCTCGGCAGCGTTCCACAATGCAGAGCGATTGTGCGCCCACTCGCAGCCAGCCGGGGCAATGATGAAACTATCATAAACCCCGGTTCGGTTAGCGTAGTCGTGTTGGCGTCCATCGCGTTCGTTGGTCAGCGTGTCCCCTGTTCGATAAGCCGCAGCGGCAACGGCACTCCTGCCGGTGCTACGCGATACGGTCTTAACGGACAGGTGGAAGATCGCCACGGGATCGGCTCGCTGACAGAATGGGGTTGCAAGGGGTTTGCCCCTGTCGCACGCAAACTCGCAGAGTTTGCATAAGTGCGCCCTTAATACCTATCGGCATGAAGGGTTTTTAGGCAACATCATTTTATGATATGTCTGCGTTCAAGAGGAGTTTCGCGCACATGACCAGCACAAGCCAGCCATCCAAGTCCCAGAGAGTTCTCGAAGCCGAGAAAAGACTTGAGCAGGCACGGAACGCTCTGAAAGATGCCCGCAATGCTGAGAACAGGCAGAAGCGGAAAATCGAGGATCGGCAAAAAATTATCTTGGGTGGCACTTTACTAAAAGCAGCTGAAGGTGATGAACGGTTCTCGAACGTGATTGATGCCCTACTAAAGCGGTTGTCTCGTGAGCAAGACCTAAAGGCTTTTCAGGATCATGGATTCACCACCCCCCGGCCAGTACAAACGCAGAGTGAGGGCTGACCATGAATGACCCAGACGACACGGAAGATTTCGGCCTTCGTGCGTTTGAGGATTTGAAGAACACCGTCCAGAAGTCAAATAAAGCCTATTCGGACGTTGCCGGTAAGCTGCCAGCCCTAGCGAAGCAACTTGAAGCACTGGACGCCAAAAGCACCCAAGCCGCTCAACGTGTTGAGGATGCAGCGCAGGCCGTCACCAGCTACGTCAATACCGACAGGCGCACCCTGCTCATCACCTGCGGGTTTGGAGCCATCGCGCTCGTGTTCTGTGCGGCCTTTCTGGGTGACATCAAGGGCAGTCGAACCGGATACGCTCAAGGGTTCGCTGAGGGGCAGCAGGAAACCAAGAAGCGGGACTTACTGGCAGAATGGGCTGTGTCATCACCATCAGGCCGTATGGCCTACGAAATGGACAGGGTGGGCCAGATTCAGGCGTTCGGCATGTGTCGAATTGAGGGCTATAAGGTCAGAACTGACCAGAAAGGGACGTGGTGCGTCTCCACTTCCGGAAATGGCCTAGAATGGCCTCTAGCGCGTCCATGACTGTTTCCAGCCAGAAAACCACCAGAACACCCACGCACACCATTCCTGAGCCATTTACGGGCCAGTTTGATAGATATTTCAAGACTTCTGGGTAGCGCCTACCATTCAATGAAACGTCTCGCGATCCTGCCGGGTATGGAAAACGTCGGTGATGAACAGGGCATCCGCCGTGACTTCATAACGAATTTCATAGTCGTCCACGATGAAGCGCCTGACCTCACGGGGTGAGAAGACCGGGAGCAATGTACCCATCCGAGGAAACTGGATCAGAACGTCTGGTGCTGTCGTCAGCCGCCGCATGACACGCGCTGCCGCGCGCGGATGGTCAAAGTCTGCGGTCAGTGTTTGCAGGTCAGATACGGCCTTGGCTGTCCATTCATATTTCACCGCCTGGGTTCCGGGAGCGGGAGCGGGTTAGCCTGGTCGAGACTGTCCGCCCATGCCTTGACGGCCTCGGCGCTAACCGTCCGGCCCGCATCCACATCGGCCAAGGCTCGGCGTGTCGCCCGGTCTTTCTCCGCCTCATAGGCGAGGTAGGACGCCACGGCTTCCCGCATCACCCATGACCTGGGCCGCTCGATGGATTCCCCATACCGATCCATTGCATCCACCAGGTCAGCAGGCATCTGCACACTGACCATCTGCTTTCCGGCTGAAAGTTTCTCGCTCATGGTATCACCTTAGTTGTTTTTAATAACTCTTATTAAGGCACAAGCCTGCACGGCTTCAAGCGAGATCGTCTGGCCTGCTTCATGCTTCCTGAGCATTTTTCCCTGCCCTGTTCCTCTGTCGACCCAGGTGTCGGGCGAGCGCGGAGCGGGAGCGGCGTAGCCCGCCGAAGGCGCCGACACCCTGAGAGGGTGCGGCATGAAATGCGTCATTTTCCGGGTGTTGTTCACAGCAGTTGTCCACACCCGCTTCCTTTCTTTTCTTGTTTCTTCTTGTTTATGTGAAAAAAACCCTTTTATTTCATATAGATACAAGCAGTTAATCCGTCATTTTCCGGGTTTAATCCGTCATTTTCCGGGTTAATCCGTCATTTTCCGGGTGTCATCCACAAGCCAAAAACTCCTTACTCACACCTCAATTCCGTCACCTTCCGGGTTAA
>NZ_LHZA01000148.1 GCF_001580535.1 Acetobacter cerevisiae | reverse complement strand
AGCCAATCCGGGCACCGTAGCCGCTGTTATCTTCTGCGCCCTCTACATTATTTGTGAGGGCAATCAGAGAATTCACATCAGAGATCACGATCTCTTTTGAAAAAGCCTTATCGAAAACATTACGAGCCAGCCACCGAGCATCGCCGTATTTTTTATCAGCATACAGCGCTGTCATGGTCTCGCCGTATTCCGCGCCCTGAGGGAATTTCTCGCTGAACCACGATTTCCCGCTAGAGCATGCGCCCCACTGGCGCAGCATGTTCAGGGTGATCTGTGGTTTGTTTTCGGGGGTAGCCGTCTGTGTCATTGCCCATCCGCCTGTTGCGTTGTGATGGCTAAATGTGACTCAAGGTGACATAATACGTCAAGTAGAAAAGTGACTAAAAGTGACATAAAGGAAAAATTTTCCTCTATGCGAACCTTGGGTGACATTGTTATATAAGAACATAATAGGAACAAGATACCCGGAGTCGCACAATGGCCGCCACCGAACGAATCATCTTCCAGCCCTATGTCTGGAAAAAGGTCGGCAAGCGCACGACGCTTGAGCCAGGAACCCCTGTTGCGTGCCGGGATGCCGAGGATGCGTTACGCAGGATTGAGAAGGTGAGGGGTGGCCTGCTCAGTGTGGCAGGCGCTCAGGCTGTCCGTATGACCGTCGATGAAGAAGCGGGGGATTACGGAGAGCCTGAGGTGTTGGGACGTGTGGGAGATGTGCCGGGCGCTAGTGAGTAGCTGTATTGGGGCCTGAAGTTACGGGCGGCCTGTCTGTCTGCCCAGATGAAAATCCTGAAGCCCATAATGCTTGGCCAGCGAATACCGCACCTACGATTGCTATAACAGTCGCTATCGCAGTTCCAATAATGATAGACTTCATCCCACTTACGCGCTCTGCAGTTTGGGAAATGGAGTGATCCATATTCTGAATAGACGCCATCATGGCATCGAATTTTCCATCTATGCGCGCCATTGCAGCGTCAAGACGAAGTTGCCCCTCTCGGTTTACGGCCTCAATTCGGTCCTCAAGCCTTCTGATCTCGCTATCCATTTCCATTCTCCTTTGGGAGCGACCATAAGTTGAATCTTGAGGAGTACAACTATCTAAATCAACAGGGTTTTCATCAGAGCTTTTTTTGCGGCTGTTTTCACGGTCAAATTTTGCCGTAATAACAGAAAGCCTTCTCGCTACATCCCTTTCATGCTCACTCGCCATTTGTTTCTTTCAATTCATCATTTTTTCCAACAAGCTCCTCAATCAAAGAAAGCATTCTATCAGAACATTTATAAAGATCAGACAGGTATTGTCCTCCATATTGCTCAGTAATTACATCTTCAAATCCATTTTTTATTAAAATAGAAACAGCTCCGCTGGCTTGCCCCGCAGCAAGGGCAATTTTTGCCAGTGCAATTCGCATTTCTTCGGGGCTGAGCGGACGGTTAAATCTTTCTGGAAGTTTCATAGTATCTTCCCTTCTGGATGAGTTGCTTGTTTTTCTGACATCTTTTTAAATAATTCCTCATCAGAAAATTATTGTTCTGGAGAATAGAATGGTTGGTAGATTACTGGCTGGAGGCCGCTAGCTTGCTCGTTGATGTTCCCCTTTTGTTCTGCCATACTCAGAACATGAACAAGGCAGTAAGAGTCGAGGGGGAGGGGTTAGGCGACATTGCTGTTGATGGCGGCTTTGATCATCGCCAGCACCATTCGTCGTTGCGGCTCGTTCATGTCGCGCCAAAGGCCGACCCAAGCAGCCTCCTCAGCACCATCATGGACGTTAGGCGCGACGTCCGGCGGAAGAACGCCACGGTAAAGATAGTCTATGGAAACCTGGTAAAAATCAGCTAGAGCAGCCAGAGAGGCAATGCTTCCTTGCTTTTTGTCTTTTTCAAGCATGGACAAAAAAGTGCGGCCCAAGCCGGTGGCTTCAGCAACGTCTATTTGATTCACACCTTTGGCTTCTCTCAAAGCGGAAAGCCGCTGTCCCATTGTCTGCTTCATAAACTCAGAGTGTCTTCTTTTATATAAAAGCGGGACTCTTTAGGTGACATTTTTACTTGACGTGAAGTGTCACCATAAGTCACATTCCGTGCATGACCATACGCACAATAATTGATCGGGTCGGTGGCCCCGCAAAGGTGGCCCGCCTGTTGGGATTGAAATCCCACTCATCGGTTCTGCGCTGGACCAAGGTCCCAGAACGCAGGATCGTCGCGCTTGAAGCCGCCACCGGCATCCCCCGCGAGGAACTACGCCCTGACCTGTTCAAGCGCACCCCCGCCACACAGGAGGCGCGGTCGTGATCGAAAATAACCACACGCCAAAAGAAAAAGAATTCTTCCGGCGCATAGCTATTGAGTGCGGGTATTTAATTACTTTAGGGCAGGACCAACGCCTGATTGCTGTACCGAAAAATATGCAGCGTAAATTTGGCGAACGACTGACGAGGGTAGCTGCATCACTCCGCTATGCAACTGAGTGTTTACCACATGATCTGGAACGAGAACTGTCAAAGTTCCTTTCACCGGAAACTCTGGACCAAATACGTCAAGAGCAATCTTTAACTCTACTTCACCGTTTGAAGCAGATTCAGCTTCCCGATCTAAAGACAGAAGTTTTAATGAAATGGAAGGTTGAGTTTGAGACATTAGATTTACCTTCTCGAAAAGAAAACAACTGCGGTCAGGAGCTTCCGACTCCCTCACGCACTGAAACGGTAGTCCCAGGCGGTGGCGCTGTCACCGAGCCGGGTACGCATGGCCGTACGGATGGGGGTGTTCGTCAATGATCCGCCTCCACAGAACCAGCAGCAAGACCGCCCAGACTGAGGCGCGCGAGGCACGTATGGCGTCCGCTGTGGCGATGCGCCGGGATGGATTAACCCAGCAGCAAATCTCTGATGAGTTGGGCATCTGCATAGAAACCATCCAAAGATATCTCAAGGACCACAAGGGAAAGAGTGGGCCGCAGCCGGGGGCTGAGCCAAAGCCAAAGCCCCGGATGTTCCGCCGCCACTGCCTGTGCTGCAACACGAAGATATCGGTCGAAAGCCCGTATCTGCGTATGTGCGGACCATGCCGGGGTAATGCGCGGGGTGCGATGCTATGACCCTCGCCAAAAAGACCGCCAATCCGCCCGCCGGGTTCAAGATTGCTTATTCCCGCACGACCGGCACGAGCGACTGGTCCGCGTTTGGAATGCAGAGATTTTCCCCAATCCACCTCGAACGGGTTGCCACGCTCGATCCCGACGTGTGGGTCCAATACGGCAACTGCGAGGGGCGGGATGTTATTTATGTGAGGGTTAAATAGATGGCTGACACACTCAACCAGTGGTCCGGCATCGGTCATCTTGGCCGTGACCCGGAAGTCCGCACGTTTGGCGACGGCGGCAAGATCGCGAACATCTCGCTTGGCTGCACGGATACCTGGCAGAAGGACGGGCAGGAGCAGAAGCGCACGTTTTGGGCGAAGGTGGTTCTTAAGGGCAACCGCGCCAACGTAGCTGACCACCTCAAAAAGGGCGACAGAGTGTTTGTTCAGGGCCGCCTTGAGGAGCGCAAATGGCAGGACCAGTCCGGCAATGATCGGTATTCCACTGAAGTTGTCGTGGATGGCTTCAGCGGGCGCGTTCAGTTCCTGACGCCCAAGAGTGAAAGCGGCCAAAGCCAGCAGGGCCAGCGCACCCAGAGCGGCGACCGCGGCCAGAAGGACGGCCAGCAGTCGGGCGGTTCGTGGGGCGGCGGGTACAATTCCGGCCCGCAGGATCTGGATGACGAGATCCCATTCAGTCCCTGCGTGGACTGACGCGCTCACCCAATGGCCCCGCACTCAACTTCCATTTCCGCGCCGATCTTCTTGAGCAGTTCTCTACGCTGCTCAATGGTCGCGTGCGGATGCATCCAGCGCCAGATCTTCGCAGTCCGTATCAGGGATTGCGCGAGATATGGGGTTTTGCTGTGCAGGTGGTCAGGCGCGGTATCAGCGGTATCCAGAGGTGAGAATGCGTTGGTGACGTATTCACCCCCGTATTCCACCGCTCCAAATTCAGTCTCCTTCTTCATGGCTTCTCCAGTTCTCTCGTTTCGCAAAACTGAGAATGGAGCAAAGCAATGTGGAATGATCGGACAGTTGAGGGCCGAAATCGGTCCATTTTGGGCCGGAGTAAGTCTGTGATGAGCAGCGCTTCCAGCCCGGTGAAAGAAACGCTTCTTGCGATGATAGCGAGGGAATTCAAACCCTACCGCTTCGCGCAGGAAATGCTGGCACGTGCAGCGAACAAAACGCCACGCGCCGCTAAGAACTGGCTGTCAGGCACCAACGCCCCAGACGCTGAGGCGCTGATCGAACTGATGGCCTCCTGTGACTCTATCGCTGCCGAGGTCAACGCTCTCGTGCAGCAGCGCCGGAAAGAGCGCGAAGGAGAGAAATGCCGTGGATCAAATTGCGGTTCCGCCGCTTCGTATGGCTCCAGCACCACCGCGGAGAGCCATCATTCCTGCATGTGATGTGGATCCAGTTTCTATGGTGTGACTGGGAAACGTGGGCCGACAAGATGGAACGCGCCCTGCGGGCCGCGCGGGAGGAGTTGAAGAAGTGACTCCATTCCCCGTGGAAGAAATCCGCCAACGCCTTGCAGATCGTGTTGACCTTGAAGGAGGTCAGCGCGCTCTGTCTCGCAAAATTGGCATACCGCAGCCGGTGATATCAAAAGTGTTATCAGGCTCTTCTGAAACAATTCCCGAAAGCGTCATCAACGCGCTTGGATATATCGTGCGCCCCATGTGTGTGCCGGCCCTGAAAGGCATGAACCGATGACTGATTTCCCGAAAGAGCATAACCAGTTTTCCGGTGGCGATGATGCCGCAGTCGGCGGCATTGCCGCTGATCGCCTGCGGTCGATCATAGAAAGAACCGAAAGGCTCGAAGAGGAGCGGAAGGCTTTATCCGGCGATATCAAGGATATCATGACCGAGGCCAAGAGTGCCGGGTTCTGCGTGAAAACCATCCGCCAGATCATCCGCATTCGCAAGCAAGACCCTTCTGAGGTGCAAGAGCAGGAAAGCCTGCTCGACATATATCGCCGCGCTTTAGGGCTGTAGGTATGCTGAAATCTTTCCTGCGTCCCGATACTAATCTCCGGCGCGAAAACACAGAGCTGCGGGCAGAGAATGCCCGCTTCCTTGGCGCAGTGGCCCGGCGTGACCGCGAGAACAAAAACCTACGCGAGGAGAACAGACGGTTGCGCCTTCAGGTCGATGCCCTGAAGCGTGGGCGGCACCGAGACGCAGAGGGGAAATTCGTATGAGGACGATACGTTTCGAGCTGCCCTTTGCCTACGCGCTCCCGAATAGAACGCTCAGGCAGCACTGGAGAGCAGCCACCAAAGACAAGCGCACGATGCAGCGGGCGGTCATGGCAGCTACGGCAGGCCAGACGCTCACGGAGCCAATGCAGCGCGCTCACATCCTGATTGAGCGGCATGGCGTCCGTGCGCCTGATCCGGACAATCTGGTGGGTGGCGCCAAGCGGCTGATTGACTGCCTGACCACGCCGCGCCTGCTGAACGTCCGCAAGCCGGGGACACGCCAGCGCGTCAAGAACAAGCGCGGGATGGGCTTTGTCGTGGACGATGGGTCGGAGCATGTCACGCTTGAGGTCAAGCATGTTCCGGCTCGGCTCTGCGCTCAGAAAACCGTCGTGACGATTACGGAGATTTTGCCGTGAGAAACACCAGTTTTCCCACCAGCACAGAGTACCCAACCCTGCGCGAACCTGCTAAAACGACGAAAGCCGCCGGTGCGTCAACACCGGGCGGCTTTCTGACCAACTTCTTGGAGTAACAAGACGATGGCTGCTCATGCGATAGCACCACAATGCACCAATTTAAAGCCGCTTTCTACACCTCAAAACACAATCCGTGTGCAGGGCATGCAGCGCATTCTTGAGAAGCGCCGTGCGCTCATAGCGGCCTTAGATGAAGCTATCGGTTATGGCTTTACCGAGGTCGAAGTGGGTGAACTCTATGAGACCGAGGCAATGTTTTTCCGCAACGCACGTGAATGGACGGGGTCAAACTAATGGCCGGGCGCAATTGGTCCAAGTTCTGGTGGCAGGACTGGCAGCGCGATCCTGCGCTTAATTTATGCTCTCTGGAGGCCCGCGGCCTGTGGATGGATATGCTTTGCATCATGGCAGATGCAGAGGAAAAAGGCGTTTTAACGATCGGGAAAACGAAAGTTTCTTCAAAAGAACTCGCGCAACTTTCCAGAATTTCTGAAAAGAAATGTAAAAAACTTGTCGAAGAACTTGAAAACAACGGCGTTTTTTCTCGCGATGAAAACGGGTTTATCTTCTCTCGCCGCATGGTTCGAGACGCTGGAATTTCCCGGAAATCTGCCGAAAATGGCAAGAAGGGAGGCAATCCGGCCTTAACCCAAAATGACGACAAGGGGTTAACCCCCGGCTTAAGCGAAGGGTTAAACCCCACGCGGACAAAAGCAGAAGCAGAAGCAGAAGCAGAAGCAGTAAGTAAAAGCGCGCGCGCTGCAAAAGATGATCCTGATGATTGGGTCTCGGCCAACTGGATGGAACTTGGTAATGACGTGCTGGCCATCGCCGGGCACAACCCAGCCAACGCCATGACGCCCACCGGCATCGTTCGCCAGTGGCTTGCCGATGCCCGTTCTGTCGGTCACTCGCTGGCCACGGCCCGTGAGGTGATCCTGTCGGTTGTCCAGCAGCGGTGCGACCGGGGGAGTGGGAAGGGGAAAGCCCCGGCATGGTTCAACGTCCCGGTGTCCGAAGCGATCCGAACCGGGTGTGTGGTGACTGCGGCAACCGAGCAGCCAGTGGACGCCAGAGCCATTCAGGACGCCTACCGGGACCACGTGCTCTGGTGCTCAAACCACCGCGAGAAGCGCAAGCCGTTCGAGTTGTTCGAGGCTGAGTGGCGCGAAAGGCATGCGGCATGAGCGGGCTTTTCGATGCTGCTGCGGTGCAGGCGGAAATGCCGCGCAACCTTGCCGCCGAGCAATCCGTCCTTGGGGCCATCCTGACCAACAACCGGGCCTATGAGGCCGTTTGCGACTTCCTCGAGCCCCGGCATTTTTACAGCCCGGTGAACGGATGGCTGTTCGAGCAGATCCAAGGGTTGATCCAGACCGGCGGTGTCGCCAACCCGGTGACGCTGAAGCCACTGATCGACGGCGCGGACAGACTGGCAGACGTTGGCGGATTCAAGGCTCTGGTGCCGATCCTGATGAATTCGTTTATCGGGATGCCGACGGTCAAGGGCGATGCCACAGCAATCCGGCAGGCATGGGTCCAGCGCGAACTGCTCCAGCTCTCGGCTGACATGCGGGACATGATCGTCACCCCAGACGGGAACTCACCGGACGAGGTGGTCGATTACGTCGAGAACGGTTTGCTGACGCTGGCGCATGGGCGGCAAGACGTGCGTCAGTCTTCGCTCTCCGATGCCATCCAGCGCGTTCTGCAGGCGTCGGAAGATGCATCCAAGCGGGACGGGATTGTCGGCGTATCGTCTGGCTATGAGGGGCTGGACAACATCGTTGGCGGCTTCGAGCCGGGCACACTGACGATCATCGCCGGGCGTCCTGCCATGGGCAAAACGGCGGCAGGCGTTGGCATTGCGGTCCGGTCGGCAAAACGGACTGGCAAGCGGGTGCTCTACTGGTCGGGCGAGGTCAGCGCCGAGGCAATCTCCCAGCGCATCATCGCATCGAAAACTAAGATCCCGGTGATCTGCATTCGCTCCGGCAAGAACCGTGGACGCCAGCTTGAGGACGGCAAGTTCTCGGCCAGCACGCCGCTGCGTCAGGAGCAGTTTGACCGCATGGTCGTGGCGGCCCGGCAGTCGCAGGACATACCGCTCGTGATTGACGACACCCCAGCCATCACGGTGGCCAAGCTCTATGGGATTGCCCGGCGGATGGCCCGCTCCAAAGAGGGGCTCTCCATGATCGTGGTGGATTATCTGGCTCTCATGCGCGGGACGCAGCAGGCTCGGAAGCAGGGCAAATATGCCGAGGTCTCGGAAATCAGTGCGGACCTGCTGGCGTTGGCGAAAACGCTCGGCGTGCCGGTCATCGCCTTGCAGCAGCTTAACCGCGAGGTGGAAAAGCGCGACGATAAACGCCCGTCGAAGTCTGATCTGCGGGATAGTGGCAATCTGGAGCAGGACGCTTCAGTCATCATGCTGCTCTATCGCGAGGAATACTATCTCGACCAAGAGGGGCCGCCGAAGCAGAAGCCCACAGAGAGCGGGGATGCCTGGATGACCCGCGTCGATCAGTGGGAAAAGCACAAGGACGCGGTGCGCGGGAAAGCTCTGTGGATCATCGACAAAAACCGGCAGGGCGAGACTGGCACCATCCAGATGCTCTTTGACGGACCTGGCACGTGGTTCCGCGATGTAGCCGAGGGCGAGGGAAGTGAACCGTGGTGAAAACAGCCACAGCACCCGCCACAGCCACCCGAAACCAATCGGAGCATACGTGGGAGCCGGAAATCATCAGCGGGCAATGTAGGGGGATTTAAGGGTATGTTCGAGAAAGTTGGAACTAATGAGTGGGAAGAGGTGCCTTGGGACGAATGGCAGGACCCGTTTAAACCTCTGGCGCCGGTCGCAGGGGGCGTGACCAGCCACGAGCCAGAGCCCGGCCTACTAGACGAGGAAATCCTGCCGCTCGAAGCCGACTGGCTCAAAGGGCCGGAATAAAACACCCAGAACAGAGCAGGGAGTACAGAAAGACCTGTACTTTTTGCGGGAGGTGTGATTCTATTTTGGGATGTAAAATCCTGAAAATCCCAGTGATTGCCGCCACCCCAACAATGCTGGAGTTTATGCGCCACCTCGGAATTGGGCGGTCGCTTGTGCGGCCACTCAGGTCAAGCATGGGGTGGCTTTGACTGAGGCGCAGAAGGTGGCGGTGGAGGCGGCGAGGAAATGACCGGTTCCCTGCGCTGCGATGGCAAGCTGCGGTTTGACAGCCGGAAGCGTGCTGAACAGCGTGCCCGCATTATGCGCAGGGATCGGGAGCGTTCCGTTGAGGTCTATCCGTGCCGCGAGTGCGGCGGGTGGCATATCGGCGGGAATGAGTTTTCGAAGCACACAGTCAGGCCTGTTCGGCGGTGTGTGCAGATTATGGTTGGAGGGTTGGAGTGAGTGACGCGCCCGCTGCTAACAGCGGCAAGCAGCGGAAAAAACCGCCGGTGGGTAAACCATTTCAGAAGGGGAAATCTGGCAATCCAACAGGGAGGCCAAAAGCTCTCAAGGAAGTGGTGGAGCTTGCACGCTCTCACACAACAACAGCTATCGAGGCTCTTGCTCGCATAGCCAGCAGTCAGACTGCTCCTGAAAGTGCTGTTGTCTCTGCTGCCAATGCGTTGCTTGACCGCGCATGGGGAAAGCCAAAGGACACGGTGGCGCTCGAGAATGCAGAAGGTGGGAAGCCCTTCCAGATCGTCATCCGCAAACTGAGCGATGGCTGAACTCCAAATTCCTGCGTATGGTTGGCATCCTCGTGATTGCCAAATGCCTCTCTGGACCTATCTCGAGAATGGCGGCAGGCGCGCCTACGAAGTTGCCCACCGCCGATGGGGCAAGGATGATGTAGCTCTAAACTGGGCCGCAGTGTCTGCCCTCACGAAGGTCGGCAACTACTGGCACATGCTTCCAGAAGCTAGCCAAGCACGAAAAGCGATCTGGGACGCGGTGAACCCCCACACGGGACGCCGGCGCATTGATGAGGCCTTCCCAGCAGAGATCCGCGCCACGACCAAAGAGCAGGAAATGTTCATCCGGTTTATCAACGGATCGACATGGCAGGTCGTGGGGTCTGACAACTTCAATAGCCTTGTGGGGTCAACGCCAATCGGAGTGGTGTTTTCAGAATGGGCATTAGCTAACCCATCAGCATGGGCGTTCCTTTCTCCTATCCTTCTGGAGAATGGTGGGTGGGCAATATTCATCACCACACCGCGTGGGCGCAACCATGCGAAGACGTTCTTCGATGCCATGCGCGACGAACCAGGTTGGTTCTGCGAGGTCTCGAACGTTGAAAAGACAGGGCGCTTCACGCCCGAACAACTGGCGGCAGAAAAGAGACAGCTTGTGGCGCAGTATGGCGAAGACGACGGCAACGCGAAATATGAGCAGGAATATGACTGCTCCTTCGATGCGGCCATTCAGGGCAGTTACTACGGCAAGCTCATGAAGGCGCTATATGAGTCAGGGAGGATTAGCGACGTACCATATGATCCGTCATTGCCGTGCGTCACGGCGTGGGATCTTGGTTATGGCGACAGCACCGTCATCTGGATTGCCCAGCAGCGCGGACCGGAAGTGTCTGTGATTGATTGCATTGCAGGCTCTGGCATGGGGCTTGATTGGTACGCCAAGCAGCTTTCGGAAAAGCCCTATACCTACAAGCAGCATATCGGACCGCATGACGCGGAAAATGGTGATGTGGGAACCGGCAAGCGGCGAATTGATATCTTGCGCAGTTTGGGCGTCAAGCCGATGAGGATATTGCCGCGGACTGGCGTTGATGACGGTATCAGCGCAGCTCGAGCTCTGTTGCCTCGTTGCAGGTTCGACAAAAAAAAGTGCCAGCGCGGCATTGATGCGCTCGAGCAGTATCGCAAGTCATGGGATGACAAGAATAAGGTTTTCCGTGACAAGCCGCTGCATGACTGGGCTTCAGATTATGCTGACGCATTCCGCTATCTGGCTGTCGGACTGCGCGACCGAGAAGGCGATATGCTGAGACAACCAGTCAAGCCCCGCCTGCAAATCCCCACCACCGGAACCGGCTGGATGAGCGCATAGGAATTTCTTCCTAATTTACTGTACAGATTCCCATATGCTGTGGTACTACATGAATTATGGTCGAAAATGCTGATCTGATTGCTGAAGTTCAGAAACGTTACGATGAGTCGCAGGCGCATACGAGCCAGTGGCGCAGTCGGGCACGTGATGACCTACGCTTCTTCCATGCCGATGCTTACAATCATGCGCAGTGGGATGATGCTGTTTATCAAGCGCGTTCTGGAACATTCGGTGGATCGCCTCGTCCATGCCTGACGATCAACAAAACTGCCCAGCATGTCTTTCAGGTTGAGAATGAAGCCCGGCAGTCTCAGATGGGGGTCAAGGTCAATGCGACCGGTTTTGGCGCGATGTCAGAGGCGGCAGATGCGCTGGAAGGCATTGTGCGGCACATCGAGTATCAGTCCAACGCCCAGCAGAACGCGTATGCCTGCGCCATTCAGGGGCAAGTACGCTCAGGCCTTGGCTGGGTTCATGTCGTCACGGACTACGTGCCGGACGCTGATACGTTTGATCAGGATTTTTTCATAAAATCCGTTCCCAATCCACTGAATGTCTATTTCGACCCAGCCGCCCGCGAACCAGATCACTCGGATCAAAACTGGGCAATGATTGTTGAGGAGATGGATCGCGCCGAGTTTGACCGGCAATACCCAGGACACGATGATATCTCTCGTGACCCGTTATCTGGCATTGAGTCCAATAGCGGGTGGGTGAGCGAGAACACCGTCAGGGTGGCGACCTATTACCGGCGTAGCGAAAAGAAAGACACGCTCTGGATGACGCCAGACGGTCCGATGCGGCAGAGCGAGATGCCAGAGGAGATGGTGGAGCTTTTCCGTGGCATGAAAGCCCCGTCACGGCCTGTGACCTCTCATGCGGTTGAGAAGATCATCATTGCTGGCAACGCTGTCATTGCGCAGGGCGACACAGTCTTTTCCCTGATCCCGCTGGTCCCGTTTGTGGGGATTGAGACATGCGCAACAGACGGCAATGATGCGGACTATGCTGGGCTTGTTCGGTTCCTGATCGACCCGCAGCGCATGTTCAACTATACGGCCAGCGCCTTTGTGGAGAGCGTTGCGCTCCAGACCAAAGCACCGTGGCTGGCCTGTGCCGAAGCCATTGAGGGGTACGAACAGCAGTGGGCTGCTGCGAACACCAGCAATGCTGCGTATCTGCCATATAATGCGGTTGATCATGATACCGCCGCGACTCTGCCCGTTCCCACGCGCATTGATCCGCCGTCTGGCTCGACAGGGCATTTGCAGGGCATGCAGTCCGCCGACCAGTGGATGCAGATGGTTACCGGCCAGTATCAGGCCGAGATGGGCGCACCGGGCAACGAGAAGTCAGGTGTGGCCATTCAGCAGCGGCAGCGCCAGTCTGATACAGCCAATTACCACTACACAGACAATCAGGGCATGGCGCTGCGCTACATTGGGCGCTTGCTCATCAGCGCCATTCCGAAAGTCTACGACACGCAACGGGCCGTTCAGTCGCTCGGGATGGACGGTACGCAGACCGGCGTAGTCGTTGACCCGAATTTGCAGCAGTCTGCCACAGTCGCGCTGCCTCCGGGGCCTGATGGGCAGCCGCAGCAACCACCGCAGGGCATGTCACTAGCTAAGCAACGGCAGATTGAGGGGGCAATTCTGGCCATCAATCCCACGATTGGCCGGTATGATGTTGAAGCGGATGTGGGCCCAGCTTTCGCAACGCGGAGACAGGATGCGTTCAACGCCCTGACGCAGATTGTGCAGGCAGACCCACAGTTGATGGGGCAGATTGGCGACCTCGTATTCCTGAGTGCTGATTTCCCACTTGCCGATGAGATTGCCGACCGCCTCAAGCCCGCGTCTGATGATCCGCGCCTAGGGCAGGCTCAACAGATGATCCAGCAGTTGCAGGGGCAGATAGGTCAGTTGCAGCGGCAGCTTAAAGACAAGCAGGCTGATACCCAGATTAAGGCCGACGCGCAGCAACATACGCAAGTCAAAGATGCGATGGCGGAAGATACTGCCCGGTATAAGGCTGAGACCGACCGAATGGCGGCCATTGGCTCGACTGATCCTGATGCGTTGCGCGTGTTGGTCCACCAGCTTGTGGCTGAGGCGTTGCAAGGGGGAAGGCAGCAGGAAGTTGGGCCTATGCCAGCCATGCAGGACGGCCCCCCCGGAAATCTGCCGCGCCTGTCTTCCTCAAACCCGCCGGGCGGAGAAATCCATGCCGCTAACCCAGTGATAGGAGCTGTTGACGTATGAGCGAAACAATCGAAGCCCCAGCCGTAGATACCGCACCTGATATCAATAACGATATCACTCAAAGCGCATCTGAGGGAGTAGAGCAGGGTTCCCAGCCGGAAGGCGCTGAGCCTAGCCAGCCTGCTGCACAGACGGATGATAAAAAGCCTGTGCCCGCATGGATGCAGCGCAAGATTGATAAGATCACGTATGAGCGTCGTGAGGCTGAGCGACGCGCACAAGCAGCGCAGGAAGAAGCCGCGCAATATGCCCGCGCCCTGAAAGCGTCCCGAGGCGAAGAAGAACCAGCCCCGGAATTGACGGCCGACCAGATACGCGAACAGGTGCAGCGCGAATACGAGCAGAAAGCACAGCGGGAAACTGAGGCACGGTCGTTCAATGATCGGTGCAATGCCATTGCGAGTGCCGTGCAACAGGCAGACCCAACGGCCAACCCCAGTACATTGACGCAACTCCTTAGCGAGCAAGCTGGGTTAGATTTCAAAAATGCATCCCATCGCCAACTGCTTTCTGATATTTCAGAGTTGCCAAATGCTGGCGCAGTGTACTACGCTCTGGCTCACGACCCAGATAAGGCGAGTGAAATTTTCGACGCTCCCGAGCGCCGTCAATTTGCTTTGCTGGAACGGTTCGCGGGAACACTGGCCAAACCAGAACAGGTACAGCAGGAAACCCAGCCTGTAGCACCTCAGGTTTCAAAAGCCCCGCCGCCGGTAAAAGCGCCAACTGGGGCGGCATCAGGTGGGAAGCGGTCTATTTATGACCCCAACATTTCCGCCGCTGAATTTGACCGTTTGTGGAAAGCGGGCGTTCGGTCCTAACCTGCGCGGGGCAGTAACCCCGCAAACGCCACGAGGGCGCTAACTCGGCTGTTTCCGGTGCTCGTAACCGGCACACGTTCTGCCTTTGGCGAGAGCGGCACGATAGGCGCAAAAGCGTCACTGTATATTGTGAGCCGAAACCCGTGGCTACTAATCAGCTTATTAACGACATGATCATCACCAAACGCGCCCTGCCGCTGTTTCGTGACACCAACGGCTTCATCAAGAACGTTGATCGTTCCTATGACAGCTATTTCGGCAAGTCTGGGGCGAAGATTGGCGCGTCCGTCAACGTCCGCTTGCCGAACGACCCGGTTGTAGGCGATGGCGCGGTTGTCAGTCCGCAGTCCATCACCGAGCGTTCCATCCCGCTGACGATTGCTTACCGCAAGCATGTCTCTCTCGCGTTTGATACGCAGGAACGCACCCTGAATATCGATGATTTCAGCGGGCGCTACATCGAGCCGTCAGTCAACAACCTGACCGGCACTGTTGCCAATATTGCCATGCAGCTTGCGCTGGGTGCAGCCAACATGGTGCGCAATACGGACGAGAAGGGCAACACCATTGCTCCGTCCTCTGACACATGGCTGAAGGCTAAGGCGAAGCTGACCAAGCAGCATGCGCCGACCATGGACCGCTTTGCCGTTCTGGACCCTGACACGGATGCCAATACGGTGTCTGGGCTGATGGGTCTGTTCAATCCGCAGGCCAAGATTGGCGACCAGACCACGACCGGATCCATGCAGGCCCCGCTTCTGGGCGTCAAAGAGTGGATCAGCGACCAGACGTGTCTTGTTACCACCACGGGTTCTTACGACGGCAAGGCGACCGCTACCGGCAGCGTGACCAACATTACCAACACCGGCAACGCCATCCCTGGGCAAATCAGCCCGACAGCATACCCGCAGAATTCGGTCATTGGCTGTTCTGCGCTGAATGGCGGCCTGAATGTTGGTGATGTGATCACCATTGCTGGCGTCAATCAGGTGAACCGTGTGACCAAGCAGTCTTACGGCGTTCCCATGCAGTTTGTGGTGACGCAGCCCGCTGCTTCTGGTGCCACGTCTGTTGTGGTGTCGCCCGCTCTGGTTGGCCCGGCTACTGATGGCTCTCAGGCACAGTATCAGACGGTGGACAAAGCCCCGCAGGCTGATGCTGTCATCAATCTTGTCGGCAAGCAGGGCGAAACCATCCGCCGCAACCTGCTGTTCAACAAGAAGGCCATGACGATGGTGACTGTTGACCTGATGGAGGTCAATAAGGGCGTCGTGGATTGCGGTATGGCAAACCTCGACGGCATCTCTATGCGTACGTTGACCTACTACAATGGCACCGACGACACGCTTGGAACCCGCCTTGATGTGCTGTTCGGTATTGGCGTACTGCGCCCTGAATGGATCTGCATTGTGCCGGATATCATCGAAGCGGGCTGATGCGTCCGTATCCAAAATGCCTGCACCACCCGAACGGTTACGAGACCGTGACTGTTCGGGACGCAGAGGAAGAAGCGCGGGTGAGAGCCCGCATGATGGGCCGTCCTGTGCCTGAGCGCCGGAACGCGCCACAACAGCAGGTAATGCGGCGGAAGGGACGCCCTCCAAATGGACGGAACACCTGACAAAACGACAGGCTATCTGGTCTCTGACCTAGTCGGCATGGCCCTGCGTCAGATTGGTGTTGGCGCTATGGGCACAACTGCCAGCGGTCCGGACACAGCAGATGGCATCATGCATCTCAATATGATGCTCGCCCAATGGCAGCGACGTCGCTGGATTGTTCCCAATCTGATTGATCTGTTCTGCACCAGCACGGGCGCTTCCCACTACAATGTGGGACCCGGCCAGGCATTTGATATGCCTGTACGAACCGACAAGATTGAGTCTGCCTATGCCCGGATTTTGCTCAATGGAGGCACGCCATCGACCGCGGGGGACTTCGATGATGGTGACTTCAACCGCGATTTCCTGTTGGGGAGCAACGGCTTGGAGAACGGGCAAAATCCGATCGATTTCCCGCTGACTATCATCCAGTCCTACGAGGATTATTCCGGGATTGGGCTGAAGGGGCTCAGGGCATGGCCCATCTATGCCTATTACGACCCGGCGTACCCATATGGCCGCTTCATGCCTTGGCCCATACCGCCAGCAGAGATGTGGGAATTGCACATTCTGGTGAAGCAGCCTCTTCTGACCAATCTCGCGCCTGACAGCATCATCAACCTGCCACCAGAATACTGGGACGCACTCATGTGGTGCTTGGCGGCACGTATGGCCCCCTCTTACGGGCAGGAAGCCTCTCCCACGGTTGTGGCGTGCGCCAAATCCGCGATGAATACGATCCGCACCGCAAACACACAGATACCGACGCTAGGGATGCCAGCAGCCCTGACGCCAAGCAATGGCGGCTTCTGGTGGCCCGGATTGGAGATACAAAGACTATGAGGAAGTTTTTTATAGCACTGCTGGTTGCGGCGGCCCCCTCGGCTGCCATGGCACAAGCAATACCCATGCTGGCGCGTCCGGTGCCCCTTGATGGACCTCAGGGTATGCGCGCAGCCCTTTCGACCAAAACAGACGTGAATAACGGGACGCTGAATGCGCCAAACATCGATGGTGGCACGCTGGACGGCAAGCAGACGGTCGGCAATGTGGGCACGGCCACCCGAACGCTGTCCAACCACTTCCTTGATATTGCCAACCCCCTCGATTTCGGGGCTGCTCCGGGGGCAGCAGATAGCGCGACCAGCCTGCTGGCAGCTTATTCCTCTTCCGGGGTGCCAATCATCAATATTCCATTCAGTCAGTCGGGTTATAATGTCGGTACCCTGACCGGATCCTCCAATCTGATCAACAGCAGCGGACAGTTGCTCAACTGGAACCTTGGAATTTCATTCCTCAATGGCAGCAGGTTTTCAGGAACAGGCATCGGCGCGCCAGAGACCGGTGGGGGTGCATTCAATTCCACCTACACAAACCCATGGAACGTGACCACCAACCTGAAGATGGAGTTTGACCCGGCCGCCCTGCCGCAAAAAAACAAAGTGACTAATCAGGCGCTTTCCATCGAGTGCCGCCCAAATCGTCCCAACGGCAACGACCAGACGCCAACCCGGCACTGGATTGCGTGCGTCTATCGTGGCGCGGATACAGGGTCTGGAGGCGCGTCGGGAACGCAGATCAATACCGAGGTCGACAATGACGTTCTGAATCTCGATACGAACTCGGGTACCGCTTACGAGATCGACGTGAACGTCAATGGTGCCGTGGCAGATGGGGGCATCTCACGCGGGATTTTCGTTACAGGCGGCGGGATTGCGGGGAACGCGTTCAATTCCGTTGCGCTTGATATCCAGCATGGGACCTATAGCGGAACCGGATCGCTAAACTGGGGGGCTGGCGTATCCGTGCGTAATTCTCTCAAAGCGTTCATGGCGTTTGCGGAAAGCGATAATCAGGGCTCCCTGTATCAGGGGTATAACAGCAGCGGAACGCAGGTTTTTAACGTCGATACGAACGGTTATGTGACCACACCTGGCATCATTTCCAGTGGAACAACGCTCGCCTCCACGGCTGGGAAGATAGCCTTCAGCGCAACCGCAGAAAATGCTGACGACTATGTCGCGATAAAGGCGTCACCATCTGACAGCGGCTTCTTTTTCCGCGCATTCGATACGAATGGAGATACCCTCTCTTCTGTCGACAAAAATGGTTATGCTGTGATGAAGGGCCTCCAGCTGACAGGGGGATACACACCCACTGCATCGACGACATGCAGTAAGGGCACGATCATGAACGACGATAGCTATCTGTATGTCTGTACGAGCGCCGGGGCATTCAAAAAAGTGGCGCTTGGGGCGCTGTAATGGCTTTGCAGCGCATAAACCTGTCAGGCGGCTCATATGATGCGCGGGCCGTTTCTGTAGCCGCGCAACGCTGTCTCAACCTGTATGCCGAGCCGGTCCCGCCAGATGATGGAGAGCCGGTCCGGTTTGCATATTACCTGACACCTGGACTGAAGCGGATAGCATCTCTGTCTGGGGTTGTGCGCTGCCTGTACCAGACCACACAGGGGGATCTGATTGGTGTAGCTGGCTCGCAGGTTGTGGTTATCAGCAACGGTGGCGATGTCACCGAAATAGGCAATATTTCTCCTGGAGAACTACCTGTTCGCATGTGCGACAACGGGGCATGCCTGTTTATCGTCGACGGCACCAGTGGGAATGGGTGGTACTGCTCTATGCCGCTGCTGCCCGGCAGTTCACAGCCCAGCACGACAACATTCGGCTATACTGTCAACAGTAGTGCCCCGGCTGGGGCCACCAGCCTGACGGTCGAGAGCGCGTTCGCTGTTAAGGCCGGATACGTCTATACCCTATCAGGCGACGGCATTGCTGATGGTACAACCGTTATTAGCGCATCTGGGGCTCTGTCCGTCACAACGTCAGGTTATGCGGCGGCAGGGTCTGCTCATATAACCGTCCAGAGCAAAATAAGCGCGGTAAACGGGTGCGTTATATCTGGAGGCAGCCTTCCTGCCGGGACTACTATTGCATCAGTGACACCAAGCGCTGGCAACAGTGATTATACCGATATCACACTATCAGTTGGAATCACTTCTGAAATACCAGCAAACACGGTTCTGAGTATTCTGTCAGTCTGGAATGATAGCGGCGGATATACAACGCTTGCCCTGTCGCAGGCGACCACGGCAGATATTATGGCCGCAGCTTCAATATCGCTGAAAACAGCATCATCCTCACCATATGGAGAGTTGACCAAAATTTCTGACGATGCCTTCTATGGGTCGCCAACGATTGATATTCTGGATGCGTTTTTTCTGTTCGTGAACCCGAACACAACCAATTGGTACACCAGCCCGGCACAGTTCGCGGATGAGAACCAGACGCCGTTTGATAGCCTGTATGTGGCCAGTGACGCGACGAGCCTCGGGACGATCATGGGGCTTGCAGTTCTCGGCCAGTATATCTGGCTGTTTGGACGTAATCAGATTGAGTTCTGGTATGACAGTGGCGCTCCTGATTTCCCGTTCCAGCGCGTGCAGGGCGTGACGTTGGAAACAGGCTGCCTCAGCCCTTACACAATCGCTCGCATTCCAACCACGGCCGTTACGCCCAATGGAGGCCTTATGTGGCTGGGGCACGATCGCGCCGGCAATGCCCGCGTGTATATGGGCCAGCAGACCACAGGCGCTCCGGTGTCGACGTTTCCGGTGGAGGGAGCGCTTCAGGATGCGCCTGATCTGACGAAAGCGGTAGCCAGCGTTTACCAGCAGGAGGGTCACGTCTTTTATGTCCTGTCCGTACCGGGCCAGTCGTCTTGGGTCTACGATGTGTCAATCGGCCTATGGCACGAACGGTGCAGCCTCGATGCAAACGGCGATGAGATTCAGCACCGGGCCGGATGCTGGGCGGCGGCATATGGAAAAGTGTTCGCTGGTGATTTCGAAAATGGGTCGATCTATGAGGTCGATCTCGACACATTCACCGACAATGACGGCCCCATAAAACGGCAGCGCGCGTTTCCTCACCTGCTGACTGATGGCACACGTAGCATCCATCGGCAGTTCATGCTCGACATGCAGAATGGTGGTGGGCAGATAATTTCTGTGGACTGGTCCGATGATCGAGGCGCATCGTTTTGCACGCCCCAGACACTCACGCTTGGCACGTTCGGGAATGCATGGCCGTCAATCTGGAGGCTGGGGCTGGCACGTGACCGGGTTTATCGCCTGACATGGACGGCTCCCGGCAAGACTGCGCTGATGGGTGCGTTCATTGATCTGGAGCCCGTCCGATCATGAGCGCGACACCAAAGGTTCTGAACAGCCCTCTTCCGATACAGATTTGCAATCAGGACGGCACACTGACACCTCAGGGATATGCATTCCTGCGTCGTCTCTGGGAACGTACTGGCTACGCACCCGGAACAGACAGCGCATGGACAGCGCAGGAGGCTGATATTGCCCTCCTCTCGGCAGCACAGGCGCAAAGTATGGCGAATGCTGCACTAACTGAAGCCAAGGCCGCGCTTGAGCTGGCAACGCAGGTATTGCTCGACGCGCAATCCATACGCTCTCAGGCATTAAAAGCATTGGAAACGGCGCAGGATTCATCTATTCTTGCAGCCACGGCACGCGGCAACGCTCAGGCGGCACAGAATCAAGATGAGAGCATGACCTTTGCGGTCATGAACCGTTGATGGCCGTTATCGCGAAATCTTTACAGTCAGGAACGACACTCACGTCGTCAAAAGCATCAGTCTTCACCGCCGGTTCCGGGACATACGTCGTCACCAGCGGAGTTCTGTCCAATCCGACCACGGAGGCCGTAGCGTTCACACTTCAGATCAAGCGATCTGGCGGCGTAGCGCTCGACCTGATCCCGGAACGGTCCATTCAGGCAAACGGGACCGACCTTCTTCCTGAGCTATCGAGCCTTGTCCTGACAAGTGGCGACCAACTGCTTGCGTCGGGTGCCGGGCTTGTCTGCGTTCTCAACGGATATGCGCTCTCGTGATTTACACAGCCCCACCAATACCCGGCGCGTCGTGCAACGATATTGGCGCGATCAATCGGGTTATAACGCACCCTGAAATCTATGGAGATACCGGGCGGATCGCAGACGTGCAGGACCGGCTGGTTATCGCGCTGCCGGGAATTGTTGTTGGGTTCAGGCAGGTTCAGACTCGCGTCCATGAGTGCCATCAGGCTGTAGTTCCAGAGAGGCGCGGCAGGGAGGCTATTTCGATCATGCGCCAGATCAGGGACTGGTGGTGGGACACACAGCCATCTGACCTGATGATTGCTCCGATACCAGATAGCGCACGGCAGGCTCGATTTACCATGCATGCTCTAGGGTTTTCCAGATGGAAGAAATTTGATTCGCCATGCGCTGATGGGGTTACGCGCCCTCATGTAATTTATAAAATGGAACGACCGCAATGAGTGATACGTTCGGAGTGGGGCAGGCAGCGCAGGCGGCAACGACAGCCGCAACGACAGCCGCTCAGATGGCTATGGCACAGAAGGCCATGAACCGGGCCAATGAGACTGGCAAGGAAGTGGCCTCAAATTTGACGCAGGCGGGGACAAGCGCAAACGCGCTGCTGGACCCATATGCAGATTCGGGGACAAACGCTCTCAATACTCTGTCTAATGGCCTGACAGAGAGTTATCTACAGAACACTCCAGGCTATAAATGGAACCTGCAACAAGGCGAGCAGGCTGCCACCAATAGCGCGGCGGCGCGGGGGCTCGCGAATAGCGGGGCCGCGCTGAAAGGCGCTTCCACCTTTGCTTCAGGTTTGGCTGACAGCACGTATCAAAACCAGTTTAACGATACGAATACGCTGGCCAATTACGGCTACAACGCCCTCAACCAGCAGGGAACAAACACCCTTAACGCCGCCAACCTGTCTGGCCAGGCGCGTATGGCAGGTGTTGGCGCGGCAATGGCAGGCACAACAGCGCAGGCGAATGCCCTACAGAACGGCCTCAATAGTCTGGGCAATCAGGCCGCGAACTATGGCAGCAATTATGCTGCCTACAACAAGCTGATTAACGGCGGGACAGGGAAGGCGGACTAATGGCCGGATTTGACATGAACGCCAACGCTCTGCTCGGCATCGGGCAGGGAACGGTCCAGCCGCAGGTTAACCAACTGCAAAACATTGCAGCCGCGCAGGAGATTAAAAATCAGGCGCTGGCCTATAGTCAAAATGCATTGGCAATGGCGGCTAAAAAAGCCTCCGGAGCAGCCTACGCCAATAACTATAACCAGCTAACGGGCAAATATAACATGCCCGGCGTCTATAAAGACATGGGCGCAACGGAAGCGGGACAGTATGGCCTGCCCGAAGCCGTAACTACTGGTCTTGTCCAGCAGGGACAGGGGGTTACAAACGATACGTCACAACTCAACCTCAACCAGCATCGCATGGGCATGATAGCAGGCATGCTGGCACCCTACGCGAACAGGCAGAATCTTACCAAGCAGGATTTGGCTCCAGCATACGGGAGCGCGATTGCTCATGGTATCATGACCATTGATCAGGCAAACCAGAGCTACGCCTCTCTGCCGCAAGATGGTGATGCACTCAAGCAGCAAGTTCGTGGGTTGTACGATGCCGCCTCCGGGCCTGAGAGCGCCTACAAAGATGGATACGGGACTATGCAGCTTGTGGACGTGGGTGGCCATCTGGAATGGCAGAATGTTGGCTCTGCTGCCAGCGGGCAAGGCGGTGTGCAGCAGGGGGCACCTATCTCAAAAACCCTTTCCCCGAGTGAAGCAACAACGCCGCAACCTTATAATGCCCCGGACGGAACCCCAAAGTTGGGAACACGCGCTGACGTAGTGCGGGCAAATGGGCAGGGCGGATATTTAGACACCACTGGCAAACCAACGGTGCCCGTCGATGTTATGGGGAATGGGCGCTATCAGGGTGATGCGGGCCCGTTTGCTGGGGGCGGAGCATCGCCTCAGACGGGTGGCTTCACGCAGGGGCCTGCCCCCGGAACCATTGAGGCGCAACGGGCAATCGCCGAAGCTAGTGCGAAAGAAGCAAATGCCCTGATGCAGACGGCATCGCAGCGAAATGATCGGATGAGTATTCTCAACAATATGGAGAATGATCTTACGGGGTTCCATAGCGGACCCGGCTATGAAAAAATTCGAAGACTTGCATCTCTAGCCAATGTTGTTTCACCCATTCCGTTTGATGAGGGCGGCCTAGAAAACGCGGAAGGCTTCAATAAGTTTGCCCAGCAGCTCGCTAATGCTCAGGCGCAGGTGTTGGGCGCATCTGACGCGCGGCTTAGTGCGGCAGAACATTCCGGCCCCAACAGCAAATTTCAGGAGGGAACCAATAGAAAGCTGATCCATATAATGAAAGGAAATGAGGAAGCAATAAATGCCATGATGAATGCTTGGCAGAATTCTGGTCTTCCTGCTTCTCAATTTACCGCATGGCGGCAGAAATTTAACCAGAACTTTACCCCCATGGCTTTTCAGTTTCTTCAAATGACCCCCGCCGAGCGAAAGGAGGAAATGGATGCGATGAAAAAAAATGGGATAGCTGAGGCTTTTAAGGTGAAATATAGTAGCATGGCACGCGCCGGGCTGGTTCCGAGTGGCAGATAATCTTGACCAGCATTACGAGCGTGCTGGGAAATATTGGGGCGTAGACCCTACTCTGCTGCGCGCCGTGCATATGGTGGAAGACCCCGGCGGAGATCCGGATGTGAAAAGCCGCGCTGGGGCTGTGGGCCACATGCAGATCATGCCAGCCACTGCACAAAGCCTTGGCATAGACCCACACGACCCGGTGCAGTCTATCTATGGCGGCGCGAGAGTCCTGCGAGAAAATCTGGACCGATACGGGGATGTTCCCGATGCCTTACGTGCCTACAATAGCGGAACAGACCGCACCAAATGGGGGAACCCTGAAACTATGGCGTATCCTCAAAAGGTCGCAACGCAGTATGCTGGGCTACAGTCTGGCGATGATCCCTTTGCGGGGCCGGGGACTTCGGTTTCACCAGATAGGAAAGAAAGCGCCCCGCCTGGCACTGAAGAATTTGATAAAATGTTCGGCGACTCATATGAGGGTCATAGCCATCCTGCGCAAAAAAAAGCTGACACGGCTGAATTTGATAATGTCTTCGGCCATGAAGAAGATAGTTCTCTCCCTATGCGTGCCCATGCCCATCAAGGCACATGGCTTGGGAATCTGGCGGAGTTTGGCCGCAGTGCAGACGAGGCCGCGCAGAATGAACTTCATCGTGGGGCGCTATTTGTCGCCAGCAAGATACCGGGGCTAAAGCATGCCTTGGCAGGGACCAGTCTGGACTTTGACGCAAGACGTGCGGCTGCTGATGCGCAGGATAAGAAAATAGCAGCGCAGCACCCCTATGCCGTTCCCGCAGGCAAGGCGTTAGCCGGTACGGAAGCTGCTGTTATGGGTGCCATGATCGGCAACCCACTTCTTGCGGCGGCAGGAGGAGAGGCGGCAGCGGCATTGGGCGGCACTGCTGGACGCGCCGTTCAAGCCGGGACTAATCTTTTAGTAGGCAATGGCGGCCTCGGCACCCGCATGGCAAGTGGCGCGATACAGGGTGGCGCACTGGCAAAAATGGAGGGTGAAAACCCTTGGTGGGGCGCTGGGGCCGGCGCGCTTGGAGTGCCCATGTTTGAGGGTGCCGGGGCCGCTTTAGGGTATGCTGGCCGCAAACTTGGAAACGCGGCATCGTCCGTAGTAAACCGCCTTGCCCCGCCGCTTGAAGGAGATGCGGCCAGTCTTGCTGCCGCCAGCAGAGAAGCTCCTTCTGCGGCGACGGAGGCGGCTTCAAGCAGTGCGCCGGATACAGCCGGGATTACTGGGGAAAAAACCGCAGAGGGAGAGGCTGGCGAAGCGCAGACCGCAACACAAGTTCCCCCTGAAGCAATCAAACTGGGGCTTTTCAGTAAGCCGCAAGATGCTGAAAAGCTGGCGCAGACTATTCTGGAAGATTCCCAAAAAGGCGGCCCAGTTCAGCTTGTTGAGTCAAAAATTCCGGGTGTTCGACTTACGGCATCTCAGGCTACAGGGAACCCAGGCATTGCCCTTATTGAGCGGCAGCGTCGGGCAGCCAATCCCAACCTGTTTACGGCGCTGGAACAGCAAAATTCGGCGGCTCGAAATGCATATGCTCAAAAGGTGATCGGCACACCAGAACAGCTTGAGGCGGCGGAAGCAGCCAGAAATGCGGCTGAGGTGCAGCACCGTGAGGCGGCTTTCAGTGATGAGCAGCCTGTGGATGTAACGCCTATCAGGCAACACCTTGCTCGGTTGATTGACGACAATGCAGGGCGAGAAACGGTTCAGCAGCCTTTGATAAGCGTCCTGAAATCCGTGAATGCCGTTGCGGATAAGGACGGTCTGGCGATGCCCGGCAAACTGTGGAACGTTCGCAAATTCATGGGGGATATGGTGGCTCCGCGTGCACGGGGCACCGCCAGCGATGGGCAGGCAGCGGCTTCCCAGTTGCTGGACCTCAAGCCAACTGTCACGGATGCTATTAATTCCGGGGCTCCGGGGTTTGACCGCTATTTACAGCAATACGAAGAGCTGAGCCGCCCGATTGATGCAATGCGCCATTTGCAGGCTGCGAACCTGACAAACTCGAATGGGGATGTGGTTCTTAATAGACTGGACACATACGTTAAAACGCTCAGGCGAAACCGGATGAAGCCCGGCGTTCGGGATTCTGATGCTGTTACGGACGAGCAACTTCAGGCGCTCGAAGATCTGCGCGATGATTTCCGGCTTGAGGCCCGAAAGGACCTTGGGAAAGCAAGGGGTTCTGACACAAACGTCAATTTGTTTACCAACAGCAAGATGCTGGATATGGCACAGGGCGCATCTGCAAAAATAGCCGGGGCTGCTGGCGTTGGTTTGGGAGGGGCTTTAACGGGAGGCTGGGATGGCGGACTGCTGGCCGCCGCAGCCGGGAAAACGCTGGCAGACGCTGCCGCAAGAAGAGCGGCAGCAAGAGCCGCTATCACAAAAGATAAGACACTGAACTATTTGGACAATATGCTGGCTAATCCTTACCCAAAAAAGTGACGCCATTTATCATCCGGTCGAACTGCCGGGCTCGGTGGCGCTTGACCGCATATGGGATGAAGGATGCTGCCCCTATCGCCACAAGGAATATCAAGGCTCCAGGTGGGTCGGGACGCCCCTGATCCTTGCAGGAAACGTATTCAATAAGGACCAAAAGGATAGGAAGAGGAAGCGCAGGCCAAATACTACCCCGCACCCACCACATAAAGAACACGAATGCCGCGACGACGTAGAGCAGAACCATACCCCCACATACCACAGAGTAGCGGCGCGGGGGTAGGGTCTTCTTAGGCTATGGCTTTTTGCTCCTGCTCTTCCAGATCGCGCCACATCTGCATGATGGCTCTTGCGCCAGCTTGCAGATATTCCCGCGCCATTGGCGACGGGAGCTTCCCTTCTTCCATATCCGCCACGACACGCAGTGTCAGGCCAAGGTTTGACGCGAGGGTGTAGCAATTCATCTTCCCGCCAGCGTTGCCACCCCCGAAGGGGTGGCTGGCCACTACGGCACTTACGCTGGCGTTTTGGCAAAAGGGACAGGCGCACCTTTCTCCTTCATGCCGTTCAGTCGCCGGGCTGGTTCCGAGTTGGTGCCGCAGAGCAGGATGGCCAGACGGGCGAGGCCGCGGGTCGTAATCTTGAAGTCGTGGCCGATGCAGGTCTCTCCAGTATGGCGGTCCGGGTAGGCCTTTGGCACAAGGCGGCAATACTTTTGCGACAGACCATAATGTGCGGGACGGAGCTTTTTCTTTTTCTCGCCTTCACGGCAGGCCCATTTGTGATCCAGCAGAAATGCAACCACCTTAGACACGCCGACGCCTAACTCCCTCCCGGCATCCCGCACTCCGATATCGCCTTCCGCTTCTGAGATTGCGTCCAGCGCGGCAGCCTTGGGTTGTGCCGCCTCAAGCATAGCCGCCTGTAACTTGGCCTGCTCCTCGATCACTTCCAGCTTGCCCTGCAAAGCCGTGATAGCACGGAAGGCTAGCATTTCGGGGGTTTCGGGGGCGATGGCTGGTTTAGCTTCAAGCTCAAGCCAGCGGTCCACCACCCTCTTGCGCTGCCGGGCATCGTAACCAGTGATGAGCGTAATGGTGTGGCTGTGGTCGAGGTGGATAACCTTGATGAAGCCACGATGGTCTTTTTCTACCGTAACTCCTTGAATTTGTTCATTCCTCAAATCTGAGGAATGGCCTAAAATCTGCGAAACCATGTCTTTGATGTCGCGCACTACGTTATCGTGCCGCTTGCCTGTCAGTTCAGCAATTTCCTTGCTGGACATCATTGGGCTAGAATTTGGGGCCGATGTTGTGGTAATAGAACTCATATCAGTGTTTCCTTATTCACTGTCAGAGGCGTCAGGTTTGCTTCCTACGGCTGGGCCTGACGCCTTTTCTTTTTCCATTTCCTGCCGAAGCAAGAAGACGATGTGCCCGTTAAGGCTGCGCTCTTGTCGACTTGCCATTTCCTTAACGTGCGCATGCACTTCGGGGGGCAGGCGTATTTTCATTTGCGTCCCGGTTCTCAATTTTTCCTCCATCCAACCATAATGGTTGCACATCCATAAGGCATGACACCATTTTGGTTGTCAACTGGAAAATGCAGTCAATTTGGTTTATGGAGTCATCATGAGCGATGAACGAAGAGTACCGATCACCCTGCGTATGCCACGTGCCCTCCTTGATAATCTCAAGGCACAGGCTGATTTACGCTCACACTCCATGAATGCGGAAATCGTTCAGAGACTTGAAGAGAGTGTATATCTCTCGCTCTCCGCTCACGCCTTAGATGAGGGTGAGGAATTGACTGATAATGAGCGCTCCTTGGTCCGCATGTGGCGAGCCATGAACGAGGGTGAGCGGCTGGCCCTTCGCGC
The DNA here is from genome assembly GCF_001580535.1 of Acetobacter cerevisiae. Classification (GTDB taxonomy): domain Bacteria; phylum Pseudomonadota; class Alphaproteobacteria; order Acetobacterales; family Acetobacteraceae; genus Acetobacter; species Acetobacter cerevisiae. The sequence continues at coordinate 37,434 of NZ_LHZA01000148.1, read as the reverse complement.
CGTCGCCGAGCGGCTGGCCGACAAGGCAGAAGGCAATACCTGACTCCACAACCCCAACAATGCCAGCATTGTCATGCGGGTCAAAGATATCTGCCCCTTTCCTTAGATTGCCTGGTGTTCGTCTTGATCTGTGGAGAAAAAATAAAATCTGTTTCAAGGGAGAGATCTAAAAGGGGGATCAATTTTATTGTTAATATTTTCAACTTTGCTTTGTAAATCCATAATACTGCTATTTATATTTTCTAAGGCATTGCCAGTCATTCTGTCATAAAAAATGTCTCGCATGTTCTTGTCCATGCAGGATATTTCAACCTGAACATCGAATATGGCTTTTTCTATTTTCTTTCCTGCATAATAAACTGCGTAAATTAATACGCATAATGCTCCAAATATCCACTCTGATGTAATCTGGGGCATAAGATTCTTCTCCTTTTAAAGGGAAGATTGATTCCTGCCGTTTGAGAAATAGGCAACCCCTTTCTCCTTGCCCCCAACCCACAACCTGTACTAGACTCACCCCACGGCACGCTTCGCGCTGGCGGCACAATTCGCTCTACCGAATGTTGCCCCATGCGATTGCTTTTGCTTGCCGCTTCCCTTTTTATTGCCACTCCGGCCCTTGCCCAGACGCAGGCAGCCGCTCCTGTTGAGCTGTTCAAGTATGGGCAGCGCACAGGAACGGACAAAAACCCACTTGTTGTAATACTTGGCGGGTCTGGCTCTGGGGGCAGTGGTGGTTCATCGACCATTTCTCCCGTCTCCCCCACTTTCACCGGCGGCGCAAACCTCAGCATCTCCACATCCGCCAGCTACACGCCATTCCCCGCCCAGTCCTGCAAACAGATGACGATTGCCAACAACACAGACACCACTGTGCAGGTGCAGCAGGGGGGCTCTGGTGCCGCGCAGCCCGTATTCCCCGGAACATATTACGTTTTTTATGGCCTTACTGACGCCTCGGCTTTGTCCGTGGAACGTGCAGACGGGAACGCTACAGCCGTCACCGTCAACGCCCGGTGCGAGTACTGATCATGACGGCTGATGCGGCTCAGGCCTACATGACCCGAGATGAGGGTATGGAAATCCGCCGTGAGCAGCAGATCACGAACGAGCGGCTGGCTATCGTCGAGCATGAGCAGCAGGGGCAGAAAACAACGCTGGCAGAGATTCTGACGGAAGTACGGAAAGGCCAGTCTGTCCGCGCCATGTTCATTGCGGGCGGGTCTGGGCTTGGTGGGGGCGTTGCCGCAGGAGTGGCTTACTTCCTGCACTGGATCACCCAATGAGCGGCCTCTACCTTCCTCACGTGCGGGATTTATGGGTGCGGCCCGCGCTGGCATCGCTTCCTCCTGCGCTGAATAACCTTTCCCGCATGCAGGGTGTGCTGGGCATTGGCAATAAAGAGAGCGGGTATCGCTATCTTGTCCAGACCAACCCGGCAGAAACAGCCAAGGGTTTTTGGCAGATGGAAACCGCAACGCATGATGACATGTGGCGCAATTTCATTCGCTACCGGCCAGACCTGCAGGCAGCGCTTCTGGGCATCCTGAGCGGGGCCAAGCCAGAAGCGGCGCGGCTGGTAGATCGGCCCATCTATGCCGCCGCCATGTGCGCCGTTCACACGTACCGTTCGTCCGATGCGCTCCCCGCCGTCAATGATGCTGCGGGATGGGCTGCCTTCTGGAAGCGGAACTACAATACGGAAGGCGGGGCCGGGATTGCAGCCGAGGCTGTCCCGTATTTCCGCGAGGCCATGGAGGCCTGATATGGACCCAACAACGATCCTGGCATCCGTATTCAATTACGTTCTGCCCATGCTCCCGGCTCAGTGGGCCGCTGCGGCAAGCGTAATTGGCTCATTCGTGGTCAGCGCATGCGCATTGGCTGCGTATTTCTGGCCCCGGCCTAAAGATGGCAGCAAATGGCTCCCCCTTTATCAGGCCATCAATAAGCTGGGCCTGAATGGCAAGCACGCGGCTAATGCTGACGATGCTGCCGCAAAAACAACACCCAAAAATTGACTGGAACCCACCATGAATACACAAGCACTTCTTACCGCAGGTGAATCCGTTTTCACCACCGTTTCCGGCAAGGCAATCTCCGGGACTGTGGAGGCAAATATCTCCGACGTTGGCTCGCTGGTTACGGTCGGACTGACTTTGCTTGAGCGCAACGTGAACTTCAACGTGACAGGCGTTGTTGATGGCGTCACGCAGATCCTGTCTGGCGTCAACGCGACCATCAAGGCCGCCAAGACGAAACCCGGCACGGCCACGGCGGCAACCGGCGGCGCATGAGCGCATATTTCTGGTGGGCACTCGCAATCATCTCGATTGGGGTGCTCATCTGGCTTGTGGCTTATGCGACGAAAGCGGGCCGCAATGCCCAGAGCGTGACAACCAGTGAGCACGCAGCAACTGATGCGGAAATCGTGACCTGGGTTGAGGCCAATATGGCTAAGGCTCAAGCCGAGGGGCCGCAGAGTAAAGAGCAGCTGCTCGACCGGCTGGACGCGGGGACCGGATGAAAAAGGGCGCAATGGGCCTATACGGGCTTTTCTTTTCCTTCTGTCTCTGCGCCTGTTCTGGGCAAACGGTAAAGCCAATCTGCCCCCAGATCACACCTTGGACGGCTGACTTTCAGAGGCAGGCTGCAACAGAAATCACCACGAACCCAGCGCTTGTCGCGCTGCCGGAAATCGCCCGGCAGGACGTGGTTCTGCGTGATCAGGTAAGGGCATGCCAGAAGAAGGTGGCGCAATAACTGAGTGTTGCTGGTTATCGCGCCTCAGTCATCTTATGGCGGATCGAACTTTTGGGAAATACCAAATGGTTGACGGGCTTCCACCGTCTGCGGCGGCTCCGCGACGGCCTACCTCTGCCGGGAGCGACCCGGTCTACTCGGCTAGCTATCAAGGATTACTTGACGGTTGGAACCAGAAACTGGCTCCGGTCGGTGTATCCGCCACACCTGTTCAGGCTTTCGCCGCGCTTTTGCCGATCCTGCGGATCGAAGCGCCTACACACCTTTGCGCCTAGCACCGGATTATGTTGCCGTCTCTCCGGCTGTCACGGCATCCGCCTTCCGTCCTCGGCATGCTCCATGGTTGGTTGAGGATTGCCCATAGGGATCACTCAGCAAGCACTTCGCATCTTTTGCAGGGGCAGGACTTGAACCTGCGACCTCTTGGTTATGAGCCAAGCGAGCTACCGAACTGCTCCACCCTACGTCATGTTGCTGCGGGCCGGGCTTGATACCGGCTCGTGATACGAACTCCCCGCCGTTCAATGGGGGCCGTGGCCTGATTTGGAGCGCAGCTCCGAACTGTCCCGTATTGCGTGTCCATCCACGCCGCCGCAGCCCCGTGAGCATAGTACGGGTTGGGGGTGGGGTACAAGCAGAAATTCTTGCCCAACGCCTGCCCAATTTGAAAAGAATGTTCTTGTCTTGTTCTGTCCATAAATGGCCAGATTGGGCAGGCTCTTAAGGCTACAAGTGGCAGAAATCTGCCGATTATATGGCTATTTAGGCCGGAGCGTCGATATCGACGATGTTGATCAGCTTGTGGTTGACGAATTCCTTGATGCCAAGGCCAACCAGCTCGCGGCCAAAGCCGGAACGCTTCACACCGCCGAAGGGCAGGTCGGCCTTGGGGATCAGCGGGTGGTTGATGTTGACCATGCCGGTGCGGATCTTGGTTGCAACGCGGGCACCACGGGCTTCGTCTTTGGTGAAGACAGCGCCACCGAGGCCATAGGGGGAGTCATTAGCGATGCGGATGGCATCTGCTTCGTCCTTGGCGCGGTAAAGCTGCGTCACGGGGCCGAAGAATTCCCAGTGGCGTGCTGCGTTCTCACCGTCCAGACCGGTCATCAGCAGCGGGCGGAAGAAGGTGCCTTTTTCCGGAATTTCCGGACCGATGACTTCAACCTTGGCGCCATGCTTGACGGCTTCTTCAACCTGACGGTGCAGATCTTCAACTGCCGCGCGGGAGCACAGCGGAGCCAGCGTGGTGGACGGGTCCATCGGGTCGCCAGCCTTCAGCTCGGCAACGCCTTTTTTGTACAGGTCCAGGAAGCGATCATAAATCGCATCAGCCACAATCAGACGCTTGGCGGACACACAGACCTGGCCAGCGTTCCAGTGGCGACCCATGACAGCCCATTTGGCGGCTTTTTCAACGTCAGCATCATCGAGAACGATGAATGCGTCTGCGCCACCCAGTTCCATCATGGATTTTTTCAGGGCTTTACCGGCAACACCAGCAATGATGGAGCCAGCACCTTCAGAACCCGTCAGGGCCACACCGCAAACGCGGGGGTCTTCCAGGATCATGGCCGTGTGAGAGCGGGCCGTGTACAGGTTGCGGAACAGACCCTTGGGCAGCCCGGCTTCGATCATCAGATCTTCACAGGAGGCAGCACACTGCGGCAGGTTGGACGCATGCTTGAGCAGCACGGCGTTACCGGCAGAAAGCTGCGGTGCGATGATGCGGACGACCTGATAGAACGGGAAGTTCCACGGCTCAACGGCGAACACGATACCAAGCGGTTCATGCACCAGCTGGGCCTTGCCGGTTGCAGGGTCAGCTACGGGCAGGGCTTCCGGCTTCAGAAGCTCTTCCGAATATTTTGCGTAATATTCAAAAATTTCGGCTGAAAGAATGACTTCAGCTTTGGATTCAGCAAAAGTCTTGCCCATTTCAAGCGTGCCCAGACCGGCATACTTGTCAATGTCACGCCGCAGAATGGCGGCGGCGGCGTTCATAATACGCGCACGTTCAGCAAAAGATGTGTCACGCCATTTTTCAAAGGCAGCATGGGCCTCGGAAAGCGCAGTCTGAACTTCCTGATCTGTTGCCTCAGGGAAAGTAGCAACCACTTCCTCTGTATAAGGGTTCGTTGTCGCGTAAGCCATTAGTACCTCATAAAAACTCAAAAACAGGAAAAGGAGAGCGATCCCGCCGCTGCGGTATCCGATCAGGACGAGCAGAGTGAGACACGCTGCATCATCGCCAACCCTTAGGCCTGAGAAAAATATAGACCGGTCACTTTCCGGCAGAAAGGGGGTGCGCTTCTGCAAACCCTGTGTAGGGGGAGCAAAAGGGGGCCTCGCTCACTGCTGCTGCAAACCGTTCAGTTGGTGTTTGTCTGTATATGTGTGGATATAGACATGGTCAATATATAAATAATATGGGATTTTTGATAACACTTAATCTGAATCAGTATGGAAATAACGGCATGATCTGGACAATATCATAATTTCGTGATGACAATGACATTATTTTAACAAGTCTAAGTGGTTAGAAATTTTGGTGTTTTCATGGATTGTAAGGTCACCCTTCTTTATTTACATGATATTTGAAATTATCTTCTGAAAATATATTTTCTGGGGAGTTGATTCAGAAAACTGTTGGTCGATGCTTTGTGTGGGGCAGTAGAATAAAAAGAAATCGATTCATTCGTTTTTTTTATCTAACGAGTGGGGCGGATCATGTCGATTTTTCTCTTGTTCGGGACAGAAATGCCAAGATCGGCAGGGTGAAAAAGATGTTCTCTGTCTTGTTAGAGAAGATTTGTCGGGAAATTTGCGCAGTATTCTATATCCATTTGAATATAGATGAGTCTGCATTTCTAAAGTGCGTCACTCTAGAGGGCGCAGTCCACAAGTCGGCAGCAAGCGGGGCGTTTGTTCAGTCCCCGGACTGCATTTCAGAGAGGAAGGCCATGGCCCCCCGGACATTACCTGCGGCCATACAGCCTGAAAGGCGGGCGGTTTCATCAATATCCAGCAGCGGATTGCGTGCCATATAGAGAAGGGATTCAAGGCCCATTGTCAGAAGGGTGGCGGCAATAAAGCTTAGCCGGTCTGGTGAGATGGTTTTCACAGGCATCAGGCGCAGGATGTTCTGCTTGAGGTCTTCCAGCATGTCCCGCGTTTCCTTCATGGTGAACAGGCGGGCGCGGATATGGTGCTGGTTGAGTTCAAAAAAGCGCGGTGCGCCGTTAATGCTAATCAGTTCGCGCAGAACGGCCTGATGGCTCCTGGTGAGCATCATTTCCAGATTATCCATGGGGCAACGCGATTGCAGGACAATATTCTTGACGCGATCAGCAACTTTGATCAGCAGGATATCAAAGATTTTTTCTTTGGTTTTGTAATAATTATAGAAGCTGCCGGGGGAAACATTGCTCAGGGAGACAATGTCCCGCACCGTTGCGGCATCCAGCCCGATGGTTGAAAACACATTCCACGCCGCACGCTCAAAAGCCTCCTCCTTGAAGGCTCTTGTCATTTCTCTCTTCTTGGAGGTTCGGTAGGCTTTCCGTTTGGCGGGCGCTTCTACGGGAACGTCCTGGGGAGAGGGCTGCTGCTGGGTGCTCAATTCTTTTTAGGCTCCTTCAGGCCTTTTTAGGCTGAGTGACGGGGTGGCTATTATTCAATCCTTGAATAATCTTTGTGTTCCAATGTCATACGGAAAGCAAGCGTGCCGGCTATGAGGGAGACTGGCTGCTCCAGCCGCCACCCAGAGCGCGGGCAAGCTGAATGGTGCTGAGTGCCTGCCGCGTTTGCGCGCTCACCAGATCATCCTGCGCGGTAATCTTCTTGATGCGCGTTGTCAGCACGTCCTGCATGGTAAACTGGCCGCCTTCATACAATCCACGCGCCTGAAAGGTCGCCTGTGTGAGCGCGGTGACCTCCGCTGTCAGGCTGGTGATGTTCTGGTCTGCGCTGCTCCGGCTTTCATACGCATCTTCCACCTCCGCCAGAGCCGTCAGGACGGTCTGATCATACGTGGCAAGAGCCTGATGCAGTTGGGCGTCGGACGCCTGGATTTTGGCCTGTATCCGCCCTGCGGTGAAAATGGGCAGGTAGGCATTGACCGCCATCAGGCCCCCGGAACCGGAAACGCCGGGAATTCCGTCAAACCGCAAGCGGCCATCACCCCCGAAAAACTCTAACCCGAAGCGGGGCAGGAGGTCGGTCTTGGTGCTGATCAACCGTTGCAGATTGGCTTCCAGAACATGCTTTTCCAGCCGGACATCTGGCCTGCGTTCCAGAACGGTGGAGGGCAGTTCGGTCGTCGGTGGGGCAGGGACGCGATACTGGGCCGGAGAGGAGAGGTCCGGAGCCTGTTCGGGCGGCTGGCCTGAGAGAATGGCCAGCCGGTGGCGGCAGGCATCCAGAGATGAGACCAGCATGGGACGTTGAGCCTGTGCCTGAGCAATCTGTCCGCGAATGGTTTCAAGATCAGCCTGCGTGGTCTGGCCGGCATCAAAGCGGGCAGAAGCGTAGCGCAGAAGAGACTGAAGCGTGCTGACAGACTGGTCCAGCAGCACAATCCGCTGTTGCAGACCCCGCGCCGTGACGTAATTGGCCGCAACATCGGCAGCAATCGCCATGTGGGTGCCGTGCAGCATCTCTTCTGACGCCAGCGCCATCTGCTTTGCACCGCGCTTTTTGGCCAGGTTGCCACCCCAGATATCCGGCTCCCACGCCATGGTGATGCCTGCAAGGTGACCATCCGTTGCGGGGTCCTGAATATTCGGGGCTGCCATTTTCATTAGCGGTGGAACCGGGTGCCGCCAGTCTACACCGCCGCCCATCATGCCCGCTGTGGCTCCTATGGTTGGATACAGGGCGGATTTGGCCATCTGGGTATAAGCGCGGGATTCCTGCACGCGGGCCTGCGCCACACGGATATCCGGGTTGGCCGCCAGAGCCTGCTGCACAAGCTGGTTCAGCAGCGGGTCCTGCCAGGCGGTCCACCATGCGGTAAGGTCGGTGGCCTGCGTAGAGGCTGGTGCTGCCGTAAATTGCGTGGGCACAGCGACCTGTGAGGCAGGCATTTTAGTCTTGAAAGGGGAGCAGGCGACCACACCCGAGCACAGGAGCGTGGTGAGCAGCAGGCGGGCGGAAGGTGCTGAAAAAGACATCGGCATTCAGTCCTGACGGGCAAGCATGGAGCGGAAGCGGAGCAGCGCCATGGCAAGAAAAAGAGTGGAGGAGCACACAATGGCCAGCAACGAGGGCCAGATACTCTCAAGGCCAGCACCGCGATACAGGATGGATTGTGAGACTTTCACGAACTGGGTGGTGGGGAAGAAGCGCACGAGGGACTGCACAAGGTCCGGCATGCTTTCCACCGGTGTGGCCGCGCCGGAGAGCAGATAGGCCACGGCATACACCGGCACGACCAGCAGTCCGAACTGGGGCATGTTGGGGGCGATGGTGGCCAGCATCATGCCCAGAGAGGTGACGGAGAAAAGATACAGAATGAGGCAGGCGGCAAACAGGAACTGGCTGCCCGCAATGGGCACGCCAAGCCACAGATGTACCGTCAGCCAGAGGGAGAGCAGGCTGGCAACAAGGATGACCGCGCCATTAGCCAGAATTTTGCCCACAGCAATCTGACTGGCCGAGACGGGCAGCACCAGCAGATGCTCAATGGTGCCGTGTTCCCGCTCTCGGATAACGGCAGCCCCGACCAGAACAATAGAGAGAACCGTCGCGTTGGTGACGACCTGCATGACGGAGGTAAACCATGCGGATTCACTATTGGGGTTAAAGCGGATACGACTTTCCCCATGGAAGGGCATCAGCTTGTTCAGGTCCGGTGAATGCAGCTGAGCCTGCACTTCCCCCATAAAGATCTGTTGCAGATAGACAGCGCCCAGCCCGGCCTGTGTCATGGCGGTGGCGTCAATCAGTTCCTGTATGTCCGGGGTGCGGCCTGCCAGCGTGTCCACCTCAAAACGCGGGGGGATATCAATCACAAAGTTATAGGTGCCGTTATCCATGCCAGCCTTGCTGTTGGCGCGGTCCGTCAGGGTTGGCGGTTTGAAGTAAGGCGGCAGCACCACGGAGCGGAGCTGGCGGGAGAGGGCTGAATGGTCCTCATCAATAAACGCCACGGTGGCGTTGGAGACGTCGATCTTCACACCATGCGCCACCAGCACAATGGCAAAGGAGAAGGAAAAAACAATCAGCCCCATCAGGACGAAGTCCCGCATCAGGCTGTAGAATTCCTTGCGGCACAGCAGGCCGACATTCATGACCCAGCGCAGCATTATGAATCCTGCTTCTTGAGGAAAAGGCGTGCTCCCAGCATGTAAACCGCAGCAAACATTCCCAGAGCGGCATACATGGAGAGGAAGGACGTAACCCCCAGCCCCTTTGTAAAGCTGCCCAGACAGATGAGCTGGAACCATGAGGCCGGGAACGTCTCGGCAAGGTAGTAGGTCACGCCGGTGAGGGTGGAAATGGGATAGAGCAGGCCAGAGAAGTTGGCGGACATGATCAGGCAGATGATGGCCGTGCCGAAAATGGCCGCTACCTGAGAGCTGACGAAGGTTGAAATCAGCAGCCCCAGCCCGGTGCAGGCCTGAATATAGAGCAGCGCCCCGATGGTCAGACCAATGAAGGAACCTTTGAGTGGCACGCCCAGCACAGTGACCGACAACACGACCAGCACCAGATAGGCGATGATGGCCAGCATCACGTAAGGGAGCTGCTTGCCCACCAGATACTGCCCGGAACTGGCCGGGGAGGCATAGAGGTTCATGATGGAGCCAATCTCCTTCTCGCGCACCACGCCAAGCGCTGTCAGCATGGTAGGGATGAGGATCAGAGCGAGCATGATGGTGCCCGGCGTCATGGCGTAGATGCTGCGGAATTCCTGATTATAGACAAAGCGCGGGACAATGTTGACAGGTGTCAGATGCGCCATAGCGGAGGGTGGCAGCGTCTTCTGCATGCTGGCGGCGTAGGTCAGCAGCACGGCGTCCGCATAGGCGCGGACGTTGGCGCTGAGGAACGGCATTGCGCCGTCAATCACCACGCCCACTGTCGGGTTGCGGCCTGCCGCCAGATCCCGCCCGAAGCCATCGGGAATATCCAGCCCGAGGGCAACCTGCCCCTGCCGAATACGGGTTTCCACAGTCTCCCGGTCGGGAGAATAGGCGGTCTCATGGAAATAGTGCGATCCACGGAATTGCTCGACGAGTTCCCGGCTGGCGTGGGTATGGTCATAATCCGCCACGGTGTAGCGAATGGTGTTGATGTCAAACGAGACGCTATAGGCCGAAATGAGCAGCAGAATGGTCGGGCCAAGGATGGCGAACATCAGGCGCAGGCGGTCGCGCGTCAGTTCCACGGCCTCTCGCCGGGCAAAGGCCCAGCAGCGCGAGAACCAGCGGATGTAGGGTGGGATTTTGCGTGCCGGAGCGGTGCTGGCGGGAGCCTGTTGCTGCGGCGTGCTGGCGGCGTTGACGCTGTTGCCTGCATGCTCGAGGAACGCGATGAACGCATCTTCCAGCGTGGCAGCGTGGGCTTCCTGAATAATTTCATCGGGGGTGCCCATGGCCAGAACCTTCCCTTTGTCCATCAGGGAAATGCGGTCACAGCGTGCCGCTTCATTCATGAAGTGGGTGGAGACAAAAATGGTCACATGCTGGTCGCGCGAGAGGGCGACAAGATGCTTCCAGAACATGTCTCGCGCAGCCGGGTCCACGTCGGAGGTGGGTTCATCCAGAATAAGAATGTTGGGGGAGTTGATGCAGGCTGCGGCAAGTTGCAGGCGCTGCCGGATGCCGAGTGGCAGGCCCGTCGGGCGGCTGTCGGCGTGCTCATCCAGCTTGAAGCTTGAGAGCATGTCTGCGACGCGCTTTTTGGCCTCGGCGACCGGCAGGCGGAAGAGTTCAGCCTGAAGCATCAGGTTTTGCCGGACGGTCAGTTCTTCATACAGTGAGAAGCCCTGAGACATGTAGCCAATGCGCATGCGCGTGGACATGTCCCCCGGTGTGACCTTGCGGCCAAACAGGGTGGCCGTGCCGCTGGTAATGTCCAGCAGCCCGGTCAGCATCTTCATGGTGGTGGATTTGCCGCAGCCATTGGAGCCAAGGAAGCCGAAAATCTCGCCGCGTTTGATGCGGAAGCTGACGTTATCCACTGCTTTGAACGAACCGAACTGGCGGGTCAGATTTTCCGCGTCAATAACAGGGGGACTGCCATCATCCTGATAGGGCGGGATGGTGAAGTCGGAAATTTCCTTCTTGTCGGCTTCCGGCAGCATGGAGGTATAGGCGGCCTCCACTGTGGTGGTGCCGGTTTGTTTTTTAACGTCCGCTGTGGGAGCGGAGGCCAGAATGCGTCCGTCATTCATGGCGACCAGCCAGGAAAAGCGCTCGGCTTCATCCATATAGGCCGTTGAGACAATTACGGTCATGGAGGGCCGCTCGGCACGCATCTGGTCTACCAGCGCCCAGAACTGGCGGCGGGAGAGCGGGTCCACGCCGGTGGTGGGCTCATCCAGAATAAGCAGGTCGGGGTTATGGACCAGAGAGCAGCACAGGCTGACCTTCTGCTTCATACCCCCTGAAAGCTGGCCGGCAGGCCGGTTGGGGAAGGGCGCAAGGCCGGTTGAGTCCAGCAGATGCGTAATGCGATTGGCGCGGGTGGTGGCGTCCAGCGCAAACAGGCGACCAAAGAAGTCAATGTTCTCGCGCACGGACAGGGTTGGGTAGAGGTTTTTCCCCAGACCCTGCGGCATGAAGGCGAGGCGGCTGAGAAATGCCTCACGCTCGGCCTTGTTGCTGATATCCACGCCCAGCGTGTGGATGCTGCCGCTTTGCAGGCGCCGCACGCCGGCAATCAGCCCAAGCAGGGTAGATTTGCCAACACCATCCGGCCCGACAAAGGCAATGGTCTGCCCGGCGGGAAGGGTGAGCGAAACATCATGCAGAACGTCGCGGCCATTATAGGCATGGCGCACGCCCTCTACACGGATTTCAGACGGAGGGGCGCTCATTACTCAGCGCCGCTCCGCTGAGCTGCCTGGGGCCATGCTGCATCCGGGCGCTGCCTGATATAGCCTTCACCCGTCATGCCTGCCTTCAGAAGTGCCCCGAGATGCTGCTGCTCTTCCGGTGTGACGCGCAGTTTGACGCGATAGACAAGCTGCTCCCGCTCTGTCGCCGTTTCCACATATTTGGGCGTGAACTGGGCCTGACTATCAATAAAGGAGACGGTGGCCAGCACGGGAGAGGCCACGCCGTCAAACTTGATGCGGGCTTCATCCCCCACCTTGAGCGTACTCATGGCGGCGGTGGGGAAGAAGAGAGTCATATACGGGTCAACCGGGTCCAGCATGGAATACACGCGCCCGCCCGGTGCCAGCACGCTGCCGGGTTCCACAATGCGATATTCAATGCGGCCTGCGACGGGCGCACGGATTGTCATATCATCCAGTATGGTCTGGATCTGCCGGACCTGTGCGGCAGCGCCTTCCTTTGCATGCAGGGCTTCCTGCACACCCTGTGTCGCGGCGCGGACGGCAGCCTGAGCGGATTCAAATTGGGTGCGCCGTTGTGTGACTTCCATGTCAGAAACAAGGTTTTGCCTACGCATGGTTTGTGCATGACGGAGTTCATCCTCCGCAAGGTGCCGGGAGGCCTGATGTGCTGATAGCTCCGCTGTGGCGCGGTCTGCCGCGCTGCTGGCGCGGCTTTGCTGGGCGGCAGCCTGATCATACTGGGCCTGCACGGTGGCGGTATCTTCCTGCGCGAGAACCTGATTGGCCGCGACGGTATCGCCCTCATGCGCCAGAAGTTTTGTAACCCGACCTGGATATTTTACGGCCACATCCACGAGGGTAAATTCCAGCCGCCCGTTTCCGTAGAGAATACCTTCAGGCACGCTTTCGGCCAGCTGATGATGGTGCCATGCAAAGGCTCCCCCAGCGATCACAAGAAGGGAGGCGGCAATAATCGCGATTTTTACAGGAGCTTTCACAACAAACCTTGTATGGCAAAAAAGCAGATGGGTGATGATGAGGTGTCATGTATGGAGGCGGCACTATGCTTAATTTATGACGGAAACGTCAAGTTATTATTCAGAACCTGATTGAGCGTCATACGGAACCGTTTAAGTCTGGATTGGCGCTGGTTTCACGCGGAAACTTAGCTTTTTCCGTGGTGCAATAATCTAGATCAATAAATCCATAAAAATTCTTCATTTTTCATAAATTTGCAAAGTTGACAGAGTGTTCGTGTTTTATATGGTGGCACCCTGAATGACGTGTCGGGCGTGCCTGCTGCAGTTTTGCTCAGTGCCTTAAATTTCGTGCCGCACGCGACGGGGGAATGACAGTGCCTATGAAGCTCCACGATATGACGCAGATTATGCAGGACACAGCGCGGCGCGGTGTAGGAAGCCGACGGTGGCAACAGCCGGTTTACGAACATTTTCTGCCGCCCTGTAATCAGGCCTGCCCGGCAGGTGAGGATATTCAGGGCTGGCTTTCCCACGCGCAGGCCGGAGAGTATGAGCAGGCCTGGCGTGCGCTGGTGGCGAACAACCCCATGCCTGCCGTGCATGGGCGCGCCTGTTACCATCCGTGTGAGAGCGGGTGTAACCGCGGGTCTCTGGATGAGTCAGTCTCCATCCATGCGGTGGAGCGGTTTCTGGGGGATGAAGCACTCAAAAATGGCTGGACGTTTGAGTCTGCGCCTTCAACCGGCAAGAAGGTTCTGATTGTCGGGGCTGGTCCCGCTGGTTTGTCCTGCGCCTATCATCTGGCGCGGCAGGGGCATGCGGTAGAGGTGCGGGATGCGGCAGCGGAACCGGGCGGGATGATGATGCACGGTATTCCGGCGTATCGCCTGCCGCGCACAGAGCTCCAGCAGGAAATTGCCCGGATTGCCGCCATGCCGGGCGTGACGCTGACATGCGGCGTGAAAGTGGAGGATCTGGCTAACGCGAAGGCTGAGGGCGGGTTTGATGCCGTTTTTGTGGCTGTGGGCGCGCAACTGGCCAATCACCTGAACGTGCCAACCGGCGACGGTAAGCGTCTGGTTGACGCCGTCAGTCTGCTGGATGATGTCAGCGAGCAGAAAAAGCCGCAGCTTGGCCGTGTGGTGGCCGTTGTGGGCGGTGGCAACGTGGCCATGGATGCCGCGCGCACGGCTGAACGCCTTGGCGCGAAAGATGTTGTGATCGTCTTCCGTTACGATAAAGACCATATGGAAGCTCTGCCCGGTGAGGCTGCGGAAGCCTTTGCCGAGGGTGTAAAAATTCGCTGGCTGAATGTCGTGGATCACTTCGGCGCGGACGGCATTACCGTTGAAAACGTGACCATGAATGCGGATGGCAGCGTCACGCCTACCGGCGAGATCACCACGCTGGCTGCGGACTCTGTCGTGATGGCCGTGGGGCAGCATAGTGATCTGTCCCTGCTGGCGACGATGCCCAAAATCACCGTGCAGAAAAATGACACGGTTGCGGTGGACGCCACCACGCTGATGACCGGTGAGGCCGGGATTTTTGCAGGCGGTGACTGCATTGGCGGTGCACGGACCATGACAACGGCGACAGGGCACGGCAAACGCGCCGCCCTCGCCATTCATGCCTATCTGAACGGCGAGACCTACGTGCACCCGGCCAGTCATCCGGTGGTGAGCTTCGACATGCTGCATCTGCCGGACTACCGGAATGCGCCGCGCCGCACGCAGCAGGAACGCCCGCTGACGGACCGCAACACGTTTGAAGAAGTCACTGCCGGGCTGAGTGAGCGGGAGGCCCGCTATGAGGCTGGCCGCTGCCTGTCCTGCGGGAACTGCTTTGAATGCGACAACTGTTTTGCCGCCTGCCCGGAGCAGGCCATTACCCGGCTGGGGCGCGGGAAGGGGTATGAGGTCTCTCTCGATCTCTGCACGGGCTGTGCGCTGTGTGCCGCCCAGTGCCCCTGCCACGCCATAGAAATGCAGCCTGAACCACAGGATGAAAACGCGACCACCGGCAGCCTTGGCGAACCCATTGCGCCGGTCGATTTCAAAGTGCGCGCGTGAGAAGGGAAAGCGTCATGACCGATCAAAGTGTGACCATGGATGGCAACACCGCAGTTGCCCATATTGCGTATCGGGTAAACGAAGTCTGTGCCATTTATCCCATCACGCCGTCCTCCACCATGGCGGAACTGGCTGATGCCTGGTCGGATCAGGGGATCCGCAACATCTGGGGGACGATCCCGGTGGTGCAGGAAATGCAGGCCGAAGGTGGGGCAGCCGGGTGTGTGCATGGTTCCCTGCAAAGTGGTGCGCTGACCACCACTTTTACGTCCTCACAGGGTCTTATGCTGATGATCCCCAACATGTTCAAGATTGCGGGGGAACTGACCTCCGTAGTCTTTCATGTCGCGGCGCGTGCGCTGGCGGCCGGGGCGTCTTCCATCTTTGGGGACCATCAGGATATCATGGCTGTGCGTGCCACGGGTTTTGCCATTCTGGGCGCAGGCACCGTGCAGGAAGGGCATGATCTGGCGTTGATTGCGCAGGCTTCTACGCTGGCGGCGCGTGTTCCGTTCATTCACTTCACGGACGGGTTTCGCACATCGCACGAATATAACGGGCTGCATCTGCTTCCGGATGAGACCATTCGCGCCATGATTGATGACAAGCTGGTGCTGGCCCACCGTAAACGCGGGCTGAGCCCGGAAAATCCGTTTATCCGGGGCACATGGCAAAACCCGGACACGTATTTCCAGAGCCGTGAGTCCGTAAACCCGTTCTATGAGCGCGTGCCGGATATCGTGCAGTCTACGATGGATCACTTTGCCGCGCTCACAGGCCGCCAGTATCAGCTGTTCCGCTACGAGGGCGCACCGGATGCCGAGCGCGTTGTGGTGTGTATGGGCTCGGGCGCGGAAGTGGTGCGGGAGACCGCCAAATGGTTGTGCCAGCAGGGGCAGAAGGTTGGTGTCCTGCAGGTCCGGCTGTTCCGCCCGTTCTCGGCGAAGCATTTTCTGGATGCCTTGCCGAAAAGCGTCAAATCCATTGCGGTGCTGGACCGCACGAAGGAGCCGGGTGCGCCGATGGAACCGCTGCATGCGGACGTGGTGGGCGTGCTGGCCGAAGGTGTGGGGGAAGGGGCCTTCCCGCATATGCCGCGCGTGATTGGCGGGCGTTACGGTCTGTCTTCCAAAGACTTCAACCCTGCCATGGCGCGGGCGGTGTTTGATGAACTGACCAGGCCGTCACCTAAAAACCACTTTACCGTCGGTATTCTGGATGATGTGGGGTACACCAGCCTTACCTATGATGAAAACTTTGACATTGAGCCGGAAGGCACGGTGCGTTGCCTGTTCTATGGTCTGGGGGCCGATGGCACCGTGGGGGCCAACAAGAACAGCGTTAAAATTCTGAGTGAAAAACCCGGCTGGTTTGCGCAGGCTTACTTTGATTATGACTCTCATAAATCTGGTGGTCAGACGGCCTCGCACGTCCGGTTTGGCAAAAGCCCGATCAATGCGCCGTATCTGATCCGTCATGCCGATTTTATTGCCTGCCACAAGTTTGATTTCCTGTTCCGGCGGGATGTGCTGGGCGCAGCGAATGATGGCATCTCCTTCCTGCTGAACAGCCCCTATTCCGCAGAGGAGGTCTGGGACCATCTCCCCAGAAAAGTGCAGGATCAGATTGTTTCCAAAAAGCTGCGGTTTTTCGTCATCAACGCGTCTGATGTTGCGCTGAATCTGGGTCTTGGCCCGCGTGTGAATACCATTCTGCAAACCTGCTTTTTCCATCTCTCCAATGTGCTGCCTGCGGAAGAGGCTATTGCGGAAATCAAAAAGGCCATTCAGAAATCTTACGGGGCGAAGGGGGATGCTGTTGTTCAGCTGAACTTCCGCGCTGTGGATGCGGCCCTTGCGGCCCTGCATGAAGTCAAGGTGCCGGCACAGGCCAATGGCACCGTGCCGATGCCGCCCGTTGTGCCGGAGACTGCGCCGCTGTTTGTCAAACAGGTGACGGGTGAGATCATGGCCGGGCGGGGAGATCTGATCCCGGTCAGCCATATGCCGGTTGATGGCACATTCCCCGGTGGCACCACGCAGTATGAAAAACGGAATATTGCGGTGGAAGTGCCGGTGTGGGACCCGGATGCCTGTCTGCAATGTGGCCAGTGCAGCATTGTCTGCCCGCATAGTGTCATCCGCGCGAAAATGTATGATGTGGAGGATCTGGAAGGGGCTCCGGCGTCTTTCAAAACGGCTGAGATCAATGCACGGGGGTATCCGGACTCTCGCTTTACCCTCCAGTTTTATGTGGAAGATTGCACCGGTTGCGGTGTGTGCGTGGAAAACTGCCCGGCTATTGTGCCGGAAACAGAAAAACGCGCCATTAATATGGAAGAGAAACTGCCTATTCTGGAACAGGAACGCCAGAATATCGCGTTTTTTGAAAAACTGCCGGATATGGATCGGGCCAGTATTAATGAAGCCAACGTCCGAGGCGTGCAGTTCCTTGAGCCGTTGTTTGAGTTCAGCGGGGCCTGCGCGGGGTGTGGTGAGGCACCGTATCTGAAGCTGGTTTCTCAGCTGTTTGGTGACAGGCTTCAGATTGCGAATGCCACGGGCTGTTCCGCCATTTTTGCGGGTAATACGCCAGCCCATGCCTGGAAAGCCAATGCTGAAGGGCGCGGGGTAGCATGGTCCAACTCGCTGTTTGAAGACAATGCCGAATTCGGGCTGGGTTTCCGTATTGCCGCGGATGAACAGACGGCTCTGGCGCGCCAGTTGGTACAGAAACAGTCCGCTCTTGTAGGCGAAGATTTGGCCAAAGCCCTGCTGGACGCTTCCATGCATACGGAAGCGGATTTTGCAGAGCAGCGGAAACGGGTTGCGGCTCTTAAGCAGAAGCTGGAGGGCGTGGATGCCCCCGATGCCATCATGCTGCTTTCCGTGGCGGACTTCCTCATCCGCCGGTCTGTCTGGATTATTGGTGGTGACGGCTGGGCTTATGACATTGACTCTGGTGGTCTGGACCATGTGCTGGCACAGGGCCGGAATGTGAATGTGCTGGTTCTGGATACGGAAGTGTATTCCAACACGGGTGGTCAGTCCTCCAAGGCTACGCCGCTGGGGGCTTCCGCCAAATTTGCGGCGGCTGGTAAACGGTCTCCGCGGAAGGATCTGGCCATGCAGGCTATTTCCTACGGGAATGTCTATGTGGCGCAGATTGCGATGGGCTCAAACCCGGAGCAGGCCGTCATCGCCATGCGGGAAGCCGAGGCGTATGAGGGGCCGTCCATTATCCTCGCCTATTCCCAGTGTATTGCACACGGCATTGATATGCGGACAGGCATGAAGCAGGCCGCCCGGGCTGTTGCCTCTGGCTACTGGCCGCTGTTCCGGTTTGACCCGACCATGCGCAAAAGCGGGCTGAACCCGTTCCGGCTGGATTCAACCCGGCCCCGTATCCCGCTGGAAGACTATGCCTATCAGGAACTGCGCTACAAAACGCTTACTCGCACGCATCCGGAAGCAGCCGCGCATATGCTGCATCAGGCGCAGGCGGCGTTGAATGAGCGCTATCGTCTGTATGAGGATCTGGCCGCCCGTGATGGCAGCCGCTTCCTGCCGCATTGGGAAGATGTGAACTGAAAACCGCAGGGTCTCAAAGAACCGGGGAGTTAAAGAGCATGAACCTTGAAACACAGTATCTGGGCCTTTCCCTGCGGCACCCCATTGTGGCGTCCGCATCACCTCTGACAGCTGATCTGGATCACATTCTGCGTGTAGCGGATGCAGGGGCGGCGGCCATTGTCATGGCCTCCATTTTTGAGGAGGAGATTGCCGCGCAGGAGGTGCATGACGCCGCCTTGTTTGAGATGGGCGAGGATAGTCATCCGGACGTTAATGGCGGGTATTTTCCCGCTGTGCCGCAGGCCACTGTGTTGGATGGACGGCTGTCCGTCCTGCGGCGTGCGGCGGAACGGGCCGGGGTGCCGGTTATTGCCAGCCTGAATGGCTGCACGCAGGCAGGCTGGGTGCATTTTGCCCGCAAGCTGGAGCAGGCAGGCGCTGCAGCCATTGAGCTGAACTTCTGGCATATCGCGGCTGACCCGGAAGAGACAGGAACTGAGGTGGAAGAGCGGTTTATTGCCATCCTCAAGGCTGTAAAGGCCGAAGTCAGTATTCCTGTCAGCATCAAGTTACCGCCGTTTTTCAGTGCGCCAGGCAATATGGCGAAACGGCTGGTGGAAGCCGGGGCTGCCGGGCTGGTGCTGTTCAACCGGTTTTATGAGCCGGGGCTGGATCTGCATCCCGTAGCACCGGAAGCCGATGCGCAACTCAGCACGTCCTACGAACTACGGCTGCCGCTGATCTGGACCGGCCTGCTGTCCCGCAGGCTTCAGGCCAGCTTTGCGGTCTCCGGTGGCGTCAATTCCGGTGAGGACGTGGTGCGCTGCCTGCTGGCCGGCGCGGATGTGGCGATGGTGACCTCAGCCCTGCTGCGGCATGGCTCGGTTTTCCTCTCCACCATGCTGGCAGAGATGCAGGCGTGGATGGAAGCGCGCTCTGTGGAGAGTGTAGCGGCCTTTAAAGGGCAGCTGGCGGCCCATGGCTCCACGCAGGCGGCCGAGACGTTCCTGCGGGACCAGTATCGGCGTATTTTGTCTTCCACTCTGGCTTTCGGGCAGTAACGTAGTATGTCTCAACAGGAAAATCAGACCATGGCGTCCTCTTCTGCTGCTTCCGTAACCCCAGCGCAGCAGTATGTGCAGGATAGTGCTGATATGCCCGCAGCCTCCGGCCCTAAAAGCCATCAGGCTTTTGAAAATCTGATTGAGCGGGCCAGACAGCTCCCCGGCAAGGTGAATATCGGTATTGTCTGGCCGTGTGAGCAGCATGCGCTGGAAGGCGCGATGGATGCGGCGCAGCAGAATATTCTGGAACCCGTTCTGATCGGCCTGCGCGCTCTGATTGCAGACGTGGCGCAGAGCTGCGGAATTGATCTGGGGGGCGCAACCATTGTGGATGTCGCCACCCCGCAGGAGGCTGCGGCGCAGGCTGTAGCGCTGGTCAAATCCGGGCAGGTGCATGCCCTGATGAAAGGCAGCCTGCACACAGATGTGTTGATGCATGCCGTCGTCTCACCAGAGAGTGGGTTGCGCACGGCCCGGCGGGTGAGCCATGTCTTTCTGCTCGCAGTGCCTGCTTATGATGACCTTATTTTTGTGACGGATGCCGCTATCAATATCTTCCCCGACCTTACCATCAAGCGCGATATTGTGCAGAACGCGATTGATCTGCATCGGGGCCTTGGGCTTGGGGAGCCGCGGGTGGCGCTGCTGTCTGCTGTGGAAACCGTGAACCCCAAAATTCCGGGCACGGTGGATGCCGCGGCCCTGTGTAAAATGGCGGAGCGTGGGCAGATTGAAGGCGGTGTTCTGGATGGCCCGCTGGCCATGGATAATGCCGTGAGCGCAGAGGCCGCCAAAATCAAAGGCATTGTCTCGCCCGTAGCGGGGCGAGCGCAAATTCTTGTGACACCCGATCTGGAAGCAGGCAACATGCTGGCCAAGAACATGATCTTTCTGGCCGGAGCGGATTCAGCCGGAGTGGTGCTGGGGGCCAGTGTGCCGGTGTTGCTGACCAGCCGGGCGGATAGTGTGCAGGCGCGGCTGGCGTCCATTGCTGTGGGCGCACTGTATGCGCGGCACCTGCATCCGGAAAGCGCTCCTGCGGCGTGAGGCGGGTTCAGGACAGAAGAAGAGCCATAGAGAAGGACGGATCAATGCAGGATGTCATTATTGTTTTTAACAGTGGCTCTTCCAGTCTGAAATTTACCGTTTACGACAAGGCGGACAGTCAGCAAGCGACAGTTCTGCTCAACGGGGAAATTGAGCAAAACCCCACAGGCGCGCGCTTCCATGCCAAAAACCATGATGGCGCCGTTCTGGTGCAGGAAGACTGGCCCGAAACCGGGCTGGCGATTTTTGACCATCTGTTCCACTGGCTTGAGCAGTTTGCGCAGAAGGGCCGGGTGGTTGCTGCCGGGCATCGGATTGTGCATGGCGGGGCCGATTTTCTGGAACCAGTGAAAATCACGCCGGAAATTCTGAACAAGCTGGACCAGCTCACCCCGTTTGACCCGCTGCATCAGCAGGCCACGCTGGCCCCGGCTAAAGCCATTGCGCAACGGCGGCCAGACCTTTTGCAGGTGGCCTGTTTTGATACGACCTTCCACAGCACCATTCCCAAAGTGGCGCGGCTTCTGCCGTTGCCGCGCCGGTATGAGGAACGGGGCGTGGTGCGCTATGGCTTCCACGGCATTTCCTACAGCTATATTGCCCAGCGCCTTGCGCAGATTGACCCTGAGCTTGCAACGGGGCGGACCATTATTGCCCATCTGGGGAGCGGGGCCAGCCTGTGCGCCTTGAAGGATGGTAAAAGCCTTGAAACCACAATGGGCTTTTCTGCGCTGGATGGCCTGATGATGGGCACGCGCTGCGGCGCGATTGATCCGGGCGTACTGCTTTACATGGTGCAGGAAGAAAAGGCCGACTGGCGGACGCTGGTGCAGACGCTGTACCATGAGTCCGGTCTACTGGGTGTATCCGGTATTTCACCCGATATGCGGGTGCTGCGTGAGATGCTGGCGAAGGACGCAAGCTCTGCCCAAAGCGTGCAGATTGCCGAAGCGCTAAGCCTGTTTGTGTATCGTATCCGTCAGGAAATCGGTTCGCTGACGGCGGTGATGGGTGGTCTGGACGGACTGGTCTTTACCGCGGGCATCGGCGAGCATGATGCAGTACTGCGGCACGAGGTCTGTCAGGCGTTCAGCTGGGCCGGTGTGACGCTGGATGAGGCCGCCAACCAGCGTCATGATGCCATTATCAGCACGCCGGGCAGTCGGGTGCGGGTGCGCGTGGAGCCGACTGACGAGGAGCGCGAGATCTATATGAGCGTTCTTAAATTTCTCTAAGCGGCGGGGAGGCTTGCTCCCCTTAGAGCGTTTAGAAAGACGTGCTGACGGTGCCGAAAAATTCGCGCACAGCCCCACGTTCCATGGACTGATAATCCCCCACGGCGGGGTTATCGTTCTGGCCCATCATGGAAATGTATTTGTTGTTAAACAGGTTATAGACATTGAAGCTGGCCGTGACGTTTTTCAGAACGCTCATGTCCCCAAAGCGGTATTCAAGACCCGCATTGGCCACCCAGTAGCCCGGCACGGATGTGTCGTTCATAAAGCTGTAGTAACGGCGGCCAAAATAGTTGGCGTCAAAATGCGCGGTCGCACCTTTCCATGTGTAGGCCAGGGACGTTTTATACATCCACGCCGGATAGTTGACGATGTTCTTGCCTGAAAGAGCGTAATACCCGCCGACGGTGTCCACGTTCCTATCATACGTGCCCTTGTTGTAGCTCAGGGTATTCGTAAAGCTCAGACCTCGGATGGGTGTAAGGGTAATCGCCCCGTTCGCACCCGTCATGGAAATGTGGCCGAAGTCGATCACCTGAGAGACCGGGTTGGTCAGAGAACCAACAGCCGCCGCCAGCAGCGGGTGGATCAGGCTGGCGTGATAGATGGTCGCATTCGCCTGCAGGTAGCGGGAGGTATAGCGATAACCTCCCAGATAAACCCAGGCTTTGGACGGCTCTGCCGCCCTTTTCTGCGCCTGAAAGGTGGCCTGGTCCTGCACGGAGTAAAGGGAGTTCCCAACGCCAAAGGCCGAGACTTCATAAGCCCGCATGTTCTCGGCGACGTCCACGTAGAACTCGTGGTGGTCGTTGAGGTGCCAGTCCAGATTGATGTGGGGCAGGAAGGCCTGAGAAGCCGTCAGGGAACCGTTGGGCAGCGTATCAGCACCCGTCCAGTCGGCATTGTTGTAGTTCGCACCGCCAGCCGTCGTCGCCACCATGGATTTAAACCCGGCATGCAGCGTAAGGCCCGGTGTCAGTTGCACACTGTCCTGCAAATGGAACTGCATGACATTGGTGGTCCACTGGAAGTTGTAGCCCTGCATAAAGGCGCGGCCATACACGTTATACGGTCCGACCGCCTTAAGGGGCGCGCCCTGCCCAAGCAGAGGCTCCTGATAATTGAACAGGCCCGCCTGCTGGTTGTTGTTTTCGTACCAGACGCCACCTTCAATGGTGTGGCGGCCCCATTTATAGCGCAGGCTGGTATCAATCCCGTAGCGTTCCTGCCGGTTCTGCCAGACTTCTTCCGAGAACGGCGCGCCGTTGGGGGAGGGATCTTCTGAATCCGTGTAGCTGTAATAGCCTGTCTGGCTGTGGCCGTAGAGGGTGGTGTTCCACGTCAGGCGGTCTGTCAGGGCGAGGTCAAAATGCAGGCCACCCATAAAGTTTGTTTCAGACTGACCGCCGTCGTACATGGCAATGTCAGAGCCATCAATACCCGGCACATTATTGTATCCCGGCGGCACAGGGCGGGTGCCATTGGCAATCCCGTACGCCTGCGCATAGTTGGGGTAGAGATGCGGCGTGCGCCAGCCGAGGTTTTTCAGGATGCCGATGGACGTATCCGGGTAGTTCCACTGCGCCAGAGTGGACCAGTTGAAGAAGGCTGACATGCGGCTGCGGTGGCCAATGGGCTGCACCAGCTTGGCATCGACCTGCTGCATGAACTGGTCTCCTTTACCCATCCACATGCCTTCATCCGTGCGGGCGTAGGAAGTGTAAAAGCGGGTACCGGTGTCATTCAGCTTGCCGGAATCCAGCCGCACGTAGGTGCGGTAGGAATTATAGCTGCCGAAAGACTGGCTGACCTTGCCGCCGCGCTTTTCGGACGGATCGGACGAGCCGATCTGAATGGTGCCGCCCAGCGTATTGGTGGAGGGCAGCTCAACCGATCCGGCCCCCTGCGACATGCGCATGGACTGGATATCATCCGGGATAATGGAGGAGGCGAGGCTCATGCCGCTGATGGACTGATAGGTCTGGTCGTTCAGGGGCACGCCATCCACCGTCACGCCAAGCTGGTTCATGAAGAACCCGCGCACGTAGAGGTTGGCGCCGAAGCTGTCGATGCCGAACGGGTCTGTGGAGGAGAAGCTCACACCCGGCATCCGGTCCAGCATCTTGTATGGGCTGGTGCCCGGCACGAACTGGCGCATGACGGCCTTTGTGACGGTCTGTTCTGCATCACGCCCGGTCAGCTGACGGCCTGTGACGGACACACTTTCCGTGCCGTGCGATTCCAGATCTGCCGGTTTGCTGTGGTGGCTGGCGGACGCTTTGGTTGCGGCCTTCGGAGCGGACTGTGCTGCTGCGGCCTTGTGCGCGGAAACCGGCTGCGCATGGCGGGCTGCATGCTTGTGCTGCGGGGTGGTTTCAGCAGCCAGAGCGGGGCGTTCTATGGCAAACAGTGCAATAGAGGACAAAAGCAGATGTTTGGTGCGCACTTGCGGTCAGCACTCCGGAGGGTGATGCGGGTCAAAGAGAAGCGGTCTCTTAGCCGTTGAACCTCCAGATATGCAAAGGCTTCACAGAGGGGTGTGATGTTTTTGTGACATTTTTAGGCAGTTTTTGCTCATATCTGTTGCATAAAGAACGCGGTTTAGGAGGATGAGGCCTCCTAAGGCTTTGTGAGAACACCGGAAAAGCAAAAACCCCTTCCGCGGCGCAAAACCGGGGAAGGGGTTTTTTTTCAGGGGATTAGGACGTGGCTTCAGGTAAGGGAGCTGCGTTCTTCCGGCTGGCCGCTTTTTTTGAGCAGAAGAAGGGCAAACAGATACACCAGCAGGCCACCGATGGAGAGCAGTGCTCCGCCAATGCCAAGCGAGCCATACCCGAACTGGTGCGCCAGCAGCACACTGCCCAGAGAGGCCCCCAATGCGTTGGCAATGTTGAAGGCTGAATGGTTGAGGGAGGCAGCAAGCGTCTGAGCATCGCCCGCAAAATCCATCAGCCGTGTCTGAAGTGCCGGGCCAAGTCCGTTCACAAAGGTGGGGATCAGGAAGACAATCAGCATCAGGGCGAGATTGCTGTGCAGCACAGTGGAAAATGCGAACATGATGACCGCGCTGCCCGCAAGGGCGATGATGGCGGCCAGATTGATGTTGCGGTCCACCAGCCAGGCTCCGGCGTTTGCGCCGACGAGCATGCCGGCACCCCAGATCACCATATAGATCATGGTCTGCCATTCCGGCACGTGGGTCACGTTTTGCAGAACACTGGTGAGGTAGGTGTAGACCCCAAACATCCCGCCAAATCCCACAGCAGCAGTCAGCAGGGTGAGCAGAACCTGCATGTTGCCCAGCGCCGTGATTTCCTTAAGCGGGGAGTTCTTGCGGTTGGGTTTATCGGCCGGAATATAGCGCAGGACGCCCAGAAAGGTCAGAACGCCAAACAGGCCGATAATCAGATAGGCAATGCGCCAGCCAAAATGGTCTGCCGCAAAGGTGGAAAACGGCGCGCCGATCAGGGTGGAAATGGCGATGCCGGACAGCACGCGCCCGACCGCCCAGCCGCGGCGGGTGCGTTCCACCATGGAAGCCGCCACAAGGGCGGAAATTCCGAAGAGCGCGCCATGCGGCAGGCCTGTCAGAAAACGAGCGACCTCAACCAGCCCCGGTGTGGGCATGACAATGCTTAGAAAATTGCCAAGGCAGAACATGATCAGCAGAACAAGCAGAAGCTCACGCCGGGACAGCCGTGCCCCCAGAATGGTGATCAGCGGTGCGCCAATGACCACCCCGAGCGCGTAAGCGGTAATGGCATAACCGGCATCGGCCAGAGACAGATTGAGCGACTGTGCAAATTCCGGGAGCATGCCCATGATGGCAAACTCCCCGGTGCCGACAACAAACGTGCCGAAGGTGAGAGTGAGGAGGGCGGCGGTTCTGCCATGAGGTGGCGGAACCACGGTAAGACCGCTCTCAGGCGGCACGGTTTCTGATGTCATGCAGGGTCTCGGCTTAAAAAAGTCGGCTCAGGCGGTCAGAACGCGAGAGGCGACGGTGGCAATGGCAATATCATCCGCAGTGCTGGCGCCGGACACGCCAATGGCTCCCACAACCCTGCCTTCGGCATCTTTCAGCACAAGGCCGCCGCCAAAGCTGATGAGGCCACCATTGGTATTTTCCAGCGTGTAGGCATGGGCGTTGGGGTGGGCAATTTCTGCAAAGTCGGCGCTGTCCATCTGGAACAGCACAGCGGTGCGAGCTTTTTTGTTGGCGATATCAATGGCGCCCAGAATGGTGCCTTCCATACGCATAAAGGCGACGGGCCAGGCTGCGGCATCCACAATGGAAATGCAGACAGAAACATTCATGCGGTCTGCTTCGGCCAGAGCAGCAGTGATCATGGCGGTCGCGGTAGAAGACTTCATGGCAGAGAAAATCGCTTTCCTGAGAAAAAGGCGCAGAGTAGCTGCGCTGCTCAATAAGGGAATGAGGGACGCAAGGGAAAGACTATTTGTTCAGCAGCTCTGGATATCCGTGCGTTCGACATGCTTCATCATCATCCAGGCCAGACGGCTGAGCCGGTGTGGCGGGAGCTTGCTGGCAGGGCCGGTCAGGCAGACACTGGCGCGCACTTCACCATTGTCCCGCCAGGGAATGGCAACGCCGTTTATGCCCGCATGGTAGCCTTGCAGATCCAGCGCAAAGCCCTTGATGCGCACGGTTTCAATCTGGGCGAGGATGTCACTGTTCAGAGCATTGGCGCGGGTTGTCAGCACCCGTTTGCCAAGGCCGGGCACAAAGGCCAGAAAAACCAGCCCCACGGCGGAGCCTTCCAGCTTTTCCCGGCTTGGAATGCTGCGCATCAGGTCCGGGTCTGGCAGGTTGACGATATCCAGATAGGCGGCCTCATCCCCGCTGGGAACGGCCAGCCAGACGGTCGCACCACTCTCTTCTGCAATGGCATTGAGGGCAGGGCGCAGGCGGGCACGGAGAGCATTATCATCCCCCGTAATCCGGGCCAGATTGAGGATGCGCCCACCCAGATGATAGCGCATATCCCCGGTGCGACGCTGCACATAGCCCAGATGGTCGAGTGTCTGGAGAATATTGTGGACGGTCGTTTTTCCAATACCGGAGATGCCGGCAATTTGTTGCAGGCGTGCGCTCCCACCCTCCTGAGCGATGATTTCCAGAATGGCGGCGGAACGTTCAATTGACTGAATAAGTTTCGGGGTTTTGCCCATGGGACAGGTCTCCTGATGATCAGGATTTATCGTGACGAACCCGTCTTTGGGAACTGGAGTAAGTTCATCATGGGTGAACTTTTGCAGATTTTGCGGGCAATGTCCCTGTCCTGAAAGAACGACCTCCGGAGCAGGCGGTTTGAGTGCCTGAGTGCAGAGAGACTGCACGGCAGACATAAGGAGATCTTCATGCAGCGTTTTTCAGGCAAGACCGTCATTGTGACAGGGGCTGCTTCCGGCTTTGGGGAAGCGACTGCGCGGAGCTTTCATGCTGAAGGGGCTAATGTGGTTCTGCTGGACGCGGACGAAGACAATTTGAACAAGGTTGCTGGGCAGTTTTCTAAAGAGCGGACTTTGGCTGTTGCGTGCGATATTGCAGACTCAGCCGCCGTCAACCGGGCCATACAAGACGCCGCAGAGCATTTCGGTCAGATTGATGTGCTGGTGAACAACGCAGGGATTGCGCGCCCCGGGCAACCGGAAGACATCAGTGATGAGACATGGGCGAGCGTGATCAATATTGATCTGAGCGGCACCTTTTATTGTGCACGCGCTGCTATCCCGCATCTGAAAAAGACCAAAGGCAACATTATCAATGTCGCCTCTATTTCCGGCATGGGTGGGGACTGGAATTTCCCGGCATATAACGCAGCCAAGGGCGGGGTTGTGAACCTCACACGCTCTCTGGCGCTGGACCTTGGTAAGCACGGTATTCGCGTCAATTCCGTCAATCCGGGCCTCAGCCGTACAGCAATGGGCAAGGGGCTGGTGGAAGATGAGGCAAAAGCGAAGAAGTTCATAGAGCGTACTGCCCTTGGTCGCCTTGGTGAGCCGGAAGATATTGCCAGTGTGATTGTCTTTCTGGCGAGCGACGCGGCTGGGTATGTCACGGGGGCGACTATTCCGGTGGATGGGGGAACGTCTGCCTCTAACGGCCAGCCGCCGATGGAATAAACCGCAGGGTGGGGCTGGAGCTTGAGGCGCAATGACAGGAAAAAGGGGAGGGGCACTCTGCTCCCTCCGCCCTTCGTTTTAGGAAAATTTGCGAACCATCCAGCTGAAAACATCTGCGTGCCAAAGGGTTTGCGCTCCAAGCTGGCAATGTTCCGCCCCGCCTGACGGGACATCATAGACAACGGTTTCAACCGATTTGGCCCGGATGCAGGCTTTGCTGAAATCTTCCGCCTGCGTGGTCGGGATGAAGTGATCACGCTCACCCACCAGAGTCAGCACATCTGCCGTGATGTTCCCCGCGACACCAGCCAGAGAGTAGGTGGAAAGGGTTTTAACGGCCTCTTCCATGGAGGAGACGCCCAGCGTCCAAAGGGCGTTGTCGATGGCCCATTTGATGTCCGGGTTGTTCAGAGCTTCAGGGTTTCCTGCATGGGTGGCGTAGCGTTGTGCAATGCTGCCGGCATCAAAGAAGACATCATACGCCACAACGCCGCTAATACGCTTATCGAAGGCCGCAACACGCGGGGCAAAATAGCCACCGAGGCTCATGCCGATCAGCACGGTTTTTTCTGGTTTGAAGTAAGTTGTTTCAAAATAATCCAGAACGGCCCCGGTGGGTTTTTCCCATTCCGGTGTGAATTTCAAACCATACTGGCGCAGCACGCCGCCCTGACCGGGGCCTTCGTATGTCAGCACTGCATAACCGCGATCATACGCCGCTTTAGCGATGACGAAATACAGTTCTTCCAGTGTGGAATCATAACCGCCACACAGCACGATCAGCGGCTTTTTCTGCCAGCCTTCCGGGCCGGGGTAGAAAATGCAGCGGAGCTTCCCGCTTTCATACGGCACGGTAAAGCGCTGGTGCGCAATGCGGGCGCGTTCCAGCCCTTTATCAAAGGCGGCAATCTGCCGGTCCCATGCGAGAGTGCGGCGCGGGTCCTGCGGGGCCAGCAGGAATTCTGCCGTGCGCCAGTAATTATGCGCCCGCAGCCAGGACTGGCCGCAGCTTAGCGGGTCCGCGCAGGAGGGAATGCGGTCTTCCGTGCGCGTGGCAAGGGCGGAATAGGCCTCATACCAGCCATTGCTGTCTCCATCGGTAACCTGACTGATGGCCATCAGCACTTCATTCAGGTCAGCACCCCCGGCGGCAATGTCATTCAGGGCGCGGAGGGTCTGGAAATGGAAGGTCTGATTTTTGAAGAAATGGGACGTACCCGTATCGGTGAGAAGCTGTGCAGGCTGATCCATCGTAAAACACTTTTCCTGTGTGGCGTGTGTCAGGAAAGGTAGGGGGCTTGGAGGGGCTGGCTTGACAAAATACGCCAGTTTTTTGACATTTTACGCCAGACTGAAAGGACGGCCTGATCTATGGTGACACCGCTTGATGCCGTTCTGGGAGCTGCTGTGCAGGCCGGATGTCTGACAAGCACAGAGCAGGACCGGATGCTGGAGCAGGTTGAGGTGTCCCGGCACCAGCACAAATTCTCCATCTGGCAGACCATGGTTACGGTCTGGGGCGCTTTGCTGGCCCGGAACAATGCGGATCATGGTCTGGGTATTGCGCTGGCTTTGCGCGCACGGCCGCAGGATTTTGGTCTGATGGGGGCGTTGGTCTGCCAGTGTGAGAGCCTGCTGGATGGATATGGCATGCTGGGGCGGTATAGCCTGCTGCTGCATCCGGATATTGCCATTCAGGTCATCAAACATCCGCGTACTGTGGAAATCCGCTACACGCTGGCGCGGCCTGACCCGAGAGTGCCCAAGGCTATTCTTGCAGCAGGTCAGCTGTGGGCGTTAACCAATCTGGCGCGTCTTCCCAAAGAAGCGCTGGGGGTAGAGGTTACGCCCCTTTGTGTGGAGTTCGCCTGTACCATGCCGTGCCCCGGCCTGTGGCAGGCGGCGGAAGCTGTGCTGGGGTGCCCGGTGCGGTTCGGGCAGAAGCATTTTCGTATTCTGTTTGATCGCACGGAAATGGAGCGTCAGCGTGAGCTGAGCCCTCGTCCTGGCCGCGATTATCTGGAAGAACTGGCCCGGCGCATGGAAGCAGAAGTGCCTGTGTTCTCCAGCATGGCCGTGCAGGTTGCGCGCGTGGTGCGGGAGCGCCTCGGCACACCGTCCATGACCATGCCGCATATTGCCTCGGCTCTGGGGGTTTCCGTGCGGACTTTGCAGCGACGTCTGGCGGCAGAGGGAGAGAGTTTCCGTAGTCTTGTGGATGGTGTGCGTCGGACAGAAGCAGCGCGACTATTACAGGCCGGGCAACATACCAAAGGGCAGATTTCCTATCGGCTGGGTTATGCCGAGCAATCCGTGTTGGCCCGCACACTAAAGCGCTGGGCCGCGTCCTGATGGCGGTTTTCCATATGGCTGAGCATACGGGCCAGCAGCAGGGCGATGCTCACCAGCCCGAGGCCGCATAGGCCCAGAGTGCCAAACAGCGTTTCATAATGGTGGTTTTGCAGGGGGGCAGCATTGGCGGCAGGGGTGGCAAAACTTGCAATTTCACTACCCAGATACATGCCAGCACCCACAGTGAGGTAATAGGCTCCCACCATCAGGCCGTTCAGGCGGGCGGGGGCATAACGGGCAATAACCGCGAGCCCCAGACCACCAATCAGCAGTTCAGCCGTTGCAAGGGCAAAATAGCCCCCCAGCATAGGCCATGTGCTGGTCAGGCCGGAGCCAGCAAGGCGCGTGCCGCTCCACCAGATGAAAAACGCCAGGGCTACAAAGCCAAAGCCCACGGCGAATTTTGTGGGCAGGGAAAGGTCCCGGTTCCGGCTGGCGAGGGCATGGTAGAGCTTGGCCAGAAGAGGGCTGAGAAGAATGATGAAAATCGGGTCCAGCGCCTGAAACTGGGCTGCTGAGAGGGCAAATAGGGGGTGCCCCAGAATACGGAACGTGCCGTCTACATTGGTCAGGGCAAACAGGGTAAGAGAGGTCTGCATCTGCTGGTAGAAGCAATAGAACGCAATACTTTGCAGCAGCATGATCCCCATGGTGACCAGATTAAGCCGTTCCCGTGCGGCGGCTTTGCGGTACAGCGCGCCCCACAGAATAGCCACTAGTGCGAGGCACCCAAACACGGCCAGCCGGGCGAAGGACGCGCTGGATAACACGCCCATGACGGCAAGTGTGCAGAGGAAAATGGCGGTGGCCCCCCCAATAGCCGGGCGCGGCAGGAGCGGGGCTTCGTCTGGCGCCGAACCGGTGTACCGCAGGGCATGGGTACGTGCGAGCAGGACACCCAGCGCGCAGGCTGGTCCTGCCACGCAAAGACCAAAAGCCGTGAAGGAGCCGGCATAATCCCGCACCAACGGAATGCAGAGCATGGAGAGGGCAGACCCCACATTGGCGGCCATATAGTAAAGCGTGAAAGCGGAATCCCGCTCCTGCGGATGCTCTTCATAAAGGCAGCGGATCAGCTGAGCTGCATTAGGTTTGAAGAGCCCGTTGCCTGTTGCGGCCAGTGCCAGAGCAGGCTCAAAAAGCGTGCGATACACCGTGGAGAGCGCAAGAAGTCCGTAACCTGCGCTCAGCAGGATGGCACCCAGCACAACGGTGCGGCGTGCGCCATAAACCCGGTCCCCCAGCCAGCCACCCAGAAGAGGCGTGGCGTAAATCATGGCGGCAAAGGCCCCCACCAGCAGGTCCGCCCCCATATCGGCCATGCCAAGCTGCTGCACCATGAACAGCAGCAGAATGGCCTCCATGCCGTAAAACCCGGCGCGTTCTGCGGCTTCTGTAACCAGCAGGGTGAAAAAAGCGGAGCGCCGGTCGGCAAGGGGCGGTGTGTCAGGCTGCACAGAAATGGTCCTTCACAATCACATGCCTGTTTGTGGCCGAGGATGGAGGAGGCATGTGGAAGAATGGGGCTGGTGTGCTATTTATTATTTCGTATACGATTATACAGACCAGATCGGTTCGGACAAGAAATTAGTCTGGAAAAATGACTGAAATTTTCGGAAACAGGCTTTTTGCCTCTTTTCACGGTGGCCGCATAAAATCTATCCTTCAAATATAAAATAGTATACGATATATGCGTAGATCTTCCCTGTCATGAGAGGCTTCAGCACTGTGAGACGGCGTTTTTTTGGGAAAACTGACGGCACGGTGAAGAGTGCTGCGCGGTTTTCCTGCGTTTCGGCACTGACAGCGTTAGGCGCGGTTTTGTTGCCGCCGGAGGCTTTTGCGCAGGACGGTGTGTCCGGGCCGGAGGTGCCGTCTATGGGGCGCTGCACTGCGGATGGAGGTATAAAGCTTTGTGCCGCAGGGTCGTTTATCCTGCGGTTTCAGGGCGTGGATGGCACGTTGCGGTCTCTCGCTGCCAGTTCGGATAAAGAGGCTGACTATCTGCCCTGGCGTCTGGAAGGACGACGGCAGGAGAATGGTTTTGCGCATCTTGGGGATATTGATTTCCGGCTGAAAACCGAAGGCGCTTCTCGCTGGAAAGACTTTTCCTCATGGCATGCAAAGCGGCCTGTGCAGGAACTGCCAGCTGGAGGAGATGTGCTGCGGCACGATGAGATCACGCCTTCTCTGGGGGCTGGGTTTCCCTTGCGTGTGCGCCGTGTATGGAAGCTTGCGGGGCAGGATCTGGTTTTAGAGTTTTCCGTAGCCAATCCCGGCAGGCAGTCCGTGCAGGTCGGTGGTATGGGATTCCCGCTGGTTTTTGGGAACGATTTTACCGATGAAACACTGGATGACGCCCATAAGCGCGAGGTGTTTGTAGACCCGGCCATTGCGCGGGATGGCGGCTATATTCAGATCACCCGCATGAGTGGGGCTGGCCCGGTGCTGCTGGGTATGCCGGAAGGGCGCACGCCGCTGGAGGTTTATCGTCCTTTGGTAGAGCCGTCTGCCGGTGGCGCGGGTAAGGCCGATGTGCTGGCAGAGGCCACGCCCCGGAGCCAGACGTTTGAAGGGTTTTATGACTGGATGCCTGCCAGCGCTGCTTTTGTGGGGCAGGAATGGCAAAAAGCGGGCAGCCAATGGAATGCGCCGACGCAATTTACTTTAAAGCCCGGTGAAACGCGCATTTTTGGCTTGCGGTTTGCGTTTGCGCCGAACGTGCGCGGCATTGAGCAGACACTCGCTGCCCATGCGCGCCCGGTTGCTGTCAGCCTGCCGGGCTATGTGGTGCCGGAGGATTTGCCGGCAACGCTGTATCTCCAGTCAGCGCAGGCTGTGCGGTCGTTTTCCGTAGAGCCAAAAGGGGCGCTCAGTGTTAGCCCGGAGGGGGCGCGCGGTGTCTGGCAGCGGTACCGTGTGGACGGAAAAACATGGGGACGAGCGCGGCTTTCCGTCACGTATGCGGATGGCAGCGTGCAGACGTTGAGCTATTTCGTCACAAAGCCAGCTCAGACGGCTGTGGCGGATATGGGCCGTTTTCTGTTTTCTGAGCAGTGGTATCAGAACCCGTCCGATCCGTTTCATCGTAGCCCGTCGATCATGACGTATGATCGCGAGGCCGGACACATCATCACGCAGGATCCGCGTGTCTGGATTGCTGGCCTGAGCGACGAGGGCGGCGCGGGCAGCTATGTGGCGGCGGCCATGAAGGAGCTGGATAATCCAGACCCGCAGGAAGTCGCAAAACTGGAGCAGTTTGCGAATGAAACTGTCGTCGGGCAGCTTCAGGTCGCTTCCGGCCCAACGGAAGGGGGCGTGCGGAAAAGCCTGTTTTATTATGATCCGGCCCAGTTCCCGGCTTATTATAATGCGGCACAAAACTGGAAGACATGGGCCTCATGGTCTCGCCAGAAAGCGGCGGATATCGGCCGGGCGTACAACTATCCGCATGTCGCTATTGTGCATTGGGTTTTGTATCGGCTGGCGCGGAACCATAAGGGCGTAGTGCAGCAGCATGATGCGGACTGGTATCTGCATCATGCCGCCGTCACCATGACCGCCATGATGCGACAGGCTCCCTATTACACGCAGTATGGCCTGATGGAAGGCGATGTATTTGTTGAAATCCTGAAGGATCTGAAACGGGAAAACCTGACAGCAGAAGCTCAGACGATCGAAAGCCTGATGAAAAAGCGTGAGGCCGTCTGGAAAGGCCAGCGTTACCCGTATGGCAGTGAAATGGCGTGGGATTCTACCGGTCAGCCTGAAGTCTATGCCTGGCTCCGCTATTTTGGCGATACGGCACAGGCGGAAGAAACGCGGGATGCCATTCTGGCGTATGACCCTGCGTTGCCAAGCTGGGGCTATAACGGGAATGCCCGGCGCTACTGGGATTTTCTCTATGCCGGTAAAATTGCCAGAATAGAACGGCAAATCCACCATTATGGCTCTGCGTTAAATGCGGTTCCGCTTTTCTCGGCGTTTCAGGCCCAGCCCACAGATTTTTATATGCTGCGCGTGGCATATGGAGGGCTGATGGGCGCTTTAACCAATATTGACCAGCAAGGTTTTGGGTCTGCTGCCTTCCATTCTGCACCCGATGTTATGCGGTTTGATGCGTATTCCGGGGACTATGGGATGGGTTTTTATGGTCATGCGCTGGCCACGCAGGTGGATGTTGTCAAACATCCTGACTTTGGCTGGCAGGCTTTTGGCGGTCTGCTGCATGAAGAGGGCGATGGCAGCGTAACCATTACGCCAAAAGATAGTGCCAGAAGCCGGATTTTTGTGGCGGATGCAGGCGTGTTCCTTACGCTGGAAAGCGGGAAGTTTGAGAGTGTCCACTATAACCCGGCCTCTCAGGACATAGATGTCACGCTGGCTCCGGCAGACAAATGGACTCCAGTTGCGCGACTGCATGCCGAGTATCCTGCTGGTGCACCAGCGCATAGCTATGACGTAATAAGCCCAGCGGCCCCAAAGGTGCGGGATGCGTGGGAAGTGTCTTTGCAGGCCACCACAACGCCTTTGCATCTGCGGGTGATAGCCCCCTGATCGGTATCGGGCTTGAAGACTATTATTCAGAAAACAGGAAGCGTTTTTAAAACGGCGTAAGGGAAAAGACGATGGAGATCAGACTAAACAGGCGCTTCCTGCTGGCAAGTGTTGCTCTGGGTGGCGCTGCGTCCGTTTTGCCGGGGGCACGGCAGGCGCTTGCAGCACGCGGGCCGGGAGGTGTTGCGGCAGGGGAGGGTGTGACGCCCGTGCCGCTTCAGGATGTTCGCTTGTTGCCGTCTCACTGGCTGGATGCGGTTGAAAGTAATCGGGCTTATCTGCTCAGTCTGAGCGCAGACCGCCTGCTTCACAACTTCCGCACGCAGGCTGGCCTGTCCCCCAAAGGGGAGGTGTATGGCGGGTGGGAGAATGACACGATTGCGGGGCATACGCTGGGTCATTACCTCTCCGCTCTTGCCCTGATGTATGCGCAAACAGGAGATGCCGAATGCCGCAGCAGAGTGGCCTATATTGTGCAGGAACTCGCGACTGTTCAGGATAAGTGGGGCGATGGGTATGTGGCAGGCTTCACCCGTAAGGAAAAAAACGGCACGGTTACCGATGGGAAAAGAATTTTCGCCGAAATGGAAAAAGGCGATATCCGGTCAGGTGGGTTTGACCTGAACGGTGCCTGGTCTCCCCTCTATAATATCCACAAAACCTTTGCGGGTTTGTTTGATGCGCAAACCTATTGTCAGGACCCCAACGCGCTGATTGTTGCAGTCAGACTGGGCGTTTTTTTTGAAGCCTTTTACAGCAAGCTGACAGACGCACAGCTGCAAAAAGTTCTGACCTGTGAATATGGCGGCCTGAACGAGAGCTTTGCGGAGCTGGCGGCCCGCACGGGCGATGCAAAGTGGCTGCGTCTGGCAAAGCGTACGTATGACCGACCTGTGCTGGACCCCTTGATGGCCCGGCATGATGATCTGGCCAACCGGCACGCCAATACGCAAATCCCTAAACTGATTGGGCTGGGGCGGATTGCAGAGGTGAGCCGGGATGCATACTGGCAGGTTGGTCCGCGCTTTTTCTGGCAGGCGGTCACGCAGCACCACAGCTATGTGATTGGCGGGAATGCGGACCGGGAATATTTCTCGGAACCGGATACCATTTCTCAGCATATTACAGAGCAGACCTGCGAGCATTGTAATACCTACAACATGCTCAAACTGACACGGCAGCTCTATACATGGCAGCCGGACAGCGCGCTTTTTGACTATTATGAGCGTGCCCATCTGAACCATGTTCTGGCTGCGCATGACCCCCAAACCGGCATGTTCACCTACATGACACCAACTATCACCGCCGGCGTGCGGGAATGGTCTACCCCGACGGACAGCTTCTGGTGCTGTGTCGGCACGGGGATGGAGAGTCATGCCAAACATGGAGAGTCCATCTGGTGGCAGGGGGCCGAGACACTTTTTGTGAATCTCTACATTCCCTCCCGCATGCAGTGGGCGCGTAAAAATGTGTCCTGGCGGATGGAGACCCGTTATCCGTATGACGGGCAGGTCACTCTGAAGGTTGAGGACGTAAAAGCGCCTGAGACGTTCGCACTGGCGCTCCGGGTGCCGGGCTGGGTCAAAGGGGATCTGAGCCTCACCGTGAATGGCCAGAGCGTCTCCGCGACCCCTTCTGGCGGTTATCTGGTGCTCAATCGAAGCTGGCATGCCGGGGATACGGTCGCCCTGACGCTCCCTCTGGCACTGCGCACAGAAGCTCCGGTCGAGGCTCCTCATCTTGTCTCCATCCTGCACGGCCCGATGGTGCTGGCGGCTGACCTTGCGAGCGCCGAAGCCCCTTATGATGCCATGGACCCGGCCCTTGTGACCTCCGATGTGGTGCGGGATCTGGCTCCCGTTGCGGGGCAGGAGGCTGTTTATCGCACTACGCAGGCAGGCAGGCCGGCACAGCTTGAGTTCAAGCCGTTTTATGCCCAATACAAACGCCGGAGTGCGCTGTATCTGCGGTGTTTTTCAGAAAGCGAATGGCATCAGGAAGAAGGTGTGTATCGTGAGGAACAGCGCCGCCAGAAAGATATTGCTGCTCGCACGATTGATGTCATCCATCTTGGGGAGATGCAGCAGGAGCATGACCACGGCCTGCGGGCGGATGGCTCCTGGCCGCTGGTGTATCGTGGTCGGAACGGGCGGGATCTGCGGTCCGGCGGGTTTATGGAATTTACCCTGAAGGCCAAACCGGGGCCGCTTGTTTTGCAAACGACCTTGTGGAGCAAGGATGTTCCCCGCACACGGGGGACGCGCATTCTGGTCAACGGCAAGCCTCTTTCCGGCCTGAGCTGGCCTGCGGATATGCCTGCGCGGTTTGTGGACG
Organism: Acetobacter cerevisiae; assembly: GCF_001580535.1. Lineage (GTDB taxonomy): Bacteria > Pseudomonadota > Alphaproteobacteria > Acetobacterales > Acetobacteraceae > Acetobacter > Acetobacter cerevisiae. The sequence goes on along the minus strand of NZ_LHZA01000148.1, from coordinate 280 downwards.
TGGAGGCCGCTATTCCCGAAGGCTGGACACAGGGGAAAGAGACGCTGACCGTGCGGATCCTGCCCGGTGGGTCGCGCTCCAATGGTCCGTTTTTTGGGGTGCGTCTGCTGGCTGCGGGGCAGAAAAGCTCTCAGTAGTCGCGCCGTGATTTTCTGCCATCTTGTGCCTATCGGTTGTTTCGGGCGGGGGAATGGCCTAGCTATATAAACAAGATCTGAGCGATAGAAGTGAAGTTTACATAGTATGATCACCCCCCAGACGCGGAAATCTCACAGAAGGG
>NZ_LHZA01000112.1 GCF_001580535.1 Acetobacter cerevisiae | reverse complement strand
GGACGTGCAGGAGGTCGCAACACAATGGCTCTGGACATATAACCATGACAGACCCAACATGGGGAACAGCGGGCTAACCCCCGCCCAGAAACTAAAAACAGCTGCCTGAATTCTCATTCAATGCCCCACTAAAAATGGGGGGATTACCCTGTGGGTCAATGGCAGCGGCCATCTGGTCCAGCACTGCCGGGTCGCTCAGCGTATGCTGGGCTTCAACCGTCATGTAAGCCGGGTCACCCACATGGGTGTCCCGATAACGAAACGCCTGCTTGGTCGCCTCAACCAATCCATGCCAATAGGCAAAGCTTTCCGGCTCCTGCACCCGTAGCCGGTCAAAAAGCGCCAGAATAAGAAGAGACGCGACACCCTGCGTCGGGGGCGCCATATTATAGAGCGTCGCCCCGGTAATCCCGACAGAAAGAGGCTCACGGAGCATGGCGGCATGAGCGGCGAGATCAGCCGCAGAAAGCGGGCTGCCAGCTGCGGCAAGATCAGCCGCGACGCTCTGCGCCAGAGAGCCTGTATAAAAACTATTCGGCCCTTCTGCGGCCAGCGTCCGCAATGTCTGCCCCAATGCCGGATTTTTCAGAATATCGCCATCCCGTAGCGGGCGGCCTTCCGGCTCGAACACCGTCGCGTATCCGGGCACTGAGCGCAATTCGGCCCCTTTTTGAACGGCAACCTCTGCGCCCCCCGCCGTCACCGGCACCCCAACTTCCGCATACCAGATGGCGTCACGCAAGAGCCGCTCCAGCGACAACGCCTGCGTCTGCTGCCGGGCATGGTAGGTTTGAGAAAGCCGGTGCGCCTCACCCCAGCCGGAAATGGTTCCCGCTACGGTGTTAGCCGCTGCTCCGCCGCGCCAAGGCACTACGGCGTGGCCTGCGTTGCGGTAGAACGCCAGATCAGCTTTGACCGCCGCCGCCCCACAGGCATCAATGGTTTCCGTGCGCCCATCCGGCCACATAATCAGCCAGAAGGCATCGCCCCCGATGGACGTCATATGCGGATAGACCACGGCCAATGCAGCTGCCGTCGCAATCACAGCGTCTAGCGCCGTGCCGCCATCCTTCAGCACATCCAGCCCGGCCTGACTGGCCAGATGATGCGGTGATGTGACCATCCCTCGGGTTGAGCGGGGCGTATGCAGCATGAGATCAGGCCTGTGTGTTCAGAGTTGCATCAGCACAGGGAAAGCCCAGTAAGCCGACTTTTTCCATCGCCTGCGCAAAGGCCAGAAGCGTTGCTTCCTTCCCCGGTGCTGCAATCAACTGCACACCGAGCGGCAAGCCGACGGGTTTCCCCGGTGCAGGAGCCAGTGGAGCCGCCACAACAGGCATGCCCGCAAGACTTAAAGGCTGGGTGAACAGGCCCAGATTAGCCCGTGCCGAAACCTGTTTGCCACCAAGCGTGATCGTCGGCTGGTCCAGCCGGGGTGCCACACCCGTTGTGGCCGGTGCTACCAGAATATCCACCTCCCGGAAGGTGTCATGCAGCACATCCCGGAACCATGAGCGTATTCTCTGCGCATGCACAATCGGCATGGCGGGCAGCAACGCCCCTGCCATCAGCCTGTCGCGCGTTGCCGGATCATACGCCATGGCCTGCGTCCGCAGGCGGCCCAGATGCAACGCTCCGCCTTCCGCCGCCGTGATGACGAAGGATGCGGCCCGCGCCCGCGCCACCTCTGGCAGTGTCACCGTGCGCACATCGGCACACGCATCCAGAAGCCGATCCATGCTGGCCACCAGTTCCGGCGCCAGATCTTGTGCAAACCACCCGTCCAGACGTCCGATTTTCAAACCGGAGACGTCCTGATCCGTGGCAACGGACTGGCCGCTCAGTGCTTCAAACGCACAGGCGAGATCAGCACTGGTGCTGGTAAACGGCCCGACCACATCCAGACTGGCAGCAAACGGATAGACCCCCTGCAATGGCAGAAGCCCCTGCGTGGGCCGCAGCCCCCAGACCCCACACAACGAGGCGGGCACACGAATGGAGCCGTTGGTGTCAGACCCTAGTGTGAGCGGCAACAGTCCCGCCGCCACCGCAGCCGTGGACCCACCGGAAGACCCTCCCGCCAGACGCGCCGTGTCATGGGGGTTTCTGGTCGTGCCGTAATGGGCGTTTTCGGTCGCAAACCCGTAGGCGAACTCATCCATATTGAGGGTTGCAACGGGAATAGCACCTGCCGCACACAGCCGACGCACTACTTCCGCATCCTGCTTGGCAGGGGGCTGGTTTTTCAGAACAACAGATCCGGCGGTTGTAACCAGACCTTCCAGATCAAACAGATCCTTCACCCCAAACGGCACCCCGGCCAGTGGACCAACCTGTTCACCCCGGGCAAGACACGCATCCACTTCGGCGGCCGCTTTCAGAGCGCGCTCATCCAGCAGGCGCGTAACAGCGTTATAGACGCTATTCCGCTCCCGAATGGTCTGTAGCGTTTGCTGAACAATCTGGACGGCAGAGACTTCACCCGCCCGGATACGATGTGCAATGTCGATTAGGGACGTCATCAGGGGCGATACTCATAAGCAGGCAGACAGGTATCAGGCAGGGTCATGCCGCAAATCAGATCGACATAGCCCTGCAAGAGATGTGTGTTGGCCACTACGCCCGGCAGGCAGGCTTCCGGAATTGTCAGATCAAGACAGGCAGCCGTCGCCTCCAGTCTGGCGATTGTGTTGTCTTTCTCGCTCATGTCGCCCTCCTGTCAGTCTGTTTCGATAGCGATATCAGTTCTGGCACGTTGCAAGAGCGGCATCCACACCTGCACCGCGTTTAACGGCATAGCCTTCTGCCGCCAGACAGGTTTCCAAAGCCCCAAGTGTTAGCAAAACATTGTGCTTTTTGGCATTGTAGCCCATGGCCCCGATGCGCCAGATCTTGCCCGCCAGCGGGCCAAACGCTGTGCCAATTTCAATACCGAAATCATCACGCATACGCTGACGCACCCGCTCGCCTTCCACACCCTCCGGGATCCACACCCCGGTTACGTTGGTCATGCGATAGGCATCATTCCCGAACACCTTCAGCCCCATGGCCCGCAGTCCGGCCACCATGGCGGCACCGGCAGCCTTATGCCGGGCAAAGCGCGCATCCAGCCCTTCTTCCAGCATCACACGGGCCGCTTCTCGCGCTCCGTAGAGCATGGTGGTGGCTTCCGTATGATGGTTCAGCCGTTTTTCCGACCAGTAATCCATCACCATGGCCAGATCGAAATAGTTGGAGGGGATACGCGCGCGGCTGCCGTTTGCCATATCCCCGCTACGAATTCCGGCTTCCACATGCCGGCGCGCCATGATGTGCTCTGCCGCACGGTCAGAAATGGTGATGGGTGCAGAACCCGGAGGCCCACCCATACATTTCTGCAAACCGCCGGAGACCACGTCCACGCCCCACGCATCGACCGCAACAGGCATGCCGCCGAGCGTTGCCGTGGCATCCACGTAGGACAGCACATCATATTTGCGGCACAACGCGCCCACACCTTCAAGCGGCTGCGCCATGGTGGTGGAGGTATCACCGTGGATACAGGCAAAAACCTGCGGGCGATGCGCGATTAATGCCTCTTCAATCTGCTCCAGCGTCGCCACTTCACCCCAGGGCAGATCAATCGTGCAGATTTCCGCGCCAATCCGCTCGGCAATTTCAGACAGCAGCAGGCCAAAACGCCCGGCCCGCACAATCAGGATTTTGCTGCCCGGTTCCACCAGAGAGACCAGAGCAGCCTCAATCCCCGCACGTGCCGTGCCGTCCACCAGAAAGGTCCAGCGGTTCTGCGTCATGAAAACCTGACGGTACAGCGCCATGGTTTCATTCATGGAGGTGGTCATTTCCGGGTCAAACTGGCCCAGCATGTCCGCCGCCATGGCCCGCAGCACACGCGGATGCACATTAACTGGCCCCGGTCCCATCAAAAGCCTCTGCGGCGGGTCAATCTGGCCAAAAAAATCGTTTGCCATCACACAGGTCTTTCCTTGGTTACGTTACGGACGACGTCCGGCAAAATCTTCAATAAAACGGGTCATGACCTGAAAGGCCTGCTCCACATCCGACGGGTTCACGGCTTCTGCCGGGTTGTGACTGATCCCGCCCTCACAGCGGATAAACAGCATGCAGACGGGGGCAAGTGCTGCGACGATCATGGCATCATGCCCTGCCCCGCTGACCATTCTGCGTGGCACAGTGCCCGTCACGCTCTGGGCGGCTTCACTCAGCATGGCGGTCAGCGCGGCATCACACGGCGTTGCGGGCAGGTCCTGCTGCAAGCTGATCTCCAGCGTCACCTTGCGCCGGGCTGCCAGAGCCTCCAGCGCTGTGCGGATTTCTGCGGTAGCGGCATTGCGCACTGCGGCATCGCCTGCCCGCACATCAATGCTGAAAATCACTTCCCCCGGCACGACATTTGGCACACCCGGCACCACAGTCAGCTGGCCAACTGTGGCGACCAGATCAGACGGGCCAGACTGACCGATTTTTTCAATCGCCAGAACTGCTTCAGCCGCCGCAGCCAGAGCGTCCTGCCGCAAGGTCATGGGCATAGTGCCAGCATGACCTGCCACACCTTTCATGCGCACACGGAAGCGATATTGCGCGGCAATAGCCGTCACCACGCCAACGGCACGGTTTTCAGCCTCCAGAACCGGCCCCTGCTCGATATGCGCTTCCAGATAAGCAAGGATTTCTTCTGGCTTACGCGCCGCCTCCGGCATGCGTTCCAGCGCCAGACCTTCTGCGGCCAGAGCGTCCTGCAGGGTAATACCTGCCGCATCCTGCATATCGGCAGGCACTTCTTTAAGAAGCCCGGCCACAGCGCGAGACGTCAGCATGGCAGCAGGAAAGCGTGAGCCTTCCTCATCCCCAAACCCGATAACTTCCAGCGCAAACGGAAAGCGTCGCCCCTGCGCGGCATAGTGTGCAACAAGTTCCACACCCATCAGCACACCGAGCATGCCGTCATAGCGGCCGCCATCCCGCACGCTATCAATATGGGAGCCTATCAGCAGAGCCGGAGCATCTGGTGTCAGCCCCTCATAGCGCCCGACGAGATTCCCCGCTGCATCAAGGCGGGTTTTCATGCCCGCAGACTGCATCCAGCCAGCAATACAATCACAAGTCGCGCGATAGGATGCGCTCAGATACGGGCGGAAAAGCTGGTCTTTTTCTTCAGAATAGGGTGCCACACCCAGCGCATCACACCGGGCAACGGCACGGTGTCCTCCCGGAGGCAGCGCTGAAAGGCTGGCGGTATCCGAACAGTCTGAAGACATCATAAAAAGAAGCTCCTGCCTGCAATGGCACAGGTCGTTGCAGTTCGCATACAATCTTGCATACAAGAAAAAGGTCTTGCAACCCCCTTCCGCATGTCATGCTCAGGAGGGATGCTTTGATTGGTGTTTAATCGGGGCGACCGAGCGCAGATTTCAGGTTTTTCAGCCGGGTGCGCACATGCCGTTCGTTCAGTGCGTTTTCCACATGGCGCAAATGCGCATCCATTAAGCGGGCCGCTTCCGGCACATCGCCTGCTTCCAGCGCATCAATAATCTGCTCATGTTCGCCGCTGGATTCACACGCATCGTGAGACGATTGGTAGAGGGCCGCAATCAGCACGGTACGCGTTGTCAGATCCTGCAACAAAGCCGCCAGCACCGGACTGCCCAGCGTTTCCGCCAGACAGACATGAAAATGTCCGAGCAAATAGCTGCGTGCGGCTCTGTCATCTTTCTCGATAGCAGCCTGTTCCGCCTGAACATGTTCCCGCAAAGCCTGAATGACGCGGGCGTCGCCCTTCCCCAGCGTGACCAGCATCCCCACTTCCAGCGCCCGGCGTGCATCCAGTGTATGGCGGGCCTCTTCCTCGGTAGGTTCAATCACAAACCAGCCCCGGCGAGAGGAGACCTGCACAATGCCACGGGCCTGTAAGCGCATCATGGCCTCACGCACCAGCGTGCGGGACACCCCGAAGATTTCCGCCAGATCCTTTTCCCCCAGTCGCTCGCCCGGCGCGATCTGGCCAGAGAGCGCGGCATAGACAATGCGATCCTCAATCCGGCTGGAAGATGAGCCCTCATCAGGGAGTGCGGTCAGGGTCATGCGGTTTTTGTCCGTCATAGTGCTCAGGGATCGTTCCGGTTCATCAGCATTCTCTTCTTATATACAGAGCGGGCCCGCAAGACAGACAGATCTTGCACCTCTTCAAAGCCTCATTCCGGCCAGACTCTCGTGTTTGATAGGTCTTCTCTCGTTTGTCTGCCTTTTCCAGAGCCCTTCTCAGAAACGCATCTTTGCTAAATAAAAGAAAACAATTACCGTTAGGAAATTTTTTATTAGTCAAGACCGGCGGAAACGCCCTTTCCGCTCTGGACATCCCACCGGACACACGCTTTCCTCCTGACAGAAAGCGTATTGGCAGACCGTTGATACCCCAGGTTCTACAAGGATTTTTGAAGCGATGGCCTCACTCAGCCCGTTTGCTGGCAAGACACTTGATCAGTCCCAGCTTACCGACATCCCGGCTCTGATTGCAGCTTATTATGACCGCAAGCCTGATGTCTCCACCCCGACCCAGCGCGTCTCCTTTGGCACCTCCGGGCATCGCGGATCTTCCTTCCACACCAGTTTCAATGAGGGCCATATCCTGGCCATCTGCGAGGCGATCTGCCGCCACCGTAAGGCTGAAGGCATTGATGGCCCGCTATTTGTTGGCATGGATACGCATGCTCTGTCCGGCCCGGCTCAGCGTTCTGCCATTGAAGTATTTGCAGCCCATGGGCTGGATGTGCGCGTGGACGAGAATGATGGCTTCACCCCCACACCCGTCATTTCTCACGCAATTCTGACCTATAACAAAGGCCGCACGACAGGGTTGGCGGATGGCGTCGTCATCACCCCATCCCACAATCCGCCGTCCGATGGTGGCTTTAAATACAACCCGCCCAACGGTGGCCCGGCGGATACCGCCATTACAAAAGCCATCCAGGACATGGCCAACGGCTTTCTGGCTGATGGCCTGAAGGATGTGAAGCGCCTTCCCTATGAGGAAGCTCGCAAGGCCGCCTGCATCAAAGGGTATGACTACATTACCCCCTATGTGGCTGATCTGGACTCCGTCATTGATATGAAGGCCATTCGGGATGCCGGCGTAAAAATCGGCATTGACCCGCTCGGTGGTGCTGCTGTGCATTACTGGAAGCCGATTATTGAGCGCTACGGCCTGAACGCTACGGTGGTGAATGAAACGGTAGATCCGCAGTTTGCCTTCATGACGGCCGACTGGGACGGCCAGATCCGTATGGACTGCTCCTCCCCTTACGCCATGAAGAGCCTGATTGGCATGGCCGACCAGTTTGACGTGGCCTTTGCAAACGATACTGACGCCGACCGCCACGGCATTGTGGCCAAGCCGGATGGCCTGCTGAACCCCAACCATTACCTTGCTGTTGCTATCTCCTACCTGTTCCGCAACCGCCCCGACTGGAACCCGGAACTGGGTGTAGGCAAAACGCTGGTCAGCAGCGGGCTGATTGACCGCGTTGCGAAAGATCTGGGTCGTAAGCTGGTGGAAGTGCCTGTCGGGCTGAAATGGTTTGTGCCGGGCCTGATGGATGGCTCACTGGGCTTTGGTGGTGAAGAAAGCGCGGGCGCGACCTTCCTGCGGCGTGATGGCACCGTCTGGACCACAGATAAGGACGGCCTCATCCTCGGCCTGCTGGCTGCTGAAATTACGGCGAAAACCGGCAAAAACCCGAGCGTGCAGTATCGCGAACTCAGTGCACGTCTGGGCACGCCGTTCTACGCGCGCATTGATGCCCCGGCCAATGCCGAACAGAAAGCCAAGCTGAGCAAGCTTTCACCGGAGCAGTTTCCGCTGGAAACGCTGGCTGGAGACAAGATTATCAGCAAGCTCACGCGCGCTCCGGGCAATGACGCCCCCATCGGCGGCCTGAAAGTGGTGACGGAAAACGGCTGGTTTGCCGCCCGCCCCTCCGGCACGGAAGACGTCTACAAAATCTACGCCGAAAGCTTCAAAAGCGAAGAACACCTGCACGCTATCCAGACGGAAGCGCAGGAGGCTATTTCCAAGGTTTTTGAGGCTTAAAAAACTAGCGCCTGTTTCCTTCCAGACTGAAAGAAACAGGCGCTTGCTAATTTCAGATCCGCAGAACATTAATAAATAGTTCTTCGTTTCCTCTGCTTTTGACTACAGAAGCTTCCTGTGCTCAAAGCGCCGGCGCGCTGAACGTATCGCACTGCCGGATATCGCCAGTTTGCAGCCCTCGGCTGAACCAGTTGACGCGTTGGGCGGATGTACCGTGCGTAAAGCTATCTGGCACAACATAGCCCTGCCCCTGCCGTTCCAGGCGATCATCCCCCACAGCGGAGGCCGCATTCAGCCCCTGCTGCACATCGCCCGATTGCAGGATGCTCTTTGCGTCATTCGCCCGCTTGGCCCAGACCCCGGCAAAACAATCCGCCTGTAGCTCAGTCCGGACAGAAGCCCCCGTCGCGCCGCGCTCGCTCATGCCGCCATTCTGCTTTTCAAGCTGCGCCATAATCCCAAGCTCATTCTGGACATGATGCCCGACCTCATGCGCCACCACGTAAGCCCGCGCAAAGTCACCCCCGGCACCCAGCCGGTTTTTCAATTCCTGAAAAAAGGCGAGATCCAGATAAACCTTGTGGTCTGCCGGGCAGTAAAATGGTCCCACAGACGTTTGCGCATATCCGCAGGCAGACTGCGTGCCGCCTGAGAACAGCACCAGTCTGGGCTCATGATACGTGCGGCCCATCTGCTGAAAATAGGATGTCCAGACATCTTCAGTTGACCCCAGAATACGGGCAATAAACTGCTTCTGCGTATCCGGTCCCTGCACAGGCTGCTGCGGCGCGACAACCGCGCTTTGATTACCGGAAGACGCACTCCCTTCCAGAAGGCTGAAAACAATTTTGGGATCTACTCCAAAATACAAAGCCCCCAGCGCCAGCAGAATGCCGCCGATACCGATCTTCAGAGGGGCACGGCCACCACTACCGCCGGAACCACGCTCGTCATCAATATTCGTGCTTTCCCGCTCATCATCCAGACGCATGCTTTCTATCCTTCTGTGCCTGATAGTCCGATCATGCGCTGCTCCTTAGCATGGATCAGCTTCAGATACGGCAAGAAGAAAAGCATCCTCGCTCGTGAGAAACTCAGGCGCGTAAGGCGCTCCGCCACCACGACCGCCGCTCTCTATCGTCCTGGGCGTGTTGCGGGCTTTCTTCTGGCGAAACAGAGAAAGGATGCCTCTCATACCGGGCGGGATCAATCACCCAGCCAGCCGCCCCACCATGATGATGGCTCAGCATCTCAATCGACCACCGCTCTTCCGCCGCATAGGCGCCGCCAATAGGGTTATCTCTGAGGCTGAACGACGTGCTTGGCCCGATTTTCCAGCGTGTGGCACTCAGGCAGTGTGACGGACAGCCAGCCAGAAAAGCTGAGCGATAGAGCAGAAAGCCGGTCGCTCCGCGCTCATGCGCAGCCCGTTGCAGGCGGCGCGTTGTGCCAAGGTCTGGCGCTGTGCGGCTATCAACCACCACAGCGGCAACGCCCGGCTCCCGCAGCACGGCTTCACATAAATCCACAAAAGAGGCTTGCGTCGCTGTCACACAGATCAACCGCCCCGGATTGAGACCGGCCTGCTCAACGCCTGCTACACACAGATCGAGCGTTTCCTCGCCAATCCAGATGACCACACCTGTCGTGCGGGCCAGAACGGCTGCCACAAAACGCGCAGGTTTGGCTGAAACCTGTCGGTCACTCCCTGCTCCAAAAAATTCGTGGACTGTCCCTTTTTCCAGCCCGCCGCCCAGACGGGCATCAATTTCCGCAACGCCCGTGGAAAGCCGTTGCGTGATGGAACTGGCAGGGCTGATGTTCATCCGGGCAATCCGGTCCCGCAGCAAATCCAGTGTATCCGAGTGTGATGACGCCATGAGTGCATCCCTCCTGTTCCGCTTTTTATAATTAGAACAAAACAGGAACTCAAGAGCTTTCTGCCCGCGTCATACGGTCTCCCTTGATGCAAACCACCGCCACCCTATGGCCACTCATACTCTTTGCGTCCCTCAAACAGGAGGTGAACTAGCGTCAGTAAAACGGAAAAATACCCCCCCCTCAGAACCCTGAAGTGCATAGTAGTCAGAATATACCCCTCCGGGGTTATGGAGATAAAACGCATGATTATTATGCTCTTTACAATCGCCTGCCGGTGCTTTCTTAAGGGGATATTCCCGGAATAGAGGCGAACACTCTTCCCATGCGCCGTTCAGACTCAGCCCCCTTTGCACTGGCGACACTTTGTCGCTGGCTAATGGTGTGCTGCGTTCTGCTGGGGTTTTGCGGGCAGCTTTTTCTCCAAAGCAATGCTCTGCCGGATGAAGCACCCCGTGTGACATTTGAACGGCTGACCGGGTTACAGATCGGGCCAGATCAGCCCACTGCATCCCCGCATGTCATGCACATGGCTGCCGGGCATATGCTGAAAATGGCACACGCCAAAGCGCCTCCGCATTCAGGCCATCATCATGATGGGTCATGCCCACTCTGTCCGCTGCTGCACCTGCCAGTTGTCATTTTCAGTGTCGCGTTTCTTGCTGCCCTGATCCTGATTGCCTGGTCTCAGTCAGCCTATGGCACGCTCCTGCCGCGCGCACCGCCGCTTCTCGCTCTTGCCCTCCGGCCACCACCAACGGGGCCACCAGCTTTCCTCTGAAAACGATACGCGCTGACACGCAGACCTTCAGGACACCTGAACGCCTGTGATGTCGGCTGTTTCCGTTTCAAGGAAAGTCTCAGCACAATGTCTTGTCTTTTTGTTCGGCATGCCGCGCGCACCAGCCTGCTTGCTGCCGGTTGCGCGCTGGCCTGCACAGTCGCCCGCCCATCCGCAGCGGACGCTCAAAGCCGTCTGCCCGCTACACCTGTTTCAACAGAAGCCTTAACCGTACCAGCCACGCCAACCTCAGACGAGGACGCCGATAGCGCGTCCACAGAGCAGATGACGGTCAACGGAACCCGGCATCACATGTCCCCCAACCCGGATACGGCCAATCTGTTCCGGCACAGTCTCGGCTATAGCGCCTATTCCGCTGGCGGTGTCTCCTCTTTGCCTGTTCTGAACGGGATGGCGGATGAGCGCGTGGCGACCTTTGTCGATGGCATGCGCATTCCCTCCGCCTGCCCCAACCATATGAATCCGGCCATGTCTTACATTGACCCGGATGCCGTCTCGTCGGCCGTCGCCATTGCGGGCATCACCTCTGTCAGTCAGGGTGGCGACAGCACCGGCGGTACGCTGGAGGTCAATCGGAAAGATCCGATCTTTTCCAGCACGTCCAAACTGCTCGTGACAGGCCATGTCCGGGGGGATTATCGCAGCAATGGCGGCGGATCGGGCGCGTCCGGCTCTCTCACCACCGCCAATGACTGGCTAAGCCTGCGCTATACCGGCTCATATAGCCATGCCAGCGACTATCACACGGGAGGCAACAGCCGGCGCGTTCTCTCCACCAGCTATCTCAGCTTCAACCATGCCGTGACACTTGGGGTGAAAAAAGAGAACCATCTGCTGGCGCTCACCGTCGGTCAGCAAGATATCCCTTATGAGGGTTTCCCCAACCAGTACATGGATATGACCAATAACCGCTCCACCTTTGTGAATGGCAAATACAAGGGTGATTTCAACTGGGGCACGCTGGAGGCACGCGGTTTCTGGCAACGGGTCGACCACGCCATGAACATGCTGGCCGACAAAGGAGGCCATACCGCCACAACCGGCATGCCGATGAATACGGATACCCGCACGGCAGGCTATTCCATCAAGGCGACCATTCCGCTTGGCCGGAAGCATATACTCGGGCTGGGTAGCTCCTTTGACCATAATGGCCTGAACGACTGGTGGCCGCCCCTGAGCGGCAGTATGATGATGGGGCCTGACACCTTCCATAATATCAATCAGGGACACCGCGACCGCCTCGGCCATTATATAGAATGGAAAGCCCAGTGGCTGCCGCGCTTTTCCACCGAGCTGGGACTGCGGAATGATCTGGTGATGATGAATACCGGTCCGGTCGCCCCGTATTCATGGACCAGCATGATGAGCATGGCCGACGCCATGGCTGCCCAACGCTTTAACGCGGCCTCTCGCGGACGCACCGACACCAATTTTGATGTCACAGCTCTGGCCCGCTGGACACCTCTCGACAGCCTCACGCTGGAGGGTGGATACGCCCGCAAAAGCCGCGCTCCCAGCCTGTATGAGCGCTACTCATGGGGCGAAGGCGCTATGAGCACCACGATGATTGGCTGGTTTGGAGACGGCAATGGGTATGTCGGCAACCTGAATCTGAAATCGGAAATTGCCAATACGCTCAGCACCACCCTCACCTGGCATGATCCGGTGCATGATGCGTGGGAACTCAAGGTGCAGCCTTATTATACCTACACCCACAACTATATAAATGTGGTGCGCATTGGCACGCTCTCTAACGGTTTGTCCAAACTCCAGTTCGTCAACCACAATGCCCGGAGCTATGGCATCAACAGCTCAGGCTTCGTCAGACTCTGGAAAAGTCCGGCTTTTGGGACAGGGGAGCTCAAAGCCAATCTGAACTGGGTGCGGGGGCAGGATCTGGTGACCCACTCCGGCCTGTATCATCAGATGCCCGCCAACGGCTCCATCAGCCTGCATGAAACCTATGAAAACTGGACGGGTCGCGTCGAGGTCACCCTTGTTAAAGCCAAGAGCACTGTGGACTGGCTGCGCAATGAGCCCCGCACGCCCGGCTATGCCCTGCTGGGTCTGGGCGGAAGCTACCACTGGCGGGTGCTGACACTGGATGCCAGCATCGAGAACCTTCTAAACCAGAAATACTATCTGCCGCTGGGTGGTCTTTCTCTGGGGGACTATCGCGCCACCGGGGTTCTGAGCCCGCTCGCGGGTTTAGGGCGCTCGTTCAATCTGAGCCTGAGCGCGACCTTCTGAAATCTGGCAGCGCCCTGCTTTGCGATCATCCTCATGGGAGATCGGAAGGCAGGGTGACCTGTCTAAACACAGGTTTACAGCGCAGAGTTGAATATCACTCTGAGCAACCCAATATAAGACTATAATTTTTTGGGAAAGATTGGCTGGGAGACCTGGATTCGAACCAGGGCTGACCGGGTCAGAGCCGGTAGTTCTACCGCTAAACTATCTCCCAGCAAGGAGAACCGGGAGGCTTAAAAAGCCGCCTCCGCTGCGGTGACGCCTTCCTAGCACTGTGAATTAGGGGGCGCAAGTGCCTAAACGAAAAGAAATGTCGGTTTGTCACATAATTGTCTTGCTCCTTTGGCCGCCCTCCCCAAAAATAGTCTTAACATGAGTCAACCTCTTACTAAGGACCGGACAGATGGATCGCATCCCCCCCTGGGCCGGCCGCCCGGACAGACCAGCTTATCCTTCACCCTACTCTCGTTCTGCCGAAGATGAGCTGTTTGCCGCGCTCGACCTGGGAACAAACAACTGCCGTTTGATGGTCGCGGCGCAAACCGCTGGCGGCTTCCGCGTTATTGATAGCTACAGCCGTATGGTGCGGCTGGGTGAAGGCCTTCACCATACAGGCCGACTGGGCGAACCCGCTATGGAACGCACACTGGACGCTCTGCGCGCCTGTGCGGAACGTGTCGGGCGCAGACCCATCAAGAATATCCGTGCCGTTGCAACGGAAGCCTGCCGCCGCGCGGTGAACGGATCAGACTTTCTGAACCGCGTGCGGACGGAGACCGGCTTTCATATCAATATCATCTCCGCGCGGGAGGAAGCCTCCCTCGCGGTAGAAAGCTGCGCCAACCTTGTGCACAATCCGCGCTTCGGGCCTGTGCGCAACCGGGCGCTGCTGTTTGATATTGGTGGCGGCTCGACAGAAATTGCCTGGGTCCGTGTGGACGCCCCCCGTCAGACGCATGAGCTGATTGGCTATCTGAGCCTGCCTGTGGGGGTCATCACCCTCTCGGAGCAGTTCGGCAGCACCGGCCATGACGACCCAAGCCTCTATAAAAAGATGGTGGACCACACCAAGGCGGCCCTGCAGGACTTTGAGGGCGTGCATCGGATTGGCCCGGAAATTCGGCGCAAGCAAACACGTTTCATTGGCACCAGTGGCACCGTCACCACTCTGGCGAGCCTTGTGCTCAACCTGCCCCGTTATGTTCGTGCGGCGGTTGATGGCTCACAGCTGCCAGCCACCAGTGCCCGCAAGGCCGTTCGGACATTGCAGGATATGGGGCATGCAGGCATAGAACAGCATCCGTGCATCGGGCCGGATCGTGCCCCCTTCGTTTTGCCGGGCTGCGCCATTTTCGAGGCTATTCACGAGACCTGGCCGGTGGAAGATATTATTGTGGCAGACCGTGGCCTACGGGATGGCATGGTTCTGCGCATGATCCGCAAGAGTGGATCTGCATCCAGAAGGCTCCACAAAGCGCCCATGCTCAATGGCCCCATCCCTTTTCTGCACCCTATTCAAGCAACAGGTTCATGAGCGACAAAAAATCCGGGCCTCCCCGGAAAGCAACTTCTCTCCGCGTTCCGGGGCGTGCCCGCACCAGCAGCAGCGCCCCCGGCTCCAGTCATTCTCTGGATGACTCATCGGCCCCGCGCACAATGCGCACCAAATCCGTCAGCCTTCGCACGGCGCGCGGGCGCACAACCGCACAGCAGCGCTGGCTGGCCCGCCAGCTGAACGACCCCTATGTGCAGGCTGCCCACAAGCAAGGCTGGCGTTCCCGTGCGGCCTTCAAGCTGATTGAACTGGATGACCGTTTTCACCTCATCCAGCCCGGCATGCGCGTGGTCGATCTGGGTGCCGCACCCGGCGGCTGGACACAGGTGGCCGTCAAACGTGGTGCGAATCGCGTTGTCGGGGTTGATCTGCTGCCGGTTGATCCTGTGGCGGGTGCCGAGATCATCGAAGGCGACTTCACTGCCCCCGAGATGCCGGACAAGCTGGTCAGCCTGCTGGATGGCAAGGCCGATCTGGTGCTCTCGGACATGGCCCCCAATACAACCGGCCACGGCCCGACGGACCATATGCGGATTATCGGGCTTGCTGAAGAAGCCCTGTATTTTGCATTTGAAATTCTGGCGGAAGGCGGCGGCTTTGTCGCCAAGGTGTTTCAGGGCGGCTCGGAAAAGGCCATCCTTGATGTGATGAAGCAGGCCTTCACTTTGGTGCGGCACGCCAAGCCCCCGGCCAGCCGCAAGGATTCTAGCGAACTTTATGTGGTAGCGACAGGCTTCCGGCCTGATCGCCTCAAAGAGGCTCAGGCCAACACCTGAACCTGCCGGAACGGAATGAGCAGGCAGGCCTCAGGTCAGCCTGTTATTTCCCCCACAGCCACGCAGCGCCACGCACGCCGGAACTGTCACCATGCTGATTTTTCAGCAGTTCCGTGCGGCATTCCGGGGTGATGGCGTATTTCTTCATCACTTCAGGCACACGGGTGTAGATCGTCTTCAGGTTTGAGACGCCGCCGCCCAGCACAATCGCGTCCGGGTCCACCATGTTGATGACCAGCGCGCAGGCACGCCCCAGCCGATCCACATACGTATCCAGCGCTTTAATGGCAGCAACATCGCCTGCAGCAGCAGCTTCTTCAATACCATCTGCGCAGCGTTGCCCCTCGCCTTTCCATGAGGCTGCCAGAGCAGGGCCGCACAGGAAACGCTCCAGACAGCCCTCATTCCCACAGAAGCACTTCGGCATAGGGAATTCGTCTTCCCGCACCCACGGAAGCGGGATATGCCCCCATTCGCCGGCAATGTGATGCAGACCTGTCACCGGTTCACCATTGATGACAAAGCCGCCACCCACGCCGGAACCGAGAATCACCCCGAAGACGATCTTGCGACCCGCTGCTGCGCCATCCACTGCTTCAGACAGCGCAAAGCAGTTGGCATCATTCTCTATCTTCACCGGGCAGCCGAGCACCTGCTCCAGATCTTTGCCGAATGTCTGACCGTTCAGCCATGTGGCATTTGCATTCTTGACCCGCATTGTGCGGGAATCAATGGCACCGGGGATACCGACCCCGACCGTAGCCGTCCGGTTTGTACGTCCACGTCCCTCTTCCACGAGATCCCGCAACGTCACGAGCAGATCATCGTAATTACCGGGATTTGCAACACGATGCCGCAGAAGGATTTCCCCTGTGGAATCAAGGGCTGCTATTTCGACCTTGGTTCCACCAACATCGATTCCTAAACGATAATCTGACATACAGCGACCCTACGTCTTCTTCCGGCAAATGATTAATATGCCCTGCGGCATGGGATAAATTAGTGAACTATGCAATCACACATCTTCCTCTCTCTATACAAGGCTCTGTGTCATGAATGAGGCTATTCTTGATGCGCGGGGGCTTGGCTGCCCCCTTCCGGTTTTAAAAGCCAACCGTCTTTTGCGCGGCATGCAGGCGGGAGAAAAGCTCCGCGTTCTGGCAACAGACCGGTCCTCTATCGTGGATTTTCAGGTGTTTTGCAGGGAAACCGGCCACGCGCTGGTCGCGTTTTCAGATGAAAACGGCTCCCTGTCCTTCACCATCAGACGCCGTGCGGATATACCCTCACCGTGAGGGCGGTATGTTTTATTGCGCATTCTACCCCGGCAAGACTTGGCAGACCCACGCTTATCGGAGTAATGCCTGCCCCTCATGACGGATAGGAAGACCTGCGCCATGTCGGATAACATCAAGTCTCTGTCGTTTGAGGACGCACTCTCCGAGCTGGAGAAGATTGTGCGCGGCCTTGAAGGCGGCCAGCTCAAGCTGGAAGAGGCCATTGCATCCTACGAGCGCGGGGCAGCCTTACGCCAGCATTGCGAAACCAAGCTGAGCGAGGCCGAGGCCCGCGTTCAGGCGATCGTGCAACGGTCTGACGGATCGTTGACCATGAAACCTATGGATTGAGACGTCGATGACTGACCCGACAACCATCGCCCCTTCCCAAACGCACTCCTCAGCCAATGGGCCGCTGCTCAAGCAGGCTATGGCGGCCCGCGCCAAAGTGATTGAAGCGACAATCGACCAGCTTCTGCCGCCCACCAGCGGTGGCGATGCCCGTCTGATTGACGCCATGCGTTATGCCACGCTGGGCGGCGGCAAGCGCCTGCGCGGTTATCTGGCCATGGCAACCGCCAGCCTGTTTGATGTACCGGACTGCCAGTCCGCCCGCGTTGCGGCCTCCGTTGAAATGCTGCACGCCTACTCCCTGGTGCATGATGATTTGCCGGCCATGGATGATGATGATCTCCGTCGCGGTCAGCCCTCCACCCATCGCAAGTTTGATGAAGCCACGGCCATTCTGGCCGGTGACGCTCTTCAGACCAAAGCATTTGAAATTCTGGCAGAAGCCGAAACGCACGAGAGCACGACCGTGCGCATCGCCCTGATCACCGCTTTCGCGCAGGCCTCAGGCGCTGCCGGGATGGTGGGCGGTCAGATGATCGACATGGAAGGCGAAGGCCGCGCCCTGCCGCTGGAAGAAGTCCGCCACCTGCATGCCCTGAAAACCGGCTGCCTGATCCGCTACTCGGCAGAAGCAGGAGCCATTCTCGGGCAGGCCAAACCGGAACTTCAGCAGCATCTGCGCTCCTATGGTGCCAATATTGGTGCAGCCTTCCAGATTGCGGATGATGTGCTGGACGCCACGGCTACGGCTGAAGAACTGGGCAAGACGGCTGGGAAGGATGAAGCTTCCGGCAAGTCTACCTACGTTGCCCTTCTGGGAATTGACGGCGCGCGCGCCGAAGCAGAACGCATGGCCAAAAGCGCCATTGAAGATCTTGCTCCGTTTGGAGAGCAGGCCGACCGCCTGCGAGATCTGGCCTATTACGTGATTGAACGCAGGAACTAAGAAGAATGTCGGACAAGCCCCAGATCCCCACCCTTGGCCGTTTTCCTGCTCTGGACCGGGTGACCTACCCGTCTGACATGCGGAATCTTTCGGTCGAGCAGCTCAAGCAGATTGCGGACGAGCTGCGGGCCGAAACCATTGACGCCGTCTCCACCACCGGTGGCCATCTGGGCGCCTCTCTGGGCGTGGTGGAACTGACCGTGGCCCTGCATGCGGTGTTCGATACCCCCGCCGACAAGGTGATCTGGGATGTGGGCCATCAGGCCTACCCGCACAAGATCCTCACCGGTCGCCGTGACCGGATCCGCACCCTGCGCCAGCCGGGCGGCCTCTCCGGCTTCACCCGCCGGTCCGAGAGTGAGTATGACCCGTTCGGGGCCGCGCACTCCTCCACCTCCATCTCTGCCGGTCTGGGCATGGCCGTGGCGCACCATCTGCGCGCGGAAGAAGACCCGTCCTACCATGAGCGCAGCGTCATCGCCGTAATCGGCGATGGCTCCATCTCCGCCGGTATGGCGTATGAGGCCATGAACAACGCCGCCGTGGCTGGCCCGGGTGCGGAACGGCTGATCGTCATCCTCAACGATAACGAGATGTCCATCGCCCCGCCGGTCGGCGCGATGTCCAACTATCTCTCTCGCCTTATGTCCTCCCGCAAGTTCATGGGCCTGCGCGAACTGGCCGGGAAAGTCGTCAAGAAGCTCCCTGCCCCGGTCGAACGCACCGCCCGCAAGGCGGACGAGTATGCCCGCGGCATGATTACCGGAGGCACGCTGTTTGAAGAGCTGGGCTTCTATTACGTCGGCCCCGTGGACGGGCATGACCTGCCGCAGCTGGTCGCTATCCTGCGCAACCTGCGCGATACGGATAACGGCCCCATCCTGCTGCATGTGATGACCGAAAAAGGGCATGGCTATCAGCCCGCCGAAAAGGCCGGGGACAAGTATCACGCCGTCGCCAAGTTCAACGTCGTTACCGGTGAGCAGAAAAAAGGCCCTGCCGGACCGCCGTCCTACACCTCCGTGTTTGCACGGGAACTGGTGCGTCGGGCAGCAACCGACAACAAAATTGCCGCCATCACCGCCGCCATGCCGTCCGGCACCGGGCTGGATGCGTTCGCGAAAAACTATCCTGACCGCTTCTTTGATGTCGGCATTGCCGAGCAGCATGCCGTAACCTTTGCCGCTGGTATGGCGACCGAAGGCCTCCGCCCGTTCTGCGCCATCTACTCTTCCTTCCTGCAGCGTGCCTATGATCAGGTGATGCATGACGTGGTGCTGCAGAAGCTGCCGGTCCGCTTCGCCATTGACCGCGCCGGTCTGGTCGGGGCCGACGGGGCGACCCATGCCGGCTCCTTCGACATCGCCTATCTGGGCTGCCTGCCGGGCATGAGCATCATGGCCCCGTCTGA
>NZ_LHZA01000135.1 GCF_001580535.1 Acetobacter cerevisiae | reverse complement strand
CAGAATATCGTCAATATTCCAGATCGGACTCCTGTGGGATGACTGAATTCTACAAAATAACCTGAAATTACCCCAAGTGTGAGAAATCCGCGCAGAAGACGCGGCTTGTTTCGCGGTCCATTTCTGACCAGCTTTATGACGTTCTGCGGGAGCAAATCCTGAACGGAGAGGTGGGGGAAGGTGAGCCGATCCGGCAGGACGGCATTGCTGCCGCATTTGAGATCAGCAAAATTCCGGTGCGTGAAGCGCTGGTGCGCCTGCAACAGGATGGCCTCGTTTCCCTTCACCCCAAACGGGGGTTTTTCGTCACCCCGCTGACGCGTAAGGAAGCAGAAGATGTCTTCCACCTGCGTTTGCTGATTGAGCCTGAGGCCACGGCCCTTGGTGCCCAGAGTGCGACGGAAGAGGATGCAAAGAAGGCGCAGGCCTGTCTGGAAGAGCTGGAAAGTGCGGTGGCGCGGCAGGACCCGCAACGCGGGGTTTATAACCGGCTGTTCCATCTGGCTCTTGTGGAACCTGCCGCAGGCCCCACGACCATCCATGTGCTAACCTTGCTGAATGTGACGGCAGATCGTTACGTGCGCTTTCACATGCACATGCAGGATATTGATACCCGCGCTAATCAGGAACATCGGGACCTGATGGCGTGCTGGCTGGCGGGGAACAAGCGTGAGATTGAAAAGCTGATGCGCAAACATATCCAGACCACGCTGGATGATCTGCGTGGCGCGTTGAAATAAGGTGCGCCCGGTAAGGATTTAAGCAAGGGTCAGGCTGCGTGTTCTGCCTGATCCTGAAGGCCGCAGATTGCGGCCCAGTGGTGAATGATCAGCGCAAACACGACCACTGCGATATCGTCCCACACATGGTTCAGCAGACCGGTGCCCTGAAACGGGCCACACCAGGACAGACCCAGAAGCCCCACAAAATAAGCTGGCATCCAGAGGCTGCTACGCAGTTCCCGCGTCCATTCTGCATTGGACAGGCTGCGCCGGGCAACGGCCATGAAAATGGCTGTCAGCACCAGCAGGGCGGGCATCAGCCAGCAGAGGGTGGTCCAGCCGGTCCAGATGACAATCAGGGATGCAATCGCAAAAGCCAGCGGTGAGAGCAGGTTGAAGTAGGGCAGACGGAAGGGGCGATGCAAATCAGGCCGGGAGCGGCGCAGGGCTGCGGCAGACGTGGGCGCCATGGCATAGCTCAGCATGAGCGCGGAGGAGACCACGCCGATCAGCGCCTGCCAGGAGGGGAACGGGAGCGTCCAGAAAAGGGCCAGACCGAAGGTGAGCAGCAGCGCTTTGTCCGGCACACCGCGCTGGGTGTTCATGCGCTGGAAAACCGGAAAGAACGTGCCGCTTTTGGACCAGGCGTAGACCACGCGGGCCGTAGCCGACATGTAGATGTTGCCGGTGCCCGTGGGGGACAGAATGGCATCCGTCACCACCATGAGAGCCAGAAAGCTCAGGCCGAGCTGTACCGCAATGTCATGAAACGGCAGGGCAAGGCGGGTTGCAATGCCATTCCAGCCCTCCGTCAGCAGGTTAGCGGGAAGCGCGCCGATAAAAGCTGTTTGCAGCAGCAGGTAAACCAGCATGGCGAGCGTGATGGAGGCCACCAGCGCAATGGGGATGGTGCGCTGTGGGTTTCGGACTTCACTGGCAACGGACAGGATAGGCGTCAGGCCGAGATAGGCAAAAATGACGCCCCCGGCGGAAATGGCTGTCTCCACGCCCTGAAAGCCGTGCGGTGCAAAGCCATGCAGGCTGAAATTGCCGGGGTGCATATAGGCCAGCAGCAGCACGATAACCAGTGTCGGCACCAGAAACTTGAAGACGGTGACGATGTTATTGACGAGTGCAAAACTGCCAATGCCACGGCGGTTGATGGCATACAGCACAACCATAATTGCAAACTGCACCAGCCATCCAGCCAGCGTAGGGTCACCACTGGCATTGCGGGACAGGCCGCCTATCCACGCATCGGCGTATTGGCGGGCGGCGACAATCTCGATGGAAATCAGGCTGGAAAAAGCGATGGTGGTCATCGCCCCTGTCAGGAAGGCGGCGGTGGAGCCGTGGGCCTGCTCCGGGTAGCGCACCACGCTGCCTGCCAGCGGCAGGGCAGCGCCCAGTTCGCAATAGACCAGCCCGATCAGCAAAACGGCGACCCCGCCGATGAGCCATGAGACGATGCTGGCCGGGCCGGCCATATCCGCCACATGGGCGGCGGCAAACAGCCAGCCTGAGCCGAAGATGGACCCAAAGCCGATCATGGTCAGGTCAAACAGACCAAGGCGTTGCTTGAAGTGGCCTGACTCATCATGCGCCATGAACGGCTCCTGTCATCAGTCGAAGGGCTGGCTGTTAGAGGGCTTTATTGGTCGGTCTGGCGCGGCAGGCCGAGGGGATTGGTGCTGCGCAGGCCGGCGGGGAGAAGGGCATCAGGCAGGTCCTGATAGCACACCGGGCGCAGGAAGCGCTCAATGGCCGCAGTGCCGACGGATGTGCTGCGCGGGTCCGTTGTGGCCGGGAAGGGGCCGCCATGCACCATAGCGGCACAAACTTCCACACCCGTCGGCCAGGCGTTGGCGAGAATGCGGCCAACCTTGCGTTCCAGAACCGGTATCAGCGTCTGGGCGACGGCAATATCACCGTCTTCCAGATGCAGCGTGCCTGTCAGCTGGCCTTCAAGGCTGCGCGTCAGGGCAAGCAGCCTGTCCAGATCCGGACAGGCTACAATCAGGGAGCAGGAGCCAAAAATCTCATGCTGCATGATCGGGTCCTGCATGAAGCTTTCGGCGTCCGTGGTGAACACGGCAGCCTGACAGCTGGAGGCATCGCCCTTCGGCCCACGGCCCAGCAGAGACACACCCGGACGCCCGGCCAGTTTTTCCACGCCTGCATCGTAAGAGGCATGGATGGACTGGGTGAGCATGGTGGGGGCTGGGGCGGTTTTAAGAGCTTCCTGCACGCTCTGGCAGAAACGCTCCAGATCCGGGCCGCTCAGGGCCAGAATGAGACCCGGATTGGTGCAGAACTGCCCGGCACCCATGGTGAGGGAGGTGATGAAGGCCGCGCCAAGGCTCTCGGCGCTGTTCTTCAGGGCATCCGGTAGCAGATAGACGGGGTTGATGCTGCTCATTTCCGCATAAACCGGCACCGGGACCGGGCGGCCCGCTGCAATCTGGCTGAGAGCAAGGCCGCCCGCGCGGGAGCCAGTATAACCGACCGCCATAATGGCCGGGTGTTTGACCAGTTCGGCTCCCAAGGCATAATCCGGGCCACCGACGAGGGAGAATGTGCCTTCCGGCAGGCCACATTTCTTCACGGCGGACTGAATGGCGCGGCCAACCAGTTCACTGGTGCCGGGGTGGGCCGGATGCGCCTTGACGACTACCGGGCAGCCCGCCGCAAAAGCGGAGGCGGTATCGCCCCCGGCGACGGAGAAGGCCAGCGGGAAGTTACTGGCTCCGAATACAGCAACCGGGCCAACACCAATACGGATCTGGCGCAGGTCTGCGCGGGGCATGGGTTT
Organism: Acetobacter cerevisiae; assembly: GCF_001580535.1. Classification (GTDB taxonomy): domain Bacteria; phylum Pseudomonadota; class Alphaproteobacteria; order Acetobacterales; family Acetobacteraceae; genus Acetobacter; species Acetobacter cerevisiae. The sequence continues at coordinate 40,525 of NZ_LHZA01000135.1, read as the reverse complement.
GCGGTCAGGCAGGGCTTCGTCAATACGGGCATCAAGGCAACGCCCAGCCCGCAGTTCCCGCGCAAACATGCGGAGCTGGCCCATGGTGCGGCCCCGCTCACCTGTCAGGCGCGGCAGGGGCAGGCCTGTTTCTGCGTGGGCACGGTCCAGCAGGGGCTGACCAATGGCTTCAATTTCATCCGCAATGCAGTCCAGAAACTGCGCACGGGCTTCCGGCGTGGTGGCGCGGAAGGTGTCAAAGGCTTCGTCAGCCAGAGTGCAGGCCGTGCGGACATCGTCGGCTGTTGCGCAGGAGAACGCTGTGTCCAGTGTCTCACCCGTGGTCGCATCGAGGGCCTGAAAGGTTTCGGGACGAGTGACCGTGTTCTGTCCGATCAGAAGAGCGCCTGTTAAAGTCATGAGGTTTCCTTAGTTCGAAAAGCCGGAGCGCAGGCTGAACCTGTCCGGGCTGAAAGCTGTAGGGAGGGGGGCGCCACGCAGGATATGCGCGCTCAGCACGTCCGCGGTGACAGGCCCGAGGGTCAGGCCCAGATGGTTGTGCCCATAGGCCGCAACAATGCGCGGCGCATGGCGGAACGAGCCCAGAGCAGGCAGGTAATCCGGCAGGGTGGGGCGGGAGCCATGCCAACGGGCAAAGGGAGAGGCGACGGGTAAGCCCAATGCGCGCACATGGGCTTCCAGCCGTTCCCACTTGCGCGGGTCTGGCGCGGAGGCATCCCGCGTGAACTCAACAAAGGATGTGGCACGCAGGCGGCTGCCAAAGCGGGTGACGACCACAGCGCGGTCTTCAAAAACTGCATTCGGCAGCGTCCACTGGCCGCCGTGGTTCCACTCCACATGGTAGCCGCGTTCCGCCACCAGCGGCACGGCGACGTCTGGCAATAAAGCCCCGGAACGTAAGCCACAGGCCACGACAACGCGGTCTGCGGTGAGATCTCCTTGCGTGGTGCTCACCCGGACGGTGTCTGCCTCAGGGGAGATCTTCACCGCACGGGCCGCAAGATGCGTGCCTCCGGCGGAAACAAATCGCGCCAGAAGCGTATCCAGAACGTCACGCGGGTTGGTGATGTGGGCGGTACCTGCAAAATGCACGCCGGCTTTGACCGGGGTGACGAGGGCCTGATTGAACGCAGCAATCTGTGCGGCACCCATCGGCGTGGTGGTTGCAGGGCCATGGTCGGCCTGTAGCGCATTTGTGGCCTTCTGCTCTGCGTCTGAGCCTTCCCACAGTTTGACCACACCGCGCAGGTCCAGAAGGTCTGGTCTTTCTAGTGTTTGGGCGAGTTTTTCCCATGCAGGCAGCGCGTTGAGCATCAGGCCACGCAAGGCGGCATCGCCCCGGCGCACAGAGCCCGGCAGACAGGCGCGTAGAAAGCGGAAAGACCAGGGGAGCCACGTGGGAGCAGAGCCCCAGTCCAGCGCCACAGGGCCGCGCGGGAAGTGGTCAGACAGCACACGGGTGACCGTGGCAAAGCGTGCCAGAACCTGCACCTGCTCCGTCGCAATATGTCCGGCGTTGCCCCATGATGGCGGGGCCGTGTCGGGCTCAGCAACCAGCGTGACGGCACACCCCTGTTCCTGAAGGCGCAGGGCGCAGGTGCGTGCAATAATGCCGCCACCCAGCACAAGGACGGAGCGAGGAGGAGGAAGCAGAGCTGTCACAGCGCCGCACAGGCGCATTGCAGCCAGTCGCGCTCCTCCGGGGGCAGATGGGGGCCAATCTGCTCCAGCACGCGGGCATGGTAGCTGTTCAGCCAGTCGCGCTCCGTCTCTGTCAGGCGGTCTACAATGATGCCGCGCGTATCAATGGGGGCCAGCGTGAGCGTTTTAAAGCGGAGGTAGTCGCCTGTTTCGGTTTTGTAGGCCAGGCAGGTTTCCATCTGGTTTTCCAGCCGCATGCCGTGAGAGCCGGGGGCGTAGAAGCCCGGTTCGTTCGTCATCACCATATGCTCATGGAGCGGGTCCAGCACGGGGCGGCGGGTGAAGCCGAGCGGCCATTCATGCACGGACAGGCAACTGCCGACGCCGTGCCCTGCGCCGTGGTCAAAATCCAGTCCTTCTTTCCACAAAGCCAGCCGGGCCAGAGGGTCCAGCCGGTAACCATGCGTGCCTGCCGGGAAGACGGCCTGATCCAGCGCGATCAGCCCCTGAAGCACGCAGGTATACTGCTTTTTCCAGTTATCGGGCGGAGAGCCTGCACCCAGCCAGACAGTCCGGGTTACGTCGGTGGTGGCGCAGGTATATTGGCCGCCGCTATCAACCAGTAGAAAGGCGTCGGCCTTTACCAGGCTGCACTGCTCCGCCGTGGGGGCGTAGTGCATGATGGCGGCGTTCGGGCCAGAGCCTGCAATGGTGTGAAAACTTGGGCCGATACAGGTTTCCGCCTCGCGGCGTAGGGTCAGAAGATGGTCCGCGATGGCGGCCTCGGTTTTGCCGACGCCATGCGTTTCCACCCAGCAAAGGAAACGGGTCAGGGCAATGCCGTCCAGCAGGTGGGCGCGGCGCATGCTGTCCAGTTCCGCCGGGGTTTTACAGGCGCGGGGCATGAGGCACGGGTCTGTGTCTTCCGCCAGTGTGGCTTTTACGTCTTTAAGGGTGCTTGCAAACCAGATCGGGCAGCGGGCCGGGTCCAGCCGCACGGTTTTTCCGTGCATGGTTTGCAAAACCGGCTCCATGTCCGCAGGCATATGGACACGGACGGAGGTGCCGAGGTGGCTGCGCACCGCATCATCAATGCGGTCGATATTAATAAACAGATCAACCGTGGCATCGGCATGCAGGATGGCAAAACAGAGGGCGACCGGCAAAAAGGGCAGGTCTCGCCCACGAATATTCAAAAGCCATGCAATGCTGGTCGGGTCAGGCAGAATGACGGCATCCTGTCCGGCTTGACGCAGGGTGTCCGCAATATCCTGAATTTTTGCGCTATTTTCACGTCCCGTGAGTGTCAGAGGCTGAATGCAGACCGGTGAGGCTGGCGCTTTGGGTCGATCGGCCCAGATGCCATCGACGGGATTGCAAGGGAGGGCGACCATATGGCATCCGGCCTGTTCCAGCGCCTCAATATCCCGAACGCTCACGCTGCGCGGGTCATACCCAATGGCTTTCCCGCGCGCATGTTTGGCCAGCCACAGAGGCGGGGGCGTTTCATACATATGCTCAACAGGCCAGAGGGACGTGTCCACCTGCTGGCGCATCTGCACCTGATAGCGCCCATCAGAAAATACGGCGGCTGTGTCCGGCAGAACCAGCGCGAGGCCGGCGCTGCCGGTAAAGCCGGTCAGCCAGGCCAGTCGTTCAGCGCAGGCAGGCACGTATTCGCCAAGATGTTCATCGCCTCGGGGCAGGAAGAACCCGTCTACACCAAGGCCGGACAGAGCAGATCGAAGGGCCGTCAGGCGCTCTGAGGGGGAGGGAGAGGGCATGAGAGATGTCCGTCTTTCTTGATCAGATATTCAGTTGAACGGGGCGGTAAAGCTGTGGGCGGGTTCGGTAAACCAGCGCGGGCCGTCGTCCGTCATGTAGAAATGGTCTTCCAGACGGATGCCAAATGTATCGGGGATGACGATCATCGGCTCGTTGGACATGCAATGCCCGGCTTTGAGCGGTGTGGTGTTGCCGCGCACCAGATACGGGGCCTCGTGAATGGACAGGCCGATACCATGCCCTGTGCGGTGGGGCAGGCCGGGCAGCTTGTAATCCGGGCCAAGGTTGTGGCGTCCCAGCACGGCACGGGCGGCATCATCCACCACATGGCAGGGCGCGCCAATTTGGGCGGCGTTGAAGGCCGCATACTGGGCTTCTTTTTCAATGGCCCAGATCCGCGCCTGCTCCGGGTCAGGCTGGCCGAAGGCATAGGTGCGCGTGATATCGGAATGATATCCATCCAGACGACAGCCGGTATCAATCAGAACGAGGTCGTTTTCCGTCAGAAGCTGATCCCCGGGAATGCCATGCGGGTAGGCGGTTGCATGCCCAAACTGCACGGCACAGAAATAGGAACCATTATCTGCACCCAGTGCACGGTGGCGCATATCAATAAAACGGCGGATCTCACTGGCCAGAAGGCCCGGTTTCAGGAACGCATAAGCCTCTTTATGAACCTGTAGCGTGATGGCCATGGCGTGCGTGATGAGTGCTATTTCTTCGGGAGATTTGCAGGCCCGCATGTTGGAAATCAGGCCGGCGTCATCTTCCAGAACAAGGTCAGGGCGCGCTTTGCGCATGGCCGTGACAAACCCAAAGCTGAAGTCCGGGTCCAGCGCAATGCGTGCCCCTGCGGCATAGGGAGCCAAAGCGCACAGGGCGGGGTTTTCATCTTCCTGCCAGGTTGCAATTTCCACGTCCGTGCGGAGGCAGGCTTTAAGAGAGCCTGTTTCAAAATGCGGGCAGACCACAACAGGCGTGCCGGTGCGGGGGACGATGAGTGTTACCAGTCGTTCCGTCGCATCCCATGGTACGCCGGTGAAATAGCGCAGGCTATTGCCGGCATTCACGGCGAGCGCGTCCAGCCCGGCTTTTTCCAGCTGTGCCTGCACCGAGCGGATACGCTGTGTGAAGGCGGCGCTGCTGATGGGCGCAGGCGGTGCAGGCAGAGGGGCGGTGGTGCTCATGGAAGGCGGCTCCAGACTCAAAAAGGCAGGTATTACGTATACGATAAACGAATTGTGGATCGTGAGCAAGCAGCTCATTCTGCCTGCGTCGTAAGGCGTTTGTTGTAGTTTATAACAGCAAAAGCATGAAGCGTGAGGGGCGGCGAATGCTTTTTTGCGAAGAGCGTGCGGAGGATGCTTTACGGGTCACTACGATGGTGTTACGTATACGATAAACGAAACGAGAGCAGAGCAAGGAGGCTCACGCATGGCACTGGAAATGACGTGGAAAGGTGTTTTTCCCGCAGTTACCACTCAGTTTAATGAAGACCTGGCCGTAGACCTGAAAGGCACGCAGAAGGTTATTGACGCGCTGATCAATGACGGTGTGCATGGTCTGGTGATGATGGGGACGTGTGGCGAAAACAATTCGCTCGAACCCGCAGAAAAAGTGCAGATTCTGGAAGCCGCGCGGGAAGTGGCCGGAACGCGCGCGCCGCTGTTTGTCGGTGTGTCTGAAATGACAACCCCGCGTGCTGTAGCGTTTGCCAAACAGGCTGCAAAAAGCGGTGCAGATGCGCTGATGGTTCTGCCGGCAATGGTCTATGTGCCCAAGCCGCATGAACTGGTTGCGCATTTCCGCGAAATTTCCAAAGCGACCGACCTGCCAATCATCATCTACAACAACCCGACTTCCTACCGCGTAAATGTGGAACTGGATGTTCTGGCTGAACTGGAAGATTGCAAAACGATTGTCGGTCTGAAGGAAAGTTCTTCCGACACACGCCGTTATACGGATGTGCCGAACCGCTTTGGTGACCGCTTCCTGATGATGGCGGGTCTGGATGACGTGGCGTTTGAAGGCCTGACACTGGGGGCAAAAGGCTGGATTTCTGGTCTGACCAGCGCCTTCCCGCAGGAATCTGTAGCTTTGGTGGAAGCCCTGCAGCGTGGCGACATTGAAACGGCTCTGCGCATTTACCGCTGGTTCATGCCGCTGCTGCATCTGGATGCCGCGCATGATCTGGTGCAGTCCATCAAACTGGCTGAGCAGGTGATGGGCCGTGGCAGTGAACTGGTTCGCTCTCCGCGTCTGCCGCTGGAAGGCGAGCGCCGCAAGCAGGTGATTGGCATGGTGGAAGCCGCTGCCGCCAGCCGCCCGAAACTCGGCTGATCCGGCTTCCCTCTTAAACGGCTCCCTGCAAAGGGGGCCGTTTTTTTTGCCCTGTCTGCTTTTCGGGGTGCGGATTGCGCGCTTAGATTACCACAATTGACGAGAAGGGTTTTGCATCATGCAGGTTCATTCCACGCGCTGTGTTTCTGTTGTCAGACGTCTGGCTCTTATGGCTACGGCAGCCTTGCTGAGTTATGGCCCGCTTACGCACGCGCAGGCGGCGGTTGATCCCTCTGCAACCAAAGCCTTTCAGGACCTTTATCAGCGCGAGTGGGCATGGCGTATGTACCTTCAGGGCAGTTTGCCTGATGGAAAACCCTCAGCCCATCTCCCCAAAGCGGACCCGGCAACACAGCAGGTGCGTCAGGAAACGTGGCGTAAAGCGCTGGCGGACCTAAATGCCATTCCCGTGCAGAGCCTTTCTGCGCAGGATCAGGTGAATTACGCGGTTTACAAACAGCAGCTTACGGTTTTGCTGGATGACCAGAAAATGCAGGTCTGGCAAATTCCGTTTGATGCGGATTCTGGCTTCTGGAGTGATCTGCCTCCGTCCGATACGCCGTTCCTCAAGGAGCAGGATTACCGCAATTACATTAGCCGCCTGAATGAGACGGGGCGATATTTTGCAGACGAAATTGCCGCCATGAAAGCCGGGATAGCGCGTGGTTTTGTGCAGCCGAAGCTGATTGTGGAGCAACGGTTGCAGGATCTGGAAAAAATGGCGTCTGTTACGCCGGAAGACAGCGCATTTGCACCTCCCTTCAAGCATTTCCCTGATGATATCCCCGCCAAAACGCAGGCGGCCCTGCGGCAGGATGGCCTGAACGCCATTCGGGAGACGGTGATCCCGGCTTATAAAACGCTTTATGCCTTCATGAAGGATGAGTATCTGCCGCACGCCCGTGCCTCACTGGCGGCGGAGGATCAGCCGGATGGAAAGGCCTATTACCGCTCTCAGATCCGGGAATATACCACGCTGGATATGAGCCCGGATGAAATCCACAAAATTGGAATCAGGGAAGTTGCGGGCCTGCACAAGCAGATGCTGGGTGTGATGGCTGAGACCCATTTTAAAGGAGACTTCCCTGCCTTTCTGAAGTTCCTGCGCACGGACCCGCAATTCTACCCTAAAACGGGCGATGAATTGTTGAAAGATGCCGCATGGCTGGCCAAGCGGGTTGATGGCAAGGTGGGGGATATCATTGGCCGCCTGCCGCGTGGGCGCTTTACCATTGAGCCCGTTCCTGCAGACGTGGCCCCGGTTTATACGGCAGGGCGCGGTGGCCCGCACATCTATCTGGTGAATACGTATGACCTGCCATCGCGCCCGCTCTATGCGTTGCCGGCTTTGACGCTGCATGAATCATCGCCCGGGCATTCCCTGCAGTTGTCTCTGGCGGAAGAGCAGCCGGCAGTGCCGCCTTACCGCCGGTTCAACTATATTTCAGCCTATGGGGAAGGCTGGGCGCTCTATTGTGAATATCTTGGCAATGAAATGGGGATTTACGAAACGGCGTATGACCGGTTCGGCTATCTCTCTTATCAGGCCTGGCGTGCGGCGCGTCTGGTGGTCGATACCGGGCTGCACCACCTCCACTGGAGCCGGGAGCAGGCGCGGGCTTATCTGCGTGAAAATACGGCATTGTCCGAGCATGAGATTGATACCGAGGTTGATCGGTATATTGCATGGCCGGGTCAGGCGCTTTCTTATTACCTTGGTGAATCCGATATTCGCCGCAACCGTGCGCGGGCGGAAAAGGCGCTGGGGAAAGCGTTTGATCTGCGTGCGTTCCATGATGCCGTTCTGGCAACAGGCTCTGTCCCGCTGCCGGTGCTTGATGGTGCGATTGATCACTTTATTCAGACAGGCGGGCGTTCGCCTTATGCTGCTGAGAGTGCGCAGTAACGCATGACGTTTTCGGGCTGAGTTTTTTCCCTGAGCGTTCAGGCTGTAAGAGATCATAAAAAAGGCCTTCTTCCGTAAACTGGAAGAAGGCCTTTTTTGTGGATGAGCGCTATCTCAAGCTGCCTTAGGGAGCGTTAAAACGCGAAGCCCATAGCCCGGCAGGGTGATCTGGCCGGAGGCTGCCTGCTTGGGGTCGAACAGGTCCGTGCCCGCCATAGCTTGCGGGAGCGTGAACATAACCGGTGTTCTGGCATGATTGATGAGCACCAGCACCGTATGGTCCTTGCCAGTGCGCAGGCAGGCCTCAATGTCAGCAGGCAGATCCGCCAAAGGAGAGAGCACGCCAGCGTCCCGCACCTGCGTTGTGATGTAGGCGTCCAGCGTTGCAGCATCGGGGATTGTGCTTAGATAGGTGATTTTCCCTTTGCCGACCTGATGACTGATAGCCACAGGCTGCCCATCAAGCCAGCCATTGGAAGGGGCATAGCTGCCTTCCGTCTGCGTGCCCGGGTCTGTTGGCACCAGTGTTTCTGCCCAGAGGGTGCCTGTGCCCTGCGTCTGCCCCAGAGAAAGGGGAACAGGCTGCACCAGCCCGTAAAACTGTGAGACGTGCGCCCCTAGAAAAGGGGAGAGCGGGCCGGGCTGGAGGTGTGGGTCAAGCGCATTTTCAGCGTCTTTCATGCCGGAACGTGGCCCCAGCAGAAGGTGGCCGCCTTGTCGCACCCATGCGAGAAGATGCTCAGCCGTCTCCTGTGGCAGCACATTCAGGCCGGGAGCGACAATGAGCTTGTAGGACGCCAGATTTTGGCGTGGCGAGATAACATCCACCGTGCCAGCCCGATGGCGCAAGGGGCCGTAAAAGGCTGTCAGCGCTTTGACCGGGTTAAAATCTTCCACCTGTTTTTGAAAAGTGATGGCCCAGCGTGAGGGCATATCATGCAGCAGCGCGACCTGTGCGTGGGGAGAGGTGCCCTGCAAAGCCGGTGCGGCTTTTTCAAACTCAGCGCCAAGTGTCTGGATTTCGCTATAAATAGGGGCGGGGTTGCCATCCGCACCCGCAATAACGCCGTGATATTGTTCCTGCCCGTTCAGGGCGGCGCGCCATTGCCAGTATTCCACGGCATCGGCGCCATGTCCCACAGCCTGCCATGCCAGCGCGCGGACCTCGCCTTTGTCATGCGCCAGATTATTGGGCCGCCAGTTAACAAAGCCGGGATCTGTTTCCGTCACCCAGAAGTTTTTGTTTTTATAGCCGCGGGCCAGATCATGCCGGGCGGCGTTATCTGTCCAGTCTGTTTCATAATCATCCCACCCGACCAGATCGAGAGACTGGTGCAGGGTGTAGCCATCAAACCCGTCGAACCAGCCCATGGTGTTGGTGGTGATGAACTGGGAGGGCAGGGCGTGCTGGCGGATGGGGGCCGTCTGATTGCGGACGTAGCTCACCCATGTGTCGGTCACAAACTGCTTCCAGTTTAAGAGCAGGGCCGGGTTTTCCTCCGCGTCATGCACCGGGATCTGGCCAAAATCGGAATAGGTTTGGGACCAGTAGCTGGTCCACCATTTCTGGTTCAGATTTTCAATTGTACCGTATTTGTGCTGGAGCCATGCGTGGAAGGCTTTATGGGCTTCCGGGTCAAAGGACGGCTCGGCCAGTTCATTATCAATCTGCCAGCCAACAACATGCGGGTTATGGCCGTAGCGCACGGCCATGCGTTCCGCCAGATCATGCGTCAGGGCACGGTAGCGAGTACTGATAAAAGAAAACTGCTGCCGGTTTCCGTGCTCATCCCGCACGCCTGCATTAGAGACGCGCAGGGTCTCAGGATATTTTTGCGTCAGCCATGCCGGTGGGGCGGCGCTGGGGGTGCCCAGCAGGACTTTCATATGGTGTTTGGCTGCTAGTGTAATGGCGTGGTCCAGCCAGTCCCACTGCCACTCGCCTTCACGCGGTTCCATGCGGCTCCATGCAAATTCGCCGATGCGCACCAGATGGATGTGGGCCGCTTCCATCAAAGCGAGGTCATGCTCCCAAACGTCTTCCGGCCACTGCTCCGGATACCAGGCCGCGCCCAGCAGGAGGGCTGGTGCTTCTGATGAGGCGGGGGCTGCCAGAGCAAGGGAGGATGCGCCACCGCACAGGCCAAAGCAGAGCCCCAATTGCCAGACGGACCGCCTGACACGGCGGAGAGTCTGGCCGAAAGAGGGGGCGGGTGAGCCGGGACGGGGGATGGCTTTACGGGTCATATCGGTCATGATACGTATACGATAGACGAAAATCGCACCAAAAAGAAAGCCGGATCGTGCCCTTGCGGCACCCCGAAGCACGGACTTTAAAAGCTATGCGTCACACATTTTTCTGTATTGATGGTCATACTGCTGGCAACCCTGTCCGCCTGATTAGTGGTGGCGCTCCTCTGCTGCGGGGGAATTCCATGGGGGAGCGCCGTCAGGATTTTCTGGAACGGTTTGACTGGATCCGCACCGGTCTGTGCTTTGAACCACGCGGGCATGATATGATGTCCGGCGGTTTTCTGTATCCGCCCACGCAGCCTGACACTGATGCGGGTATTTTGTTTATTGAAACCAGCGGATGCCTGCCTATGTGCGGGCATGGCACAATCGGGCTGGTGACGTTCGGGCTGGAACATGGTCTGTTGAACCCGCGCACCCCTGGAAAACTGAAACTTGAGGTGCCTGCCGGGATTATTGACATCACCTACACGGAAGAGAATGGCCGTGTGCGGAGTGTCGCGATCCGTAATGTGCCGGCCTATGTCGCGGCGACAGATGTGCAGATTGACGTGCCCGGTCTGGGGCCGTTGACGGTGGATGTGGCTTATGGCGGGAATTTCTACGCTATTGTCGAACCACAGGGTGCGTATGAAGGGCTGGATCAGCTCGGAGCCCGTCGTATTCTTGAGTTAAGCCCGCTTGTGCGGGAACGGATGCGGGAGGCTGTTTGTCCGGTTCATCCGCTGGATAGTCGTATTCAGGGGGTTAGCCACGTTCTGTGGGTGGATAAAGGCACAACCGCTGAGCGGAGCCGTAACGCGGTCTTTTATGGAGATCATGCGATTGATCGTAGCCCGTGTGGCACCGGTACGTCCGCCCGGCTGGCGCACCTGCATCACAAAGGTGCTTTGAAGGTGGGGGATACCTTCACCCATGAAAGTTACATCCGCAGTGTGTTCAAAGGGACAGTGGCGGAAGAAACGACTGTGGGAGACTACAAGGCGATTGTACCTATGATTGAGGGAAGTGCGGTCTCAACCGGGTTTAACACGATCTGGATTGATGAGGAGGATCGATTCTGCCGCGGATTCCAGGTTTCCTGATCACGAAAGTTTCTGTTGATTTCTAAAGAAATTTTAACCTTATAACGGTATCAAAATAAAAAGCGGGTTGTGGATTTTGGGTTACAGGTTTGGCCTGTTGCAACATAATCCGGTTGAAGCGTGCAGAGCCAACAACTCTGCACGTTTTTTTTGTTTAAAGAGAAATTTATAGGAATTTCAAAAAGATATTGAACGGTGGGGCGGAGGGGTATGGACACAGACGGGCCTGCGTTGGTCTCCATGCCATAAGTGGCGCAACACCGGGGTTGCAACAGAATGCATTCCAAAACTAATTCCGTTTTGACAATGGTATACGATATCTGATAGCGATTTTGATGTCCTCACCACACAAGAGTTAGCGGATCACCGCTCAGGAATTAAGGAACGCTGAAGGATGTCGTATTTACCCCATCGCCTCACGCTCCTCGCTTTTTCGTCGTCATTGTCCCTGGCAATTGGGTCAAGTGCCTATGCTCAGTCTGTGGCAGCCACCGCAGAGGCGTCACCGCGTCAGGATCAATCCACTGCTGCGTCTGTGAAGAAGAAAAACGAGTCAGCCCGCGTTGTGCGCCGCACAGCGAAGAGTGCCGCAGCACAGCCGGAAGTGCTTACCGTAACCGGTTCCGCACTGTCTTCTGGTAAGCATCAGGACCCCAATCCTGTTCAGATCATCAGCGCCAAAGATATTCAGCAAACGTCTGCTGTCACACTGGGCGATTATCTGCAGCGTCTGCCCTCCATGGGTTCTCAGGGCGCAGGCAACACAACCACCAATGGTGGTCTGGGTATGTCCTGCCCTGACCTGCGCAACCTTGGCCCCAGCCGTGTGCTGGTGCTGGTGGACGGCAAGCGTCAGGTTGAAACCATGGGGCAGGGCAGCTCCTGCGTGGATCTGAACTCCATCCCGGTTGACCAGATTTCCTCTGTGGAAATTCTGAAAGACGGTGGGTCCGAACTCTATGGTGCGGATGCAGTCTCGGGCGTTATCAACATCAAGCTCAAGCATAACCTGACAACCGGCAGCATTCAGGTGCGCGGCGGGATCAGCAGCTATGGTGATGGGCAGTCTGGCAAAATTTCAGGCTTCAAAGGCTTCAATTTTGACCAGGACCGCGGGAATATCAGCATCTTTGGTCAGTATATGACCACCAGCCCGATCTACCAGCGTGACCGCAAATGGTCCCGCCTGCCGTGGAATGCGGACGTGGCGCCGGGTGAAGCGGTCCCGTACGGCAGTTCGGTGTCCACCGCCACACGCGTGATGGTGCCCAATGCCGATGGCAGCACAACCAACCTTGTGGCCAACAGTTCAGGCGGTGGCTTCCATACGTTTGGTAATGCGGACCGCTATAACTTTGCGCGTGATGCCTCCATGACAAACTACCTGCAAAGCGGGAACCTGTCTGGGGATATGCATTATGACATCAACAAGCATTTCCAGCTGTATGCCAACGTTCGGTACACCCACAAGGATGCCATGAACGAAATGGCGCCGAACCCGCTGACGGGTTCGTCTTATCCGTCAACGCTCAGCACGTCCTGGATCCTGCCGGCGGGCAACCCTTACAACACGTGGGGGGAAGATGTATCCCTGTATAAGCGGATGGCCGATATCGGGAACCGTGAATACAAGGAAGGTGTCGATACCTATCAGGTGATGGGCGGCATGAAGGGCGAGATTGCCGGCAACTGGCAGTATGATGCGTCCATGACGTATGGTTCGTCCGTTGCGACCATGACCACCAACAACATGACGAACTATCGCAATGCGATGAATGTTCTGGGCCAGCAGCAGGTTGATCCGTCTGATCCGAACAGTGCGGTGGTTTATAACCCCTCAGTCTGTACATCGTCCCCCGGCTGTACGCTGATCAATCCGTTTGAGCCGCTGTCCCAGCAGGCAAAAAACTATATCGGCTACACCCAGAACGACCACAGCTACTACCAGATGCGTGATTTCAACTTCCGCGTCTTTAACAACAAGGTTGTCAAACTGCCGTATGAGCACGGCGGGAATATCGGGATTGCAGGCGGCATTGAGCACCGGAGTGAGCAGGCAAGCTACAGCCCGGATGCGCTGGCTGCGAACGGTGACCTTGGTGGGGGCGCGACCTACACCGGTGGTGGCTACAACGTGACGGAAGTGTATCTGGAAGGCAAAATTCCGCTGCTCCAGAATGCTTTCCTCGCCAAGGATCTGACCATTGATGGGCAGGGCCGGTATTCGCACTACAATACGTTTGGCAGCGCCGAAAACTGGAAGGTCGGCATCAACTGGGCTCCGGTGCAGGATATCCGCTTCCGCGCCACGCTGGGCACGTCCTTCCGTGCGCCGAATATGTCTGAAATGTTCGGTGGTCAGTCCATTTCCTACAACCCGGGCACGGACCCCTGTGCACAGGCCGGAAGCTATGGTGCGGCCAGCGCGGCGGTGACGTCCAAGTGTCTTACTCAGGGTGTGAACCCCGCAAACTTTGTGAACGTCAACAGCGGGCAGATCCCGACGCTGACGGGCGGCAACCCGAACCTCCAGCCGGAAATCGGCCGGACCTATACGGTTGGCACGGTTATTACGCCGCGCTGGGTGCCGGGGCTGATGGCGTCTGTTGAATACTGGCACTACACTGTGCAGCACATGATCAGCACGCTGCCTGTGCAGTATGTGGCGGACCAGTGCTATACCGGGGCGGACCCGTCCTACTGTTCTCAGGTGCAGCAGCGCTCCACCGCCGGGCAGCTGACGCAGGTGAGTGATCTGTATGCCAACGTTGGCGGCCTGCGCACGAACGGGATCGACTTTGACCTGAGCTACCATATTCAGGTGACGCCGCAGGATTCCTTCACGCTGGAAAACAACTTCCAGCAGCTGGTGGGGTACCTGCAGCAGAACGAACCGAATGGCGAGTGGAACAACTATGCAGGCCGTCTGTTCTATCAAAGCGGTTACGGCATGCCCCGCGTGCGTGATTATGCTACGGTGACCTGGCACCATAACGACTTCAGCCTGCGTTACATGATGCACTACACTGGCGGGATGAAGTTTACCGATGGTTCGAGCGATCTGTCCTGCAAGGCTTACGTTTACTGCAAAGTGCCGGGGATCTTCTCGCATGACATCACGGCCAGCTACCGTCTGGGCCGCTGGAACTTTGAAGGTGGCGTGAACAACATTCTGGATAAGAAGCCCCCGTTTGTGCCCGATGGCGGCACCAATACGGCTCTGGCGATGTATTCTGATGAGATTATCGGTCGCTATGTCTTCCTTCAGGCCGGTGTTCAGTTCTGATTTGTAATGAAGACCGTAACGACTTAAAAACACAAGACGACGTGATTATGCCTGGCCCCGTGCCAGGCATAATTGTTTGTATGATTGGCAGGGAGAGTATCAGCGTGTTTGCACCCCATCGTCTGGCAGGATTAGGGCTGGCCTGTGTGCTGGCCAGCGGCACGGCACTGGCTGCGCCAGCCCCGGAAAAAACGACGCAGGCTGCCCCGGCAGCACCGTCTGCCAGCACGGCTTTTGCAGCCCTGCTGGATGAGGAATGGCAGTATCAGCTCCGGTCTTCCCCCGAGCTTGCGACCACCATTGGTGATTATCGCTACAACAAGCAGTGGACCGATTATTCTCTGGAGCAGATTGCAAGAGATAAAGTTACCACAGCATGGTTTCTCAAACGCTTTGAAGCTGTTGATCCTGCGACCCTGACGGGGCAGGAGCAGATCAGCCGTGCGATGATGATCCGCCAGCTTCAGGACAAGCTGGACGGCTTTGCGCTCAAAACCTACGAGCTGCCGATTGATCAGGTGCAGGGCGTGCAACTGATGCTGCCGGGCTTTGTATCCTCCATTCCGTTTGAAACAGCGGGCCAGTATCAGGATTATCTGGACCGCCTGCATGCGCTGCCTGCTGTGCTGGCGCAGTTGAAGGTTCTGGCGGAGCAGGGGATGAAGGACGGTCTGGTTCCCCCGCGCTATCTGCTTGAAAAAGTTGTGACGCAGCTGGAGCAGGTTGCAGAACCCGCAGGCGTTAAAAACGTCTTTGGCCAGCCGGTTGAAAATTTCCCCAAGGGAATTTCCTCCGCGCAGCAGGCCCGGTTAAGGCAGGCTATTCTGAAAGCGGTGGATACGGAAGTTCGCTCCGCCTTCGCCAGTTTTGCCCAGTTTGTAAAAACGGACTACGCCCCGCATGGCCGCGTGCATGAAGGGATCTGGTCCCTGCCGAATGGTGATGCCCTGTATCGCTACGCAATCCGCGTGCAGACAACCAGCCCTATGGCTCCGGAAAAAATTCATCAGCTTGGCTTGCAGCAGGTGAGCAGGATTGAAGGGCAGATGACTGAGATTGCCCACAAGCTTGGGTTTGCTGATCTTGCCGCACTGCGGGCATCCGTGGATCATGACCCGAAGCTGTATGCGAAGTCTCGTGAAGAAATTCTGGAGAAATATCGCGGTTATATTGCGCAGATGTGGCCTGCGTTACCGCGCATTTTCAACAAGATTCCCAAGACGAAGCTGGAAGTTCGGTCTGTTGAGGCCTACCGCGAGGCGGATGCAGCCGGTGCGGAGTATCATCAGGGTACACCGGATGGGGCTCGTCCGGGGATCGTGTTCGTCAATACGGGGGATTACGACAAGCGCGACCTCTATACGATTGAAGACACGGCGTATCATGAAGGCGTGCCGGGGCATCACTTCCAGATTTCTCTGGCGCAGGACATGCCGCTGCCCGCTTTCCGCCAGCAGGGGGCTTATAATTCCTATGTGGAAGGCTGGGCGCTGTATGCGGAAGGTCTGGGGAAAGAACTGGGCTTTTATCAGGATCTCTACAGCGATTATGGCCGCCTGAACGGGGCACTGCTGCGGGCTGATCGTCTGGTTCTGGATACCGGTGTGCATTACAAACACTGGACGCGCCAGCAGATGAGCGACTTCTTCCACGCGCATCCGCCCACCAGTGAGCCGGATATGCAGGCGGAAACAGACCGCTACGTTGCATGGCCGGGGCAGGCGCTGGGCTATATGCTGGGCCAGCAGACCATTCTGAAACTGCGTGAAAAAGCCAGAACCGAACTGGGTGACAAGTTCGATATCAAGGCGTTCCATGATGTTATTCTGGGGAACGGCGCCATGCCGCTGGATCTGATGTCTGATCTCGTTGATCAGTGGATTGCAAAAACCAAAGCCGGTTAACGCTTCAAACGCTTTGAGAAGACAGCAAAAACGGCACAGGATCGTCTCCTATGCCGTTTTTTGTGGGACTTGCTATGGCCTCTGCGGGAAAGGTGTTTTCCCAAAAGAAAATTTCGCGCCTTAGTTATTCCACTTGATGCCCGGTGTCGGCTCTTCTTCATGCCCGAGGGGCTTGAGCATGCTGCACGTGCTTTTCGGTGCTTTGCCTTTCAGGAGGCCCAGAGCGAATGGCACAGAGTCATTGGCAGACGGGTTAACAGCGCCGTTATGGGTCAGGCCGTGATACTGCACCCATGTCACATGCGTTCCGGCGTCACACATGGCGGCGACGGCATTATACTGCTGGCTGATACCGGCTTCTCCATCGGCCAGACCGGTGCCGACCAGAACCGGCACAGAGAAATGGGCGTTCGGAATGGTGAAGGCCTGAATATAAGCGGGATCTTCCGGTGCCGCGCCCGCGGTAAACATGTTGGCTGAGGTGATGTCGTGGCTGTCTGTGTAGCGGAACAGATCCTCCAGGCAGGACTGGCGTGCCTGACGAGAAAGGTCATGGCCTTTTTCCGTCATGCCCGCATCCATGTCCTGACCGGGGTGCAGGCTTTGTTTGGAGCCTTCATCCGTCAGGATTTCAAACCCTGCGGCCATGTGCGGAGATTCCGTATTGCTGCGGGTCATGGGCGGATGCTTGGGGTGGGCCGTGGGCGCAAAGTCCGTCACAACGCCGGTGGCGACAACACCCAGAATATGCAGGTCCGGCGCATAGCGCGGGGCCATCCAGCCGGTACCCAGAGCCGCACCGCCGCCCTGAGACTGCCCGACCAGAACAATGCGGTTGCGCAGTTCGTCCGGATAGTGTTTGAGCGCGGCACGCAGCGCATTCAGCACGCTATACGCTTCTGGCTTGTACATCAGGTAAGGGTGCGGTCCCGGTGTACCCAGTCCCTGATAATCACTGGAGACAATGGCAAAGCCCGCCCCTAGCCAGTGGTCCAGAAAGGCGCGATCCCGCGAGAAATAGCCGCGCCATGAGGGAGCACAGACATCCGCAATGCCCGTGGTGCCATGTTCCCACGCAATCACCGGCCAGCCGCCTTTAGGCGGGGTGCCTTTGGGGAAAATGATCTGACCGGACACGGACACCGGCTCTTCTTTCCCCACACCGCTGATGGAGGTGTAGAGGATGCGCTCGGCATGATCCGCATTGTCAGGGAGTTTGAGGCCCTGAATGGTTTCTGTGCGGATCATCTGGCCAGCTTCCGCGGGTACCGCGGCGGGCGGCTGGTAGAACGGGCTCACGCCGCCATCACCCAGCGGGCGATCAGGCACCGGCGGCGGAGCAGGTGGCGTTGCGGGGGAAGGGGCCGCGCAGGCTGCCAGAGAGGCGAGAGTGGAGGCACACAGGAAGGCACGGAATGAGCGGGTCATGACAGTCTCCGGTAAAATCAGTGGCCGACAGCAACGCCATCGCGGTGCGGATCGCCCCAGCCTTCAAGGCCGGACGGACCGCGCGTAATGCCCTGCACGGCAGCATTCATGACTGCGCTTTTGGGGTTATGCCCCATTTTGCGCAGGGCCGGGGCAAGGGCTGCGGCGGCGGTGCCGTGTTCCAGTTCTTCCGCACGGTTCTGTGCGCCAATGCGGGGTTGTTCAATGGCGGTGCGAATGTTCTGACCCCATGCCAGATAGCCCACCAGTGACTGCACGACGGAATCAATAATCCGGGCGCCACCGCCTGCACCGATAATGACTTCCGGCGTGTTATCCGCACCAAACACAATGGTCGGGGCCATGGTGGTGATCGGCCGTTTGCCCGGTGCAATGGCGTTGGCGACGCGCTGACCATCGACAACCGGATGCGTGGCGAAGTTGGTAATGGCGTCGTTCAGCACCATGCCGTCCACCATAATATCCGCGCCGAAGTTCAGGTTGATGGTGGTGGTGAAGGACAGTGCATTGCCAAAGCTGTCATGAATGGACAGGTGCGTGGTGGCCGGAACCGTCATGGCGTCAGACGCGGGGAGAGAGGTCTGATCAGCCGGGATGACGCCGGGGGAGACTTTGGGCGCGGCAGTGGTCTCATCAATCTGGCGGGCGCGGCTTTCCAGATAGTCCGGGCTCAGGAGGTAAGACGTGGCGACCGGCACAAAATCGGGGTCTGCCGCATATTTGCGGCGGTCGGCTTCGGCCAGACGGGAGGCCTCAAGCAGCAGATGCGCAGCCTGAACACTGCCGGGCGCGTAACGGCCAATCTGCATCCGGTCGAGCAGGGCCAGCTGTTGCAGCACAGCGAGGCCACCGGCTACTGGCGGTGCGGCTGTGCAGATGCGGCGGCCAAAGGCGTGAATGCAGAGCGGGGCGCGTTCCCGCACTTTATAGGCTGCGAAATCTGCTGGTGTGATGTGGCCCGGGTATGGGCCCTCCGCGACAGCCTGCCCAATGCGCTTGGCATTTTCTGGTGCGTAAAAGGTTTCTGCCCCGTTTTGGGCAATGCGGGTGAGGGTGTCTGCTAAAGCCGCATTATGCAGAAGGGTGCCCTGTGGCAGCGGGTGCTGGCTGGCATCAAAGTAGGAGGCAAAATCCGGCAGCTTTGCGAGGTCCGGGCGTTCCGTCAGCACCAGATGCAGGTAGCCCGGCATGGGGAAGCCGTTGCGGGCCGTAGCAATGGCCTGAGTAAACAGGTCTGCCCAGGGGAGTTTACCATAGCGTTTATGGAGCAGTGCCAGGGTGCGCAGCGTGCCCGGCACGGCCACAACGCGCCCGGTGCGTTCCAGCACAGTATGGGGGATCTGCTTGCCCTGTGCGTCTTTGGTATAATCCTCCGGGACAGAGGCCGGGGCGCTGGCCAGACCGTCATAAAAGCTGAGCTGGCCGGTCTGCTTTTCCCAGAAGAGCACGGCGGAGCCGCCGCCCAGACCGGAAGCCTGTGGTTCCACCACCGCCAGCATCATCTGCCCGGCAATGGCGGCATCCACGGCATTGCCGCCGCGTGCGAGGATGTCGGACGCAACAGTGGAGGCCATGGGGTTGGCCGTGGCGGCCATATAACTTTGAGCCATGACGGGTGCTTTTTGTGGTTGCTGGGTCGCGCAGGCGGAGAGCAGCAGGGCCGAAGCGCCAAGCATGGCCTTGAGGCCAGCGCGCTTGCGAGGAGACAGGGGAAGGGCTCGGTGATCTGTTTTAATGCTCATCCTGAAACAAGAACCTTTGCTGCACCGCACGAAAATATCTCTGGGAAAAAGGTTACGGTCTTTAATCAAAACAATAAACGTGCTGATTATGGGAAGATTAGAAACCCAGGGTGCGGAATGAACGTTTTTCAGGCAATGACGACCTTTGTGGCTGTCGTGGAAACCGGCAGCATGGCTGCGGCGGCTGAACGATGCAGCATGTCTTCCACCATGGTGGGCAATTACATTCGTTTGCTGGAAGAACGGGTTGGGGCCAGCCTGCTGCGCCGCACAACGCGCCGGCAAAGCCTGACGCCGTTTGGCGCGGTCTATTTTGAGAAGTGTCGTGAAATTATTGCGATGCTGGAGGAAACCGACCGGATGGCGCAGGCCGCGCAGACGGTGCCGGGCGGCAAGCTGCGCATTACAGCGCCCGTTACGTATGGGACGGAAAGCCTCACACCCCGGATGGTGGACTATCTGCAACAACACCCCACGGTGGATGTGGAAGTGGTGCTGACGGAACGCAGCGTGGATCTGACGGAAGAAAAATTTGATGCCGCTATCCGCCTTGGTCTGCCGGGGCCCTCCACGCTGATCTGTCGGCGTCTGGGCGATTATCAGATGACGCTGTGTGCTGCGCCGGATTATCTGGAGCGGCGGGGAGAACCTTTTACGCCCGCGCAACTTCAGGCGCATGACGCGTTGTCTTTCCCTTATCCGGCCAGTTCTCCCATGCACTGGGCAGGGCGGGAATGGCAGCTGGAAGGACCGAAAGGGAAGGTTGTGGTGGAAATTCTGCGCACACGGGCCGTCATGAACAACACGCAGGCGTTGCGGAAAGCTGTGCTGGCCGGGATGGGCCTTGCCATGCTGCCGGCGGATCTTGTGCGGGAAGATTTGCGGGCCGGGCGGCTGAAGGCTGTTTTGCCGGAATACCGTTTGCCGTCGCGGCCGGTTTACCTTTTGTATCATAAGGACCGTTTCAGCTCGCCCACGCTGCGCTCGTTCATCAACTTTGTGGTCAGTGCTCTGGGCGGCATTGCGACGCAGGGCCGATGACAGCATCCCTGTCTGCCTTCCAGCGCAAGCGGTATATTCTGACGGCAATTATCGGCAATGTTGTCGAATATTATGATCTGGTCATTTATTCGTACTTTTCCGCCTTTATCGCCCGGACGTTTTTCCCGGCAGATTTGCGCTTTTCCCAGATCGCGCTGGCTCTTGCCACGTTCGGTCTTTCTCTGCTGGCGCGGCCCGTGGGGGCATATGTCCTGGGCGGCTATGCGGACAGAAAAGGTCGCCTGCCGGGGCTGACAGTCTGTATGGCGCTGATGGCAACGGGCAGTGCGCTGATTGCCTTCTGCCCCGGTTACGCGGTGCTGGGCTCCTTTGCGCCGAGGCTGATCGTGCTCGGGCGCCTGATGCAGGGCTTTTCTCTGGGGGGGGGAGTTTGGGGTGGCGACATCCTTCCTGATTGAACAATCCCCCCATCAGGAAGCAAAGCGGGCGAGCTGGCAGGCGATTGGCCAGATTTTGGCGTCACTATGCGCCTGTAGCGTTGTGCTGACGCTGGGGGGGCTGCTGAGTGAGCAGGCTTATGCCGCCTATGGATTCCGCATTGCGGCTGTTCTTGGCTCATGCGGCGGACTGGTGAGGCTGGCGCTCCGGGCATCTCTAGGGCCGCGTGAAGTGGCACCGCAGGTGGTTGTGGCCCCAAAGCCTGTCAGCACGGAACGCTATACCGGTCTGCGCATCATGCTGGTGATGGGCATGGTCAGTCTTGGCAGCGGCATTACGTATCTGGGGTTTTACATGCCCCATTTTGCGCAGAGCGTTTTTCATGTCTCGCCGCGCCAGACCTACTGGGCCGCGTTTGCGACCTATGCTGGCCAACTCCTGCTGACCCCGGTGCGCTGGCGGCTGGCGGAGTATTTTGACAGAACAAAGCGCATTTATCCCATGCTCTGTTCCTGCGGCGGACTGGTTCTGCTGCCAGCCCTCATGGCCGGATGGATGCCGTGGACGCCGGTTATGGTGATGCTGTGCCCGCTGCTCCTGAACGTGCTGGGGCTGTTCTATTTTGCGTCGCTGGATGGATATATGGGCCTGCTGTTTGGCAAGGCGCACCGGGGGCGTGGCCTTTCAGTCGGCTATTCTCTGGGCGTGGCGACGTTTGGGGGGCTGGCTCCCTTGGTCAATGGCGCGATTATCCAGTTTTCCGGCTATCAGAGCGCGCCACTTTATTACGTTATGTTCACAGCATGCCTTGCAGCGCTGGCCGTCAGGCTGGGGGTCAGTTTCCTGAAAGAGCGAGAGTCTGCCTGACCCTCAGGGTGCTGAGGCGGCAGGCGAGGGTGCCTCAAAACTGTCATTATCAAGCTCAGATTTATAATGTCGCCACGATTAAGCGATTTATCTTTTGGAGAAGATTCGTAACGATTGTCAGGCGTCATGCTCTTTCAGGAAACTCCGCCTCATGTCTCGTCAGAAGATTTGCACTGTTGCCGGTCCCTCCAATGCTCTGCTGCGTTCCATGCGCCGCAAGCGGCACCTGATGGCGGCAACTGTTCTTGGCGCTTTTGTGCTGGGTGAGTCTGCCTCTGCGCAGACTGTCTCCAGCCCGTCCACAACAGGCCGGTCCAACGGTGCCGTAGCCCCTGCAAATGCGGGGAAAGGCAAGGCTGGTCCCGCGCGGAAACAGGCGCGCCCGGCCCGCTCTGCCGACCGTGAGTCCAGTGAGTCTGAAAGCCTCGATATTCGTGGCAGCAGGCGGAATGCCCCCGGCGGCGGGATGATGCGCGTGGAGCATGATGCGCGCGCCACGCAGTCCGTTACCAGCACCTATATTGGCATGCAAAGCCCGACCAGCGCGCCGCTGGATCTGATTGCCAATCTGCCGAGTGTGAATGTGTCTTCCTCAGACCCCAGCGGTATTGATGGCAGCTCAATCACCAGCCGCGGCCTGAATGACGTGGATATCGGCTTCCTGCTGAACGGCATGCCGATTGCCAATGGCTCCTCCACCTCCGGGGCCAGCTTTATTCAGAACTATATTGATTCCCAGAATATCTCGGTTGAATCCATGACGCCGGGTTCCATTTCGGTGGAAGATCCGCTGACGTCTGCCGCCGCAGGCTCGCTCTCCATTACAACCCGCAAGCCGTCTGACAAATTCGGGGGTACGATTTCCGGCAGTTACGGCTCCTTCAATACGTCCAAGGAATTTATCCGTCTGGATACGGGCCTGTTGGGGAATTCGGGCATCAAGAGCTATGCCTCGTTTTCGCACACCCGTGCGGATGCCTGGCGCGGGTCGGGCAATAGTGACCGGAAACATATGGATTTCCGCGCCCAGAAAACATTCGGGCAGAACAGTTCGGTCGATCTGTTTGTGGGCTACAACCACTATGAGTCCTACCTGAACCGCTATCCGACGATGGCGAACTTCCTTAACGACAAGCATGACCGGCCTGTTTCCCTGCCGCTGAGCTATTTGGCGACGTATAGCCAGACGTCGCCCAGCACCTATTACGCGGAGCGTGGCACAAACAAGGACCAGTTCTACGCCTCTTTGCCAATAAAACTGGCGTTGAACCACGTTTTCAGTGTGAGTGTGGTGCCATATTACCAGCGGGCCGCCATTACGCTGGATAGTGCGACGCGCATGCGTGAAGGCTACACCTATGCCGGGACCACGCTTGAGCAGATTGATCTGGACGGGGACGGTAAGGTCAAAAAGGGCACGTATTATAACGCGGCCAGTGCTGCGCAATCCCTCAACCAGCAGGGGGGCGTTGTGGCGGCCCTGCACTGGAACCTGAAGGACAATTCAGGGCAGGTTGGTTACTGGCATGAAGAGAACAGCTATTCTTTGCTGACGCCCATGATGCGCATGAACCAGACCACCGGCGCGCGGCCTTCCGATACGGATAAATCGGCTTATCTGCGCACCACGGCGGGCAATATTTATTATTCCACCAACTATCTTGGGTCCTACAGCCTGAATTCCGGCTTTCTGGAAGACACGCAGTATTTCCTGAACCACAAGATGAGCCTGCGGGCTGGCATCAAGGTGACGGCCATGACCCTGCGCGGGCAGGATTATCTGCCGGGTGGGGCAGGCAAGACGTCTCAGACGTTCGTCTCGCCGACGCCTCGTGTTGCGTGGTCCTATGACATTGATAAGCGCAATCAGGTTTACATCAACGCGGAGGGGGATTTCCGTGCGCCGTCTCCGGTGGGGCTGATCACGCGTTACAGCACCACAACCGGCAAGATGACGACCTCCGGGGCCGGGGCAAAGCCGCAATATTCCATCAAGGAAGAAATCGGCTATCGCTATTCCGGCAATCTGCTGGTGGCGGATATCAGCGCCTTTAACTTCAATGTGTCCAACCGTCTGCTGTCACTGAACACCTATAGTAACGATGTGCAGGTGAGCCAGACCATGAACGCGGGTGGTGAGACCATTCGGGGTGTGGACGTTATGCTGTCTACCCGGCCGTTGCTGCACCGTTTCCGCCCGTATGTGTCGTTTGAATATCTGCACGCGACCATGGACAACAACCTGCCGACAACTTCGAGCAGCGGTGTGGTGGATTACCTGCGGACCAAGGGCAAAACGCCTGTCATGACGCCGAAATACATGGCGAGCGTGGGGCTGACCTACAATGAAGGCCCGTTCTTCCTGAACGCCAGCCTGCATTTTACGGCCAAGCAGTATTCCACCTTCATGAACGATCAGGCGATGCCGTATTACTTCACCAATACGATCGCGCTGGGCTACCATTTCCCCAAGGTGTGGATTGCGCAGTCTCCCACGTTCCGCCTGAACTTCTCCAACGTGACGGGGCAGAACAAGCTGGGAAGTGTGTATTCCTTCTCCAACAACGCCAAACCCACGGTTGGGGTCTATGGGCATAAGATTGCGGCGGACTCTTCCCCCACGTATGCGCCGCTGCCGTCCTTTTCCATGATCGGGACGGTCTCCACCTCGTTCTGAGTCCTGAATTTCTGAGGGGGAGGGGGAAAAATCTTCTGGCCTCTGCGCGCAACGCTGCATAAGTTGCGCGCAGGTTCAGGAGCTGACATGTCTTTGGAAAATCTTGCCCGAACGCTGGAGCGCTCAGGCGATTATCGTGTGCTGCGCCGCCTGCGGCCGCATTGGCTGGAGGCCATGCCGCAGGGGCGCAGAGTGCGCAAAGGTCTGTTTCTGGACCTTGAGACCACAGGGCTGGATGCAGCCCTTGATGAAATTATCGAAATTGGCATGGTGCCGTTTGCCTATACGCTGGATGGCGGCCTGATTGGCGTCTTGCCGGCTTTCAGCCGCCTGCGTGAACCCTCCGTGCCCGTGCCGCAGCGTATCACGGAGCTGACCGGGCTGACGCAGGACATGCTGGCCGGGCACAGCATTGCGCCGGATGAGGTGGCCGATTTTGCGGCCGATGCCTCTCTGGTGATTGCGCATAACGCCGCATTTGACCGTCCGTTTATTGAAGCCTTTTGCCCCGCCTTTGCGGAAAAACCGTGGGCTTGTTCCATGGCAGATGTGCCGTGGGACGAGGCTGGCTTCGAGGGGCGGAAACTGGGCTATCTGGCAACACAGGCCGGGTTCTTTTTTGACGGTCATCGCGCCACGGATGACTGTCTGGCGAGCCTTGCGCTGCTGGGCTATTGCGGCTTCCCGGAGGGGCGAAGTGCGCTCTCCTATTTGCTGGATCGCGCCCGCTCGGTCTGGGTGCGGATCTGGGCAACGCAGGCACCCTTTGAAAGCAAGGACGTTCTGAAGGCCCGTGGCTATCGCTGGAATGACGGCATGGACGGGCGGCCTAAGGCATGGTTTATCGACCTGCCTCCTGAAAAACGGGAGGAGGAAGAGACCTTTTTGCGGGATGAGATTTACCGGCGGGGTGTTGAGCTGACTGTCAGTGAGATTAAAGCCACAGACCGCTTTACGAGCCGGGTTTAGGACAAACGTGCTGAAAGTTTTCTTTGGTGCAGCGGGACTGCTGTGCTTGTCTTCCGTAGCAGTGGCTCCCGTTGCCAATGCTGCAAGTTGCCCAGATCTGTTTGCCAAAGGTGTCCCGCCAGCCGTCCTGTCCGAGACGGCACGGATCGGGACTGTTATGCTGTGTAATGACCAGTATGCCGTGTTGGCCTCAGAACAGACGCGCGGCCCGCTTTGGTCTGCGGAAGATCTGACGGAAGAAAATCTGGAAATTGCCGACAAGATGCAGCGGCATGACAATTTTCAGCCGGACACGCGCTTGCCTTCCACCATGCAGGCATTAACCGCTGATTATACCCGCTCTCATTACGACCGTGGGCACATGACGCCCAGCGGGGATGAGGCCGGGGCGGCGGCCCAGAAACAAAGCTTTCTGCTTTCCAACATTGTGCCGCAAACGCCGGAGCTTAATCGTGGCCCGTGGGAAGGGGTGGAAAGTGCCGTGCGCGGCTGGGCGCGGGAGGAAGGGGAGATTTTTGTGGTGACCGGACCGGGTTATGATCCGGACCAGTTCAGAACTATCGGCTCCCATCACATTCCCGTCCCGACCGTGACATGGAAAGCTGTGTATGACCCGGCCGGGAATGGCACGGGCGCGTATGTCTGCCTGAATACCGCGCGACCGTCCTGCCGGATTACCAGTGTCGCGATGCTGATCCGGCTGGTGAATATTGATCCGTTTCCGGCACTGCCTGCATCCATGAAGGATCACGTTTCAGGCATGCCGCCTATTCGGGAAAGCCCCTATGCGCTGGCTAAACAGGACCGGACCCGCAAGTTGCTGAAAGAATGGGGTAAGAAGGCCGCACAGAAAGCCCTGCGCGCTCTGGTGAAGTCTCTGGTGCCGTAACGCTGGCGGAGAGCCGAGGGCCGTTTAAGGCGCCAGCACCCGGCAAGCCGCCAGATCCCACGCGGCACAGCCGACGGATTTGAAAAAGATGGGACGGTCTTTCGGGGGCGAGGTGTGTAGGGCAGAAGCAAGTGCCCGCACATCTGCCCAGTTGACGCCTGCCTGAATGAGATCGCCGGCCTCGCTTGGGGCGCCAATCGGGTCATCCACATAGAGGGTGCTGTTCCGCACAATTTGCGGGCCAACTTCAATCATGTCGGGCTGGAAGGCCCCGACACCAACCACCAGACAGTCTGGATCAGGTGGTCCGTCATACAAAACCTCCCGGCTGCTGGTGACGGTCAGGACGACATCAAAGCGCTCTTCGTCAGGGCGTTCGGGGCGGATATGTAAAGGCAGGTCGGCCTGTTGCTGGCAGAAGGTGGTCGCGCGCTCCGGCGTGCGGGCGCGTACCACAAGCGTGGCGTCAGGATACAGGGCGGCAAAGGCTTCACAATGGGCGCGGGCCTGCGTGCCGGTGCCAATTATCAGCACGCGTCGCACGGGCCCACGCGCCAGAAGCTGAACGCCCAGCAGACTGATGGCTGAGGTGCGGCGCATGGTTACGGTTGGACCGTCCAGTGAGAAGAGGAGCTCGCCGGTATGGGCGTCGGCACAGGTGACCTGGCCCTGAATGGTGGGGCGGTCAGTGCCGGCATTGTCCGGGCAGATTGTCAGTAGCTTGGTGACAAGAAGATCCTGACTGACCGAAGGCATGGTCATCAGGAGCGTGGAGCCGCCGGGGACGGGGACGACGCTGCGTTCGGGGCACACAATGGAGCCCTCTGCATAGGCCTGAGCCGTCAGGGCCAGAGCGTCTACCAGAGCCGGAAAGGGGAGGGCGTCACGGGTCTGGGCGGCGGAATAGTGTTTCATGCGCGGGATTATGCCAGAAAAGGGCAGGGAAAGCGCGTTTTAAACCGCCGCTAGCGGTCGATATGGCCGAGGTCCTGCTGAGGGGAAATGATATCCCGCACTCTCTGCTTCAGCTCTTTCGGGCCGGGGAAGCCGCCATCTCGCTTGCGCTCCCAGGCCAGCTGATCATCCACATGGATTTCAAACCGGCCACCGCTATCCGGCACCAGTGTCACGCCGCCCAGCGTTTCTCCAAACGTGGAAAGCAATTCCTGCGCCATCCACGCAGCCCGCAAAAGCCAGTTGCATTGCGTGCAGTAGTGGATGGTGATGCGTGGTTTACTGTGCGTCATGCGGATCTCTTTTCAGGGGCAGGCGTCTGACACGAGAGCCTTCATGCCATGAGCAGACGGTCTCTGCCAGAGGTCTCATCTGGCGGCAGCATACACTGCGGCCAGACCTGTCAGGAAAAAATCCGGGATTTTACTCCGGGATTTTTGAGATTTCCTCAGCCGCCGCGGTGAGGATCTGCGTAATGCGCTTAAGAGCATCCGGGGAGCAGCCGCGTTTGCGCATCATGGCCTGTTTGAGGGCGTGGCGCGCCTGATGCAGGGCATCAGCGGCTTCCGGATCAACCGCGTTGACCCCGGCAAAGGCTTCCCGCACTTCGCTCATGCGGCTGCCAATGCGAGCGAGGGTTTCCAGAATACGGTCTGCCTGCTCGCGGTTTTCTTCCAGAAAAGCCCGGCCTTCGTCCGTCAGGCTATATAGCTTGCGGTTGCCCTGCTGAGTGACGGAGGTGTGGCCAATTTCTTCCAGATAGGTGAGAGCCGGGTAGACCATGCCGGGGCTGGGCGCATAGAAGCCGCCGGATTTTTCTTCCAGCAGGCGGATCAGTTCGTAACCATGTGCAGGCTGTTCAGCGAGCAGGGCGAGCAGGATGAGCTGGAGTTCCTCCGAGCTGAGTTTGCGGCCTTTGGGGAATTCTCCTCTGCCGGGGCCTCGTCCGAAGCCCCCTCCAAAACCGCGGCCAAAGCCCCGGCCTCCGCCGTGGCGTTCGCCGCGCGGTCCGGC
This sequence comes from Acetobacter cerevisiae, assembly GCF_001580535.1. Taxonomy (GTDB): domain Bacteria; phylum Pseudomonadota; class Alphaproteobacteria; order Acetobacterales; family Acetobacteraceae; genus Acetobacter; species Acetobacter cerevisiae. Next base: position 12,324 of record NZ_LHZA01000135.1, on the reverse strand, counting down.
GGCGTGGTGAGGATGACGGGAGGGACGATCGTGTTTCTGTGTTTTCATCATGTCTTACGATATAAATATCTTAAGATAGATTTCAAGACTTATTTTTTGATTTATTATGAGAAATGCATCAGGCCTCTGCGGGGATGATGGCTTGATCTGCTCCCAACTCTCACGCATCATCTAAAAACGTGCAGCATATCAAGCTTTTACAAGGTCGGGGCCGCAGGCGTTAGCCTTATGGCGCTTCTGTTCAGTGCGCCCGTTTTTGCGGCGGAGGGCCGTGAGAGCCAGCCGTCCAAAGCCGAGATGGACAGCATCAATCGCCAGGTTGCGGCCATTCAGAACCCGCAGGATCGTGCTGCGGTGCAGAACCAGAGTCTGGTCTGGAAGATGACGACCTTCCTCTGCCAGAGCGCTGCACGCGCACCGCTGACGCGTCTGGGAGCAGATGATCGGTTTTTTTTGCAGGATGATCAGTCCGGTAGTCAGGTGCTGGTCAGTTCCTCTTTGTTGCAGGGGCGGGGGCAGTTCCGGCAGGCGGCAGATGGCATAAGCTGGACGCCCTTCCAGTGGTCCTGCCATCTGGACCCCGCCACGGGCAGCGTGAAGAGCTTTGAAGCAACGCCTCTTGCGGGCGCTGGTGCGGCTGGCGTGTCAGCGTCGTCCGCTGCCCGGCATACCCCGGTCGCCTGTCAGGCCGCGCATCTGAACGTGACGCTGGATGACCGGAACGGCGCGTTTGATGGTATGTCCCAGTCCGGCACCGTGCTCACCGTGCGTAATACAGGGGCGGAAGCCTGCACCCTGCCGCCAGTCCCGCTTGTGCAGTTTGAAGACAAAAGTGGGGCTAAGCTGTCTGTTTTCAGGCGCTCACCTGTTCGGGCGCGTCAGCCCGGTCCTCATGGGGCCAAAGCCACGCAGCATGTTGAGCCTGCCCTTATAGAACCCGGCGCTGTGCGTGAGGCCACACTGCACTGGGTTTCCGGTGAGGTGTTTGATGACAGCCATAATTGTGTGCAGCCCGCATGGCTTGTGCTGAAGGTCGGGCAGGGGGAGCAACGGGCCGCTTTTAAAGGCCATCTCTGCGCGCCTGCCGGGGCGCATCAGGTTTTTGACCAGAGTGCCCTACAGGCGCATACGGATGCACAGTAAGCATTTTAAAGAGCCGATTGTGCGAGGTATACGGTGTTTCTGCGGCAACTGACTTATCTGATTGCGCTGGACCGGTGCCGTCATTTCTCCCGTGCAGCGGAAAGCTGTGGCGTCTCTCAGCCTGCTTTGTCTGCGGGTATTCGCCAGCTTGAAAACGAGCTTGGGATTACCATCATCCAGCGGAACCGGCGCTTTTATGGCCTGACGGAAGAGGGCAAGCGTGTGCTGGTCTGGGCGCGCCAGACACTGGCCGCGCTGGACGGGTTGAAGCAGGAAGCTGCTTTTGCGCAGGATATTGCCGGAGGCTCGCTCTCCATTGGCGTTATGCCGCCCGCCATACAGGTTGTCCCGCTGCTGCTGGAATGTTTTCGCGCGGCTGTTCCGGCTCTGCATGTGGAAGTGAAGGTTTATTCCAGCGCAGACATTACCCGGATGCTCCGGGAGCATCACTTGCAACTGGGCATCATGTATCTGGACCAGTTGCCGGGTGACGGCGTGTTTGAGGCGCGGCCTTTGTATGCGGAACAGCATGTGCTGGCTGCGGCGGCTTCGGTCCAGCTTCCTGCCGGTAAGCACTGCTCCTGGGCGGAGATTGCCTCACTGCCGCTGTGTCTGCTCAGCCGCAATATGCGCAGCCGGCAACTGGTGGATGCCGGATTCAGAGACGCTGACGTGACCCCGACCGTGATGCTGGAAACCGATGCGCTGGAACTGTTGCATGCGGAACTGCTCGGCGGCCGTCTGGCCAGTATCCTGCCGGTGGCGGCGTTGCCGGAGCGGGTCGGGCTTTCCGGCCTTCAGCTCAGACGCATTAACGGATGTGCATCGCCCGATGTCGGGCTTGTGCGGCTCACCCAACCCAACACAAGCATGTTGCTGACGCGCCTGTGGGATGTGGCGCAGACCCTGAACGTGGCAGACATTTATTCAGTCTGATAAGCAGGCTTTATCACCTGATCATTACAAACATTTGGACGAAGGCCCTCGGTTTTTCGCATTGTCCCGCTTCGTGCAGGAGGGGGTGCCATGCGCCGGGATACTATCATGACAGGTCAGAGCATGGTCAGACCTGATGGAGGCTTGCTGGGCAGGCTCTTCTTCGGTGGTCCGCGCACGTCCTGGCGCAGTAAGCTGAGCTGGCTGCTTGAGCCCTCGGTCATGGACGTGATCTTTGCCGTCCGCTCCTCCCTGGCAGCTGTCCTGTCCTTGCTGATTGCCATGGGCATGGAACTGGACAGCCCCCAGTGGGCTCCGCTGACAGTCTGGGTGGTGGCGCAATCCTCGCGCGGGGAAAGTCTGTCCAAGGCGCGCTGGCGTATCGCCGGGACGGTGCTGGGCTGCTGTATTGGGGTGGCGCTGATTGCCGCTTTCCCGCAGGCCTCCGCTCTGTTTTTCTGCTGCCTTGCTGTATGGATTGGCCTGTGCTGTGGCGGAGCGACCTTTCTGGAAAGCTATCGGGCGTATGGTCTGGTGCTCACAGGCTTTACCTCAGCCATTGTCGCCACGGGTGCCATTGCGCAGCCTGATCAGGTTTTTGATATCGCCATTGCGCGCGGCACCTACATTATTCTGGGTGTGGTGTGTGAAGCCCTTCTGGCTGTCCTTTTTATGCCCACCTTGCAGACGCAGGCCCGCAAACGCCTGCTTGACCGGCTGAACGGCGCTTTCCAGACGGTGCGGCATGTGGTGTCAGATCTGGTCAGCGGGCGGGCGGATGCCCAGACGCAAGGGCAGGTTCTGACAGACCTGATGGCGGCTAACGCCCGCATTGAGTTTGATGCGCTGGAAATGGGGCCTCGCACCCACGCAGCAGACCACGCCCATGCGGCCCTCGCGGCCATGATTATGGTGTTGGCCCGTGCGCGGGGTATGGCGTTGTTACTGGAGCCGAAAAATGAGGGAGCGCAGGCAGATGTCCCGCTCCCGGCCTCCCTTTACGCGGATTATGATATTGCCCGGCAGCATATTGAGGCCTGCGCGCACCCAAAACGCGGAGATCGCTTCCGTTTTAAAATGACCTCCCGTCGCCATGCGCTGGAAGCGGTTGAAAACGGTATCCGTTCCTGCGCGGGCATTCTGGCTGGCTGGCTGGTGTGGGAGGTGACGGGCTGGCCTGCGGGGGCTGGCTTTATCTCTTTTGTGGCGTTGGTTTATGGTCTGCTGGCGACGCGGGAAAATCCCATTGTGGCTTCCACCCCTTTTTTGAAAGGGGCGCTCTGGTGTGCGTTTGCTGCCGCCATTTATGCATTCTGGATCATGCCTGCGGTCACAGCCCCCGAGGTGCTGATTGTCATGCTGATGATCGTCATGACAATTGGTGGTCTGGCTGCGCGGAAGCCGGCTACTGCGGGGTATGCCTTTTCTTTTAATATGTTCTTGCCCGTTCTGATCGGGCCGGGGAACCAGAGCCGCTTTTCAGAAGAAGCCTTTTTCAACAACGCCATGGCCTTTCTGGTCGCCGTGACCTTTGTTGGCTGGACGTATCGCCTCGTCCTGCCATTCCGGGTGGACTCTCACATGCGGCGCACGGCCCGTTGGGTGGAGCGCAGGCTGAAGGCTCTGGGGGCACCGGGTAGCCGGGTGACAGTGCATCAATGGCTTGCAGAAAGTGCCTCCAGCCTTGTGCGGATTTTGCGGAATGCGCAGGGCGTGCCGCAACCTGTCCGGCTGGCCTATATGCAAACGCAGTTTCGCGCCATGACCATGGGCATGCACATTGTTTTCCTGCGGGATGTGGCGAAGGACCCGGTTCTGCCGCTCAGCGCCCGACGCGGCATTCAGGTCTTTCTGCGTAAATGGGTGCAGACGGGTACAGACGCCACGGCATGGGCCGGGATGACGGAAGGATGGCTGTTGCGGCAGATGCACGGTAAGCCGTTTGAGGTGCAGGAAACCCTGCAGAAAGCGGCTATCAGCCTGCGTATTCTGGCAGCTGAACGGCCAGAGGATGTGCTGTCCTGAAGAAAATCGGCTTCTGTGAGGTCTTTCTTTTTTTGGGATGGGGGAGTTTTTCCCGCTGCATGAGTGGTTTTGGATCAGGGAATTTTTGTAAAACGGCAAACCGGGTGTAGTTTTCCGGCCAGAGTATCCCGCTGGTAAGATTGGAGAGCCCTCGTGAACGTCAGAAATGCTGGCAAGAAAGGCCTGACATTAAAAGTGCTGGCCGGATTGGCTGCTGCCTTTGGTGTGCTGGGTGGCGCAGGCGCAAATACCTGTTTGGCAGCCAAATCCGCTGCGGCAAGCACGTTGAATATTCCGCTTACACCTGCAAGCCAGGTGCAGAAAATCAGCACAACGTATCGCTGTTCCGGTTCTCAGGAACTGCTCGATAAACTCGCAAAACCGCTCGTCTCCGTCACCTATCTCAATGCCGGGGCGGTCAGTCTGGCTGTGCTGCCGGTGGAAGGAGAAACACAGGTTTTCTCTAATGTCATTTCCGCCTCTGGCGCCCGCTATACGGCCAATCGGTTTGAATGGTGGAGCAAGGGCGACACGGCTTTTTTCTCGGAAGTGGGGGCGGAGGACACGAAGCCTTTAACCTGTCAGGAAACGGATAAAGCAGCTTCGCGCAAAGGGCGTTGAGTGATGCGAGCCGGGAAAAAGAGGCAGGCATACGTGCGCTGGCTCCTGAGGTTTTGAGCTGACCTATGCTTTTTCTTGAAAAAGGAAGCCGCAGCTTTCTGCATGACCGGCAGTTAGGGTGCTCTCTGGCCCTTGTGGCGGGAGCAGTGAACGTTGCCGGGTTTCTGAGTGTTGGGTCTTATTGCGCGAACATGACCGGCAATGTCACAGCCTTTGCCATCGGTCTGCAAAAAGGGCAGGCCGAGGAGGTGTTGACCTGCGTTGCCCTGATTGCCAGCTTTTTTCTCGGCGCGATGATGTGCACGTTTCTGGTCAATGGCGGTCGCAGGCGCGGGCAGAAGGCGATTTATGCCTATAGTATTCTGCTGGAAGGTTTACTTCTCGCCACGATCAATCTGGCACAGTTTTTCTGGCTTCCCCCATCCGGGCACCATATTTTGCCACCGCTGGGGCTGAGCTTTCTGATGGGGTTACAAAACGCCACAGTCACCCGGATTTCCGGCTCAGTCGTGCGCACAACGCATGTGACCGGAATGATTACCGATCTGGGAATTGAACTGGCAGACTGGGTCGATGCCTTCCGGCATCCTGTTGATCCGGAACACCATGCAAAAACGGTGCTACGCCTGCGGCTGCATAGCAAAATTATTGCCTGTTTTATCGCAGGCGGGGCGGTAGGAGCTTTTGGCTACACCACATGGCCACGCTTTTTTCTGATGGGCGTGGCCTGTGTCGTCATTGCTCTGGCGCTGCCAGGTATTCTGGCGAACGCGTTTCCAGTATCGTCTGGTCAGACAGAGCGGAATACAACGCCCCCGCCGTCTCTCTGAGAAAAAGCATCCAGCAAGAAAGCAGTTTCTTGAAGTGGCCTTCTTGCTGACAGATGCCGCGGGAGCGGTTTACTTCAGAAAGCCGACAATTTTTTCAGCTTCAGAAACAATCGGCTCTGCAATCGCCTGTGCGCGCTGAGCGCCGAAGCGCAGCACGTTGGCCAGATGGGTTTCATCCTGCATCAGGCGCGTGGTTTCCTGCGCAATGGGGGCAATGGCGTTGACCACAACGTCGGTCAGCGCCTTTTTGAAGGGGCCAAAGCCTTCGCCCTGATGGCGCGCCAGAACCTCTTCCACGCTCAGGTCAGCCAGAGCCGCGTAAATGGTCACCAGATTTTTGGCTTCCGGGCGGTCTGCCAGTCCGGCAGGCTCTGCGGGCAGCACATCGGCATCCGTTTTGGCGCGACGGAGCTTCAGGGCAATTGTGTCGGCATCATCCGTCAGCTCAATACGGCTCTGGGCAGATGGGTCCGACTTGGACATCTTCTTGGTGCCGTCGCGCAGGCTCATCACACGTGCTGCTGCGGGCGGGATCAGCGCTTCGACTTCCGGGAAGAATTCAACGCCGTAGTCATGGTTGAACTTCTGGGCGATGTCGTTCGTCAGTTCCAGATGCTGCTTCTGGTCTTCCCCAACCGGCACGCGGGTAGCTTTGTAGGCCAGAATGTCGGCCGCCATCAGGCTGGGATAGACATACAGGCCAGCGGAATGGTTTTCCCGGTCCTTGCCGGCCTTGTCCTTGAACTGCGTCATGCGGTTCAGCCAGCCAAGGCGGGTTACACAGTTGAAAATCCACGCCAGCCGCGCATGGGCGGATACGGCAGACTGGTTGAACAGAATGTGCTTGTCCGTATCAATCCCGGCGGCCAGCAGGATCGCGGTCTGCGTCAACGTCTGGTTGCGCAGTTTTTCCGGGTCCTGCCACACCGTGATGGCATGCATGTCCACAAGGCAAAAAACGCACTCATGGTCGGCCTGCAGGCTTACCCAGTTGCGGATGGCTCCCAGATAATTGCCAAGCTGCGGAATGCCGGAGGGCTGAATGCCGGAAAAAATACGTTGCATAAGGATACCAGTGCCTGCGTCAGGAAAAGGAAGGGTCAGGGAAGGGGGGCTTTATGGTCCAGCTCTTCCCGCTCCAGCGCGACCATGCCAGCCGATTTGCGGGTGGTGCGAGCGGCTGCAATGTCTGCTGTGGTAATTTGCGGTGTGGGGCTGGTCTGCCCGCGGGAAGACAGCCACGTCAGAATCTGCGCCACCTGTTCATCCTGCAGGTAGCGGAAAGGCGGCATTTCGGCCTCGTAAGGCTGCCCGTTGGCTTTGATGGGACCGCTGACGCCATTCATCAGCACATCAGCCAGATATTTCCGGCCTTCCGGTGTGCTGGCAATGCGGTCAATCCGTCCGACAAGCGGGGGGACCGCGCCGGGCATTCCGTCGCCACCATGGTGGCAGATGCCGCAGTTTGTCCCGTACAGGCCAGCCCCGCTTTTAGGGGTGCAGGCTGTCAGGAAGAGAGCAGCCCCGCTTGCGGCAAGAAGAGCGGGGCGAAGCCGTTTGAAAAACGTCATGAGACTAAAAAGACCTGCTGGCTCCACATGGGCGGAGCCAGCTTTGGCAACATGCCGGGGTTAGCGCGTGTGCGTCACACCCAGCAGCTGGATACGGAAGATAAGCGGGCTGTCGGACGGGATAACGCCCATGGCTTTGTGGCCATAACCCAGCTCAGGCGGCACATAGAGCATCCATGTATCGCCTACGCGCATCATCGGCAGGGCTTCCATCCAGCCTTTCACAAGGCCTTCCAGCGGCATCTGCATATAAGCGCCGTCACCATGCTGTTCTGAACTGTCAAAAATGGATCCATCAGGCAGACGGCCTTCATAGATCAGCATCATGACGTCACCCGGACGCGGCTGGTCGGCGTCTTTCTTGCCAGACTGCAGAACCTTATAGGCCAGCCCGTCCTTCAGCACCGTCACACCAGGCTGGCTTCGCAGCTTGTCCAGCTGCTGCATGGGGGTCAGCTCGGGTTCTTCCTGCTTGTGGGAGCCACAGGCCGTAAGAGAAACGGCCATGCTGGCCGCAAGCAGATAGGGGATGATGTTGAAACGACGGGTCATGGTCCTCTCGGCAATCTAGAAAGAATGGCAGATGTCCAAAAGCTCAGAGAGCGCCGCCATTGCGGCCAATCTGTGCTCCCAGTCTCAGACGCAGCGCGTTCAGTTTGATGAAGCCCTGTGCGTCAGCCTGATTATACGCACCTTCATCATCCTCAAACGTCACGACACGGGTATCATACAGGCTATTGGGGCTTTCGCGACCAACGCAGATGACATTACCCTTATAGAGTTTAAGACGCACGCGGCCTGAAACGGAATGCTGAGACGCATCAATCAGCGCCTGCAGCATACGGCGTTCCGGGGAGAACCACAGCCCGTTATACAGGATGGCGGCGTAGCGCGGCATCAGGCTGTCTTTCAGGTGCATGGCTTCACGGTCCAGCGTAATGGACTCAATGCTGCGATGTGCCGTCAGCAGGATGGTGCCGCCCGGTGTTTCATAAATGCCGCGGGATTTCATGCCCACAAAGCGGTTTTCCACCAGATCCAGACGGCCAATGCCGTTGGCTTTGCCCAGCTCGTTCAGGCGGGTGAGCAGGGTGGCCGGAGACATGGCTTCGCCATTGATGGCAACCGGGTCACCGCTGACGAAATCAATGGTGATTTCCGTCGCTACATCCGGGGCTGCTTCCGGAGAAATGGTGCGCTGGAAAACGATTTCTTCCGGGCCAATGGCCGGATCTTCCAGCAGCTTGCCCTCAGAGGAGGAGTGCAGAAGGTTGGCATCGACGGAGAACGGCGCTTCGCCGCGTTTGTCCTTCGCAATGGGGATCTGGTTTTCTTCAGCGAAGGACAGCAGGCGGGTGCGGGAGGTCAGATCCCACTCACGCCAGGGTGCGATAACCGTGATGTCGGGCTGCAGGGCGTAATAGGCCAGCTCGAAGCGAACCTGATCGTTCCCTTTGCCGGTTGCGCCGTGGGCAACAGCGTCGGCCCCAACAGCGCGGGCAATCTCGATCTGGCGCTGAGCAATCAGCGGGCGGGCAATGGAGGTGCCCAGCAGATACTGGCCTTCATACAGCGTGTTGGCCCGGAACATGGGGAACACGAAGTCTTTGACGAAGGTCTCGCGCAGATCTTCGACGAAGATTTCCTTCACGCCGAACATCTCAGCTTTCTTGCGGGCCGGTTCCAGTTCCTCACCCTGACCAAGGTCAGCCGTAAAGGTGACAACCTCACACCCGTAAGTCTTCTGCAGCCAGCGCAGGATGACGGACGTATCAAGGCCGCCGGAATAGGCCAGCACAACCTTTTTGACATCTTTTCTGGCGGCAGTAGCGGCCATGAGGCAGGTCTCCTGAATCTGATAAAATGAATAAAGTCCGAAGAGTGTCCTAGCACCAGCGGGGGAAGGGAGCCAGAGCCCAACCCCCGCTGAGCGTGGTCTGATGCAGAAAAATCAGCTTTGAGAAGTGCGGATGCGCTCACTTTCGGTTTTCAGCTGCCCACAGGCGGCCAGAATATCGCGCCCGCGCGGTGTACGGATGGGGGAGGCAAAGCCTGCGGCCATGACGATATCCGCAAATTTGTTCTGCTGTTCCCGCGTGGAGGGGCGGTAGGCGCTGCCCGGCCAGGGGTTGAAGGGGATCAGGTTGACCTTGGCGGGAATGCCGGAAATCAGCCGGACCAGTTCCCGCGCGTCGGCCTCACTGTCATTCACGCCGCGCAGCATGATGTATTCAAACGTGATGCGGCGGGCATTGCTGGCAGCCGGGTAGCGGCGGCAGGCGGCCAGGACTTCCTCAATGGGGTATTTGCGGTTGAGCGGCACAATCTCGTCCCGCAGGTCATTCCGTACCGCATGCAGGGAGACAGCGAGGTTGATGCCTAGTTCATCCCCGCAACGGTCCATCAGCGGTACAACGCCAGAAGTGGAGAGCGTAATGCGGCGGCGGGAGAGGCCAATGCCTTCACCATCCATGATAATCCGCATGGCCTTGGCGATGTTTTCGTAATTATAGAGCGGCTCACCCATGCCCATCAGTACGATGGTGGAGAGCAGGCGGGGCGTGTCACCCTTGGGGCTGGGCCATTCGTTATAGGAATCCCGCGCCGCCATGAACTGGCCGACAATTTCCGCAGCGCCAAGGTTGCGCACCAGTTTTTGGGTGCCGGTATGGCAGAAGGTGCAGGACAGCGTACAGCCAACCTGCGAGGAAATGCACACAGCCCCCCGGTCTTCCCGACGGTCCGGGATATAGACAGTTTCAGCTTCCTGCCCGTCACGGAACCGGAAAAGGAATTTACGGGTTTCGTCCGAGGACGTCTGGACTGTTGCGGCTTCCGGGCGACCAACAACAAACCGTTCCGCCAGCTTTTGCTGGAGCGGTTTGGCAATGCTGCTCATCTGCGTGAAATCGGTCACGCCCTGATGGTAGATCCAGTGCCAGAGCTGTTTGGTCCGAAACGGCTTTTCCCCGATTTCGACCAGAATGTCGGTAATTTCCTCACGCGTCAGCCCCACCAGATCGCGTCGCCCATCCGGCAGAGTGGCCGGAGGCGGGCTGAACAGGGCGGCTTTTGCCAGAATACGGGCCCGTTCATCCGCATTGAGCGAGGCTGCGGCCTCTGCATCGTGCGATGGTGTGGGATGAGCAGAATTACCTGAAGACATGAACGGCGCCACTACTGGAAGGGAGGAAAGGAGCCCTTATAACAGAGAAGGGCCCGGCAAGCACCGGACCCTTGATAAATTATCCTGATCTTTCTGCGCAAAGCCGTTGGATCAGCTGTTTAGGAGCTGGTCCTGCAGCCAAACCGCTCGCGCGTTCAGCGTTCAGGGCCAGAAGGTTTCCTTACGGCGTGTGCGTGGGGGCGCCGGACGGTTGCGGGGAAGCCTGCAAACCCGAGCGCAGCCATGCCGCGATATTGGTTTTGGCCGGATCAATCCCGCCCAGAATCGCGCTGATTGTCTGCGCGGAATAGGCGTCTGGCGTCGTGTCCGGAGAGATCGGGAAGGAAGGGCGCGGAATATCAAACGTCATCGCTGGCTGTTCCGCCTCTGCTGTGCTGCCTGCCATGCTAGCCTGCTGGAGGCCGTCAGACTGGATGTTGGCCACTACAGAAAGGTGGTCCGCATCCTGATGCAGGCCAAAATACAGATAGGCGTAAGAGGCCGCGGCAGAAAGCACATCCCGCATGGCGATGCGATACCGGTTATTTCCATCGGATGGGAGCGCGCGGGCATGCAGTGTCGCCGGATCTGTTGAAATCACCAGTGTCTGATTTTTCAGATCATCCTGGAGCGTGAGTCCGTCCTGCTCGTAGCCACGGAGCAGAGAGCTGCCCGCTTCCGTCACGCTGTCCTGCGGGGCAGGGGCATTGGCGGCAGCATTATACGGGCGAGGGGCAGCCTGGGCACCACCAGTGATGCCGAGCAGGCCGGTTGCAACGCCAAGCATCATGATGATTTTGCGCATAAGCGACAGACTTCCTTAAACTATGCTGTGAGAAGATTTTATTACTTGGAGAATGTGGCAGAAAAAGTGATCTTTCGCCACGTATTTGCCGAGCAGGCAGTAATAAAAAATCTTTTAAGGAAGTGTTTTTACAAGAACGGGCAGCAAGACTGCTTGAGGAAGCAGTCCTGCCGGACTGTTTTAACCGACGAGCGGAACCCGTTTGGCCGCAATCAGGAATTCCCGGTTGCCTTCCGGCCCCGTAATGGGGCTCGCTTCGATCCCCAGCACAGACCAGCCGGGCAGAGCGCTCCACCAGTCATGGATCATCTGGCACACGCTTTCATGCACCGCTGGGTCACGCACAACGCCTTTGGCCCCGATCTGGTCACGGCCTGCTTCAAACTGCGGTTTGATGAGAGCGACGGCCCAGGCGTCATCTGTTGCCAGAGACAGGGCGGCAGGCAGCACTGTCCGAAGGCCGATAAAGCTGGCATCGCAGACAATGACAGACGGGGCTTCCGGGATCTGCGTGCTGTCCAGATGCCGGGCATTGCACTTTTCCATCACGGTCACGCGGGCGTCAGACCGTAACTTCCATGCCAGCTGCCCGTGTCCAACATCCACAGCATAGACATGCCGTGCCCCGTTGGTGAGCAGCACATCGGTAAAGCCACCAGTAGAAGCACCGACATCCAGACACACGCGGTCCTGCGGGGAAAGATCAAAATGAGTGACGGCGTGAGCCAGCTTGCAGCCGCCGCGGGAAACCCACGGATGCTGCTGGCCACGCACGTCCAGAGGCGCGTCCTCGGCAAGCTGATCACCTGCCTTGGCAACGCGTTTTTCTCCGGTGAACACTAGCCCGGCCATAATCAGGGCCTGAGCTTTTGTCCTGCTTTCAACCAGCCCCCGGTCAACAAGCATCTGGTCAACACGACGGCGCGCCATCAGATCAGGCCGTCTGCTCCGTCAGCGCCACACCCAGCGCGCTGAGAGCGGTTTTGACGATGTGGGGGGCGGTGAGGCCGGCCTGCTCGTACTGAGCGTCCTGCGTGTTATGGTCGATGAAGATATCGGGCAGGGTCATGGGGCGGAAGCGGACATGGTCCAGCAGGCCGGTATTGGCCAGATGCTGGCCCACCTGTGCGCCAAACCCGCCAATCGCGCCTTCTTCCAGCGTGATCAGCACCGCATGGTTGCGGGCCAGATTTTCCACCAAAGCGGTATCAATCGGCTTGGCAAAGC
>NZ_LHZA01000045.1 GCF_001580535.1 Acetobacter cerevisiae | reverse complement strand
AGCCCGATGCGGTCCCTTCGCCACCCGTTTGAAATCACGCTTGAAAGCCGTCGTGCGCTCAATCGTCCGCATGGAGATCTTCGAACAGCGCATCGACAGACCTGAAGCGCGTCAGATCCCCACGCTCGACCTCAGTAAACGCTGCCAGCGTCTCCGCATTGGGCTGAAACAGCGCGGCCGGAATCACCTTGTCCTGGGCAATCCGCGTCATCAGCACACGCACCACATCACTCACCGTCAGCCCGGCCGCGTGAATGACCTGGTTCGCGGCTTCCTGAATCTCACCCGGCACTCGGGCCTGGACCATGCGACTGACAGCCATGACATACCCTCCCAATACTGTATTTCAGTGTAATACAAAACACCAATTTCGTCTACGTTCCGGGGTGGGAGAAGGCGAAAAAAGTGAGGGCAAGATTAAAGAAACCGGCACTCTGTGACCTTGGTTTTCCGGATTCCTCTGTCTGCACATGGGGTTAGGGCGCGGCATGGTGGCACTGCGAAAATTGCCGCCAGAGTGCCGCCCTTTCCGGCCGGGCCGCGAGAAGCCCCAACATGGAACGGCACCATGCCCCACCTGATCGCGTCAGGAGAACAGGCGATCGCCTCTTGCGATCATCCGCTATAAGGCCGTCAGAGGGCCGTATGATGGCTTCCGGCTCTTGTCCGGTAGGTTGGTATCGGAAACTCGTCTGAGTGCCCTGTACGGCCATCCTTCGGCCTATAACCGGGAGTTCCCGGCTACAGACGCAGGAAGGGCCGGGCTTACCACAACCCGGCCCATCCCCTCGCCACAGGTGACTACGCCCATAGCCAGCTTGCCGCTGGCCTCGCACCAGGTGCAACCGGAATCGCCCCGTTCGTCGCTTCTTGAGCCATTTTGCCCTTCCCCGGTTTCGCTGGCCTTGCAGGCTCCGGGCGAGCGCGGAGCGGGAGCGGCGTAGCCCGCCGAAGGCGCCGGAGCGGTGTGACGGTTAATCGACACACCCGGTCGCTGAAGCGTCGCACAACGATACGAAAACGGAATTAATCGCCCTTTTATGAGCCTCTGATCCGCCCCCGAGGGTCCACCGGCGCGGCTCCGCTGCCGCTCACGCAAGGCGTTCGCTGCGCCGCCCCCGTGGGCTTCGGGGACGGTCCAAAGATCATAGAGAGAGACCACGAAAAAAATTGTTATTTATCAATGATGTGAGGGGGGGGGGTAGCCCACCAGCTATGGGCTACCCCTAGCCCACCAGCTATGGGCTAGGTTTGGATGGAATTTGTCCAAATTTGGATTGAATTTATCTACATTTTTCGCTATAAAATGGATGAATTTCATCCAAATTTGGATGAAAAATCGTCTGATTTGATCTAGGGGTAGGCCATGAAGCCAAAGCACGTTGGATTAACCACCGCACCCAACGGAACTTGGGTTCAGGTCGAACGAGCGGCTATGGAACGATGGTCAAAATTAGCTGTATCAAATCCTAGAGCAGCGGCCGTTATGATGCTTATGACCTCCCAAATGGGCCGCAATAATGCTCTCGTCGCATCCCAAGCTACATTGGCCAAAATGGCTGGTTGCGGCTTGAATACTCTCAAAAGGGCTTTGTCCGTTTTACGAGAGGGCAACTGGATCGAAGTTCGACAGATCGGCCCCACAGGCACGGCTTGTGCTTACATCGTTAATGACCGAGTGGCTTGGTCCGGAAACCGCGATGGTATCCGCTACAGCCTGTTTTCTGCCGCTGTGTTGCTCTCAGACGACGAACAACCCGATAAGACCGAAATTGGCGCACAGCCGCCTCTACAGGCCATTCCAGACCTGTATCCGGGAGAGAAGCAGCTACCTACCGGCCCCGGCTTACCACCACCATCTCAGCCTTCTTTCGACGGCATGGAACCAGACTTGCCGGCCACCGAAAAATAGATCGCCCGACACCAAGCGCACGTTGCCCTTTGGGCAACGTATAAGCGCGCACTCTCTGATGCACCGGGACTAAGACGCCTGTCTTTCCCTTAAAGGCTAGAGGTCGAGTTCCGAATGGGAGCCCAGTCGCACCAAGACCAGGCGATCGGCCTCAATGAGGCGATAGATCAGCACCAGATCAGGCTTCACATGGCAGTCCCGATAGTCCTTCCAGTTGCCTGTCAGGGCATGGTCGCGATGCCGTATTTCCAATGCCGCATCGACCACCAGAAGCTCGATA
>NZ_LHZA01000102.1 GCF_001580535.1 Acetobacter cerevisiae | reverse complement strand
GCGAGCCAGGAGACCTGCCATTGCCCGAAAGTCACGGACGGAGCTGCCATACGGGGTGATGTGGCGGCGAGGCACGGTTTGCTCAGTGCTTCCACCGCGGTGACGTTTTTTGGAGCGAACCCCGTGCGTCCACTCTCTTACGCCCTCAGTCTCCTGCTGGGCCTGAATTCCGTTTCCATCGCCTATGCGGCAACACCCGAGGGATCGGGAAATCCTGATGCCAGACCTTTGAAAAAAAAACAGAGGTCCTCAGCATAAAAAGCAGGAAACCCCTGTGCCCGCCATGACGGCGGCAGGCGCGGAATATATTACCGCTTACGGCAAGACAGCGCCGCTTCAGGCCGTGCCAGCCGTCGGTGGCAAACTGGGGCTTTCCATCCAGCACACACCGGGCACCATTAATGTCGTGTCCCATGATCTGATGATGCAGCGTGGCTATGCGCAGGCCGAGGCGGCAGCAGACAGCGCCCCCGGTGTTTCGTCCGGTGGGTCTCCGGGTAGCCCGGCGCAGCTGATGATGCGCGGCTTTACCGGGAACCAGATTCTGGTGCTGCATGACGGCCAGTATTTTGGCCCCACCACAATGATCAACCGGCCCCAGAACAGTTTCAATCTGGAAAGTGTGCAGGTGCTCAAAGGCCCGTCCTCCGTGTTGTATGGGCAGGGGGCTGTGGGTGGCACGGTGGACATGCGTACCCGAACCCCGACCTTTGATGCCCCCCACGCCAATGCGCTGATATCTTACGGTAGTTTCAATACATGGAATGCTGGCGTGGGTGGCTCTGTCCCCATTACGCAAACTCTGGCATTGCGCACGGACTTTAGTCGAACTTCCTCCGACGGGTTTGTAAAAGGCGCTGATCCGCACTCGGATGATTTCACCACAACTCTGCTCTGGAAGCCGACCTCCAAATTCACTGCGCGGCTGAGTATGGATTACCTGACAGACCGGTTGTCCACCTATTACGGTACACCGCTGGTGGATCTTTCCCAGACGGGCGGACGTGTGGGCGGTCTGCTGAGTTCCAGTAAGGGGCTGGGCATTACCCGTGCATCCCTCTGGCGGTATTATAACGTGCGGGATGGTAAGGCCGGGTCCGTCAACGCCACGCCCACTTTGCATCTGGACTGGCGAGTGAACAGCCATGTTCTGTTTCATAACAGCAGCTACTTCATTTATTCCAAACGGCGCTGGAATAATGCGGAAAGCCTGACCTACCTCAACAGCCCCGGCAGCACGGATGCCGCAGGCAATGCCATTGCGCCGGGGCGTATCGGGCGAGACCGGTTTTATGTGTATCAGAACCAGCATCAGGTTGGGGATACGCTGCAGGCGCAGTTTGATTTTTCCATCTTC
This sequence comes from Acetobacter cerevisiae, assembly GCF_001580535.1. Classification (GTDB taxonomy): domain Bacteria; phylum Pseudomonadota; class Alphaproteobacteria; order Acetobacterales; family Acetobacteraceae; genus Acetobacter; species Acetobacter cerevisiae. Next base: position 11,705 of record NZ_LHZA01000102.1, on the reverse strand, counting down.
GGTATGAAGAACCGTTTTGTGCTGGGTGGGGATGCCTATTATCTGCGCTTTATCCGCAACCGTGGTTTTCCTTCGGCGGATTATGCGGACAGTGTGTCTCTCGCCAGCCCGGAATCCACGCCGCTTGGGTCTTTTGCGGGGGAATATCCCTTCATGAAATCTCCCACCACGATGGTGCAGGCAGGGCTGTTTTTGGAAGACGTTCTGACCATTCGGGATAATCTGCGGCTGGTGGGCGGTTTCCGGTATGACTGGCTTTCGCTCGACCGGCAGAATTATACGCAGGCCGGGCAGTTTAACGCAGCGACCAGCTTTAAGGGCCATTATAACCCGGATAATTTCCGCATCGGGCCAGTGTTCGATATTACGAAAAACATCAGCGTATATGGGGTTTATACGACAGGGGAAGATCCGCCGGGTTCCAACCTGTTTCTGGTTAACCGGGGGCAGTTCACCCGCCTCAGCCACTCCCGGCAGGGCGACATTGGCGTAAAAGCCAGCCTGTGGGACGGGCGCTTCACCACCACGCTGGCGCTGTATGACATCAGGCGGACCCGTATGCTGGTTGCAACCGGGCCGGATACGGTAGCGACCGCCGGTGTGCAGAAATCGCGTGGGGTGGAATGGCAGGGTGATCTGACACTCAACCGGCACTGGAGCCTCTCGGGCAACGTGGCCTACACCTATTCCCGCTACGGCTCATTTCATCCCAGCGCCTCGGTCGATGCCTCGGGCAATCAGGTGCCAGATGTGCCTGCTGTTACGGCCAATCTGTGGGCTATCTGGTCCCGTGTGGGGGATCTGCCGCTCGATCTGGGGGCGGGGATGCGCTACGTGTCGGCTCGCAAAGGGGACTATGCGAATACGCTGTCTCTGAAGGATTATGCGCTGGTCAATGTTTTTGCAGGCTGGCATGCCTATAAAAACATTACGGTCTATGGCCGCATCGACAATATTGGCAACAAGCACTTTATCCAGTGGGCGGACACCAGCTACCCGAGTGAGGTCATGCTCGGTGCGCCCCGGTCCTTCTCCATCAGTGCACAGGCGGATTTCTAAAAAGGAAAGGCCGGGTGAGAAGCCCGGCCTTTTTTGTTCTACTTTGCGGGTTGGATGAGGGTGCTGGGCACCGTGACGGGTATCTGATTGTCCTGAAAGGCCTGCCACAAGGCAAACAGGGCCTCACTGCGCACTGTGGCAGTGTCCATCCCTACACGGGCGCGGGCGGTGCCGGTCAGAACGGCGGAGCCGTCCGTCACGGAGGTGATGCTGGCGGTTGGCACAGGCTGGTCTTCCACATTTTCGCAGCCTGCCAGCGTGCTGGTCATCACATTCATGGCTTTGTGCAGATCAGACGTAAACGGCACCTGTAGCGGGATGGTGAACACGCCCGGCTTTTCCGCCCGCGTGGCGTTGCGCACTGCGGAGGTGATGAATTGCGAGTTTGGCACAATCATCGTGGAGCCATCAGCCAGTTTGATGTTGGTGGACCGCACGCTGATGCGCGCGACCTCACCATGCGCCCCGGCAATATCGACCACATCCCCAATGGAGACGGGGCGTTCGGCCATAAGAATAATGCCGGACACAAAGTTCTGCACAATGGACTGCAAGCCAAAACCGATACCAACGGACAGGGCACTGACAACCCATGTCATGCTCTTGACCGTGACCCCGAGAGCGGAGGTCATGCACAGCCCGATGACGATCCACGCGCTGTAGGTCAGAATATTCAGGATGGAGGCCTGCGCGCCAATATCCAGCCGTGTGGTGGGGAAGAAGTGCAGGCGGAACCAGTTCCTGACAATCCGGATGGCGTAGTGGCCCAGAATAGGCAGGCCAGCACAGAGCAGCACGGCATCCAGCGAGAGGTTGAAGCTACCTTCCGTCGCGGCCTGCCCCTTAAAGATGGACAGAATACGACGGCCAACCTGAGAGGGATCAAAATCCGCACCCGCCGTGGCGACAGAAAAGGCGACAACCAGCAAAAAAACGCTGATCAGCCCGGGGATAACCACACTCGCCTGATCCACCAGCCGGGCAGGGAGGCCCAGCCGGACCAGATGGGCACCAACCGGCGCTCTGGAGGGGAACACGCTGCTACCCAGTGCGGTGGCCAGCAGGGCCACCAGCAGCAGGCCCGTCATGGTGATGGCCATGACGGAGACCCATGAGATGATGGTGTATCCCAGCGGGATATAACCCGTCAGCACGGCCCCCCAGCAGACAATGGCAATGGTGGTGACGAGTGTTCTTAAAAGCGGGGCGATCTCGGCAGAATTGGTCTCAGGATTATCCTGCTGGGCCGACAGGCGCAGCTGACGCGGGATGGCAAACAGCAGCGGGCTGACGGCGAGCGTATAAAGACCGTCGAGCAACTGAATGGGCAGGAGCCCCAGCCCGCTCTGGGTATCCACATAACGCAGGACGCCGCGCACAATCAGGGCCGAGGCAAACCAGAAGGGGAAGAGGCGCAGGTTGCGCGCCAGCGTATCCGGCATGGGGAACACGCGCCATTCCGGCCTGCGGGAGAGGATGCTCATGCCCAGTTCCAGCACAAACCCGCACAGTGGAACCTGCGCCGCCACCATATCGGCCAGAGCGGAGAGATCATCCGCAACGGCATCATTATTGAAGCTGATGGCGTTCCAGATGATTTGAAACGCCCCGCCCCATGCGACAACGCCAATGAGTGAACAAATGACGGCAGCTGTAATGGGACGAATGCGGCCTGTCGGCAGAAAGCGGGAGACCAGCATCCGTACGGGCGTATGGCAGAAAAAATGCAGCGCCAGCAGCAGGCCGGAGAGCGCCAGCGCCCCCAGCGTGAGCAACGCATGCTGGCCGGTAAAGGCATTTTTCAGCACCACACCAATCTCGGAGACCAGAGAGGCTGCACGGTCCCTATCCTGTTTGGCGGTGCTGGAAAGCTGAGACCAGAAATTAACCCCAAGCGGCGTTGGGAAACGCTGCGTCATGGTGGCCTGCTGGATGGCCGTGCCATGCTGGCGCAGTTCCTGCATGAGTTGCTGGGCTTCCAGCTGGTAAAGCCGCAGGCGGGTGATGCGGCCGGAAATGTCCTGCTGTCTGGCCGTCAGCATTTTGCGCTGCTCGGTAATGGAGGCGGGTTCAGAAGCTTCCGGTTTCCCCAGAATATCGACAAAGCTCTGATACACGCTCTCATACGGCTTGATCTGCGTCAGCAGAGCATCCGTCTTGGTGGCAACCGCCGTTGCGCGGCGGAGCAGCATGTTCAGGGCGTTGGTATTCTGGGTGGTGGAGTAATCTTTTCGACTGCCAACGTAGATCGCGCGGATCTCATCCCCCATCGCATTCAGCGTCGCGTCGGACGCAAAAAGCGTGATGTCTGCAATCAGGGGGGCGGGCGTTTGGGCCGGAGAGGCGGGTTGTGTGGCAGGTGTTTCGGGCTGTGCCGCCCGTGCCGCCGGGCCTGAAAGTATCGGGTGGAAAAGCCCCGCCAGTACCATGCACAAGACAGGAAAAAGAATGCGGAACGGCTGGCGAGTCATAAGGCTTCTCTAAACTCCGGCACAGGGAACATGGAGGTCCAACGTGCCAGAGAACCCGGAGGTTGCGAAGAGAGCCCCGTCTTACAGGTTCGACATTTCTCTTTTTTTGATCCGAGCCAGATAGCATATCCTGCGCTACAACAGTAAAACGAAATTTTGAACAAAGGTATATTTGATCAATGCGTAAACTCACCCTGAAAGCCACGGTCGAGCAAACCGGAGCCGATACAGTTATTCGTATTGCATTGCTGGGAGAGGGAGTGCCGCAGGAGGTTCAGGATTACGGGATTTATATTCATCTGCGGAATTATCAGCGCTTCACGGCATCATCATTATATGACGGACTGATGTTCATGTTCATTTTTGTGGCCATGGAACGGTTTGACGTGTTTGAAATCTGTGGGCCAGTCAGCAAAAAAGCTTTGCGCAATATCCAGATTTTTCAGGAGGCATGGCATTGCCTTCTGCCGGAAAACTATAAGATCTGTCAGATTGTGGCCCAGCGGGAAGTTGGAGATTTCTGGCTGAATGTGCGGCGGAAGGAAAAGGCAATCTCGGCTTTTTCCGGTGGTCTGGTTGCAACATTCCTGGCCCTGCGACACACCCAGAAAAACAACTGGTCTTATCCTCTTCAGTCCTGCGTCATGGTGCATGGGTTTGATGTGCGGCACGAAAATGATGAGGCGTTCGAGCGTCTTGTTTCAAGAGTTATGCCGTTTCTCCAGAGTGTTGGTCTGACACCGCATCTGGTGAAAACTAATGTGCGGCAGTATGAGCTCCAGAACTGGGAGCACAGTTTTTCGTCCCAGTTGAGTGGTATTTTACATCTTTTTTATCGTGATTATTCCTATGCTTTACTGGGCAGCTCAGAGCCCTACAACCATCTGGTGTTCCCGTGGGGGTCAACACCGGCAACGGACTATCTGCTCTCAGGTGGTGCAGTAGATATTGTGCATGAAGGGGCAGGTTTCTCCCGCACTGGCAAGGCAGAGCTGGTCGCGCGGGATAGCGTGGGGCGGCGCACCCTCAAAGTTTGCTGGGAGGGGCAGGACCAGGCTGCAAATTGTGGGCAGTGTGAGAAATGCGTTCGGACGCGGTTAAACTTCAAAGCTGTTGGGATGGATAATCCGGAGTGCTTTGAACAGCCGTTTGAAATGGAGATGATCGACACATTGAACGTCAGGAATGTCGCGCAACTGACGGAGCTCAAGAGTGTGGTCGCATATTGCACCCAGCACAACATGCAGGCGGAATGGACGTGCAGGCTGGAGACTCGCCTTCAGCAGGAAGCAGGTAAACTATCAGCCTGACCAAAGCCTGCGGACTGAGGCTGCTGCCAGAAAGCGGTGATGCGGCGGGAGGCGGTGAGCCTCCCGGTCAGGCTGAGATCAGGAAGAAGACGTCTTTTTGCTCTTCTTGCCGTCTTTGCTTTTGTCGTTTTTATGCATCTGGAGCGGGTCGGCGTCGTCTGCTTTGGTGGATTTGCCGGCCTGCGCCGTTTCCTGCAGATGGTCCTTGTAGCCGTATTTTTCCCACTGTGCTGCCGTCGTCATGTGGCGCGGCTCACTCTTGCCGAACATCCCGCAGGAGCAGAGCGTAAAAGCACATACCAGCATCAGAACCGCGTGTTTCATGGTCTTGTTCCTGTGTTTCAATCCGGTTGAGCTTCTATCTCACCCGGCGGGGAGGGGAGCAAGTGGAAAAGTCCGCCAAAGCGCACCGTTTAGCGGCGGAGTTCCATGGTAATGGGGCCTTCTCGCCGCCCGTGGGTAAACTGGTCCACCATGGCGTTCCCGCTGTTCATCAGCGAGCTTGCTGGCCCCTGCCAGATCAGCTGGCCCTTGTAGAGCATGGCGGCCTCATCCCCGATGCGCTGGGCGGAGGCCATGTCATGCGTAATGGCAATGGCGGTGGAGCCGAGCTTTTTCACGCAGTCCACAATCAGCCCGTCAATCACAGCACCCATAATGGGGTCCAGCCCGGTTGTGGGTTCGTCAAAAAACAGAATGTCCGGCTGGGCCGCAATGGCGCGGGCCAGGCCGACGCGCTTCTGCATGCCGCCGGAGAGTTCGGACGGGTAGAGTTCTCCAACGGTCGGGTCCAGCCCCACCTGTGCGAGGATGCTCCCGGCGTGGCCACGGGCGTCCTTGCGATTCAGCCGTTTGAGCGCCAGCAGGCCGAAGGTCACGTTCTCCCACACCGGCAGGCTGTCAAACAGCGCGCCGTTCTGGAACAGCATACCAATCTTGCCGCGCAGGGCGTCCTGCCTGCGGGGGGAGGCGGTGATCATATCCTCGCCATCAATCTCAATGCTGCCTGCATCGGGCGTAATCAGCCCCAGAATACAGCGCAGCAACACGGATTTCCCGCTGCCGGAACCGCCGATAATCACAAAGGACGTGCCGGGCATGACATCCAGATTGATGCCATCCAGCACCTTTTTGGAACCGAAGGACTTGTGAAGGTCCCGGATACGGATTTTGGGGAGGGTGCCGGTCATTGTGAGAAGAACAGATCCGTCAGGAGGTAATCAAAGGCCAGCAGCAGGATGGATGCGGCCACCACGGCGGAGGTCGTGGCGGTGCCAACGCCTTCCGCGCCGCCTTTGCTGTTATAGCCGTAATAGCAGCCCATCAGCGCAATCAGGAAGCCGAACAGGGCGGCTTTGACCAGCCCGACGGTCACATCAATCACCTTCACGGAATTCAGCGTGGCGGTGATGTAGGCATGGGGAGAAAAGCCGAGCTTGACGACGGAGACGGTAAAGCCCCCGGCCACGCCCAGCACGTCCGCCACCAGCACCAGCAGCGGCAGGGCAATAATGCCCGCCAGCAGGCGCGGGGCAACCAGATATTTCATGGGGTTGGTGGAGAGCGTGGTGAGCGCATCCACCTGATCCGTCACCCGCATGGTGCCAATTTCCGCCGCCATGGCGGCACCCACGCGGCCCGCGACCATCAGCCCGGCCAGAACGGGTCCCAGCTCACGCGTTACGGCCAGCACCACAATGCCGGCAATGGCGCTCTGCACATGGTACTGCGCAAAGCCGGTGTAGGATTGCAGGGCAATCACGCCGCCGGAGAACAGGGCCGTGAGGGCCACCACGGGCAGCGAGAAAAACCCGGTTTCCAGAAACGTGGACAGAAACACGCGCCCGTAGAACGGTGGCCTGACGATATGAGAGAGGCCGGAGAGGGCAAACAGGGTCAGAGAACCCGCCGCGCGTATCAGGCCGAGGGTAGTACGGCCCAGTTTGGCCACAAGATCGAGCAACATATCCATCCGGTCAGGCGGTCCGGTCCTGTTTCTTGGTGAATGATAAGAAGCGTCAAGCCGTAGCGTGAAGTCAGGGGGGCGTCAAAGGTCGGGTTATAAAAATGCGACATCAAGCATTGCGACATCCGCCCGCTAAGGGCATTGGTGTCAGCCAGTTTTAAAGTCCACCCTATGGATAATGAGTAAGGCAGGAGGGCAGGGAATGCGCATAGCCATGATCGGCGGCGGGTATGTCGGGCTTGTATCAGGCGCGTGTTTTGCCGAGTTCGGCATTAATGTCGCGATTGTTGAAACCAACCCCGCGCGTCTCTCCGCTTTGCGGGAAGGCCGTATTCCTATCTACGAGCCGGGGCTGGATGCGCTGGTGGCGTCCAACAGTCAGGCAGGCCGCCTGACGTTTGGGGATGATATTGCCAGCGCCGTAGCCGGGGCTGAGGCTGTGTTTATTGCCGTGGGCACCCCGCCCCGCAATGGCGATGGCGCTGCGGACATGCAGTACGTCCACGCCGCCGCCCGCCAGATTGCCGAGGCCCTGACCGGCTATGCCGTGATTGTCACCAAATCCACCGTTCCCGTGGGCAGCAGCCGCCGCATTGCCGAGATTATCCGGCAGGCGCGCCCGGAGGCGGATTTTGATGTCGCCTCCAACCCCGAATTTCTGCGCGAAGGCAGCGCCATTGGGGACTTCATGCGGCCTGACCGCGTGATTATCGGGCTGGACCAGACGCGCCCCGAGCGGGCCAGCCGGGCCGAAGATGTGCTACGCCGGGTTTATCGCCCGCTCTCTGTGATTGAAGCGCCGCTGCTGTTTACGGGGCTGGAAACGGCGGAACTGACCAAATACGCGTCCAATTCCTTCCTGGCGATGAAGATTTCTTTCATCAATGAAATGGCCGATCTGTGCGAAACGCTGGGCGCGGACGTGCATGATCTGGCCCGTGGCATGGGGCTGGACGACCGGATTGGCCGCAAGTTCCTGCAGCCCGGCCCCGGTTATGGTGGCTCCTGTTTCCCCAAGGATACACTGGCCCTCTCCCGCATTGCGCAGGAAGCCCACAGCGCCTGCCGTCTGGTGGAAACCACCGTGCAGGTGAACGAGGCGCGTAAGGCCGGTATGGCCGGGCGCATTATTGCGGCCTGTGGTGGGTCCGTTGCGGGCAAGACGGTGGCCGTGCTGGGGCTGGCCTTCAAGCCGGAAACCGATGATATGCGCGAATCCGCGTCTATCCCGATTCTGCATCGTCTGGCGGAAGCCGGGGCCGACATTCGGGCGTATGATCCCGTGGGGATGACGGCAGCCAAACCGCTGCTGCCGGAAAGCGTGACCTATTGTGCCGATGCGCTGGATGCCGCCGAGCAGGCCGATGTGCTGGTGGTGCTGACGGAATGGAACATTTTCCGCGCGCTTTCCCCGGTGGAACTCAGCCAGAGGATGCGCACCCGCACCATTGTGGACCTGCGCAATATTTTTGACCCCGCCGCCATGCGTGCTGCCGGATTTACCTATGAGTCCGTGGGGCGTCCATAAGCCACGGCTCTTGAGAACCGGGGTATTCGCCCCCAGATGAGCGATAGAATGATGGGGGAGAACGCTCTTGGCTAAACGACCAGCCCGCCAGTTTGCATGCCGGGCCTGTGGGGCGGTGTATCCCAAATGGATGGGCCAGTGCGAGGCCTGCGGTGAGTGGAATACGCTGGAGGAAATTGCGGTTGAACCGCTGGCCGCGTCTTCCCCCCGTGCGAGCAGTAAAGGCCGGCGCGTTAAGCTGGAAGGGCTGGAGGGCATGGCCGCGCCCCCGCCGCGTATTCGGACAAGCATTGAGGAACTGGACCGCGTCCTGGGCGGCGGGCTGGTTCCGGCCTCGGTCGTACTGGTGGGGGGTGATCCGGGGATCGGTAAATCCACACTGCTGCTTCAGGCCGCCTGCAAACTGGCCAGTAAGGGCGAGCGCGTTCTTTATATCTCAGGCGAAGAAGCGGTAGACCAGATCCGCCTGCGCGCGTTGCGTCTGGGGGTGGGGCAGGCGACGCTGGACCTCGCGGCCTCCATCAACGTTGCCGACATTGTCGCCACGCTGGAAGCAGAGCCGGATGTGCGCGTGGTGGTGATTGATTCCATCCAGACCATGTGGCTGAAAACGGTGGAAAGCGCCCCCGGCTCCGTCTCTCAGGTGCGGGCCTGCGCGTTTGAGCTGATCCGTCTGGCCAAACGCAAGGGCTTCAGCCTGATTCTGGTCGGGCATGTCACTAAGGAAGGCGCTTTGGCTGGTCCGCGTGTGCTGGAGCATATGGTGGATGCCGTCATGTATTTTGAGGGTGACCGGGGCCACCAGTTCCGCATTTTGCGCGCCGCCAAAAACCGCTTTGGCGCTACGGATGAGATTGGCGTGTTTGCCATGACAGACCGGGGGCTGGAGGAAGTCTCCAACCCCTCAGCCCTGTTCCTTGCTGAACGGCGCGGCAATATTGCTGGCTCTGCCGTGTTTGCGGGGCTGGAAGGCACGCGGCCTGTTCTGTTGGAAGTGCAGGCGCTGCTGGCCCCCAAGAGTGGGGACAATGCGCCCCGTCGTGCCGTGGTGGGGTGGGACACTAGCCGCCTCTCCATGCTGCTGGCCGTGCTGGAAACACGCTGCGGCGTGAAGCTTTCCGGCATGGATGTGTATCTGAACGTGGCCGGTGGCCTGAAAGTGGCTGAACCTGCGGCGGATCTGGCCGTAGCGGCCGCCCTGATTTCTGCCGCGACCGGCATGCCAACCAGTTCGGGCGAAGTCTATTTTGGTGAGGTTGGCTTGTCTGGCGAGGTCCGTCAGGTCTCTCAGGCCGATGCCCGCCTGAAGGAAGCGGCCAAGCTGGGGTTTGATAAAGCCGTGCTGCCCCGCCGCATTGCCCGCGGGAGTGCGCGGACCAAACCACCGGAAGGCCTGACCCTGCGCGAGATTGGGCATCTGTCTGATCTGGTCACGGCGGATATGGAAGCGGAATAACCGCACGAAAAAAAAGCGAGAGAGAACGGATTGTCAGGCCCGTTTGATCTCGCTATAATCCGCGCCACGGTATGCGGATGTAGTTCAATGGTAGAACGGCAGCTTCCCAAGCTGCATACGGGGGTTCGATTCCCCTCATCCGCTCCAGTTCCCAAAAACACAATGAAAACAATGGTTTGCGGCATGTCACCGTTACAAGCTCTGTGACCGTGCGTTACAGGTCCAGCGTTACACTTTTCGATGCCGAAAAGGGTGCGGAAGACATGCGGAACATGATTAAGCGCGGGAACAGTTACTCTGTCCGCTTTAATGTGCCGGAAGACAGAGTGCAGGACGTGGGGCGTGTCTTTGGGGCCAAGAATGGCAGGAAGACCGAGATTGTCCGCACACTCCAAACCCGTGACTATCGGGAGGCTATGAAGCGTCGTGACGTTGCCCTTGCAGCCATTCGTGCAACGGTCGATGCCAAGCTGGTGGAAGAGGGGCTGCCTCCTTTGTCGGAAGACTTCACGCCAGAGTGGTGGGCGTCACCTGTCAAGGCTGTGGAGGCTGGGCACCATTATCGCCAGCAGATTGAGCAGGCTTCAGATGACTATGACCCGGCAGAAGGTCTTGTTCCTGGCACGATTGCTGAGGGTGCCCCTGAAAGTGAACGGGAGCATGTCAGGTCCGTTGTGACCGATCTTGTTCTTGAGGCCTCCGAGAAACTCCCTCCGGCAGAGGGGAGGCGTTATTTCGAGACAGTTATGGGGGTTGTGGAAGGCATCGCTACACCTCTGGGGCCACTGGCTGACCGCTGGCTGGATGCTCAGAGGCGGTTCAGGCTGACCAATGGCCTGATAAGCCGTCACAAGCGTGTGCTTGGCGTGTTTGGTGAATATCTGCTGTCGGTGTCTGGTGCGGGGAAAGGCAAGCCTGATGCCGTTTTCAGGACTTATCCAGTGCAAAAGGTGGATAAGAGGTCGGCACGGCGCTTCCGTGAATGGCTGGAAGAATGGAAGGGTGCGAACACAGTTAACTCTTATCTGTCCTCTCTGCGGACGTTCTGGACGTGGTTGGTGGACGCCGGAGAGGCAGAGAGCAACCCGTGGTCAGGAATGTCTGGTGGCCTCAAGAAGCAGGCCAAGAAAGAGGCGATAGTAAATGGGCGAAAGCGTCCTTTCACAGAGGCGGAGCTTCTGGCCTTGCTGAAAGGTGAGCCAACCAGCCGGGACCCACGAATGAGAATGATGATTCATGAAGTGTTCTGGATGGGGCTGCTTACAGGGGCACGGCAGAACGAGCTTTGCAGTCTGACCGTGGATCGTGTGATTGTGCCGGACAGGGCGGGGGAGCTTTGGGGAATTGAGGTCACGGAAGATGAGGGGAAGAATGATAACGCCGTGAGAAGCATTCCTCTCCATCCGCTGATTAGGCCAATCATTGAAAGGCGACGTGCTGCTGCCATTGCGACGGGCGAGGAAGACGCTCCCTTGTTCCCTGAATGCCCTCCGGGTGGTGAGGATAACAAGAGGGGCTGGACGTTCTCAAAGCACTTCCTGCGTTATCGAAAGGCTGTGTTGGGTAAAGCTGGCAGAGGGACTGATTTTCACAGCACCAGACGTTGCTTTTCCACGTTTATGGAAATTGCTCTTGCTCATGGGGCAACGGCTTGCACGGCAACGGTTCATGACCATCTTGTTGGCCACCACTCAGAAAGGCTGGCAGTCAACACATATGCAGCAAAGCAGTTTGAATGGCCGCTCTACTCGGATGCCATTCTGGGCATGGTGGACAAAGGGCTGCCGGAAAGTGTCCGGGCTGTCCTTAACCAAAAAGCCCACACAGAGACTTTCAAAGACCGCTGAGGGCGGCCCTGTTCCCCTCCGGCATAATGGGCCGGGAAGGGGCTGAAAGAGTCTGTGTGAGCTGATCG
>NZ_LHZA01000123.1 GCF_001580535.1 Acetobacter cerevisiae | reverse complement strand
TCCGAACGGACGGGACCACCTCAAAGAAATGACTCCCAAAGGAAAGAAAAAGAAAGCCATGACAGAAGGGTAATATAAAACTCGCCCTGGCACAGGAAACCAGATTCGCTTTCCTTATGCTTACTTATTTATAAATTTTGTACGCAATATGGTTTCCTGTGCACTTAACCACCAAATCAAAGCACTTCTAAAATAGAGGACAGATGTCACTCTATAAGGGTCGATGCCTCTTTTTTATTAGGATGCTATGCTTTCACGCATAAATGCCTCCGACGGCGCGGATCTGGCACAGATTTCACCCCAAAACTACGGCCGGCGAAACAGCGAAGTTCTGCTTGGGCGTTTTTATATTACGCAGCTTAATTGGAAAATAATAAGGGAGATCACCGGTCAAAGATGGTGGGCGCAACAGGGATTGAACCTGTGACCCCTACCATGTCAAGGTAGTGCTCTACCGCTGAGCTATGCGCCCATCTTTGACCGTGGGCCGCGTTCTATCGCGCTTGCGTTCAAAGTGCAAGCCCTCAATGATGGTCAGATGAAAAATATTACGCATAGCCTGATTCACCGGGGTCTGGCCCGTGTTTTGCCGGGCATGCCAGCCAGCGTTCCAGAGGGAGCAGACCGCGTGCAGGCTCCCTCTCCTGTGCTGGTATCAGGCCAGCCTGCAACCCCCGTTGTGCTGGCCTCCCCGCATTCCGGGCGCTTTTACCCGGAAGCCTTTGTGCAGGCGAGCCGCCAGTCACTGGCCATCCTGCGCAGTGGGGAAGACAGCTATGTGGAAGAACTGGCCACCGATGCGCACGCCCTGGGGCCAATGCTTGTCCACGCGACCTTCCCTCGGGTTTTCTGTGACGTGAATCGCGCAGCGTGGGATCTGGACCCGCGCATGTTCAACACACCGATTCCAGCTTTTGTGCGCGCCACGCATCGGGGGCTTGCCGGACTGGGGTCTGTGCCACGCATTGTTGCGGATAACCGGCAGATTTATCGGACACGCATGCCCTTTATGGAAGCCGCACTCCGAATCCGGGATTACTGGATGCCGTATCACGCTGCTCTGGCGACCGCCCTCCAGCAGACGCACGCGCAGCACGGAACGGCCCTGCTGCTGGACCTGCATTCCATGCCAGACGCGCCAGAGGCCGGAAATCCGGATTTTGTTCTGGGTGACGTCCACGGTGCCAGCTGCGCCTCCGCTCTGGCCGACAAAGCAGAAGAGATCCTGCAGGATATGGGTTTTAAAACATCCCGCAACACGCCCTATGCTGGCGGTTACATCACGCAGCATTATGGCCGCCCGCGTGAAGGGCTGCATGCCCTGCAGATCGAAATGCGTCGCAGCCTGTATATGGATGAAAAAACACGCGAGAAAAACCGTGACTTTTCCATTCTCAAACATGCCATTTCTCAGCTGACAGAGGGCATGATTGCCACCCTGCGCACACTGGACAGCCCGTAACCCCTACCCTTTCCAGAAAGACGTTTTTTAAAACGCTTTCAGAAAACGATCCGGGATTCTGTGCAGATTGCTCTCTCCTCCAGATTCCACAAGACTGGCCAGATCAAGATCCGCCAGAGAGGTTTCTGAGCGTGTTGCCTGAAATTTTCTCAGGAAATTGACCATGCTCCGGTCCGGCACCCGATGAGAAACACCGTGATTCAAACTGCGGGCACGAGCACTCCATTGCAAATTACGGGTCACCCCAAGGCGCTGGAGAAGGTGAGTCTGATCAGCATATTTCAGATGGAACATCCATAAGGCCGTGTCCAGCGTGGCGGGTTCTTCGCACTCATGGAACCCTGCCGTCCACGTGAGCGGCACAGAGGCAAGCAATGTCTTGCAGGACCAGCTCCGCACCGCACCGTAAGGCCGCTGAGCCAGCACCGGCTTGTCCCATTGCACAGGAGGCAGGTCTGGCGCGTAGTCGATCACATCCACCCCCACGCAGCGGATAGCTGTATGCTGAGCGTGCGCAACATAGGCGCGCAGCGACGAATAGCGCGCAGGGTCAGCAACCAGAAATTCATCACAATCCGTGAAAAGAACGTAGTGATACGATTCAAGCAGTTTCTTCTGGAACGCTTCAATCTGCGCACAGCGGTCAACTTCGTCCAGTTCATCCCGTCGGATCGGAACAATCTGACATGCGGGCAGGTCAGGCAGGCTGTCACTCCCGTGGTCCAGCACAAAGAGATTCCCGGCTCCGGCCTGCCTGCGATAATAATTCGCCCACACAGGCAACATGCGATGTTCATTATAGACCATCGTAAACACTGCCAGGGGTTGACGGGTATCACGCGGCTTAAGGCCGAACAGCCGCCGGAAGAGGCGTTCCCCGGTGGCCCGTAATCGTGTCCATCCCGTCATCAGCGTGTCCTTCCCTTCTGGGTTTGACGGGCAATGTATCATATTGCCTCACTTGTAGCTTTGCCCAATGATAGCTTGATCCAACACTCTCTTGCAGGAGACGACAGGCTTATGCGCGCACCACTCTTCACAGCTCACATGCCTTTTCATGAGAAAACCGCTGGCGTGGCAGCACTGGGCCTTGCTCTGCTGGGTCTGGCCGCATGCCAGCCTGCCCCGACCGGCACGGCGCGCCCCCACGGCCTTACCCCGCAAAACAGCACACCAGCAGGCACCACAGAAACGTCCTCAGCAACCTCCCCACAGCGGAGCAAATTGATTGGCATGGCCAACCCGGCCTCCGTCCATTGCGTGGATGCGGGTGGCAAACTGGAAATCCGCACCGGGTCTTCTGGCGGCCAGTATGGCGTCTGTCACATGCCGGACGGTAACAGTTGTGAGGAATGGTCCTTCTTCCGCACAGGGCAGTGCAAAGCTGAAACGCTGCAAAACCGATAACGTTCTGCTCCGGGAGATATTGAAAAATTCTCCCGTTCATCTCATTTCTTAAGGGATGCAGGAGGTGGCGGCATTTGGCCTGAGGGCAAACGCTGCTGCGCTCATGATGCAATGTCACGCATGAATGCGGGGAATGAGATGACTGAAACAGCCACGGGCACCACGCCCACACAAGGCAGCGAAACACGGGAATTCAGCGCGGAAGTCGGGCGGCTGCTCGATCTTGTTGTGCATTCGCTCTACTCCGAGCGGGAAATTTTTCTGCGCGAGCTGGTGGCCAACGCAGCCGACGCCACGGACCGCCGTCGCTTTGAGGCGCTGACCGATGGCGCACGCGCCCTGCCGGAAGATGCCAAAATCCGCATCAACCCGGAAAAAGATGCCCGTCTGCTGACCATCAGTGACGATGGCGCGGGCATGAGCAAGGAAGAACTGGTCTCCAATCTGGGCACCATTGCCAAATCCGGCACCCGTGCCTTTGGCCAGAAGCTTGAAGATGCAAAACCGGAAGACCGCCCGAACCTGATCGGCCAGTTTGGCGTGGGCTTTTATGCCGCGTTCATGGTGGCGGATAAGGTTGATGTCGTCTCCCGTCGCGCAGGCTCGGATGACGCATGGCGCTGGACGTCTGACGGCAAGGGCTCCTACACGCTGGAACCCGCCACGCGTGAAAAAGCCGGGACGGACATCACGCTGCACATCAAGGAAGACGCAGACGAGTTCCTTGATAGCTGGCGTCTGGAAGCCATTATCCGCAAATGGTCCGACCATATTGCCTGGCCCGTCACCATCATCAAAGATGGCAAGGAAGAAGCCGCTAACGAGGGCACGGCCCTGTGGCGCAAGCCGCGCAGCGAAATTACCGAAGATCAGCTGAACGAGTTTTATCGTCACCTCACCCACAATTTCGATACGCCGTGGGACACACTGCACTGGCGCGCAGAAGGCACGATTGAATTCTCTGCCCTGCTGTTCATTCCCGGCAGCCGTCCGTTTGAGTTTGCCGAGCAGACACGGGAAAGCCGGCTTCGCCTGCATGTCCGCCGCATGTTCATCACGGATGAAGCTGATATTCTGCCGACATGGCTGCGCTTTGTGCAGGGTGTGGTGGATACGGAAGATCTGCCGCTCAACGTCTCGCGTGAAATGCTTCAGGCCACTCCGGTTCTGGCCCGTATCCGCAAGGCCGTGACCGGCAAGGTGATGGGTGAACTAAAAACCCGCGCCAAGGATGAAGAAGCCTACGCAACCTTCTGGGAAAACTTCGGCCCCGTGCTGAAGGAAGGCATGTGGGATGATCCGGCACACCGCACGGAAGTAGCGGCCCTCAGCCGGTTCCGCTCCAGCGCTGTAGACGGCCTGACGTCTCTGGACGCTTACATCAGCCGCATGAAGCCCGAACAGGATGCCATTTACTACCTGACGGGCGACAACGCAGAAACACTGGCGGCCTCTCCGCAGATTGAGGGCTTCAAGGCCCGTGGTGTGGAAGTGCTGCTGCTATCTGACGCGGTGGATTCCTTCTGGCCGGAACGTCTGGGCACGTATGAAGGCAAAGCACTGCGCAATGTCGCTCAGGGCCAGACGGACCTTGAAAAATTCGGTGCTCCGGCAGAAAGCGACGCTGAAAAAGCCGATATGGACACGCTGGTGCCTGCGCTGAAAACCGCACTGGGTGACACAGTCTCCGATATCCGTGCCACAGACCGTCTGGTCAACAGCGCCATGGTGCTGACCGCGCCGGAAGGCGGCCCGGATCTGCAACTGCAGAAGCTGATGCAGCGGAGCGGGCAGAGCCTGCCGTCTGTGACACCGGTGCTGGAACTCAACCCGGCCCATCCGATTGTCCACCATCTGGCAGCGCTTGTGAAAGCAGGGAAGCCGGTCGATGCGCTGGCTCACATTCTGCTGGACGTCGCCAGCATCCAGAATGGTGAAGCCCCCAAGGATGTTAACGCCTTTTCCCGCAGGCTGATGGACTATCTGGCTGGCGGTGTTGAAACCGACAGGACGGCAGAACCCGCCAAAGACTGATCAGATTTTCTGACTTAGTCGATCAGGAAACCGGTTCCTTCAACAGAGGGGGCCGTTTTTTTGTGTTTTAGGGACTGCGGTTAGCCATCACGCTTTTTCACGCGGTTCCAGACCTCATCCAGATACGCAACAGGCTCATCCTGCATGGAGCGGCCTTCTTCTGCCAGACAAGTCTCAACCGCCTGAAAGCGCCGGGTAAACTTGTCACACGCCTGCCGCAGACAGGCTTCCGGGTCCAGATCCAGCCGCCGGGCCAGACTGGCAAGCGAGAAAAACACGTCTCCCAGTTCATCCTGCATTTTGGCTCGGTCATTTGCCTGCATTTCCACGGCAAATTCTTCCATTTCCTCATGCACTTTGGCCACAACGCCCTGCACATCCGGCCAGTCGAACCCCACACGGGCCGCACGAGACGCAATTTTTGAGGCCCGAAGCAGCGCCGGCAAAGCAGGCGGAATGCCAGCCAGCGCACTGGACTTCTGGCCCGGTGCGCTCAGCTTCTGCCGCTCTTTCTCTTTCAACTGCTCCCACTGCCCCGGCATAGCGGCGGAGGTCGTCTGCCCGGAAGGGGGTGCAACAGCATCCGCCTGTGTGCCCAGCACCTCCGGCCCGAACGTGACATGAGGATGGCGACGGATCATTTTTTCCGTAATCAGACGGGCGACGGTCGCAAAATCGAAATACCCTTCCTCTTCCGCCAGACGGGCCTGATACACAACCTGCAACAGCAAATCGCCCAGCTCATCGGGAAAGGCCTGCCAGTCCTGCTTCTGGATGGCGTCCAGAACCTCATAGGCTTCTTCAATGGCGTAAGGGGCTATGGTCTCGTGCGTCTGCTCCCTGTCCCACGGGCAACCATGCTCGGGGTCACGCAGGCGGGCCATCAGCGCCACAAGGCGCGTCAGTTCACGGGCTGCATCCGTCTGGTCGCCCGTTTCGGGCTGTGTGGGTGCCGAAGAGGCTGTGTTTTTTGCAACCATAAGATCCCGTGTTCCCTTTCAATCCTTTGTGTTTTCCATCCGTCGGGCCACAGAGCTATGCTCTGTGCAGCTTCCCCGCATGTCAGCCCTGCACCGGCACGGTGTTTTTCGCGCATCCCCCTTCCGCCACAAGGGACTTACCCCGTATATGCGGAAGCAGAGAGACCGAACAGCCCACGCGCACAGAACCGGGTGCCGGGCGAAGACAGGGAGCCTCCCGTTATCGGGTGGAGTAAGAAGGCATGACACAGCAGCCCGTTATTTTCATTGATGGGGAAGCCGGAACCACCGGCCTGGGTATTCGGGACCGCCTGTCTGCCCTGCCCGTGCGCATTCATTCGGTTGACCCGGCCCGCCGCAAGGATCCGGCTGCCCGTAAGGACGCTATGGCAGAGGCCGATCTGGTTGTGCTGTGCCTGCCGGATGATGCCGCGCGCGAGGCTGTCACCATAGCGGAAACCCTCGACCAGAACGCCCCGCGCATTCTGGATGCCAGCACGGCGTTCCGCACAGCACCGGGCTGGGTCTATGGTTTTCCGGAACTCTCTCCGGCCCAGAGCGAGGCCATTCAGGGTGCGCCCCGCGTTTCAAACCCCGGCTGCTACCCCACAGGGGCCATTGCCCTGCTGCGTCCGCTGATTGATGCGGGTATTATGGAGCCGCATTATCCTGTCTGCATCAATGCTGTCAGCGGGTATTCCGGCGGGGGCCGTGCCATGATTGAAGCCCATACGCGCGATGGTGGTCCGGCCTTTGAACTCTATGGGCTTGGGCTGGAACATAAGCATGTGCCGGAAATCCATTTGCATGCCGGCCTGACACGCCGCCCGGTTTTTGTGCCCTCCGTCGGGCACTTCGCACAGGGTATGATTGTCTCCATCCCGCTGCATCTGGATGATCTGAATGGCGGCGTGACGGGGGATGACCTGCATACCGCACTGGCGGGCCGCTATGCCGGGCAGGACCGTGTGCATGTGCTGTCTGCAGAACCCAAACTGTCTGCGGAAGCGCTGGCAGGCCGTGACACCATGGAACTGCGCGTGCATGGCAACCCGCATTCCCGACAGGCTGTGCTGACAGCGCGGCTGGATAACCTCGGCAAAGGCGCATCCGGGGCCGCCTTGCAGAATATTGCCCTTATGCTCGGGCTGCCACAGGCCTGAGTCTTTACCTTATCGTTTTTTCAAACAGGATTTTCTGAGCATGACACAACGCGTAGCACTGGTAACTGGCGGCAGCCGCGGCATTGGCGCCGCCATTGCGGAAACACTAGCTAAAGACGGCTTTGATATTGCTCTGACTTACGCCCGCAATGCAGATGCAGCAGAAGCCGCTGCTACCAAAGTGCGGGCACTGGGCCGCAAAGCCCTGAGCATTCAGGCTGATGGCACGACGGTTGAAGGCAATCAGGCTGGCATTGCCGCAACGGTTAAAGAATTTGGCCGCATTGATACACTGGTCTGCAACGCTGGCACCTATCCCTACGGGCCCATTAGCGAAATGAGCGTTGCCCAGATTGAACATGTGCTGAACCTGAATGTGCGCGCCGTGATGGTGGAAACCATGGAAGCCGTAAAACACATGAAGGAAGGCGGCCGCCTGATTTTCATCGGCTCCGCATTTGGTGCCCGTGCGCCCTTCCCCGGTATTTCACTTTATGCCGCCACCAAGGCTGCTCTGCGTGGTTTTGCACAAGGGGTTGCACGGGACCTCGGCCCCAAAGGCATTACCGTCAACGTGGTGGAACCCGGCCCCATTGATACAGACATGAACCCCGCTACCGGGGATGTTGCCAAACTGATCAGCAGCTATGTGGCAACGGGCAAATACGGCACGGTGCACGACATTGCCAACATGGTGTCCTTCCTCGCCAGCCCGAAAGCTGGCTACATCACAGGCGCTGCTCTGCCTGTGGATGGTGGTCTGGAAGCCTGATTTTTCAAATTACTGTCGTTTTGAAAAACTGGAAAAGCTGTGTTGCTTTTCCAGTTTTTATATTCTCATTTTGGAATTTTGATTTATTTTATAGTTATACGCTTATATTCTCTTAATCATATCTCGTTGTGATTTTCAAAGCATAAGCGTGCTACGCACTTTGCCCCTCTAAAGAAACAATGTAGATCTATTTTTATTATTGAGAAGATAGTTTTTTAAAGTATATTATATTACCAAAAATCACACAAAGTAACAAAATACGATTTTCCAACGTAGAATATTGCGATCCTGTATATCCATCAAGAAAAGAAATACAAAAAATAAGAACCACATTGAAAAAAATAAATAAAATTGATGTTTTTGTATTTTTAGACATTTTATTTTACCTTATAATTAATTATTAAAAATATTTATTTTATAATTTATCAGCATACTCACTCCAGAACCAATAATAAAGAAGCTCCCCTGAAAAACTACCGATCATTATTCGCATGACGCTCGCCTACCGCTCACCACCATCCCCCACATGGCTATGGTCAATGTTTTCCAGCCTTGCAAAGAACTGTACCCTTATCAAGGCCCCAACCGCAGCAGCAGAACGCTGCGGGGAAAAGGAGTGAACGGTCTTACCGGGAGCCTGCAAGCCGGACCAGAATACGGCCCCGAATCTCTCCATCAAGAAGATCAGAGGCTGCCTTTTTGACATCGGAAAGCGAAATTTCCGTAATAATACCATTCAGTTTTTCCGGCTCAATTAACTGCGCAAGTTGCTGCCATGCCGCAAGGCGCTCCTCTTTCGGGCAATGGACGCTATCAATCCCGACCAGCGTGACGCCCCGCAGAATGAACGGCGCAACGGTTGCCGGGAAGTCCATCCCCGCGGCAAGACCGCAGGCCGTCACCACCCCATGATACTGCATGGATGCACACAGCGCCGCCAGCACAGCACCCCCGGCAACATCCACAGCGCCGGCCCATTGGGCTTTTTCCAGAGGGCGGGTCAGGCGCAGTAAAGCCTGTCGCGGCAGAATGTCCGTGGCCCCCAGCTCCCGCAAAGCGGGCTCTTCTTCCGGGTGGCCGGTAATGGCTGTCACCTGATAGCCGAGGCGGCTCAGCAGCATCAGCGCAACACTACCCACGCCGCCGGAAGCCCCCGTCACCACAATGGGCCCGCTTTTGGGCGTAACACCTTCCCGGATCAGAGCGCGCACACACAGCATGGCGGTATACCCTGCCGTCCCCAACGCCATAGCCTGACGCGCACTGAACGCAGACGGCAGGGGGATCAGCCAGTCTCCCGGCACACGCGCCCGCTCAGCCAGACCGCCCCAATGGCTTTCCCCCGCACCCCAGCCATTCAGCACCACATGCTGGCCAACAAACAGACCGGGGTGAGAAGACGCTTCAATCGTTCCGGCAAAATCAATGCCCGGCACCATCGGGTAGGAGCGGACAATCGGCCCTTTGCCGGTTATCGCCAGCGCATCCTTGTAATTCAGGCTGGACCACTCGACCCGCACCGTCACATCGCCTTCCGGCAGCTGGTCTTCCGCCAGAGAATGCTCATGGATAACCTGGTCTCCATCGGCATTTTTTTCGATCAGCAAAGCTCGGAACATGCGCTGTCTCCTTCACACCTCTCAACGCCCCTCTTGCGCCGGAGATCATCCCACTACGCCATTTTTGAGAAATCGCTGTTCACAAAGCCGCGGGCAGACTCGGGCTGCTCGGCCAAGTTTGAGAAAATAAATTAGGATTTTAAAAAGGCAGCAGATATAACCTTGTCCAATAAGCTATTTCTTATTGAACTCCGAGCGTGTCTTGATTCTTTTCCTTACCGGTTTTCTCGCCCTCTTTCTGCTGATTGCTGTCAGCATCCTGATTTCTCTCTCCGAGATTTCCTTTGCCGCCGCCCGTGATGTGCGGCTGCGTTCCCGGGCAGAAGCGGGTGATAAACGCGCACAGGCCTTTCTGGCCCTGCGGCGCAATAGCGGTCAGGTTATTACTGTTCTCCAGATCTGCCTGAACGGGGTGGGGATTCTGGGCGGTATTGTCAGTTCGGAAATGCTGTCCCCTCCCTGCGGGGACCTCCTGCGCTACTGGGGCCTGCCGGACGGACTGGCGGAAAAGACCGGCTCGGCCATCAGCTTCATCATGGTCACCGGCCTGTTCGTCCTGTTTGCCGACCTGCTGCCCAAACGGGTGGCCATGAACGCGCCGGATAAAGTCGCACTCTCCATTGGCTGGTTTCCCAAGCTGGCCCTACGGGTGCTCTATCCGTTTGTGTGGATTTTCTCCAAGGTGTCTGACGCCGTTCTGCGCGCCATGAAAATCCCGGCAGCCTCCGCCGTGGAACCGGTGACGCCGGAAGACCTGCGCGCCATTCTGGCCGCCGGCACCGCCTCTGGCGTGCTGCTGGAGCAGGAACACCAGATGATCCAGAACGTGCTGGGTCTGCAGGACCGCTCGGTCACCTCCGCCATGACCCCGCGTGATGAGATTGTCTATCTGGACGTGCAGGACAACGCGGAAAATAACCACGAGAAGGTCCGGGCCAAACCCTATTCCCGTTACCCGCTGTGTGATGGCGGGCTGGACAAGGTCATTGGCTCCATCCGTGCGGAAGACGTTCTGGCCTCAGTTGTGGACCCCGCCAGTATCCCGGAAGGCCCTGCTCTGCGCGGCAACCCGATTTTCCGCATGCGGCGGGATGTGCTCTCCGTGCCGGAAACGCTCAACCTGTGGGACACGCTGGCACAGTTTGATACCCACGGCGTGGGCTTTGCCCTGATTGTGAATGAATACGGGCTGGTTGTCGGGCTGATTACCTTTAAGGACATCATGGGTGCGCTCATGGACGGTCTGGCCAACCCGTTTGAAGAACAGGCCATTGTCCGGCGTGATGAAAATTCCTGGCTGATCGACGGCGCAGCCCCGATTGGCGACGTGATGCGGGAACTACACATCATCGAACTGCCCGACAGCGCTCAGTTTGACACCATTGGCGGCTTTGTCATGCACCGCCTGCGCCGCATGGCCCGCAAGGCCGACCGCGTGGATGCCGGGGGCTTCCGGTTTGAAGTGGTGGACGTGGAAGGCTTCCGCATCAACCAGCTGCTGGTTACCCGCCTGACCTGACCTATCCCGCAGGCTTGTGCCCCCGTAAGAGCCGGGGCCATGCCTGCATTCTCCCGAAGCAGACCGCCTGTGTTATGCAGGCGCATGTTTCGTATCCGCTTTCTCCCCTGTCTGTTTTTCTCCAGCTGCTTTGCGGGTCTCGCCGCACCTTTAGGTGTTCGTGCTGAAACGGCCCGACCAGTTTCGGCCCCGGCTTCCTCCGGCGCTGTTCTGGAAAAAGTCCTGCTGGTCTCCCGGCATGGCATTCGCAGCCCGACCAAACCCCTCGCCACGCTGGAAAAAAAGACTGGCCGCACGTGGTCCTTCTGGCCGGTACCGCCGGGAGAACTGACGGACCATGGCCGGGCTAATCTGGCCCTCATGGGGCAGTTTCTCCAAAGCTGGTACGCACCCCTTCTCCCGCAGACTTCCGCCCCCTGCGCCTCAGCCAAAGCCGTTTTTGTCTGGGCTGATTCTGCGGATACCCGCACGCGCCAAAGTGGTGACATTCTGAGCCACGCCTTAACGCAGGGCTGCACCAGCACAGCGCAGAGTCTACCTGCTGGCCAGCATGACCCGTTGTTCAATGCGCTGGCCGCCGGACAGGCTCATCTTGACCCACAGCGCGTCATGCCGCCCCTCACCCGCGCGTTCCAACAGGACACAACCCCGGACAGGCCCGAGGCGCAGGCGGCTTCTGCCTTGCAGGCCATGTTTGCGCCTACAGGATGCCAGCAGCGGAAAGGACCCTGCTTTACTGCTCCAACTGTCCTTTCCTGGAAGAAAGGCCTGCCTCATGCGACAGGCGGCCTTAACCTGAGCGCCTCCACGGCGGAAAACCTCCTGCTGGAATACGAGCAAGGCCTGCCTTCCACAGTTTTTGCCAGCTCACAGATGGCGACGGACAACGATGCCGCCAGAACCCGCCAGCTTCTGGCCGCTGTGCTGCCCGCCCATGCCCTGCAAAGTGACAGGCTAAGACGCCTTCCGGCACTGGCCGTGCCTCGCGGGCATGTTCTGGCTGAAACGCTCCTTACCGCTCTGGCAGAGCAACCCGTTTCACTCCCTGACAACTCTGCGCTTCCGGCGTCTGCGCGGCTGATCCTGTTTGCCGGGCATGACACAACACTAGACATGCTGGCCACGCTCTTCGGGCTGGACTGGTCCTTCCCTGACCAGCCTGACCGCACCGCACCAGATACCACGCTGGCCTTTGAACTCTGGCGGTTACCGGATGGGCAAAAAGACGTGCGTTTCCGTGTGTTCCACCAGTCTCTGGAGCAGTTACGGCAGGCGCAGCCCATAAACAGTCAGGCCGGGCAAGGCGCGCCCCTGCTGCTCCACAGCCGGTTTTGCCCGAACACCGCGCAGGCGGCCTGCACGCTGGATGACCTGACCCTTAGTGTGAATAAGCTCAAAGAACAGGATTTATGATTTCTTAAAGAAGAAGCCATAAAAGCTGCCGAAGGCCTGCGCCATGCGGCCTGTTAATTAAAAGATTTCCGTCCGTTCCAAAAAATGCCAGAATTGGGCGCTTAACACGTGTCCAATTTCTAACAAGAGTGTTTGTCATGAGCTTCAAAAAAGCGTCTCTCTTTCTTCTCCCGGCGCTTCTGCTGGCAGCCTGCGCAGAAACACCGATGGGCCCGACCGCCATGGTTCTTCCCGGCCCCGGCAAGGACTACGCCACCTTCCAGCAGGAACAGAATTTCTGCCGGTCTCAGGCCACTGCCGCTGTGCAGGGGCAGGCGGGCAGCCAGAACCGTAAGGCTCTTTATGGCGGTCTGGCTGCAACCGCTCTGGGCGCTGGTCTGGGTGCTGCTGCTGGCGGTGGTGCAGGGGCTGGCATTGGTGCCGGCGCTGGTGCTCTGGGTGGCGCGCTGGGTGGGGGTGCCTATTCCAACAGCCAGAACGGCGGCATTCAGACCCAGTATAACAATGCCTATGTTCAGTGCATGGTCGCTTACAAGAACGTCCTGCCCCGCTAAAAACGGCAGACGTTCGCTTTACGCTGTGCATTCAGGTGGCTCGCTTCGGCGGGCCACTTTTTTATAAAAAACCCACATCTTCCCGTGCGCCCAGCAGTGCAAAAACTCTTGCCACACCTGAGCCAGAGGTCGATGCTCCGCTGCATGAGCGCCTTTCCTCCCCCCCCCCGTATTGCCGCCCTTGTTCTGGCGGGCGGTACCGGCTCCCGCATGGGCGGGTGTGACAAACCCCTTCTTCCCCTTTCCAAAACACACACGGTGCTGGATTACGTGCTGGCGGCACTCCGCCCCCATTGCGCTGCTCTTGCCCTCAGCGCCAATGGTGACGCCTCCCGCTTTGCGCCGTGGAACCTGCCGGTTCTGCCCGATACGCAGGCGGACATGGGGCCTCTGGCTGGCATTCTGGAAGGTTTGCGCTGGGCGGAAAGCCAGAACTGCTCTGTTCTGATAACCGTGCCCGGCGATACCCCTTTTATCCCGGCGGACCTGCCACAACTCCTGCTCCCGGCTCCCGCTGTCGCGGTGTCGGACAATCGGCAGCATCATCTGGTCGCCAGCTGGCCCACCGCGTGCCGCCCTGCATTGGAAGACTGGCTGAAGCAGCCCGACCATAAAGACAAACTGCGCATCCGCTGTTTTTCTGCGACCTTAGGCGTGCGGGATGTTGTCTTTCCTGCGCACACGCCCGACCTGTTTTTCAACATCAACACACCCGATGAGTATGCCTATGCCCGCAAACTGGTCCATGAAGGCCTGAGCCATGTCTGATTTTGTCATGACCCGCTGGCCTGTTGAGCGTTTTACGGAAGAGGGAGCCGAGGCGACCACTCTGGCCATTGCTGAGGAAACCCCGATCAGCTTTGTCTATAACAGCGTGCCTTATGCTGTGATGATGGGAACGCTTCAGGACCTTGAAGACTACGCCTATGGGTTTTCCATTACGGAACGCCTTGTATCCAACGCAGCCTCCATCCGCGCCGTGCGGACGGAGATTGGGGAAGATGGCGTCACGCTCTCACTTGATATTGCCGGAGAAGACTTTCGCCGCCTCCTCCAGTCCCGCCGCGCCATGACTGGCCGGACAGGCTGTGGCGTGTGTGGCAGTGAAGACCTGAAAAGCCTCCATACCGCCCTTCCCGCTGTGCCTGTCATGCCACCGGTGCCGCTATCCGCCATACGGCAGGCCGTGAAGACTCTGGCCGACCATCAAACGCTGAATGCGCAGGTGCATATGGTGCATGGTGCAGCGTGGTGTGGCTCAGATGGTAGTATTCACATGATACGCGAAGATGTGGGCCGCCATAACGCGCTGGATAAATTGATTGGTGCCGGGCTTCGTCAAAACGTCTGCTTTGCAGAAGGATTTTGCCTGATTACCAGCCGATGCTCGTTCGAGATGGTGCAAAAAGCCATTCTGGCAGGCTTTTCCACACTGGTCGCCATTTCCGCCCCCACCACGCGCGCCTTGCGTCTGGCACAAGAGGCGGGCCTGACCATTGTGGCGCTGGCGCGGCGATCTTCTCAACATCTGTTTACAGGGGCTGTTGGCTAAAACGTCTTAATTAGCCAGCCTATTTTAACCTGCGCCACTCCGGAACACAGCACCATGTAAAAACCCCTTTCAGCTTAGCCTGAAAGGGGTTTTTGTTATCGGACCAGAAATTCATCCCGAAAGAGACCCGGTCAGGCCTCCCTCAGCACGGTATCAGACCTCAGCTTAGAAGCCTGCCTGAATACGGGCAGCAACGGAGTTACCTGTGCGACCGTAAATGTTGGTTGCCTGCTCGCTACGAGACACAATGAAGTGGCTGTAATCGAGCATGAGGCGAAAGTGACGGTTCGGATACCAGTTCAGCCCCCCCGTCCAGACCGTCTGCTGACCACCACGGATCACGTTCTTGGCGTTTGCATCGTTCAGGCGGCTATTCAGATCAATCACGCTGTAATGGCCGACAACTTCCAGCGCACCCCAGTGGTTACGGGCGGGATCAAATTCTTCGGCTTCCGGAACACCCGGCGCACCAAAGGCCCCTTCTTTTTCGTTATACAGACGCGGGTTGCCGAACAGCGTATAGGCTGCGGACCCATACCAGCCCTGGAAGCCAGCAGACTTCAGGCCCGGCGCATCGCGCTGAACACCAACGTGATAGTATTCACCTTTCACAATCAGGCGCTTCCAGCGGACACCCAGTTCCGGACCAGCCGCCCAAACCTGTGCCGCGTTGCTAATCCCACCGGTTGCTGCAAGGTTGGCTTCCCCAATGTCGAACTCAGGACGCTGACCGAAAGAGGTGGAGCGAGAGCAGGACGTCGCTGACGTAGAGTTACACGCCAGACGGAATGCAGAAATACCGGATGCCCCCATGTGGACATCCCAGTCTTTTGTGGCAACCGGACGGCCTGCAACACGCAGCGTCGCACCTGTCTGGCTATCCATGGTGGTGCCGCTGCCGCCGCCGTAATAGGTGCTGCTCATGTCAGACGCGTTGCGGTGACCCCATTCCTGACCAGTGAAATACCCTGCAATCCACCAGCGTTTTTCATAATGAAGACCACCAACACTGAAGCGGGCATCACCTGCGGCGATGTTACGCACCATGTCAGTGATGCTCGGACGTTCGAGCGTGAAGAAGTCGTTCGAGCTTTCGGAATCTTCTTCCGTCACACGCGGCTGGAAGTAACCCACCGTCAGGATGGTGTTGTGCAGCCCGGTGTAGTTCAGGTTGCCTTCATACAGGCCAACATACCCATCGTTATGGTTGGCACCGAAGTCCGGCGTGACAGCCGCAACCCAGTTTTTATAGCGGAAGGTAAACGGAATACGCAGACGGCGCATGTTGGTGGTAAAGCTGTTGAACGCCCCACGCCCTTCACCCGCACGCGGCCCGGAATTGAAGAACCCACCGAAATCTTCATGGAAGGCCAGACCGATAGAGAGGCCGTAAGCCCCATCTTCAGACGCTACCGTAAAGCGGCCTTTCGGGAAGCCGACGATCATACCGCCGACATGCACGTTCTCATCACTCTTCGTGGCAGCGCGGAAAGATTTCCAGGACATCACATCGCCGCGGTCAGACGTCGGCGTGCCAGAATTAGCCAGATGGATGCGAGTAGAGGATGCTGCCGGTTCGTTAAACTGCACGCTCGGATCAACCGGACCCGATGCGATCTCATGATGGCTGGTGGCGCGACCGCCATGAGCTGATGCGGTGCTCACCCGGTCCTGTCTGCGGGAAATATTTTCGGTCTTGGCCAGCCGACTTTTCAGCGTGGTGATCTGCCCCATCATCTCTTTGCGCATCTGCGCCATTTCAAGGCGGAGAGCCCGGATCTGTGCGTCGTCAGAAGATGATGCCATTGCAACAGGGGCCGCGCCACCCATCAGAAAAGACGCAAAAGCCAGAGATGAAATAACCGGTTTACAGCGCATCATTGCCATTCCAGAGGAGAGAAGATGAACGCTGAATATCCCGCCGAACGTCTTTTGTGCGTGATGGTTTCGTGATGCTTTCGTTACAGTTCTATGACAAAGAAGGCGGGCTGAATGATTCAGCCCGCCTCCTCTATAAAAAGACTCTTTCAAGGAAAAATTCTCAAAAAGACTTCTGAAAAGTTTTTATATAATATCAGGATTCTTATTTTGCGCTCTTCCATGCAGACAGAATGCTGGTCTTCACAGACTGCGGCAGAGCCACATAGTCCAGCTTCTGGGCCGTGGCATCACCCTTTTCAAACGCCCAGCTGAAGAACGAGCGAACGGCTTCCCCACGCGCAGCATTTTTCGGGGCAACCGGGGTCAGCACGTATGTCGCAGAAACGATCGGCCATGCGCCCTTACCCTGCGTGTCCAGCAGATTAACCGCGAAGTGAGAGGCATGCTGCCAGTCGGCGGCTTCTGCGGCATGCGCAAAGCTCGTCTGGTTTGCAGCAACATCTTCACCCGCACGGTTGTGCAGTTTGACGGTCGTCAGGTGGTTACGGCTGGCATAGGCATATTCAACGTAGCCAATAGCGCCTTCCGTGTTCTGCACGGTTGCTGCCACGCCATCGTTCCCACGAGCACCCAGACCACCGGGCCAGGAGATGGACGTGCTGGCACCCAGAGAATCGTGCCAGGAAGCAGAAGACCCAGCCAGATAAGATGTGAATACAAAAGTGGTGCCGGAACCGTCTGCACGGTGCACAGGAGCCACCGGCATGTCCGGCAGGGTCACACCCGGGTTCAGAGCTGCAATTTTCGGGTCATTCCATTCCGTGATCTCACCGGAATAAATACCAGCCAGCACAGCACCGCTCAGGCGCAGCGTGTCCGCTTTCATACCCGGAATATTAATGACGGGCACAATGCCGCCCATCACGGTCGGGAACTGAAAAAGACCGGCAGATTCAATCTTTTTTGCATCCATCGGCGCATCAGATGCCCCGAAATCAACCGTTCCTGCCAGAACCTGATTCTGCCCGGCGCTGGAGCCAACGCTCTGATAGTTTACCGTAACACCTGCGGCGGTTTTAGCTGTCTCACCCCAGGCTTCGTAAATCGGGGCGGCAAAGCTGGAACCTGCGCCCGTGACGCTTTCGGCCCGGGAGACGCTCGGCAGTGCCGCGGTCAGGCACGTTGCAGCAAGCAGACACAGAGCAGGCCTGAAGGAAAGACGCATTTCGGTTTTATCCCTGGACATCATAAATAACGACGCAACTCGCCACGTCGGGGACAACCCTTAACGGGTTTACTGCCTTCGGGGGATGACATGTTGAAGACTGTTTTATGAAGGTTTTATGACACCCGCAGAGGCAACACATGGCAGCCAGATTTTGCAGGTTGTGCCCTTCCCTACAGTACTTTCCACCACAAAACGCCCCCCATGCCGGGTGACGACATGCTGGACAATGGCCAGCCCCAGCCCGCTCCCCTGCACCGTGGCCGCCGTTTTGGGCACACGGTAGAAATGCTCCGTCAGCCGGGGCAGATGGCGCGCTGCAATCCCCGGCCCGTTATCTGCCACGCTTAACACCACGCCCGGTACGGCAGGCCAGCGCGGGTCAGGCGGCGCGAGCGCGCAGGACACCGTTACCTGCAGGGCAGACGGAGCACCTTCCGCATCCGGCAGGGTGCCGTATTTGAAAGCATTTTCAATCAGATTGATGAGAACCTGCACAAGCTGACTGGTATCTGCCGCAACGCATAAGGCAGGATCAGACACTGGCTGGATCGTCAGTTTTGCCTTTTTCAGGCGGAACAGCGCCTGAGACTCGGCCTTCAGACGGACAAACAAATCCTTCAGCGCCACCGAGCCACGCGGGCGCTGATGCTCCACACGCTGCACACGGGACAGATAGAGCAGATCATCCAGCAAATGCTGCATCCGCTTACCCTGTGCGGCCATGATGCCAAGAAACTCCTGCTGGGCTTCCGGGTCATCCGCCGCCGGGCCTTGCAGCGTTTCCACAAACCCCATCAGCGCGGCAAGCGGCGTGCGCAGTTCGTGGCTGGCATAGGCCACAAAGTCCGTATGCTGGCGCTCGGTATTGTCTGCTTCCGTTTCATCACACAGCGCGACAAAAACCAGCGCATGCTGCGAGCGATCCGACGAGACACTCCCGCCTCGCGCTCCTGCAAATAGCGAGGCAGGAAGAACATGCTGCTGAAAACGGGCCTGAATCACCCGGTGATGCGGAACATCCAGCACAATGCGGGCTGTTTCTGAACAAACAGCTGTATCCAGACTTTTTTCAACCAGCCGGTCCAGCGCTGTCTGAAAAGCCGGATGACGCTTGATGCTCCCCAGATTGTCTTCAAAAATCCGATACGCTTCCGGCGAGGCGTAATGCAGCCGCCGTTCCTCATCCAGCACCATTGTAGCGGCAGGCAGACAGGCCATGACCTGTTCAACCCCTTCCGGCACAGCTGTTCTGGAAGAGGCGGGACTTTCTTCCTGATGGTAGCTCGGAATCTCTACTTTTTCGGGGCGCAGGCGAGCCGCCAGCAAGCTGGCTGTCAGCCCGCTACCGACCAGTATGCCCGCAACAGCAACGAGTGCCTCATGCATCATCAGGCACTCCGTTGCGCCAGAACGGCCTCAGTCCTGTGGCATATCAAGCGCATATCCCCGGGCACGGACGGTTCTGATCAGGTCTTTCTCATCCCCTGCGTTCAGCGTTTGCCGCAGCCGTCTGATATGCACATCTACTGTGCGGAGTTCCACACAGGAGCTGCGCTCCCATGCCTGTTCCAGCAGTTCCTCGCGCGAGAAAACCTGACCGGGATGCGTCATCAGGAATTCCAGCAGCCGGTATTCCGTCGGCCCCAGCGGCAGAAGCCGCCCGTTGCGTTCCACCTTATGGGCCACACGGTCCAGCACGAGGGAGTCAAACTTCAGCACATTGCCAGACGGCGGCAGCCGACGCAGCATAGCCTTGACCCGCGCAAAGAGCGTTTCCATGCCGAAGGGCTTGATCAGATAATCATCCGCACCGATTTCCAGCCCCCGCACGCTATCAGTCTCCTGCCCGCGCGCGCTGAGCATAATGATGGGTATGGACTTGGTTTTTGGCTGTTCTCTTAACTGCCGGCAGACTTCCAGCCCGGAAATACCGGGGAGCATCCAGTCCAGCAGGACCAGATCAGGCGTGCGGCGACTAATCTGGTCAAGGGCCGTATGGCCGTCGCCGGCCAGACGCACGTCATAGCCCTGTTTTTCCAGATTATAGCAGATCAACCGGGAGAGTGCCGGGTCATCCTCAACAACGAGAACGCTTGCATTGTGTGTCATGAGCATCCCATAGCGGTTCGCGGCGCAGGATAAGCTGGAGGCCACAGAAAAAACAACCAGTGTCATAAAAGTTACACACTTTACGACCCTTGTTCGGGAAGCTCTTCTGGCTTGCAAAATCCTTCTATGCAAAGGGCAGAATTCTGGATTATGGAGCGCTCAGGAGCTGGACCGGCAATTGTGCCGGATGCACCTCCAGGAAACGCTCGCATGAGTATTTTTCGCACTCTTCTGCCGCAAACCTGCAGAAGCTTTCACCTGTCCCTGAGCACGCGCCTTCAGACCCTCCAGAGCCAGATCTCCCGCTCCTTCTCGGAACGCGGGCTGCTTGAACTGGGTATGCTGGAAGGCATCTGCACGACGCTGGAAAACAAGGCGCAGAAGGAGCGTATTCGTGCGCTGTATCCTGCCGCTGGTGTTTTTGGCGTGTTCGCCGAAGGCGACACGGCCACGGCCATGCAGCAGAATCCGCTGAGCCGCTAACCCTGCCGCTCAGCGCAGCAGCACAAAAAATCTCATCTGTGTTCCTCTTGGGATCGTGACCATTTTTGCCGAATGGTCACGCAGGAGGAGACGTGCCTGTCTCTCAGGCATGGCCGTATCCTCTTGCTAAGCATGAAAAGCCACTTCTAAGCTGGGTAAGGCTGCACTGAGGCTCTTTCCGGGCGGGCACATAAAGGGTGGGAAAACAGGCATGATGGCACGCATCAATTTTGTAGAATTACCGGCGCAGAATCTAAAAGCCGCTAAAACATTTTACGAGACCGTTTTTGGCTGGAGCCTGACAGAGTTTGGTCCGGACTATGCCTGCACCATGACGGGCTCCGTTGATCTGGGGTTACAGGGCGACCCGAGCGAAGCCCCCGCAGCGCCCCTGCCGGTGGTGGAAGTCAAAGACCTTGAGGCCGCGCTGAAAGCCGTCACTCAGGCGGGAGGCACCCTTACCAAACAGATCTTCAGTTTCCCCGGTGGGCGCCGCTTCCACTTCCGGGACCCGAACGGCATGGAACTCGCCATCATGCAGCCCGACTGAGCAGACAGGGTATAAAAACAAAAAGACCCGCCTTATGGCCCGGAAAGGCTTCGTGAGAAGCTTTCTGAACCATGCAACGGGTCTCAATGCCGTCTAACGGCTGGTGTTTAATCAGTCTTCAAACGGGTCGCGCATCAGGATGGTGTCATCACGGTCCGGGCTGGTGGACAGCAGGGTGACGGGTGCGCCAACCAGCTCTTCAATCCGCCGTACATATTTGATCGCCTGTGCCGGAAGATCCGCCCAGCGGCGTGCGCCGTGCGTGGTTTCTTTCCAGCCTTCCATGGTTTCAAAAATCGGCTTGATGCGCGCCTGTGCCGCCGGAGAGGACGGGAACCGGTCGGTCTTTTTGCCGTCCAGCTCATAGCCTACGCAGACGCAGATTTCATCCAGACCATCCAGCACGTCCAGCTTGGTGAGAGCCAGACCATTGACGCCACCCACACGCACAGCGTGACGCACCAGAATGGCATCAAACCAGCCACAGCGGCGCGGGCGACCGGTTACGGTGCCAAATTCATGCCCGCGTTCACCAATCTTGCGGCCAATATCGTCAAACAGTTCGGTCGGGAACGGTCCCTCACCCACGCGGGTGCAATAGGCTTTGGCAATGCCCAGCACGAACCCGGCAGCGTTCGGCCCCATGCCAGCACCCGTGCCAGCATTAGCGGCAACCGTGTTGGAGCTGGTGACGAACGGATACGTCCCGTGGTCCACATCCAGCATGACGGCCTGAGCGCCTTCAAACAGGATACGGCGGCCACCGCGACGGGCATCGTCCAGAATGTCCCATGTGGGGGCCATGAACGGCAGAACCTTGGGGGCAATGTCCGTCAGGAAGGCCATCAGGTCTTCCTTCTTGAACGTGTCTGCACCCAGACCGGCCAGCAGCGTGTTGTGGTGCAGCAGCAGCTCGTCCAGCTTCCAGTCCAGCGTTTCCGGCTCGGCCAGATCACACAGACGGATAGCGCGGCGGGCCACCTTGTCTTCATACGCCGGGCCAATGCCACGGCCTGTGGTACCAATTTTACGGTCGCCACGGGCAGCTTCACGCGCGCGGTCCAGCGCACCATGCACCGGCAGGATCAGGGGGGCGTTTTCTGCAATCTTCAGGGTGTCCGGGGTCACTTTCAGGCCCTGTTCCTGAATACGGCCAATTTCCGCCAGCAAAGCCTGCGGGTCGACCACCACGCCGTTGCCGATAATGCCCAGCTTGCCGCTCACCACGCCAGAGGGCAGCAGAGAAAGCTTGTAAACCTGATTGCCAACAACCAGCGTGTGCCCGGCATTGTGGCCGCCCTGAAAGCGCACAACAATGTCTGCCCGGCTGGCCAGCCAGTCTACAATTTTACCTTTGCCTTCATCGCCCCACTGGGCGCCGATCACCGTGACGTTGGACATAAACGGTCTGCTCCTGGAAAATCTGCCTGAAAACCCTGCCGAGAGGCCAACCCGCCCCTCTGCCGCACGTGGTCAGTCAAGCTTTGTGCACGTTGCACCAGAAAGAATGTGGCTGCACCCCAAACGCAGCGCCTCGGCCCGGTCATGCTCCGGGCCTGTGAGGTGGGGGGTGCCGGATGGCAGGGCGGCCAGCGTGGCATGCCCTTCGGCCCGCAGACGGGCCGCAACCTGTGCGTCCGCATCGGGGGCAAGATAAATGCGCTGGCGGGCCTGCGCTGGCGGAATGGTGCGGAACAGCACATCCGGCCGGAAGGTCAGGCCACAGGCTGGTTCATTATCACTGGAGAGATAACGGCCACCGCGCCCGAGTTCTTCCGCACGGCCCACGGCAAACACCGTCACGCACACGCCGGTATGATATTTCCAGCCCCGGAATTCGACCGGATCAACCGTCAACCGCAGGCCGGGGTTGGCTTTACGCAGGGCTGCAACTGTTGCAGCAAGGCGCTCACTAAAGGCGCGGGCCCGTGGCGGCAGGCTGATATGGGCGAGCTGCTCCAGCGCCTGTTCAGCAGGGCCAGCGGCGCGCAGCAGAGCAATCAGCGTGTCAGACAGCGCCCCACCCAGTTCCGCGACAGCCGCCGCATCCTTGCGGTCCAGCGCGCGCATCAGAACAGGCCGGACACTGGCGGAAATATTGGCTTCTTCCAGCAGAGCAGGAACCAGCGGCGGCATTGTGAGGTCAAACGAGACCTCCGGCACACCCAGCTGGGCCAGCGCTTCTGCCCCGACGGACATCACTTCCGCATCCGCCTGCGGGCTATCCGGGCCGATCAGTTCGATCCCGGCCTGCATGATCTGCCGCCCGCTTTCTTCCGCCGCCGCAGGCATCACCACCACGCAGGCCCCGGCATAGGACACGCGCAGGGGCCGCGCCGCAGCGCCCAGCCGAGTCGCCGCCATACGGGCAATCTGGGGGGTGATATCAGGCCGCAGGACCATCATCTTGCGGGTATCCGGGTCCATCACGCGGAAGCTCTGGTCTGCCAGAGTCGCGCCGGACCCTGCCAGCAATGTGTCTTCAAACTCCATGAGCGGCGGCCGCACACGGTCGTACCCGTGCGAGGCGAATACGCCCATAAGTGTCGCAACCCCTTCTGCCTCAGTCCGGGCATCGGGGGTCAGGAGGTCTACAAAGCCAGCCGGGAGCAAAGCCGGGCTAAAGGGCGGGTCATCCGTCATGCTTCGGCCTATAGCACCGCACGCCGCGCCCGTCATGCCCGCAAACCTGCACTTTTTTAACGGTTCTCACCCCTGCGGGACGCCGGGCAGCGTCTCCCACCCCGGCCCGATGACCGTAATGACCCTCCGGCCCATGCCATCGGCCCGCAGAACGATGATGTTCTGGTCTTCCAGCCATTCCACCAGTCGGCGGGCGCGGCCTTGCGAGACGGTGCCGTACACACGCGCAATTTCCGCGTCCGACGGGCACGGCAGGCGGCCAATGGCGGCCCGCGCCAGAAACAGAAAAACGGATTGCAGATCTTCCGGCAGGGCATTGGCCAGCCCCTCCGCCTGCTGCCAGTCGGGCGAGGCCGACATATCCTCACTCACGCCACTCCGGGCCGTGGCCAGAGCGCGATTAAAGGCCTTCAGATCCAGCGCATTACGCCCGAGCCCGGCAATACGGCAGCGCACCAGAAAATCCTGATACAGCACGGCGGAAGCCCGGAAGGAGGTTTCATCATCCGTCAGCATATCGCGCAGGATGGCGTTCATGCGGGCTTCACGCTCGGCCTGATCTTCCGGCGGTTCTTCCTGCTGCTGTTCTTCCTGCGAAGCAGCGGCCTGCGCCTCGCCGTGGGCGGCAAGCTGGGTCAGCAGATCAGGCTGCGGCGTAGCAGGCGCTTTTCTGGGACGGGCCACAAAGTCTGAAACCGGCACAGGAGCCAGAATCAGGTCATGCACCGGGGCAGACGGCGGCTCGAACGGCGTCAGCACCGGCCCGGCAGAGCGGCTTTCTGTCTCCACCGTACCAATCCGCACCGGCGTCGGCCTGCGGCACATGGCCGGGCCAAGAGCGACAAAGGTGCCGCGCGCCAAATCCCGAAAGGCTTCAGCCTGCCGGCGTTCCATGCCCAGCAGGTCCGCCGCGCGGGCCATGTCGATATCCAGAAAGGTCCGGCCCATCAGGAAGTTGGAGGCTTCCGCCGCCACGTTCTTGGCCAGCTTGGCCAGACGCTGCGTGGCGATAATACCTGCCAGACCACGTTTACGGCCGCGGCACATCAGATTGGTCATGGCCCCTAGCGAAGCACGGCGCGCTTCATCCGAGACCTCACCGGCAGCAGCAGGTGCAAACAACTGAGCCTCATCCACCACCACCAGCACGGGATACCAGTATTCTCGTGGGGCCTCGAACATGCCGCCCAGAAAGGCTGCGGCCCATTTCATCTGCTGGTCCGCATCCAGACCTTCCAGATTGAGCACTACAGAGGCGCGGTGCATGCGCATCCGCTCCCCGGCGGCATGCAGCGCCATGTCTGAACATTCCGCGCCATCAATTACCAGATGACCGAATTTTTCCGCCAGACTGACAAAGTCACCTTCCGGGTCGATAATCGCCTGCTGCACCATGCGAGCGGACTGCTCCAGCAGACGCCGCAGCAGGTGCGATTTCCCGGACCCTGAATTGCCCTGCACCAGAAGCCGGGTGGCCAGAAGTTCGGCAAGGTCCATGCGTGCCGGGCCACCCCCCGGCACATCACCCATCACGATCGTGTTGCTGCTCATAGGGGCATCCGATACCGCTCCGGATGGGTGTCCCGCAACCATGCAAGCGCCCCTTCTGCCGCACCGCGTCCGGTTGCAAGGCATGCGTGCAGCAAATAGCCCCCGGTTGGGGCCTCCCAGTTCAGCATTTCTCCCGCCACAAAAACGCCGGGCAGTGCGCGCAGCATCAACCGTTCATCACAGGCGCTTTGTTCGATCCCACCGGCTGTGGAAATAGCGCGGGCCAGCGGCTCCGGCGCTGTCAGCCGCACCGGCAGCGCCTTTAATCGAGCCGCCAGAGCAGCGGTGGAGGTCGGCACAGGACCAGCCTCCCGCAGCAAGGCAACCGCCACTGGCGGGAGGCGAAGGGCTTTGCGCAGTTTGTTGGACAGGCTTTCACGCGGGCGCACAGCAGCCAGCCGCTTTGTCAGGTCTTCTACAGAGAGATCGGGCCGCAGATCACACATAAGGTCTACCGTGCCATGCTGCGCCAGATGCTCCCGCAACGGGGCAGACAGAGCATAAAGTGCGCCGCCTTCCAGCCCGGAATCCGTCACCACAAGTTCCCCACGCACGGTACGGCTTCCAAAAGTCAGAGCCACCGGCTTGAGCGGTGTTCCGGCAAACCGTTCCCTCACAGCCTCTGACCATGCCACCTGAAACCCGCAGTTGGCAGGCCGCAGAGCTGAGACGGCAACGCCGCGTTGTTCCAGCAGCGAAGCCCACCCACCGTCACTCCCCAGACGCGGCCAGCTTGCCCCGCCGAGCGCCAGAATGACGGCATCGGGTTGAGAAAACAGTGGGACATCAGGTTCTTGTAGGGGACCAGCCTGAGGCGATGTCCTCGACTTTTCCGTGCGGCCCAGAGTGGCAGACGTGGCCATGCCCTGCGGCGTCTGCGGCCCCGGCCCCGGCCCCGGCCCCGGCACTGCCGTCCCGGACTGCGGCTGAACATTGGTATGAGGCTGTGAGAACGTCAGATGCCCCGCAGCATCCCACCCCGTCCAGCGGGTGCGGGTGTGCAGGGTGACACCCTGCTCACGCAGCCGGGCCAGCCAGGCACGCAGCAAAGGCGAGGCCTTCATCGCACGGGGGAAAATACGACCAGAGGAGCCGACAAAGCTTTCCTGCCCCAGCCCGTCCATCCACTGCCGGATCTGCTCCGTAGTCCACGCCTGCAGAAAAGGCGCAAGCCAGGGCGCGGCCTCGGCATAACGGGGCAGAAATTTTTCCGGGGGTTCGGAATGGGTGATGTTCAGCCCGCCCCGCCCGGCCATCAGCAATTTGCGGCCAAGGCTGGGCATAGACTCCACTACCTGCACAACGCAGCCTGCGGCAGAAAGAACCTCGGCGGCGGCCAGTCCAGCTGGGCCGCCGCCGATAACAACAACACGAAACGGGTTGGTCATGCCTGTGGGACAGAACGCAGAGCAGGATGACGCATCATCCCGCTTTTTTCTCCCCGGCCCGCACAGCAGCGGCGAGGTCCTTAATCTGGTTCAGCACCCGCGGCAGGGTCTGATCAGTCGCCTTGCCATCCGCATCCAGCGTGTCAGCCAGTGTGGAGAGCAGCGCGGAGGCCACCACGGCCCCATCTGCAATCCCTGCCGCTGTTGCAGCCTGTTCCGGCGTGCGGATGCCAAAGCCAATGGCCACCGGCAGGTCCGTCGCGGCGCGGAGGCGCGGAAGGGCCTCCTGCAAGGCTTCGGCACTGGCGGTGCGCGTGCCGGTAATGCCGGTAATGCTCACGTAATAGACAAAACCGGAGGCGTGCGAGAGCACATAACGCAGACGCTCGTCCGACGTCGTGGGGGCCACCAGACGGATGATATCCAGACCGGCATCCTGCGCGGGCTGTTCCAGAATATCGGCTTCTTCCGGCGGCAGATCGACCAGAATCAGACCGTCCACCCCGGCTTTGGCAGCATCCGCGCAGAAGCGGGCGTGGCCGTACGCTTCCACAGGATTGAGATAGCCCATCAGAATAATGGGCGTTTCCTGATCCTGCTCACGGAAGGCGGCAATCATTTTCAGCACACCGGGCAGCGAGGCCCCGGCCTTCAACCCACGGCGGGCGGCCAGCTGAATGACCGGGCCATCGGCGGAGGGATCAGAAAACGGCATGCCGACTTCAATCAGATCCGCCCCGGCGGCAGGCATGGC
>NZ_LHZA01000056.1 GCF_001580535.1 Acetobacter cerevisiae | reverse complement strand
ATCAAACCCCGGGACTAAACACCTAGGATGCGATATAAATTCTAAGCGAATATGCAACTAAGCGACTATGCGATTAAAGTTGTTTGCTATTAAACGAATAAGCTATATAAAAAGCATAGTCGCTTAGTAGGAGACATCATGCAGACTTGGGCCGTGATTGCGCAGAAAGGTGGGCAGTCGAAAACAACGATTGCAACGGCTTTTGCTGTCGAAGCCGCCAGTGAAGGCGCAGCGGTTGTGATTCTTGATGCTGACGATCGGCAAGGATCAGCTCTCTATTGGTCTGAGAGACGAGAGGCTGATGACGTAATGGTGAAAGATAGCAGTGTTGCAGGATTGCCTTTGCATGTTTCGCGAGGACGTAAGAGTGGAAAGCTGGATCTCATCATCATTGATACGCCAGCAAACTCAAAAGACATTGCTATGTTGGCGGCAGAACAAGCTGACTTTGTAGTGATCCCAGTCGCTCCGCGTGGGTTGGATGTCCATTCTGTGCTGCAAACCATAAAGCAGGTTCAGCAAGCAGGAACACCTTTTGCTGTGATCCTCACCCAGGTTCCTTACCAAGGTTCAGAAGGGAAAGATGCTCGAGCGGGCTTCATCGCTAAAGGCGTCACTATGTTCGATACAGAACTTCATTTCCGTAAGGATTTTTATAGAGCAACACCGATTGGGAAAACTGCTGCCGAATTGGATCCAGATGGTAAGGCCGCAGCTGAACTACGCTCTGCTTATGCTGAGGCTAAGCGACTAAGCGGTTATGCGAATAAACCATTAAGCGAGATAGTATGATGGTGAAACCCAAGAAAGCATCGGCATTAGCCGGCATTTTTGAGGAAGAAAGTGCCCCTGTATCTCCGACGGTTGTAGTGGAAAATGTGCCTAAAGAGGCTACTACCCGATCACGTCTTGATGGGAACGCACCTTCGCCACGCAAGAAAAATAGTCATCCTGGGAAAAAACCGGTTTTGATCCATATCCCAGAGGATATGCACCGTACACTCCGTCAGTTGAGTGTAGAGGAAGGTGGAGAACCTTTGACGGTCATTACCGAGCGTTTATTGCGCCAATATCTGGTGCAGCGAGGGCACACTAGGTTTGCACCATGAGTAAACGGCGTGATCCGAACCCCGAGTTCGACTTTTTTATTCCGTTAATGAATGATCTTCCGTTGAAAGATCAGCGGGAAGTGATGGAGCGGCCATTTTTCTCACTTCAGAAACGTAAACGTCTTAAGCCAATTGAATATCGCAGTCCAAATGGCGAAGCATGGGTGAAAGTTGAAGCCATGCCAGCTTATGGCATGGCGACAATATGGGATGCCGACATTCTTGTGTGGGCTGCTTCCGTATTGAATCGGATGAAAGAGCAGGGGGCCAATGATCTTCCGCGAACGCTTACAACAACAACCTATGATTTGTTGCGCGGCATTCGACGGGGAACAGGAGGACGTGCTTATCAGGAATTGCAAGCTGCCCTTTCGCGTCTAGAAACAACATCCATCCGTACATCATTACGGGCACCTAAGCGCCGTAATGAGGCTCAGTTTGGATGGCTGGATGGATGGACGCTGGAAGTAGATCCAGACACAGATCAGCCGCGTGGAATGACGATCACCCTATCAAACTGGGTTTATGAAGGCATTGTAAGTGAGCGATCCTTGCTGACAATGCATCAGGATTATTTTCTTTTATCTGGTGGATTAGAGCGGGCCCTCTATCGGATCGCACGTAAACATGCTGGTCAGCAGAGAGGTGGGTGGATATGCCGTGTCGAGGTGCTGCATGAAAAAACAGGTAGCGATGCGCAGTCTAAAGAATTTAATCGTATGCTGCGGAAGATCATCGAAGCAGACCAACTTCCTGATTACACTATGTCGTTGACTCAGACTGTTGAAGGTACACCGGCAGTGATGTTTCAGTTGCGAGGTATTGAGGCAGCGACTGAGCTGCATAGGAAGCTCGAAAAAGAAAGAGAGCGCGTAGAAGCAGATCGTCGGCGTGCTGAAGAGGTGGATGGGTTGATGGATCGTTTGTCACGAGGGCGGCCTCGTTAAACTATCGTGGTTTCACCCACCCAATGAGTTCTCTCTGTAGTCAAAATGAGAGTTACTACGACTCGAAACCACTCAAGCTATAGGGAATGCTGCGTTTTCCTGTGGATAAGTATGGTCAACTGTCGTGGTTTCACCCACCCAAGCATCGTGGTTTCACCCACCCAAGCATCGTGGTTTCACCCACCCAAACACGTGGTTTCACCCACCACCCATAACCGTAACAGACTGTTATCAATCGTTTTTTCATAGTTTTTTTAGTGCTTAACTCTCTTAACTATATATTTTAACAAAATTCTTAACAAAAAAGGCACCGCCTCTTGGGGGCTCCGCCCCCGCCGGCTCGCGGCCTACGGCCGCCCCAATCGCACATAGCGCGATCTCCCCCCCCCCCGGCATCCCCCTGCTCGGCCCTTTGGGCCTGCACTGAACGGACACGCCTACGGCGCAAAGTCATGATCTGACGATGCGGAAACGCATCGTCTCTCCATCAGAGCACCTTCCTCATCCACGTTGGCGCCTTCGACGCCCTACGGGGCTCTCCCGTTCAGCGCTCACCCAACGCCTGCAACATCAGAAGAACCGGGCAAAACCATAAACTGCTCAAGACACATCGGAGTTCAGGCGATCATTCAGCAGCTCACGTGTCGCAACATGCCCGCTAGACGTCATAGGATGGCCGTACAGGCGTTCCCGTGTGTGGTGGCTGGTTTGGTGGGCAGTAACGGGAATTGCGCTTTGTGCGGCCTCCCAGGGCGCTCTGCGGGCCTTGCCGGGGATTGATAGGCTGGCCATTTCGGGGTCGGTACATAGAACGGGCACAGATATACGCTAAGGCTGGCTGCTGAGAGGGTAATCCCCCCATAAAAAGAGTGACTTTTGAATGAGAATTTTCTCAGCGTAAGAATTGAGGAGATTCTGATGAAGAGTGATCGCTTTACTGACGCCCAGATCATGGGTGTGATCCGTCAGGCTGAGGGCGGTGTCCCGGTTCCTGACCTGTGCCGGGAGCATGGGATTAGCAACGCCACGTTTTACCGGTGGCGCGCGAAATAGGGGTCGTTTGCGGGAGGGGGC
>NZ_LHZA01000129.1 GCF_001580535.1 Acetobacter cerevisiae | reverse complement strand
ACATCCTTGCTCTGCGCTTCCGCACATTCCCGCGTGCAGCCGGAGACGGCAAATTTCAGCTTGTGCGGAGACCGCAGGCCTTTATAGCGGTTTTCCAGATCCAGCGCCTTGCCTACACTATCCTGCACGCCATAACGGCACCATGTGCTGCCGACGCAGGATTTTACTGTGCGAGTGGATTTGCCGTAGGCATGGCCTGTTTCAAAACCGGCATCCAGCAGTTCGCGCCAGATCTCAGGGAGCTGATGCAACTGCGCGCCAAACAGGTCCACGCGCTGGCCGCCGGTAATCTTGGTGTAGAGATTATATTTTTTGGCAACCTGCCCCAGAACAATCAGCTTGTCGGGCGTAATCTCACCCCCGGCAATGCGCGGCACAACGGAATAGGTGCCGTTTTTCTGCATGTTGCCCATGAACGCATCGTTCGTATCCTGTAGCGGGATATAGAGCGGGTCCGTAATGGGTTTGTTCCAGGCAGAGGCCAGAATGGAACCGACTGTCGGTTTACAGATATCGCAGCCCAGACCGCCATTGCCATACTGCGCCATCAGCTCTTCAAAACTGCGGATGTTATGCACGCGGACGAGGGAATAGAGTTCCTGCCGTGTGTAGGAGAAATGTTCGCACAGGCTGTGGTCAACCGTAATGCCGCGCGCGGTCAGTTCCGTTTCAAAAACGCTTTTCAGCAGCGCAGAACATCCGCCGCAGCCTGTGCTGGCTTTTGTGCCTTTTTTGAGTGTGGCGAGGTCTATGCAGCCCTGCTCAATCGCGTTGCTGATCGCCCCTTTGGTCACGTTATGGCAGGAGCAGATGGGAGCGGTATCCGGCAGGGCATCTGCACCAAGCAGTTCCGCGCCTTCACCACGCGGCAGGATCAGCACTGCCGGGTCAGCCGGGGGCGCTATGCCATTTTGCACATATTGGAAAATGGTGTCGTAGTAAGAATTATCACCAACCAGAACAGCGCCGGTCACGCGGCTGCCATCGGCGGAAAGCACAAGGCGGCGGTAGGAGCCGTCTGCCTCGCCAATAAAGCGGTAGCTGGTGCAGCCGGGTTCCTGCCCGTGAGCATCACCAATCGAGCCGACATCCACGCCCTGCAGCTTCAGTTTTGTGGACATGTCTGCGCCGGTAAAGGCGGCTTCTGCATCACCAGCCAGCAGTGCTGCCACGGTGCGGGCCATGGTGTAACCGGGGGCGACAAGGCCGAAAATCTGGCCTTCCCACAAGGCACATTCGCCAACGGCAAAAATATCCGGGTCGGACGTGCGGCACTGGTTATCGACCACAATGCCGCCGCGCGGACCGATTTGTAGCCCACAGGCGCGGCCCAGCATGTCCTGCGGTTTGATCCCTGCGGAAAAGACAACCATGTCTGTTTCCAGCGAGGAACTATCAGCAAAAATCAGTTTATGGCGGTGTGTGGTGCCGGGCACGATTTCCTGCGTCTGGTGCAGGACGCGCACATCAATACCGAGCGCTTCAATCCGTTTTTTCAGGGCGCGTCCACCCTCTTCATCCAGCTGGGCGGACATAAGGTGGCTGCCGAGCTGGATCACACTCACATCCAGTCCCAGCACTTTGAGCGCATTGGCGGCTTCCAGCCCCAGCAGGCCGCCACCAATTACTGTGCCATGCTGCGCGCCTTCGGCTGCGGCGCGGATCAGGTCCAGATCTTCCAGTGTGCGATAGACCAGCCCTGCCGTGCCGGTATTGCCCGGAACAGGCGGGACAAACGGCGTGGAGCCGGTTGCGAGAATCAGCGTTGTGTAAGGCAGGATTTCGTTTTCTGTCGTGACAGTTTTTGCCGCGCGGTCAATGTCTGTAATCCGGCTGTTCAGGTGCAGCGTGATGCCGTGTGCGGTGTGGAAGTCTTCCTGATGCAGCCGCAGGGCCAGTGCATCCTGCCCGGTCATGTAATCGGTCAGATGCACACGGTCATAGGCGTGGTGGCGTTCTTCACCAAAGACATGAATCTGGTGGGTTTCGTGCAGGCCGTGCATCACGAGCTGTTCCGCACAGTAATGGCCAACCATTCCGTTGCCGACAATAATAATGTTGCCTCTGGTGGTCATGGGTTTTCTCCCCTGCCTTTAAAACTTGAATTCGAGCGTCTGCATATAAAGCGCGCCCTCTTTGGCCCCGACATCCCGCATCCCGCGGGAGAGCAGGATGCCTTCAATATCGTGTGTCCAGGCCCAGTGCGGCGCAAAGTTCTAGGAAAGCTGGGTGTAGGGCATCACGCCCGTAAAGCCGCCATGAAGGTTATTGCGCCAGCTGTAGATTTTGCCGTTCCCGCCATAAATGGCGTCCTGCGTGCTGGCACGCCAGAAGACGGGCACGTGCAGCTTAAGGTGCAGGGTGGGGAGCATGGTAAAGTTGGCGATAGGACCAACGCCAATCAGGTTTTGGGATGTGAGAGAAAGTGAAAGGTCATTGTAATACGGCAGCGGCACAAACGGGGTGGAAAACGTGCCCACGGCACCGTCCTGACTGCGGTCAGAACCACCGGAGAACAGATCCCCCTGCACACCAAAGCCCGGTTTACCGGCCCAGTCGGAGCGTGTGTACGTAATACTGCCATTCACGGCATAAGCGCGCACAGAGCGGGTGCTCTGGCTTGTTTTGGCC
The DNA here is from genome assembly GCF_001580535.1 of Acetobacter cerevisiae. Taxonomy (GTDB): domain Bacteria; phylum Pseudomonadota; class Alphaproteobacteria; order Acetobacterales; family Acetobacteraceae; genus Acetobacter; species Acetobacter cerevisiae. Next base: position 33,150 of record NZ_LHZA01000129.1, on the reverse strand, counting down.
GGGCGGAATTCCCCACCCTGAAAAATACCGGTCAGACTGGTGCTGAAAGGCCCGACATTGCCCCACAGCCGCATGCCCACATTGTCCCGCCGGGATGAGCCTTTCTGTACACTGCCGGGAGCCGCCGCCGGAATGGAGGCAGCTGCGCCGCCGTACAGATAGCCCAGAAAAAACACATCCGCGAACATCTGGCTTTTCTGCCCCATGAACTGGAAAGAGGGCAGGGCGGTGGACGTATAGGCACCATACAGGCGGGCATTGTAATTAGTGCCGTCTGCAAAAACCTTTTGCGGGAGCTTGTTGGTCTGCATGAAGTCGAACAGATCAATCCGGAACCGGTTCCAGACAGCATAGCCCCGGAAGCCGTCCCATGTTTGCTGCACGTTGGTCAGATCGCGCGGGGACTGCATGGAAACCGGCGCATCCAGAAAGACCTGCCGCCCGCCAATTACCCCCATCTGAGCGCCCAGTAGCCGTCCTTTGACTTCCAGAATTCCTTGCTGGAGGTCCAGACTTTCACGCTGCGCACCGGTCTGATAGCCGTAGGTGTTGGACCCACCCGCCACGCCATACAGGAATTCCGCATAGGCCCGCACATGTTCACCCAGATGCAGGTCCGCCCCATATTGGTTGCGCAGCAGAACGCGGCTGGCGTTGGTCTTGCCCGCCTGCCCCTGCATGGGCTGATTTTCAAAAATATAGCGCAGGCGTTCTTCGCCGCCAAAGCTCATCCAGATGCTACCGCTGTCATTCAGCCGCACATATTTCAGGCGGTTGAACCAGTCATTTTTCCGAATGTTTGAAGGCGTGCGGGCCAGATCGCTCCAGTCTTCCGACCACCGGGTCTGACCGTAGCCGCTTACCACGCCAAAGCCGGAGGCGACGTTGCTGCCAGCGTTAAAAATCTGCCAGTCCGGATGGTAGAGAGAGCCTTTCAGCATCGCCTTTTTGTCCGGGCTGACCAGAACAGGCACCGGGACCACGGGGGTCAGCGGCGTAGCGGCAGCCGGTGGGGCGGCCTTTTGTGTTGCCGGGTGCGTCTGCTCATCCGCCCAGGCCGTGCCGGTGAGGGCGACACTCAGAACAAGGCTGCCTGACCGCCAGTTTTGAAAGCAGCGAATAACACGTCTCATTGAGCGTTCTCCGTCCAACGGCGATGACACACCGTGACGCACCCGCATGCAACGAGACAGACAAGTGCGAAAGTTAAAAAGCCGGGTCCGTAAGAGCCCGTCATCTGGCGGGCGGCCCCGAGGGACGAGGCTAGATAAAACCCGCCGACACCGCCAGCCATACCCACAAGTCCTGTCAGAATGCCAACCTGCTGTGGGAAGCGGATGGGCACCAGCTGGAACACGGCCCCGTTGCCAAGACCCAGTGTGAGCATGCCCAGAAAGAACGCGCCGAATGCCAGATAGACAGACGGCAGGCCGGTTGCGATCAGCAGGAATATGACCCCGGCGAGCCCGTAAAGCAGCATCAGCGCCTTTGTGCCGCCCACGCGGTCTGCCATTGCCCCGCCCACCGGACGGATGAAGGAGCCCGCAAACACCACAAAAGCGGTGCAGGCCCCGGCAATGGCGGGGGGCAGGTGATACTGGTCATTAAAATAAATGGTCAGGAAGGCAGCCAGCCCGACAAAGCCGCCAAAGGTGACGCTGTAGAAAAACATCAGCGCCCAGCAGCCACCGGATTTCAAAATCGGCCCCCATGCGGCAAGGCTGGGCATGGTGGGGCGGGCGGCAGGCTCCCGTGCCAGAAACAGGAAGGTAATCAGCACGATAATGAGCGGAATGGTGGCCAGCCCCAGCACATTCAGCCAGCCCATCATGGCGGCCAGACCGGGGGCAAACAGGGAGGCAAGCGCTGTGCCGGAATTCCCCGCCCTGGCAATGCCCAGCGCGGTGCCCTGATAGCGCGGCGGATACCATACGGAGGCCAGCGGCAGCGCAATGGCGAAGGAGGCTCCGGCAATGCCCAGCACCAGTGCGACCCAGAACATGCTGGCGTAGGTGTGTGGGGCCAGAAACCACGTCAGCCACAGGCCGAGAATAACGCTGATCTGCGCGCCAATGGCGACGCGGCGGGGGCCGAAGAGATCAACCAGTGCGCCTGCCAGCACGCGTAAGCCTGCCCCTGCCAGAACAGGGGTGGCGACCAGCAGGCCCTTCTGGCCTGCATTCAGGTGCAGGTCATGCGCGATGGAAATGCCCAGTGGCCCGAGCAGAACCCAGACCATAAAGGAGACATCAAAATACAGGAAAGCGGCGATGAGCGTCGGGGTATGGCCGGCTTTGAGGAACCCTTTATCCACAGAACGTCTTCCAGATGGCCCGCCAGTTCCGCGCGGAAAACCATCGCTCCCATGAGCCAGCGAACCGCCGTTGATCCGCCCTGTGTGCCGTCTCTGCCTTTGGATAAGGCGCCGTGCCACCCCGCCGCCGTTGACGGAATGGTGAATATATTAAGATAGTAGGATCGGAATAATCCGAAGTCAAAATGATTTCGAAAAGATAAACGGATTTTTAGGAGAATTATGGCATGCGTCGGCTTCTGACTTTGACAACCCTGCTGGCGGGGCTGCCGCTGGCTGGCCCGGTCTGTGCGGAACAGGTGTTCTCCTTCCAGCGCGCCGGGGGGCAGTTGCCAAAAACTGTTGTGCCTGTCTCTTACGGTATCAATATCTCAACAGATATAGACAACCTGAAACTGGCCGGGCAGGAAACCATTCAGGTTGATGTGCGCACCCCCACAACGGATGTCACCCTCAATCAGGCAGGCCTGCATCTGGCCGAGGCTGTTCTGGATAATGGCGTGAAGGCCACCATTACGCAGGACGATGCGGCCGAGACCGCGACCCTGCATTTTCCGGCCAAGGTCAGCAAAGGTGCGCATACGCTGGTCATCACCTATTCCGGGCCGATCCTGAAGACGCCGAACGGCATTTATGTGGATGACTACACAGCCCCTTCCGGCGAGACAAAGCGGATGCTGGTCACGCAGTTTGAAGTGGCCGATGCCCGCCGCATGTTCCCCGGCTGGGATGAGCCGGCCTTTAAGGCAACCTTCCAGCTAAATGTCACGCTGCCTAAAGAGGCTGTTGCCGTCAGCAACATGCCGGTGACGCAGAGCACGCCGGAGGGCACGAGCCAGAAGCGCGTCTCCTTTGCTACAACGCCGCGGATGTCCACCTATCTGCTGGCGCTGGTTGCAGGGGATATGAAGTCCGTGCAGGGGCAGGCGGATGGCACGCCGCTGGGCGTTTATGCACCGTCCGGCCTGGAAGGGCAGGGAGAGTATGCCCTGCATGCCTCAGAAAAAATTCTTCCTTATTACAACAGCTATTTTGGCGTGAAATATCCTCTTCCCAAAATGGACATGGTAGCCATTCCCGGGAACTATCAGGCCGGCGCGATGGAAAACTGGGGCTTGCTGACTTATATCGACAACGTCCTGCTGTTTGACCCTAAAAACAGTACACCGCGCACGCGCGAGCTGATTTATGAAGTTGTCGCGCATGAAATGGCGCATCAGTGGTCGGGTGACCTCGTGACCATGGGCTGGTGGGACAATATCTGGCTGAATGAAGGCTTTGCCTCCTGGATGGAGATCAAGGCAACGGACAAGATGAACCCGGACTGGGACATCTGGCCGCGTCAGCATGAAACGCGTGAGGAAACCATGGGCACGGACGCCCTGCCATCCACGCACCCCATCCAGCAGACCATTCATAATGTGAGTGAAGCCAACTCGGCTTTTGACAGCATCAGTTACGGCAAGGGTGAACTGGTTATCCGCATGCTGGAAGGCTGGCTGGGTGAAGACCATTTCCGTGACGGGATGCGTCTTTACATGAAGTCCCACGCCTATAGCAGCACCACCAGTCAGGATTTGTGGCAGGCGCTGTCTAAAACATCCGGTCTGGATGTTGGCCCTGTCGCTCGCAGCTTTACCGAACAGCCTGGTATTCCACTGGTCAATGTGGCGTCTGCCTGTAAGGCTGGCAAAACGGTTTATACCCTGACACGAAGCCGCTTTACTATTCATGACCCGCATCCGGCGGCCCAGACATGGATGGTGCCTGTTGTGGCGGGTGGCCCGGGTCTGGCGACACAAAAGCTGGTTCTGGGTAAAGCGCCGCAGACGCTCAGCGTTGTGGGGTGTGATGCACCGCTCAAGCTGAATCTGGGAGAAAGCGGCTATTATCGCGTGCAGTACAATGCACCGGCCTTCGCATCCCTGCTGAAAAATGCAACGCATTTCGCACCCGTGGACAGAGCCAACCTGCTGGGGGACCAGTTCGCCCTGTTCCGTTCCGGGCAGGCCCCACTTTCTGCTTATATGGATCTGGCGGACAGCCTGCTCTCCGCGCAGGAAAGCGATATTGCTGTTCTTCAGGAAATTATTGGCCGGTTTGAAACGCTGGACCAGTATCTGAAAGGCAGCCGGGACCGCGCAACCTTCCGCGCCTACGCCCGTAAGCAGCTCACACCTGTTCTGGCGCGTCTGGGCTGGGACCAGAAAGCGGATGAAAACGTGCTGGATACCATGCTGCGTCCGTCCGTTATTTCTGTGCTCGGCAGGTTTGAAGATCCGGCAGTGGTGGCGGAAGCAGGGAAGCGCTTTGCCCGCTGGCAGGCTGATCCGGCATCTTTAAAGCCTGATCTGGTCGGTGTTGTGGCGCGTATTGCCATGACGCACGCAGATGAGAAAACCTATAAGGTCATGGCTGAAAAAGTTCGCACCACGCAGGCGACAGAGGTCAAGCTGCGTCTGTTCAATGCGCTGGCAGCGGCGACCAATCCGACTCTGATTGAGAAAAACGTCGCACTGGCTTACAGCGGCGCTATTCCCAACGGACGTATTGCCATGGCACTGGCCCGTGTGGCGGATGAGAGCGAAAACCCGGATCTGGTCTGGCAGCTGGTCAAGCAGCATGAGGCTGAAATCAGAACGCATCTTGCCCCATGGTCTCAGGATGGGTTCCTTTCGCAGATTGCCGCCTATTCTGACAATCCGGACGTAGCGCAGGCGCTTGAAGCAGACCCGTCTTCCAGCAAAACGACGGGTGGTAAAATTGCTACGGCAAAAGCCCTGAGTGAAATCGGGGCGCGTAAGGAGGCCATGCAGGCTGCTCAGTCCCAGCTCAAGACATGGCTGGGTGCGCAGCACTAAACGCTGGTTGCCATAGGGCAGGGGCTAGCTCTCCTGCACTTTGATGCGGATAAAAGACGGTATTTTGGGCTCTCCGAAATACCGTCTCAGACCATAATATTCTCTAAAAAGTGTCTCTTGAGTATGGATCAAACAATGAAAGCTCTTGCCTTATGCTGCGGGCTGGCGGTCACAACTGCTGTTGCACCATGCTCTGTTGCAACAGCTGCGCCCCGTCTGGAACCAAAAGTGATTGTGGTTGCCGGGTGGGAAAATGGTGCGGACACCGGGGACGCTCCGGGAGAATATCAGTTCTGGGTTGAGCGTTTGCATATGGACAAGCGTATGCCGGTCGCTGGTATTCCGACCCAGATTCTGCGGAGCAACACGGATGGGGTGTATGGCCTTGTTTTAAAGGACGGGGTGACAGACCTTGCAGCACTGGCGCTTGATCCGCATTTTGACCTTCATCATACATACTGGATTTTTACCGGTATTTCCGGGGTCAATCCGAACGTGGCCTCAGCAGGCAGTGTCGCATGGGCGCGCTGGGTTGTGGATGGAGATGCACTGCGTGAAATAGATGATCGCACAATTCCCAAAGGCTGGCCTTATGGCCTGTATGCGATTGGTGCCGATAAACCCAACACGCTCCCCAGTGACCCCAACCATTATGGGTCTGTGACGGATGTTGATGAACTGACAAAAGCTTATCCGCTGAATCGTGGACTGGAGCACTGGGCTTATACCATTAGCCGCACGACGCCTCTGCGGGATGATCCTGCTCTGGCTGAGCGTCGGGCGCAGTGGGCAGGGTATCCGAATGCCCAGAAGCCGCCTGCTATTCTGGAAGGCGAAACATTAGGCGCACTCCGCTACTGGCATGGGGCGCAGCGCAATACATGGGCGGAGGACTGGGTGCGTCTGTGGACCAGAAATAAGGGTCAGTTTGTTATGACCAATGAAGAAAGCCAGACCAATCAGGTGGAAATGCGCGTGCTGGCGCGCTTTGGCGTGATTGACCCGCAGAGGGTCATGGTTTTGCGTTCAGGAAGCAACTTCAGCATGCCGCCGCCCCATATGTCCATTACGCAATCCATGGGGGATGAAGGGCCGGGGCAGGTGGTCGCTTTTGATAATAACGAACGCGCAGGCGCTTCGGTCATTGCTGAACTCGTCGCGCATTGGGACCGCTACCGCACGCAGATTCCCTCGGTTGCCACAACAGCGCCGTGAGGGATGTATTGCGTTTTTTGGTGATTTTGTCGGGTGTTTGATAAGGCAGGCCGGAGCGTGGTCTATGCTCCGACCAGAGCTGTGTTACAGGGCAGACAGGCGTTCGATAATCAGATCGTATACGCCGTCCACGTCAACTTCCCGCATGAACAAGGCATTTTTCTTTTTGTCGGTAATGCCCCACCAGTCCACCACGCTCATACCCAGCGTTAGCGCGCTGTCGGTCTCAATTTCCACATTAACCTGACGGCCACGGTAGAGTTCTGGTTTGAGCAGCCAGAGCACGGTGTTGGGGTCATGCAGCGGGCCGCCATCTGTGCCATATTTTGTGGCTTCAAAGCGTTTTTCAAACCGCAGCCACGCAGCCACAATCGGGCCAATCCGGTTGGGGATGGCTTCAATACGCTCAAGGCGCGCCTTGCTGGTGTGGAGCTGATGCGTGACATCCAGCGGGAACACGACAATCTTCACACCGGAGTCAAACACCATCCGTGCAGCATGCGGGTCCACATAGATATTAAATTCCCCGGTGGGGGTAATATTCCCAACTTCGGAAAACGCACAGCTCATCATGACAATTTGCCCAATCCGCTCACGCAGGGCAGGCTCTTTGGCGAGTGCCAGAGCAATATTGGTCAGCGGTCCGATTGTGCAAAGTGTTATGCTACCCGGCGGGTTTTCCATAACCGTGCGGATAATGAAATCAACGGCATGGCCGGGTGTTGCCTCGCGGCTCGGCGGGGGCAGATCAACCCCTTCAAACCCGGTCTTGCCATGCACATGCGTTGCTGTCACACCGGGGCGAATGAGGGGGCGATCTGCCCCTGCGTGCACGGGAATATCCGTGCGGCCTGCAAGATCAAGAGTCTTGATGGCGTTTTCAGTTGTTTGCGCAACTGGCACGTTCCCGGCAACCGTCGTCACACCCAGAAGTTCAATTTCCGGGCTGGCGAGGGCCAGCAGGATGGTGAGCGCATCATCCTGCCCGGGGTCTGTATCGATAATGATCTTCATGCGGAATTCCTGCAAAAGTCTATCTGGTAATGCGCGTCAGGCCGGGTTTTTGTCAGATCCGGTCTCAAGGTTTTCAGGGCCGAAAGAATGGGGGAGGAGGGCATGAAGGTCGTCTTTAAACAACTCTGTGCCGTTTTCATCCACTACCAGAACGCAGGTTCTCTGCGTTGCAAATTCACGGATTTTCTGGCGGCACCCACCACACGGCAAACAGGGGGCAGGTCCTTTGCCAGCGACCATAATCGTTGCAATTTTGCGGGACCCGCCTGCGGCGATCATGGCGGAAATCGCCCCGGCTTCCGCACACACGCCTTCCGGATAGGCCGCGTTCTCAACATTGCAGCCGGAAAAAACCTGACCGTCTTCTGTGATTAAGGCGGCGCCCACGAGGAAACGGGAATAGGGCGCGTAAGCATTGCTACGAGCCGCCAGCGCTTTCTGCGTCAGGGTTGCTACGGTTTTCTCATCCATGGGAGGTATCCTTTTTCTCAGCGGTGCCATAAATCAGCCCCGCCAGATCAGAGGCGGCAGCACGAAACGCGCTCCTGATATTATCTGCAACCGCGATATCGCCGCCCGCCTGCCGGATGAAGCCTTCCACCATGGCGTTTTGTAACAGGCCTTCCGAGTGCACGATCATGCTGTCCGCATCCAGCCAGCGCACTCTGGCTCCATCGTGCGGGCGCTCTTCCGTCAGCGGTGTGTGCCAGGCCTGCTCAAAATAGGTCTGCACTTTTTCATGGTAAAAGCGGCCATCTACTGTGTAGCCCGCCATCGGCTTGTTCTGGGCGGCCATGTAGCCAATTTCCACTGCGGTGCCGGGGTCCATATCCGCCGCGCGGCGAAAGGGATCGATACAGAACAGGGCGGCGTCACACTCATCCATCAGGCCGCGATCCAGCCGGGCTATCAGCAGACTGGTTTCCTTGCCGGGCGGCAGGGCTTCGACCTCATCCTGACCATCAAAAGGCGAGACGCCGTGCAGGCGGACGGCCAGACACATCTCTTTGAAGGCTTTGAAAAGCTCTTGTGCGTTTTTCCTGAAGACAAGGTCTCCACCAAGGTAAACCTTGGGGTAATCCGGGGTTTCGGTCATAAAGTCTTCCCTGTTCAGACGGCCGTGCTGCTGTTCTGGCTGGCGCAGAGTGTTCTGTAATTTATGAGAAACAATACGTTTCCATTATAAAAATCATAGACACCGCACACGATGTAAGCAACATTAATAGCTTTCCACATCAGCAGGATAGCGCTTTTTCCTTTCCCCTTTCTGCGTAAGGATCAAACAGATTATGCGGGCAGTACAGTTTCTTTTTTCCGGCGTGATGGCTGCCTGTTTTCTGCTATCCGGGTGCGCTCAGCATCCTTCTGCATCGCCTGCAGGTGGTGCGGGGGATCTCTTGCTCACAGCGCCACGACACGGAGATTTTGGGCATTATACCCTTGCCCTCACATGGCAACCGGGTTTTTGCACGGGGCCGGAAGGGAATAGCTGTCAGGCGGATCAACCCCAGACGCCGCTCATCGGGCTGCATGGGCTTTGGGCGTCCCGTCCGTCTGACCTCATACGAGCGCAGGTGCCCGTTACGACATGGTGGCGCAAAGGGTGCAGCCTGTATGACGGAGATGCGGCGTCTGCATCGCCCACGCTTTCCGAGGGTTTGTCGCATCGTCTGTCAGAGGTGGTGGCTCACACGCACTCCAGTCTGGTGGCGCATGAATACACCAAGCATGTGCAGTGTTTCGGGATGGAGGGAGAGCAGTTTTTCTCCGTCGCCTCCCGGCTGCGGGATCGGTTTGCGGCACTTCCCTCCGCGCAGCATCTGACGACTGAGGCAGGCACGCGCGTTACCAAAGCCGAACTGACCAGCCAGATTGAAGTGGATACCGGCCCTCTGCCGGAGCGGGGTGTGCAGTTCCAGTGTAACAAGACGCCACAAGGGGAGGCCGTTCTCTCCCAGATCTGGTTCACTCTCAAACCGTCTTCGCTGGACAAATTTCCAAAAACGGATGCGTTCCTCAGTAGTCCTCAGATGCAGGATAACTGCCCCGCGCAGTTCCTTGTTCCGCAATGGCCTGCTGCGGGTGTGCGTCTGTAAGAGCCTGCTGCACGTACGAGCAGGCGCATTTTTTGTCATCATGGGCTCAGGAGATGTGGAAATGCAGACCTTGAGAGAAGGATCATTCAGTGCATAGTCGTGGATGTCTCGGTATTCTCCTGCTTCTGGGTATTGCGGTCTTGTTTTCAAAAGACCGGAAAAATATCAGCCTTCGCACGGTTCTGAGCTGCCTGCTGGCTCAGGTCGCAATTGGTCTGCTTGTCCTGCGCGTGCCTGTGGGGCAGCAGATTTTGTGGTCTCTGTCCGAAGGTGTGACAAAAATCCTCTCCTGCGGGGATGAGGGGGCGCGTTTCCTTTTTGGCGCACTGGCCAGTGACAAAATGGCGACCGTCTTCCCGAATGATGGCTTCGTTTTTGCCTTCAGGGTGCTGCCCTCTCTGGTTTATGTTAGCGCGCTGATTGCCATCCTGTTTCATGTCGGCGTCATGCAGATTTTTGCCCGCACAACAGGAAAGATCCTGCAGAAGATTCTGGGCACCTCGCCGGTTGAATCCTTTGGGGCGATCATCACCATTTTTATCGGCCAGAGTGAGCTGCCGGTGGCATTAGGCCCTTACCTGCGGACGATGGCCCCCACGGAACTGTTCAGCGTGCTGTGCAGTGGTGTGGCTTCCGTTTCCGGCGCAACGCTGGTTGGCTATGTTGGGTTAGGGGTGCCGGCTCATTATCTGGTGGCAGCATCTTTCATGGCCATTCCGGGTGGGATGATGTTTGCAAAAATCCTTGCCCCCCGCCCAGCCGGCAGTCCGGTGGATACGCTGGCCGCCGGGCGTTCCTCCTACAATCAGGCTTTTTTTGAAACTATTACCGAAGGCGCTTTGAAAGGCACCAAAACAGCCGTCGCCGTGGCGGCGACACTGGTGGCTTTTATCGGGCTGATTGCGCTGATCAACAGTGGGTTTCAGGCGTTAGGGCAGGCCATTCATAAGCCTTTCCTCTCTTTGGAATATCTCTTCGGCCTGCTGTTTTCCCCCATTGCCTGGCTGTTGGGTGTGCCTGCCGGGGAATGCACGATTGTTGGCTCTGTGCTGGGGCTGAAGCTCGTTATTAACGAATTTGTCGCCTACCTGCATCTTGCCCCGTCTTTGCAGAATGGAGTGCTTTCTGCACGCAGTGGGGCGATCGCGACGTTTGCACTCTGCGGCTTTGCCAATTTAAGTTCCATTGGCATTCTTGTGGCAGCCTTTGGGAGCCAGTGCCCCGAGCGCCGTGCAGAACTGGCCCAGATCAGCGCCCGTGCGGTGCTGGCGGGCATGCTCTCCAATTTTATGAGTGCTGCGATTGCGGGGATTATTCTTGCGTAAGGCGGCACACGCCGTTTTGTGAAAAAAGCGAAGCGGCAAACGCTGAGAAACCCAGTGCCCTTAAGGCCTTTTACGCATCAGGCGAAAGGCCGGAGCAAAAAGCGTGCGGCTTTGTGATCCATTTTCATGGATCCAAAATCATCGCTTTAATTCTGGAATTTTTAGTAAACTAGCCAGTGTATCTTCAGAGAAGATATGGCGTCCCGTACGGGATTCGAACCCGTGTTGTCGCCGTGAGAGGGCGATAAGTATAAGCTAAATGACCGGGTTCGTACGTTTAAATTATTGATAACAAGGTATTTAATATCAGTGACTGTCACTAGATACAACTGGATATCACATCGGGGTGGGCCCAAATTGGGCCCGGAAAATTGCCGCCCTGCCAGGTTAACGCTTTGTCTCTGGAGCAGCAGGAGAGAGAACGGATCACAGGGAAAGCGAATGTTTGAGTTCGTTGTGCTCGAATGCGCTCGCTATACGATGGATTTTCGTTGGCGTGACCCCGACTTATCTGATGGTCTCCCTCCACGACATTAGGAAAATTTTCACCAGAACAATAATACCATCGAAGCATGATTACGCCCTCGGCTCTCTCTGGATACTTGCCCGGCACAAGATGATACCGTGTCTTATTCGGTAATCGCGCGGCCTTGTGGGATGTTTTGAGGGTTGGCGCGGGCTGCTACTTCTCGCGCGTAGGTCTCATTGGCCCGTTTGATCAGGAACTGGCGGATTTTTTCAATGTCCTGGCGAGAAAGGATGTCATCAAAGCGTGCCATGCCGTACGCGGTCAGGGCTCCTCGACCCACAACATTCTGGAATCCCGCCAAGTGATGAATGGCACCAGACCAGCGCAGGTCCGGAAGGACACCACCAGAAAGCGCGTTGTCACCATGGCAGACCTGACAGAACGTTTCGTAAAGCTGGTACCCTGCGGCAGCCTGCTGTGCATCGAATTGTTCTGGCGGCTTGACCGGTATCATCCCCCTGTCATTTTGTGGTGGGAGTTCTGCTGTACCATCCAGCGCGAAAACGAGCAGACGGGAATGATTGACCGTCCAGCCCGAGGATAGCGCGGTTCGTCCCATCAGCAATGGATAGATGCCACCCCAACCGGTTTCTACAGCAATATATTGCTTGCCATTCACTTCATAGGAGATTGGCGGTGCGATAATCCCGCTCTGTGCATTGAAATTGAAAAGATCTGCACCATTCCTTGCGTCATAGGCATGGAATTCGCCGTTCGCTAGCCCCTGGAAGATCAGGTTGCCTCCCGTGGAAAGGAGGCCCCCGTTCCATGGCCCCCTGTGATCGACCCGAAAGATTTCCTTCTGTTGTTTGGGGTCCCACGCAATCAGCCACCCTGTGAGGGTCTTGAGAAAACCGTCGCGGATAGCGGGATCATCGGGAAGGCCCTGCATGCTGATTCCGAGGTTCAAGCCTTTGTGCTTCAAGGGGTGGGCGTCGGGGGTAAACACCATCGGGATCTGTTGGGCAGGAATATAGACAAGGCCAGTCTGGGCGCTATAGCTCATGGCTGCAAAATTATGTCCGCCCAGATCCCCGGGAAGGCCTGCCCAAGGTTTGCCCGTAAGTGAATACAGTGCGTCAGGAACGATGTTGGGGCGGCCCGTTACGGGATCAATCTCTTTGGCCCAGTTGACAGGCACATAGTTCCTTGCGGAGATAAATTCACCTGTTTGCGCGTCTACAATGTAGAAGAAACCGTTTTTTGGTGCGTGAAGCAGGACATGACGCTTTTTGCCGTTGATTTCGAGATCGGCGGTCATAATGTGCTGGGTCGAGGTATAATCCCACTGGTCCTGAGGCGTTTCCTGGAAATGCCAGACATATTCACCGGTTTCTGGTCGAATGGCCACAATTGACCCAAGGAAGAGATTGTCCCCAATCCCATCAGAACGTTGCTTATAGTTCCACGGTGAGCCGTTGCCGACGCCAAGATAGACAAGATCGGTCTGCGGATCATAAACGATGGAATCCCAAACCGTTCCGCCACCGCCGGAGTGGATCCATGCACCATGCGGCCCCCAGGTACGATAGGCGATGGTCATCAGGGGGGCGTCAGATGCTGCGTGGTCGGGTTGATTTGAACGGTTTGGCGTGGTGTAGAAGCGCCATTTCAGCGCCCCGGTTTCAGCATCGAAGCCCGAGACGAAGCCGCGTACGCCGAACTCCGCCCCACCATTGCCGATCATCACTATGCCTTTGGCTACGCGTGGTGCGCCATCGGTAATGTAGGATCTGATATCGCCCAGCCACGCGTCCTTTGGAATTGTGTCCACCTCCCATATTTTGTGGCCGGTTTTAGCATCCAGAGCGATCAGACGGTTATCGAATGTTCCTACAAAAATCTTGTCGTTCCAGTAGGCTGCCCCACGATTAACGGTATCACAACAGCCGCGCACGGCGGATGGTCCCGGCACTTGAGAATCATAACTCCAGAGCAACTTGCCGCTCGCTCCATCATAGGCGCGAACCTTGCTCCAGTTTGTCGTGGCGTAGAGGATGCCATTGACCACCAGCGGCGTGCCTTCCTGGCCGCGATTGGTGTCAAAGTTGCTTGACCACGCCAGTTTGAGCCGGCCAATTGTTTCCGTGTTGATCTGGTTTAGCGGGCTATAACGGTGTTCGTTATAGGTGCGTCCATGGGCCGGCCAGTTCTGTGGCGATTCCTCCGCTTGTGTGACGAGAGGATCATCCGTCGCAGCCTGGCTTTGCGATAGATGGGTAGCGGACAAGGTAAGGATGACGACCATATATAAGGTCGCCCTAAACAGGAAAAAGTGCTTCATGATATTGCTCTCGACCGGTGCTGATTTGCGAAGAGTGCTCCGGTTATTGTTTTTAATATCGCATGATCACTGATTTGATTTCCGTGAAATGATCGATGAACGCACTTCCGAATTCACGACCGATTCCAGATCCTTTTGTACCGCCAAAGGGCATGGCGGGATCGAGATAATTGTGCATGTTGACCCAGACTGTACCCGCTTCAACACGCGGAATGAGCCGCAGGGCCTGCGATAGATTGTTGGTCCAGAGGCTGGCAGCCAGACCGTATGGTGAGTCGTTCATGAGTGTCACCAGTTCGTCCACGCTGTCATACGCCAGAAGAGACGCGACTGGACCGAATACTTCCTGACGCATCAGTTCGTCATTCTCTGATCGCGCCAGTACTGCCGTTGGCTGTACGTAGCAACCAGGCAGATCAAATGCGCCGCCGCCATGGATGAATGTCAGATTCTGGTCACGCGCTCGCGTGAAATACCCGATCACTTTGTTAAAATGAGATCTGTTTGCCAGCGGGCCGAAACGGCTTTCATCATCCATCGGATCACCCGGTGTGAGGGTCGCCAGGCGCTTGCCGAGTTGCTCTGCTACATCATTGATCAGGGAGCGATGGACATAATAGCGTTCAGCAGAAGCACAGACTTGACCCGAATTGAGAAAACCGGCCTCAATAATGCCCTCTACCGTCTTCTCTGGCGAAACATCAGGTAAGAAACCAGCGGCATTCTTGCCACCGAGTTCGAGAGTGACCCGTTTGAAGCCAGATTGAAGGGCGGCTGTGCCGATAATTTCCCCTGTTTCCATGCCGCCGGTAAACGTGACTTTGGCAATTTTGGGATGTGTTGTGAGGGCGTAACCCACCTGCTGCCCGGGGCCGTTGATCACGTTTAGAACACCAGGAGGGATTCCTGCTTCAATCGCCAGTTCTGCAACACGTAGCATGGTGAGGGGCGTTACCTCGCTGGGCTTGATGACGGCTGTGCAGCCGCACGCCAGCGCTGACCCGAATTTCCAGACCGCAATCATGATCGAAAAATTCCAGGGTACAATGCCTGCCACCACACCCAGTGGCTCACGCAGTGTCAGCCCGGTATATTTCTCGCCACTGGCGGAAGGGATAGAGAGTGCAACAGTCTTGCCCTCAATTCGTGTTGTCCAGCCTGCATAATAGCGCAGGAACGATACGGCATAATCGACCTCGAAAGCGCGTGATAAAGTAATCAGCTTTCCCGAAGTCAGGGTCTCAATCTGTGCCAGTTCTTCACGATGGGCGATCATGAGATCGGCAAGCCGGTTCAGCACCAGGCCGCGCTGGGCTGGAGAAACGTCCGCCCAGCCACTGTGAAAGGCACGGTGAGCGGAGTCTACCGCATAGTCGATATCTCCGCTCGTGGCCGTGGCAACATGTGCAATCACCTCATCCGTAGCGGGATTGGTGATGGTGATCACTTCGTCCTGCTGGGAAACAACAGTTTTGCCGTTTATGAACTGACCGTTCAACCGATTCATGAAATCGCGAACTTGGGGTAGTATGGAAACTTCAACCATATTTTAAACTTCCTGTTCTGAACGGAAGATATTATTGATCAGTCGAACAGGTGGATCGGTAAGGCAAATTCCACCCAGTAACGGTCGCCGCCAATTGTATTGCGGGCATCCAGGGCATGCTGCCATTTAAGGACTACGGCTGTACCGGGGGAAAAATCATAAACAATCTGCGGTCCTATGGTGAAGTTGCGCAGCTTGTAGCCGTCCATATAACGTTGCCCGTTCAGGGTGTCGTTACTTGTCTGGTAGGCCCAGTTGCCGTTGACGCCAAACTGCAGTTTGCGCAATTTGGGGAACGGGCGGTAGGAAATACCATAATCCATGTTGAACAATGTACCATCATGGTAGCCTGTATCACGGTTACGGGTTGACATCTGAACTGTATTTTCAAGAGAAAACTCCCAGTTTCCAGGAGTCCATGTCACGGCGCCTTCTTCCATGAACGTCACGCGCGTGGCAGTAACATTCGAGAAATCAGAGTGGTTGTAGGAGGAGCCCGGAAACCAGAAATCCTGTCCGAACAGTAAATGCAAGTCTCCTTTCGACCAAGTGACATAGAGGGCCTGCAGGTCGAATGATGACATGTTGAAAGTATAGCTGTTCTGGCCACCGACACTTACATATTTGCGCTGGAAAACTGGCGAAAGTCCGGTAGAAAAATGAAAGTCCCCTAGTGCAAAATTCCATGTATGCAAAAGGCGCGGCGCAAACGCGAACAGATTCCCTCCAAATGCTTCGGGGGAATGACGACCGTGGCTGTCGTTGAGGGATGTCAGCGGAATATCAGTAAGATAATTCAGAAGTTCGGTTTTCCCGAGATCTGGCATGATGGCCGGCAAAACGGTATTGACCCCCATGGGGTAGGTACTGCCACCTCCCTCAGTGGCATAAGCCGCGCGTGGCGCAGCATGCAAGCTCCACGCTGCCAATGTGATCAAAACAAAGGGCAGTGTGTTTTTGAAAAGAGAGTCATGAATTTTTCTCAGTTTCTTGCGCTGAAACGCCATGATGTCGTCCCGCGAGGTGCCTTGTGCGGCACGACAAGACTGAACGAAACCTTTACCCTTCGACACAGCAGAATAAGGCAGTGCCATAAGTTCCTCCATGTAGCACGTTGACCGTGCTTTTGTTGCGAACACGTTTGCCGTGTTTTTTATTATCAACACGCTTTTCGTGTTTATTGATTAAGACCGTTATGAAGACGGCTCGGAGAACAGGGGGCCGCCTATGGATCGGGAATGCCCGCGAAATTGCGCTATGATGGTTCCTTCCTGACTGATTTCAATGTCGTACAGGCCGGAACGTCCTGCGCGACTGATTTCCCGGGCGCTTGCGAGGAGGCGCTTGCCTGCCACGCCGGGGGCCAGATAAGTGATGGAGCAATGCGCGGCGACTGTACGATCATTGTAGCTATTGCACGCGACAGCAAATGCGCTGTCGGCCAAAGCAAAGATAAAGCCACCATGGATTGTGCCGATGCCGTTGGCCATTTCAATGGTTGCATTCATGGCAACTATCGAAAAGCCGGGTCCTACTTCCAGGATTTCCATGCCCAGGCTTTTGCTTGCCCTGTCATTGGTCCATAAGGCTCTGGCTGCTGCGCGGGCACGTTCTTCTGGGGTCATGTCGCTTTACCATTGGTCCGAGTTACGCGCTGTTTTACGAAAACCAAGAAGCTTCCTCTAAATACTTGGCGAAAACAGGTCGTGCGTAGCTTGTCTCTGTTTAAGGCAAGCGTAGCGCTGTTGTGCACTATAAAAAGGGTTGGCTTCACGTAAGCACTCCCGCCTCAGACCAACGCGGTCTTTAATTAACCGTCTGGACGATCAATAACGATTCTGACATTACAGAGTTTCTGTCTCTGTCGCCATCACTTCTGAGGGAGGATCTTAAATTGCCACTTTCCTTTTGAAGCGCAGCCCAGTTTTGAGGAGGGGGAACTCGATGTTCTGCTAGCGTTAGGCTGTTATTCGGATACACTTTTTCAGACGGCAGGAAGAAGAGAAAATATTTCTATGTATCTGTAATTATTGGTAAAAACTGTTTTAAATACATAATTTATCGTAACAGGAATAAGGTTGTGACAATAAACGTGGATGGTTCAATGGTCCGATTGAGTGGTCATACAAGCCGTTCGATGAGGTAGATAAACAGCGTTTGTAATCACCGTATGAATAGAACTATGCTTATTGCAGTATAAGGAAATATATAAACTGTTTTTTTTGAAGAGAAACAGGAAATTTTTTCCCATATATGATGATGTTTTGATAAATTTATTCTAAGTCGAGGTCTCTGACCTTTGCGGTGATTGTTTGTGGCAGCTTTTTTTTCCTCAGTGGGGCTTATTGGGAAGGAAAGTGTAGACAGGACCGCCATTCTTCTTGCATTTCAGCACACAGAAAAAGCTTTGGCCGAGGAATATCAGGATCATGGATAAACCGCTCAAAGATATATTGCGGCTGTTTCAGGCAGAGCCAAGCCGAACATGGTCCATTGTCATGACTTTTTTTGGGGATATGGTTCTTCCTCGTGGTGGTTCGATTGGACTGCCGACGCTTTTAAGTCTTTTTCACGCCATGGATGTGGGCTCTGGCACAGTCAGAACAGCGTTATCACGGCTTTCTGCGGATGGATGGGTTGAGCGTACACGTATTGGGCGCAACGCTTATTATTGTTTGTCGTCCCGCGGCATGGCGCTCTCGCGTGATGCAGAGCCAAGAATCTATGGAACGTTCTTGTTTAAAACCCAGCGTAAGCTGCGCTTGGCCGTTGCATCGGCATCCGTAAGGTCTTTGGTGGGCGATGAAGCCGCTCTTGTGGCTACACGGATGAGGGAAGCTGGATATACAGCATTTGCCCCAGGGGCATGGCTTGGGGTGGATGACGGCACTTTGCCTGATGGCATCTTCGGCCTTGACGTGGACGGCTCTCAGGTAGCCATGCAATGTCTTGCTGCATATTTTTCACTTGATGATCTAGCCCGATCCTATCTGCGGTTTGAAAAGATATTTTCGCCTCTTGCCAAAATGTGCACAGACCATGCGGAGCAAAAAGGGGCGTTCCATCAGGATGGACTGAGTGCCGTTGTTGCGCGCACTCTGCTCATTCATGAATATCGGCGTGTTGCCTTGCGTGATCCGCGTCTTCCAGAAGCGCTCATGCCATTTGACTGGGCCGGATATAGAGCTCAGACTTTATGCGCCACAATCTATCGGGCTTTATTGCCAGCATCAGAAGCATGGTTGACGGAAAATGGTCGTGGCGGTGATGCTGGGCGGCTACCAGCACCAACGCCAGCATTTTATAAGCGATTTCAAGAGGTAAGAGAGGCGCAGTCAGGAGACTTTGTATAGTCCTTGCTCCAGAAAAAGAAAAATAGGGAAGGTCAGTTCTGATATCACGCGCATTTTATGTTACAAGATTCGCTATTATTTTGGAAATTATGTAATGCTTTCGACTGTAAGTTTGCAGGAGAACGCTTATGTACACGCAGGCACTTAACGATCTGCCGACTCCGCATAATCTGGAAGATGCCGAAAAAATGGCAAATTTTCAGACCCGTATTGATTCGGAAGACCGGATTGAAGCAAATGACTGGATGCCCGAAGCTTATCGGCGTACTTTGGTACGCCAGATCAGCCAGCATGCCCATTCTGAAATTATCGGACAGTTACCAGAAGGGGCATGGATAACCAGAGCACCATCCTTGCGCCGCAAGGCGGCCCTTTTGGCAAAAGTACAGGATGAATGCGGGCACGGCCTGTATCTCTACGCTGCCGCAGAAACACTCAATGCATCCCGTGAAGCTCTTATGGACCAGCTCATGGAAGGAAAGGCCAAATACTCCTCCATTTTCAATTATCCCACCATGACATGGGCCGATATTGGTGCAATCGGGTGGCTGGTGGACGGGGCGGCAATCATGAACCAGATTCCGCTCTGTCGCTGCTCTTATGGCCCTTATGCGCGTGCGATGATTCGTGTCTGCAAGGAGGAGAGCTTTCACCAGCGGCAGGGATTTGAAATTATGATGACGCTGGCAAAAGGTTCCGCACGTCAGAAAGCAATGGCGCAGGATGCCCTGAACCGCTGGTGGTGGCCCAGCCTGATGATGTTTGGACCACCGGATACTGACAGCCAGCATTCAGACCAGTCTACGCGTTGGAAAATCAAGCGTTTCAGTAACGATGAACTGCGTCAGAAGTTTGTGGATGCGACCGTACCTCAGGCCCAATTCTTGGGTTTGACACTTCCAGATCCGGATTTACGTCAGGATGAGGTCACCGGAAATTGGATGTATGGCGAGATAGACTGGGAAGAATTCAAGCAGGTTATCGCCGGCAACGGCCCCTGTAATCAGGACAGGCTCGCTAGCCGCAGGAAAGCTCATGAAGAAGGTGCATGGGTAAGAGAAGCTGCTGCAGCTTATGCTGCACGGCAGGTCTCCCGCCATGCCGCTTAAGGAAATAGGACTATGAATAAAACGCTTAAGGCAACGCCGCCTGTGCAATTGTGGGAAGTATTCATTCGTAGCCGCAGCGGGCTTGCGCACAAGCATGTGGGATCTTTGCATGCTGAAGATGCTGAGTTGGCGCTTCAGGCTGCCCGTAATCTTTTTACACGCAGAGGCGAAGGGCTTTCAATCTGGGTTGTACCCTCGCACCTGATTATTGCTTCAGACCCTTCGGAGAAAGGCATGCTGTTTGAGCCTGCGCTTTCTAAAGCTTACAGGCACCCGACTTTTTACAATGTGCCTGAAGAAGTCGGGCATATGTAGCCTTTGGCTATCGTGCCATGGCACGAAGCCTGCAAGAGCAGGAAAAAATATTATGGTAACAAATACCATATCTGTTTCAGAAACCCCACAGGTGCTTTATGCGCTGCGTCGAGCCGACGATGCGCTCATATTGGGGCACAGGCTTTCAGAATGCTGTGGCCACGCTCCTACCTTGGAAGAAGATATGGCTCTGGCCAATATCGGGCTGGATCTTATTGGTCAGGCGCGCGCGCTATATGCGCTTGCCGCACTGCGTGAGCCCTCTTTAGAAGGTGGTCGTGCGAATACAGAAGATACCTATGCCTATTTGCGTGATGTTGGGCAGTATCGTAATCTTCTGTTGTGTGAATTACCAAATGGTGATTTCGGACGCATCATCATGCGTCAGTTTCTTTATTCTGCTTTCATCGATCCCTATTGGCGTGCGATGATGAAATCATCTGATGCACAATTGGCCGCTATTGCAGAAAAAGCAGAGAAGGAAACAGCATACCATCTTCGCTATACCTCTGAATGGGTTATCAGGCTTGGGGATGGCACGCCGAAAAGCCATGATCGGATGCAAGCCGCTCTGGAGTTTCTTTGGTCTTATACCGGAGAAATGTTCGATACGGACGAAGCGGAAGCCATGTTGCAGGCTGAGGGAATGATTATTGATGCCTCGGTTATTCATGATGGCTGGCGCACCACGGTGCAAACTATCCTTGACCGTGCAACTCTCACCCTTCCTCAAAGTGCATGGATGCAGAAAGGTGGACGTAGCGGCCGTCATTCAGAACATCTTGGATTTTTGCTTGCTGAAATGCAGCAACTCCCTCGTTCTGAACCGGGAGCTGTGTGGTGACACCCCAGACAGATGCCCTGTTGCGCACAAGGGTACTGCATGCTCTCGATGATGTAACTGACCCAGAAATTCCTGTTCTGACAATAGCAGATTTGGGAATTTTACGGGATGTCCGAGTGCATAATGGTGTGGTGGATGTGACCATTACGCCTACCTATTCAGGTTGCCCAGCCATGAACATGATTACTCTGGATATTGAAACAGCCCTTGCGCGCGCTGGTATTGAAAATTTTCACGTAAACACAACGCTTTCCCCCGCTTGGACAACCGCGTGGTTGAGTGAAGCTGGCCGCCAGAAGCTTCTTGCATATGGTATTGCGCCTCCACAGGAAGGAAGTGGGCGTGGCAGTCTTTTTGGGACAGTGGAGGTGGCGTGCCCCCAATGCGGCTCAACAGACACCAGCAGGTTGGCGGAATTTGGGTCTACCTCCTGCAAGGCTTTGTGGCGTTGCAATACATGCCGCGAACCCTTTGATTATTTTAGGTGCCATTGAGCCCAAAGCATGAGACTTCATAAAAAAGAAAGAATAGGAAATGTCTCAAACAGATAATCTTAACGCATCAAGTGCTCATGTTGCACGCACAGCGCGCTTCCATAAATTGCAAATTGCTGATGTAAGGCGTGAGACACCAGATGCGGTTTCTCTTGCTTTCACCGTGCCGGACGATCTTGCTGAGGCTTACAGTTTTGTGCCTGGGCAGTATCTTACTTTGCGAACCAAGCTGGATGGAGAAGATGTGCGTCGTTCTTACTCTATCTGCTCCGCGCCGTCTGATGGCGAGTTACGCGTGGCCCTTAAGCGTGTGGAAGATGGTGTATTTTCCACATGGGCCAATACAAGCCTGGCAGCAGGTGACACTCTGGATGTGATGACTCCTACGGGGCGTTTTGGCATTCAGCCTGATAGCACTGCGCAACGTGTTTATGCGGGGTTTGCCGCAGGTTCTGGTATTACGCCTGTTTTATCTCTTGCCAGAGGATTGCTTGCGACCGAACCGGATAGTTCCTTCTTCCTGTTTTATGGGAACAGATCAGTCGGAGATATGCTGTTTCGTGAAATGCTGGAAGATCTGAAAGACCAGTTTATGGAGCGGTTTTCGATCTTTCATGTTTTTTCAAAGGAACAACAGGATATTCCAGCGTTGAATGGTCGCCTGGATGCAGAAAAAATAAGAACAATTCTTTTGCATGTTCTACCCACCGAAACATTGGACCATGTTTTTGTGTGTGGTCCCTCAGGTATGACCGATGATGCGCTTTCAGTGCTTCAGGATGCAGGGGTAGCGGAAGACAAGATACATATAGAAAGATTCATATCCACGTTTTCTGGAAAACCGCGTTTGCATCCAAAAATTACGTCAGAGCAAGCGTCGCAGACCGGCGTGGTGGCCACCTTAATTGTGGATGGAAAGCGCGCAGACGTGAATGTTGCTGAAGAAGAAACGCTTCTGGACGCTGCATTACGTTCCGGGTTGGATCTTCCCTATGCGTGTAAAGGCGGTATGTGTAGCACCTGCCGCGCCAAAGTGACTGAGGGGAAGGCCGAGATGACTCTTAATTTCTCACTTGAAAAATGGGAGGTCGACGCAGGTTTTGTTCTTACCTGTCAGGCACATCCGACAACAGAGCACGTTACGGTAGATTATGACGCCATGTAAGGCGTCATTGTTTTCTTACCACAGTTTGTCACCACTCTTTTTTCAGGGGAGTGGTGCGCCAATAATACGCCCCGCAGCGAGCCTGGCATAGTCTGCACGGCTCAGGGGACCATCTTCTTTGAACCATGTATAGGCCCAGTTCAGCATGGCAAATAAGGACATTGTCAACGGTTTCAGTAACATGGGAGAGGAGCCGGGGGAGGGGAGTGCTGCATTGATGGCGTCCGAAAATCGACTCACCAGAGCACGCTCCATCATACGGATGGTGTCTTGCTGTTCAGGGTCCAGCAGATCCATGTGGTTGAGCTGAACCTTGTGTTTTGCATTAGCATTCCGGTAGGCGTTAAGGAGCGCTTCTGTCATACTGTAAAGTGTTTCTTGCGCAGTTAGGCCTGACCATTGTGTTGGATCCGTTGCGACCAGAAGCTCCTGCAGATGGGTTTCGATCAGGTCAAACAGCAGTTGCTGTTTATCTGTATAATAATGATAAAAAAGAGCCTTGGATGTTCCACAGGCTTTGGCAATCATGTTGATCGAAGCACGATCAAATCCAAGGCTTGCAAATAAATGAGCCGACCGCTCCAGAATCATGAGGCGTTTTTCTTCGTAGTCGCTTGCGCGAGGTCGCGCCATGATTGATTTCCTTTAATGTATAGTCAGTAGATGCTAGTTTTTTATAGAAATGCCAATAAAATCAAGGGGTATGTTGGCCCCTTGATAAAAGAAAACAAGCAGCCTCAGGCTGCGGCAGGTTGTGCGCTCATGGTCAGAAGGTCGTAGCGGGCCACTGTCTCCTTGTTCTGGTTAAACAGTTCTACGTCCCAGCGAACCTCGCCATAATGAGGTTCACGAGCGGCATTTTTTGACTTTACAGTCAACCGTACCTGAATGGCATCTCCAGGTGACACTGGCTTAAGAAACCGAAGGGATTCCAGTCCATAATTGGCCAGAAGTGGACCTGGCGCTGGGTCCACAAACAGGCCGGCCGCAAAAGAGAGTAGCAAATAGCCATGCGCAACGCGACCGGGGAAAAACGGGTTGGCGGCTGCTGCTTTCTCATCCGTATGAGCGTAGAAAGTATCCCCCGTAAATTCAGCAAAATGCTCTATATCCTGCACTGTAATGGTGCGCGGCTGAGTATGGATGGTGTCCCCTACAGTTAGCTGGGCAAAATTGTATCGGAAGGGATGTTCCTTGCGCAACGCTTCCTGCGCGCCAATGGTCCAGCGCCCTGTGAGCCGTGTGAGGCGTGTGGGAGAGGCCTGCAAGGCAGTGCGCTGCATATAATGGCGAATGCCCCGTATGCCGCCCAGTTCCTCTCCACCACCCGCACGGCCGGGGCCGCCATGCACCAAGGCGGGAAGGGGTGAGCCATGGCCCGTGCTTTCTTTGGCACAATCCCGGTCCAGTATGTGCAATCTCCCGTGGAATGAAGCCAGACTTGCCACAAGCTCTGCTGCCACATTATCATCGTATGTGCAGAGGGTTGCGACCAAGCTTCCTTCACCACGTTTTACCAGGCAGGCTGCGTCGGCCAAAGATGTGTAGGGCATGATGGTCGCAACAGGGCCAAAAGCTTCAGTATGGTGTACACTGGTGGCATCACGAGGGTTCAGATTCTGGAGCAGGACCGGGCTCATAAAAGCTCCGCTCTGATCAGATGCACCGAGTGGATCACAGTGCTGTGGGTCCCCGAAAACAATCTCGCTTTCTTGTGCAAGAGTAGCGACATGACGCCGAACATCTTCACGCTGGGCGAGGCCAGCGAGGGGGCCCATTGTCACACCTTCATGCTGTGGGTCGCCCACAACAATCCTGTCCAGCCGTGCTTTTAGTGCTGTTGTGACCTCTGCGATGATGGTCTCCGGCACCATAATTCTTCTGATAGCTGTACATTTCTGACCTGCCTTGACGGTCATTTCCTGCGTAACCGCCCGAATAAACAGATCAAATTCCGGCATATCGGGAGAAATATCAGGGCCAAGTACGGCTGCATTGAGGCTATCACGTTCTGCGATAAAGCGTACAGCGTTTGCAGAAATGATTGGGTGATTACGTAATTTTTCGGAGGTTGTAATGGAACCGGTAAAAGACAGAACGTCCTGCCCTTCGAGATGATCCAAAAGGTCGCCTGTGCTTCCACAAATAAATTGAAAAGCGCCGGGGGGAAAGATGCCGGAGTCAACAATCATTTGGGCAACAGCATGTGCAACATAACTGGTCACTGTGGCGGGTTTTGTAATAACGGGAACGCCAGCAATAATTGCAGGCGCAAGTTTTTCAAGCATGCCCCAGCAGGGAAAATTATAGGCATTGATGTGAACGGCTACTCCTTGCAGGGATGAAAGGATATGCGTTCCCATGAATGTGCCATTACGAGAAAGTGTTTCAACCTCTTCGGCAAGAATATATTTGTCTGGAAGGTGTTTCTTGGCCATTGACGCATAGGCAAAAAGCGTTCCTATCCCGCCGTCAATGTCAAACAGATTATCGCGGCTGGTCGCGCCGGTGTTGAAAGAGAGATCGTAAAGCGTCTGTTTCCGTTCTGTCAGATAGAGAGCCAGTTTCTTTATCATATCTGCACGCTGATGAAAATTCAGCTTGCGGAGTGCCGGCCCGCCTTTGTTGCGTGCATGTTGCACAAGGCCTCCAAAATCCAAACCTGAACTGGATGCCTGTGCGATGATCTGCCCGTTGACCGCACTCTGTATATCTTCAAAACCGGAAACAGCTTTATGCCATCTGTCCTGTGCGTAAGAGGCAAGTATGGGTGTCATGACTATTGTCCTTTTAGGTTCAGGCCAGAATACTGCTTGCCTTGGCGCGGTTATCAATCACGCGGGTTACTTTGCCGTTTGAGCGCGGGATCATGCCGGGTTCTTTCACGGAAACCTGAACAGAAACACCGATTGTATTTTTGATGGTTTTTATGATTTCGCGGGAACGGTGAGACGTTTCTGCCGGGTTCCATGCTTCCGGCCGGGGCTCTACATGAATGGTCATGTTATCCATGCGGCCATGATGGGTCAGTTCGATCTGAAAATGTGCGCTGCACCATTTACAGTGCAGAAGGGCCGCTTCAACCTGTGTAGGGAAAATATTCACGCCACGCAGAATAATCATGTCATCTGAACGTGCCATTATTTTTTCTATTCGTCTTACTGCAGGCACCATGGTGCCCGGTAAAAGGCGGGTTAAGTCACGCGTGCGATAGCGCACGATAGGGAAAGCTTCCTTGGAAAGTGATGTAATGACCAATTCTCCCGGCTCTCCATCCGCGACGGGAACACCCGTTTCCGGGTTAATGATCTCAGGGTAGAAATGATCCTCCCAGAAATGGAGACCATCTTTTGTTTCTACAAATTCCTGAGCAACACCGGGGCCAACAACTTCTGAAAGTCCGTAAATATCAACAGCATGCATATCGAATGCCTGCTCTATCTCTTCACGCATGCTGTTTGTCCACGGCTCTGCACCAAAAATGCCATATTTTATGGAAGAAGCCCGAGGGTCCAAACCCTGTCGCCTGAACTCATCCAGAAGGGCCAACATGTAGGAGGGGGTGACCGTAATGATTTGTGGCTTAAAGTCCTCAATCAGTTGCACTTGCCGCTCAGTCATGCCACCAGACATGGGGATAACGGTGCAGCCCATACGTTCAGCTCCCAAATGCATACCGAGGCCGCCTGTAAACAACCCATAGCCATATGCATTATGCAGTTTCATGCCGGGCCGTCCGCCTGCAGCGCGGATTGAGCGCCCTACAATCCCCGCCCACATATCCAGATCCGCATGGGTGTACCCGACAACTATGGGTTTTCCTGTGGTACCGGAAGAACCATGAATGCGTGCAAGCCTCTCCTGTGGAACGGCAAACATTCCAAAAGGGTAGGTATCGCGTAGATCTGCTTTGGTTGTTGTCGGGAACCGCGCAAGATCAGATAATGAGCAGAGATCGTCTGGATGGACGCCTGCCGCTATGCATCGGTTACGGTATAAAGCGACATTCTCATAGGCATGGCGAAGAGACCATTTCATACGTTCAAGCTGAATGAACATCAGTTCATCGCGCGATAGCGCAGCGATGTCATGTATGGCTTCCGGGTGGGGGTAAGCTGCGGTATAGACGGTGGCGTTCATCGTAACCTCATTCGCCTCTTTGCGAGGCTGTTGTTTTGGGAAGGTTCGGCTTGTAAAACGTTCGTCCTGTAAAAACTGTATCGGTTAGATGGTGTTTTTCAGGGCAGAGAAACCATTGATAACATGCGGGCTTTCCCTAAAAATGTTGTAGCTTTCTCCTGCTTGGTCTTTTTCATGAAAGGCGTAGTCTAAGGTTTTGCGCCTTTTTGCACAAGGGAGACTGTAAAACAGGTAGTGTCTTCGTAAGGCATAGCAATTATCCCAAACCGCTGAAATGAGGCTTTCGCTTTTCGATGAAAGCGGCTACCCCTTCAGCATAATCATCTGTCTGCCCAGCACGGCGCATCAGATCACGCTCAAGATCCAGTTGCTGGTCCAATGTGTTATGGGATGATGCATTGAGGGCAGACTTTATTTGTCCCAGGCCAAAAGTAGGTTGTTCAGAAAAATGTTTTGCAAGAGAACAAGCCTGTTCATGAAGATTTTCATCTTCAACAGTCTTCCAGATGAGTCCCCAGTCCGCAGCGGTTTCTGCTGGGAGTGGTTCGCCCAGTAAAGCGAGTCCCCGAGCACGCGCCTCACCAACAAGGCGAGGGAGGTGGTAGGTGCCTCCAGAATCGGGGATAAGGCCAAGCTTAGCAAAGGAAAGTACAAATCGTGCTCCTTTGCCTGCAATCACAATGTCGCAAGCCAAGGCAATATTTACGCCCGCACCCGCAGCCACACCGTTGACGGCGCATACTATGGGTTTGGGCAGGGACCGAAGTTGCCGGATGAGAGGATTATAAAATGTCTCTACAGTATGCCCAAGGTCCGGAGCCGCGGCATCTGGTGCACGGAGCCGCTCGGAAAGATCCTGACCAGCACAAAATCCTCTTCCTGAGCCTGTAAGTAGAACGGCCCTGCATGAGGGGTCTTCTCGCGCTTCTATCAGGGTTGCCCGTAACGCTGCATGCATTTCATCGTTAAGCGAATTGAGGCGTTCCGGCCTGTTAAGAGTGATGGAAAGCCAGCCAGGATGCCGTTCAACGAGCACTGTACTCATGGGATATTCCTTGTGGGTCGGTAAGTCCGATCTTGTTTTTGTTTAAGGCGGAGGATATCACGTATTAATATATTGACCAACCGGATGGTTGATATATTCTGACAGAAGTCTACATCTGTCAATAAATCAAAAAAACGGAGGCAGCCGATGGATGATAACCCGATATGTCAGAAAGCGCTTTTCTTTGGTGCATTTGTCCCACGCTTTACGAATCAATGCCGGGGCGAGTTCCCTCATGATAGAGACTGCTTTTCACGATCTGTTAGCTGCCTAAGCACAGAGCCGTTTTGGAATATTCCCGTAATACCCGGTCGGGCAGGAGATATTTCATGAGGCATGCTTATATCTGTGATTATACGCGTACACCCATCGGTCGCTATGCAGGTATTTTGCGCGATATTCGGACAGATGACCTTGCGGCACATCCGCTGCGTGTCATGCGTGAGCGGCACGCTGCGCTGGATTGGGAATGCATTGATGATGTGATTCTGGGGTGTGCCAATCAGGCAGGGGAAGATAACCGCAACATAGCCCGCATGGCACTTCTGCTGGCTGGGCTTCCAGAAAGCGTATCGGGCACTACAATCAACAGGTTATGCGGTTCCGGTCTGGATGCGGTGGGCATGGCGGCCTACCGCATTATTGCCGGAGATGCAGATCTGGTTTTGGCTGGTGGGGTGGAGAGCATGACACGCGCTCCATTTGTAACAGGCAAGGCAACGCATGCATTTGGCCGTCATTGCGAAATGTATGATACGACCATCGGCTGGCGTTTTATCAATCCCGTTTTCCAGGCGCGGTTCGGTGTGGATTCTATGCCTGAAACGGCCGAAAATGTGGCGGAACAGTTTGGGATTTCTCGCCACGATCAGGATATTTTTGCTGCTCGCTCACACAAACGTGCATTCGCTGCTCAGACAAGTGGCTTCTTTACGCGTGAAATTTCGCCGGTGCAGATCTCTGGCCCTGTAAAAGGCGAAAAATGCTGGGTAACGGATGATGAACATATCCGCCCCTCAACAACCGCCGAAACATTGTCCAAGCTAAAAACACCATTTCGTGATGGTGGAAGCGTGACCGCTGGCAATGCCTCTGGCGTGAATGATGGTGCAGCTATTCTTATTCTGGCAAGTGAAGACGGAATACGCCGCCATGGCTTGCAACCCAAAGCGCGCCTGGTTTCAGTGGCGACTGTGGGCGTGGCCCCCCGGGTCATGGGGATTGCTCCGGCTCCCGCCACGGAGAAATTGCTCCAGCGAAACGCTCTTTCAGTGAACGATATCGACGTTCTGGAACTGAATGAAGCATTTGCCGCACAGGCACTGGCTGTTTTGCGTCAGCTTGGGTTGCCTGATGATGCTGATCATGTGAACCCCCATGGGGGTGCCATAGCGCTGGGTCATCCGTTGGGAATGTCGGGTGCGCGGCTGGCTATGACAGCAGTAAATGCCATGGAGCAGGGAGCGGGGAAACGTGCCGTGGCAACCATGTGTATCGGCGTTGGACAGGGTATTGCCGCTTTGATTGAAAAGGTTTGAGACAATGCAGATCATATCTCAACCTGGCGTTTATGTGTTGCGTTATGGTAACGTTGCGGTCGTGACAATTGATAATCCGCCCGTAAATGCTCTGTCTGATACAGTAAGAGCATCACTGGTGCATGTGCTTCCCGAACTGGGGGAAGACCCCACCGTAGCGGCTGTGGTGTTGACAGGGCAGAATGGACAGTTTGTTGCAGGGGCAGACATTCGCGAGATGTCCAGACCGCCAGCTCAACCATTTTTGCCAGAGGTTGTGGCTGCGATTGATGCAATGAAAAAACCAATTCTTGCAGCCATTGATGGTGCTGCTTTAGGGGGAGGGCTGGAGCTTGCCCTCGCATGTGATCTTCGTGTTGGCACTGAGCGTAGTCGTGTGGGGCTACCAGAGACAAAACTGGGGGTTATTCCCGGTGCTGGCGGTACGCAACGCTTGCCTCGATTGACAGGGGTAGCAACAGCGCTTGAGTTGATTGGAGGCGCAAAAATTATTTCTGGAAAAGAGGCTTTGCATCTTGGTATTTTAGATGAGCTCATGTCAGAGGACAGAATGTTAACGGACGTTATCGCTTTGGCGGAAAATACTCCCAAGCGCAGGCTGTCCGAGCATGATGTGCCATGTGCTTCGAAAACTGATGTTCAGGATGCAGAGAAGAGCACCCTTAAGCGGGCCAAGGGGGCTACGGCTGTGCTGGAAGCCGTGCGGGTGGTTAAGGCAGCCGAGACAGCGCCTTTTGCACAAGGGCTCTCCTTTGAACGAGAGGCTTTCCTGCGGTTGCGCGAAAGTGATGAGGCAAAAGCGCTACGTTATCTTTTCCTTGCAGAACGCGCTACAGGACGTTTGCCGGCAAGTGAAAAAGCCCAACCGCGCTATTTTTCCCGTATCGGGATTATTGGTGGCGGAACGATGGGAGCGGGAATTGCTGTTACCACAGCCGACGCAGCATTAAACGTTGTGATTATAGAGCGTGATGCTGCTGCGGTAGCTGCATGCCAGAAACGCATTGCAAGTCTTTATGCCAAACAGATTGAAACAAAAAGAATTAGCGAAGAAGAGGCAGAAAGACGATTTAAAAAAATACAGATTTCCCATGAGTGGGACGCGTTAAAGAATGTGGACTTTGTGATTGAAGCAGCATTCGAATCCATGGAAGTAAAAGAAGATATTTTCCGTAGCCTTAATAAAGTCGTGCAGGCCCATACGGTTGTCGCAACAAATACATCTTATCTGGATCTTGACGCAATTGCAGGATGTGCCGAAAGGCCAGAGAATGTGCTGGGGCTGCATTTCTTCTCTCCTGCTCATATTATGCGTTTGGTCGAAGTTATTCGTGGCGCCAAAACAGCACCGGATGCTTTGGCAACAGCGATTGCTTTAGGACGGAAAATACGGAAACTCCCTGTAGTTGCCGCCGTGGGCGAAGGATTTATTGGGAATAGAATATTTTCGCATTATCGTAAGCACGCAGAATATTTAATGGAAGATGGGGTGTCCCCGCAGGAAATTGACCAGGCCATGCAATCTTATGGCTTTGCTATGGGGCCATTTGCTGTAGCGGACCTTTCCGGGCTGGATATTGCATGGGCCATGAGAAAGCGGCAGAGTGCAACACGCAATCCGAACGAGCGGTATGTGAAAATACCTGATATGTTTTGTGAGGCAGGGCGTCTTGGCAGAAAGACCGGTGAGGGCTGGTATTCTTATGCCTCAGCTTCGCCCGAGCTGGACGATGAAGCGTGTGCTCTGATTGAAGCAGGAAGAAAACAGGCGGGCAGTCGTCACGTTAAATTGAGTGCTGAAGCCATTCAACGTCGTCTTCTTGCCGTTCTTGCAAATGAAGGGGCCAAGGTGCTGGAAAGCGGAGTTGCGTCCTCTGCGTCTGATATCGATATCGTGTTTGTAAATGGGTACGGCTTTCCCCGTCTTCAGGGTGGCCCGATGTTTGCGGCTGATAAAATGGGTTTGCCTAATGTTTTGAGGGAAGTGGAAGTTGCTGCCGCTGTAGGGGGAGCAGGTTCAGAACCTTCGGCTTTATTGATCAAGTTGGCGCAATCGGGCGGCTCTTTTACCGCAGGAATAACATGAAAGCAGCGTTGCAGACAGATTGGCGGTTACGAGAAGAAACCCCGGTCTATGGAAAGCCCATGGATGTTGTGGATGGGATCAGGCGCATTGTAGCACCTAATCCCCACTCTATGACGTATCATGGAACAAATACGTGGCTTATAACTCATGCAGCAGGCACCGCCGTAGTTGATCCAGGAACGGATGATCCTGCGCATCTGGACGCTATCTGCGGAGTTTCGGGCACAATCAGCCATGTTATTGTCACGCACTGGCATCATGATCATTTTGACGGGGCCCGTGCTCTTGCATTGCGTGCTAACGTTCCTGTTTTCAAGTTTCCGTCGGGCCCGTTAAGAGGGGACAAAGACCTTCTTCACGGGACTGAAATTGCAGGTATGCGGGTTATTCATACGCCAGGCCATGCAGAAGATCATATTTGTCTTGAACGGCCTGATGGAGTTTTGCTGAGCGGTGACCATGTGATGGGATGGTCAACCACCTTGGTTCCTCCGCCGCCGGATGGTGATCTGGGTGATTATATTGAAAGCCTGGAACGCGTGCAGGCTCTTAACGCTCGAATTTTTCTGCCCGGGCACGGGCCAGAGATTCTGAAACCATATTCGTTCATTGAACAACTTTTGGAAAAGAGATATGAAAAGCTGCATCAAATTGAAAATATTCTGATGCATGAGGTTCAGGAGTTTTCCAGTATTTTTGACCGTGCATATCCAAAATTGAGCAAAAAATTGCGATTTGCGGCGGAAATGATGCTTGAAACTTACTTGCTAGAGCTAAAAAAACGCGGGAAAGCAATACAAACACCGGCAGGTTGGAAACGAGCAGGATTCTGATTTTTCGATATATCAATATTGTATTTTTCTATAAGAGCCAACAGAAATGAGTGGAATCTGCTCTTGCCTTTTTCTAGGGCTAATCGACATTCACGCGATCCAGATCATGGCTGCTGCGAGATAGATGAAGCCTGTGAAATGGATGGTTCTGCGATCGTAGCGCGTTGCGAAACGACGAAAATGTTTGAGGCGATTGAAGCATCGCTCGATACGGTTCCGGTCTTTGTAAAGAGCCTGGTCGTGCGGGATGAACACCTTACGGTTCCGTTTTGACGGAATGACAGCCTCTGCGTTCATGACAGCAATCTTTTCACGGAACCCATTGCTGTCATAAGCCTTATCGGCGATGACCGCGCCCGCAGTCTGGCCTTCGAGCAATGAAGATGCCTGGGTGGCGTCATGAACCTGACCGCCGGTGATAATGAACCGTAACGGTCGACCTAGGGCGTCGGCCAGCATGTGGATCTTGGTGGTTAATCCACCTCGGGAACGCCCCAGCGCCTGATTTTGCGCCCCCCCCTTTTCCGGTCGCCGCGTGCTGGTGGGCACGGACAATGGTGCTATCGATCATCAGGTACGCGTTGTCACGATCGGCGGTCAGCGCAGTGAATACCCGCTCCCACACGCCCGCATGGCACCAACGACTAAAGCGCCGGTGGACTGTCTTCCAGTTTCCATAGCGTTCAGGCAGGTCGCACCAGTGGGCGCCGGATCGCAATACCCATAAACATCCGTTTACGAACAAACGGTTATCCGATCCAGTCCGCCCAGGATCACTCGCTTTCCCAGGCAACAGAACCCTGATCTGCTCCCACTGCGCTGTGCTCAATTCGTATCGCTTGATCCCCATCGCACGCTCTCCCCATCAACGCGGATTTCTCACACTTGAGGCAATTTCGGGTCATTTTGTAGAATTCAGTCATCCCACAGGAGCCCGATCTGGAATATTGACGATATTCTGCTTCTGGCGGCGGGTTCTGAACGCAGTGAGGGTGTCACGGCCTGAGAAGGCAGTGTTGGTGGAAGCTATGTGGTCTGTGCACT
>NZ_LHZA01000118.1 GCF_001580535.1 Acetobacter cerevisiae | reverse complement strand
GTGGAGGCGGCGGCTGGGGCCGTGGTGGCTGGTGGGGCGGCCCCGGTTGGGGTGGCTGGGGTTATCCTGGCTATGGCTGGGGCCCCGGTTATGGCTGGGGCTACGGTGTCTGGGGCAGTCCTTACTGGGGCGGCGGCTGGGGCTGGGGCGCACCCTTTGCGTTCGGTTCCGTGTTAGGGCTCGCTGTCGGCGCTGCGGTCGCATCGTCTGCCGAGGAGAGCTATCAGGCCCCGCAGACCATGTATGCCCCTCCATCCTACTACGCACAGCCAACAGAGCCCCCTGTAGCGCAGGGAGGCTATCCTACCTACGGGCAGCCGGCTTATTACGGTAATGCCCCTCAGGCGGGCGCACAGGCCCCACAGCAGGGCTCTGATGTGGTGCATTGCAGCGCAGGGCGGTTCTTCAACTCTCTGACGGAAAGCTGCGACAAACGCTGACCCCGACCTCTGACTGATAAAAGGCCGCTCTGGATGGAAACATCTGGGGCGGCCTTTCTTTTATTGCGGCTGCATTCTGGTTTACGCTCTCACGCAGAAAAATGATTTGTCTGAGTGGGGTGAAGGTGTCTGGCTGTTTCGAAAAAACGTGGTTCCACAAAATTATCCGTCCTGCCCGCAGAGGCCTTCTGGCAGGTCTGCTGGCCGGAAGCGCACTCTCCGTGGCGCAGGCTGCTGAGCCGGATCCGTTCCAGATTTTTGCGCCGCTTAGTTATCCGCAGTCGGTCAATCTCTATCATTCCGGCAATGGCGCTCCCGGCCCGATGGCCTGGAAAAATCGGGCCGATTACAACATCCATGTGCATGTTGACCCTGCGACCCACACGCTGTCCGGCAGTGAAACACTGACCTACACCAACAATAGCCCCGAGAGCCTTTCCACACTCTGGCTGCAACTGGATCAGAATATCTATCAGCAAGGCTCACGCGGCGCTTATGCTGCGCCTCAGCGGCTTCAGGATCATACGGACGGGCTGATTATCGAGGCCGTGGCGCTGAGTGCGGATGGCAAGGAAACACCTCTTACGCCGCTTGTCTCAGACACACGCATGCAGGTGCCCTTGCCGCAGGCTCTGCCGGGGAAGGGCGGGCACCTTACCCTGAAAGTTTCATGGCATTACACCATTCCGGGGGAGTGGGGCGGGCGCACCGCCTTCAGCCAGAATCAGGATGGCGAGATGTATGAAATCGCCCAGTTTTACCCCAGGATGGCGGTGTATGATGACCAGCGTGGCTGGGATACGGCCCCGTATCTGGGGCAGGAATTCTACCTGGATTATGGGGATTTTGATTACAGCGTGACTGTGCCCAAAGGCTTTCTGGTGGCAGGCAGTGGCGCGCTGACAAACCCGGATGCCGTGCTGAGCGCGCAGGAAAAAGCGCGGCTGGCACAGGCTGCCACCAGTGAAACCCGCATCATGATCCGCACGCCGGAAGATGTGCAGGCCATTGTGCATCAGCCACAAACTGAGACGCAGACCTGGCAGTTCCATATGGCCAATACACGGGATATTGCGTTTGTAGCGTCTCCCACGCTGCTCTGGGATGCGGCCCGGCTCAATCTGCCTGCGCTGGAGGGGAGTGATGCCAAAAATCCTGCTCCGCGTCTCGCTATGTCCGTTTACCCCGCAGAGGCTGCGGAGAAATGGGACCGTTCAACAGAGTATGTGAAGCACGCCATCGAATATTTTTCCGGCAAATGGTTTCCGTATCCCTGGCCAAACGCGATTAATGTCGGCGGCCATGGTGCGGCCATGGAGTATCCGGGCATTGTGTTTGATGGCAAGGAGGATGCCGGCGCAGAGCTGTTCTGGGTGACAACGCATGAGCTGGGCCACGGCTGGTTCCCCATGATTGTCGGCTCCAATGAGCGCCGCAATGCGTTCATGGATGAAGGCTTCAATACCTTTATTGACGTCTATGCTTCCGACCACTTCAACCATGGGGAATTTGCCCCCAAGCATGACGTGGAGTTTGCACCCCAGACCGGCCACCCGGCGGATGATATTGTGCCTGTGCTGAAAGATCAGGCCGCACCGGTTCTGATGACACCGGCTGATCTTATTTCTGAAAAATACCGCCATAGCGTGACGTATTTTAAGGGCGCTTATGGCCTCCAATTATTGCGGGAGCAGATTCTTGGGGCAGACCGGTTTGACCGCGCGTTCCAGCACTACATTGCGCTCTGGGCCTTCCGCCATCCTACACCGTCTGACTTCTTCCGCGTGATGGAAAGCGAAGCCGGAGAGGATCTCTCATGGTTCTGGCGCGGCTGGTATTTCAAGAACTGGGGGCCAGACTATCGCCTGAAATCCGTCTCTTATGTGAACGGAAACCCGGTACAGGGGGCACGGGTACAGGTTGAAAACAAGGGCTGGCTGCCTCTGCCTGTCGTGCTGGCCATTACGTGGATGGACGGGAGTTCTGCCCGTCTCACCATTCCTACGGAAACCTGGTCTCAGCGGAACACGGTCACGCTCCAGATTCCGGGCAAGTTAGCCATCCGGTCTGCTGTGCTGGACCCGGACCATATGATCCCGGATCTGAACCGGTCGGATAACAGCTTTACGGTTAAGCTCACGGCCGCTCATCCCGCGGCATCGTCTGCGGCTCCCGCTCCAATCGTGCAGGGTGCCCCTGCACCCTAACAAACAGACAGAGCAGGGGCATCCAGCAGCGCGTCAGTCGCGGGATGGAATGGATGCCCCTTCCAGATTCAGAAGCCAGCGTTTGTCATCCACGCCACCGTCACCGGAATATCCACCCAGCCCATTCTGTGAGACCACCCGGTGGCAGGGGATCAGAATGGGGATGGGGTTCCGACCGACGGCCTGCCCGACAGACCGCGCACTTCCGCCCACTTCCTTCGCCAGAGCCTGATAGGTTGTGACGGTGCCCACAGGGATGGCGCACAGAGCGTTCCACACCCGTTTCTGGTAGTCCGTGCCGAACATTGGCTCCAGCGGGAAAGGAAAGGGGCCAGCGGCCTTCGGTTCATCAAACCATCTATCCAGCCAGTCCCGTGCGGCGCAGAGCATGGGCGTTTCTGTCTGGTCACGTCCCCAGCCCCAGTCGAGCGAGATGATCTTGCCCTCTTCTTCTGTCAGGGTCAGCGGCCCGATGGGGGAGTGGAGTGAAAGCTGTGGCATGGTCGTCGTCCGTCATTGTCTGGTCTGTGATGAGGTCGCAGTATGCGCGGCAGTCTGAGGCTTGTCATGTGAAGAAAGAGGCCACAAAAAGCCGGCGCAAAGCGTGGATGTATTTTTAGCTTACGTCTGAGGGCCGAACTGTTTTAGAAAGCCCCTGCATTCTCCTCAGAGGCGGCCTGATAGCCAAGGCGCGCCCGAGAGGAACAGCGCAAACGGTGTGCGCCCACGCCAGACAAAACCAGAGTTTCAGAACAGCCTTGGCCTTTTACAGATCATGCAGGAAGGGAAAAACCACCGTGGCCTATCAGGGTGAAGAGACGATTTTTGCATTATCCACGGGGCTGGGGCGGGCTGCTATTGCCGTTATGCGGGTGAGTGGTGCCGGGAGTGAGGCCCTGTTGCAGCGCCTGATAGGCAAACTCCCCGGCGTACGACGGGCCGCTTTACGGCGTGTGTGGCAGGATGCAACCACGCAGGATAACTTGCTGGATGAAGCGCTGGTTCTCTGGTTTCCCGGCCCGCATAGCTACACGGGTGAGGATGGGTTTGAACTCCATCTGCATGCAGGCCCGGCGGTCATCAAAGCCGTGGCAGGGGCTCTGGTAGAAGGGGGTGCGCGCCCGGCAGAGGCTGGAGAGTTCACGCGTCGCGCCTTTATGAACGGACGGATGGATCTGGTTGAAGCCGAAGGCATTTCAGATCTGGTTGAGGCGGAAACAGAAAGCCAGCGTAAACTGGCTCTGGCGCAGACCGATGGCGCATTGAGCCGCCTTTATCAGAACTGGGCGGATCGGCTGAAACGTGTTTTGGCGCATCAGGAAGCGCTGATTGATTTCCCGGATGAAGATCTGCCACCGGAAGTTGAGCGGGGGCTTCTGGACGAAATTCACAGTCTTATCGCCGCTATGCAGACGCATATTCAGGAAGGTGACCGTGGGGAGCGTATCCGGCGAGGGGTAGTATTCGCTATTACCGGGCCTCCCAATGCAGGTAAATCCAGCCTTTTAAACTGGCTGGCAGACCGGGATGCGGCTATTGTTTCCCCCATGGCAGGCACAACGCGGGATGCCATTGAAATCAGCGGTATTCTGGCGGGTGTCCGCGTGACATTTGTGGATACAGCAGGCCTGCGTGAGACCGAGGATGCTATTGAGGCAGAGGGCGTAAAGCGGGCATTGTTTCACGTGAAACAGGCCGACTGTGTGTTGCAGATGTTTGCCGCAGGAGATGAACCGCAGGACGTATTCCCTGCAAGCGTACTCATAGGCAATAAAATGGACCTTGGGGCTGTGCCGCAAGAGGTGCAGGGGTATCCGGTTATGGCGGTTAGCCTTGAAACAGGGCGGGGGCTGGACCAGCTTAAAGCCTTGCTGGAGCAGAAGGTGGAGGCGCTGACGGCATCGTCCGCATCCGGCGCGCCACTTCTGACCCGTGCCCGGCATAAGGCTGGGGTAAAAGAAGCCTGTGCGTGTCTGGAGGCCGCTTTGCAGCAGGAGTGGCCGGAAATGCGTGGGGAAGAATTACGGCTCGCTATGCGGGCTTTAGGGCGGCTGACAGGGCATGTTGGGGTGGAAGACCTGCTGGATGCTGTGTTCGGCCAGTTTTGTATCGGAAAGTAAGGGTAAGGCGGCAGGATTATGGACCGTTCGTATGATGTGATCGTGGTGGGCGGTGGCCATGCCGGGTGTGAGGCCGCTGCGGCTGCCGCCCGGTGTGGGGCGCGCACGCTCCTGCTGACGCATCGCAAAGACACTGTTGGAGCAATGTCCTGCAACCCGGCGATTGGCGGGATTGGGAAAGGGCATCTGGTGCGTGAAATTGACGCGCTGGATGGCCTGATGGGGCGCGCGGCAGATCGGGCAGGAATTCACTTCAAACTGCTTAATCGCTCCAAAGGGCCTGCTGTGCAGGGGCCTCGGGCACAAGCTGACCGGTTCCTCTACAAACAGGCAGTGCAAGACCTGCTGGCTGAAACGCCTAACCTGATCTGTAAGGAAGGGGCCGTCACAGACCTGCTCTGCACGGATGCTGGCGATGTGCAGGGTGTTGTGTGTGAAGATGGTACAGAATGGCACGCCGGTGCAGTTGTTCTGACGACTGGAACCTTTCTGGATGGCGTTATTCATATTGGGCATAAAAGCCAGCCAGCGGGGCGCGTGGGAGAGCAACCTGCGGTTGCGTTGGCAAAGCGCTTGAAAAATCTTGAGCTGGCGATGGGGCGGCTCAAAACGGGCACGCCTCCGCGCTTATTAAGAAATAGCATAAATTGGGAAATTCTGGCGGAAGATAAGGGGGATGTATCCCCCGAGCCCTTTAGTCGTCTGACGACCACCATTACAAACCCGCAAATGGTCTGCGGCATTACGGCTACAACGCAAAAAACCCATGATATTATCAGGGAATCTCTTCATCTCTCTGCTGTTTATGGTGGAGCAATTTCAGGGCGCGGCCCGCGTTATTGCCCGTCTATTGAAGATAAAGTTGTGCGCTTTGCAGAGAAAGCCAGCCACCAGATTTTTCTGGAACCTGAAGCTCTGCCTGAGCATGAAGGCGGCCATCTGATTTACCCCAATGGCATTTCTACCAGCTTGCCAGCGGATGTGCAGGAAGCCATGATTCGCTCCATGCCCGGGCTAGAGCAGGCCGTCATCGTGCAGCCCGGTTATGCCGTCGAATATGATTATGTGGACCCGCGAGAACTGACGGCGTCTCTTGAGCTGAAAAAATGTCCAAACCTGTTTCTGGCCGGGCAGATTAACGGCACGACTGGCTATGAAGAAGCCGGGGCACAGGGGCTTCTTGCTGGTGTTAATGCTGCCCGGCGTGCCGCAGGGCAGGGGGCTGTCAGCCTTGATCGTGGGAAGGCCTATATCGGCGTGATGGTGGATGACCTCACCACACAGGGTGTGAGTGAGCCCTATCGGATGTTTACGTCCCGTGCAGAATACCGGCTGACTCTGCGGGCCGATAATGCCGATATGCGTTTGACTGAACTCGGGATTGAGTGGGGCTGTGTTGGTGCGGAACGCCGCGCTGTTTTTGAAAAAGATTGTGCAGAAATCAGGGAAATTACAGAGCATGCTGAGCAGGAAAGCTGGCAGCCGCAGGCTTTGGCTCAGGCTGGACTGAAGGTGGCGCAGGATGGCCGGCGCAGAACGTTGCTGGAAATTCTGGGCTATGGTCTGGAAGATGCAGTGCTTGAAAAACTGGCCCCATGGTATTTGAATGCTCCGGCGCGGGCTAGGCATTATGTGACGACGCAGGCCCGCTATAAGGGCTATCTTGTCCGGCAGCAGCGCGAAATTCGCCAGCTTGAGGCGGAAGCTGAAATCCGCTTTCCCAAGGATATGGATTTCAACGCAATCGGGGGATTAAGTGCGGAAATGAAGGAACGGCTTGAACGCGCCAAACCCGAAAATTTTGGGTCCGCGCAAAGAATCCCCGGCGTGACGCCATCGGCACTGGTGGCGGTTCTGGCGCATGTCAGGCAGAGGACGGCGGCCCGATGATCGATCTGCCCGAAACGCTGCATGTTTCACGTGAAACACAGCAGCAGCTGGAAGTGTTTGTTGCCCTGCTGGAAAAATGGAACCCGCGGATCAATCTGGTGTCCTCGCGAGATATTGCCAGTGTATGGGAACGGCATGTGTTGGATAGTCTCCAGCTTGCCCCGCTGGTGGCAGGGCAGGGGCGGTTTATTGATATGGGGTCAGGCGGGGGCTTCCCTGGTGTGATTGTTGCAATCGCGACGGGTGTGCCCGGAACGCTGATTGAGTCGGATCAGCGCAAAGCGGCCTTCCTGCGGGAAGCGGCCCGTGTCACACAGGCCCCAATCAAGGTGCTGGCCGAGCGGATTGAGCAGGTAGACCTTGCCCCGGCACCCGCTGTCACGGCGCGGGCACTGGCTTCTTTGAGCAAGCTGCTGGACTGGACAGCCCCCTTGCTGGAAAAAGAGGGGAAAGCCTTCTTTCTCAAAGGTCAGCACGCGGATGAAGAGTTGACCGAAGCCCGACGCAACTGGCACATGAATGTGCGTATCCACCGCAGCATAACAAGCCATGATGGTGTGATTCTTGAAGTGAGCAATCTTGAACGTGTCTAAGTCTGACAAAAAAACAAAAACGTGCCGTATTCTGGCTATTGCAAACCAGAAAGGTGGGGTTGGGAAAACAACCACGGCCATTAATGTTGCCGCCGCTCTGGCTGAAGACGGTACACGGGTCGTGCTGCTTGATATGGACCCGCAGGGTAATGCCTCCACAGGGCTGGGCGTTGGGTATGATGCCCGGCAGGGTGGGGCCTACGCCCTCCTGATGCACGAAAAGCCTGCCGCTGACCTTTTGCAGCCGACCGAGATCGACGGCCTGTCCGTTATCGCAGCAAATACCGAACTGGTCGGGGCTGAGATTGAACTTGTCGATGCAGATGAGCGTGAAACGCGCCTGCGCGATGCTTTGGCCCCGCTGGCAGAGAGTGTGGATTATATCATTATCGATTGTCCCCCCAGTCTCAGCCTGCTGACCCTGAATGCTCTGGTCGCAGCTGATGGTGTTCTGGCCCCGTTGCAGTGTGAGTTCTTCGCGCTGGAAGGGCTCGGGCATCTGGTGAAGACGATTGATCGTGTCAGAAAAAAACTTAACCCCACGCTAAAAATCGCGGGTATTGTGCTGACAATGTATGACAGACGAAATAATCTGTCTGAGCTTGTCGCAGCGGATGCCCGGAGCTTTTTTGGCGATGATGTGCTGGAAACCATTATTCCCAGAAACATCCGTATTTCTGAAGCACAGAGCCATGGTCAGCCGGTTATGACCTATGACCCACGGGCCAGCGGCGCCGCGTCTTACCGGGCTTTGGCGGCGGAAATTAAGAGGAGAGCATCATAGGCATGTCTCAGCGTAAATCTGCTGCCCGCCCTAAACTCGGCCGGGGCCTTGCTGCCCTGCTAGGAGACGTTGCTGCCCCCGTAGCGGCTGCGTCTTCTGGTTCTGCTCAGCCTGTTGCTGGAGGTGCAGCGGCGCCTGTCAGTTCTTTGTCTGTGGACGTTCTTGTTCCTGGGCCATTTCAGCCTCGGCAGGATATGGAGCCCGGTGCTCTGGAAGAACTGGCTGAGTCTATCCGGGCGCGGGGTATTTTACAGCCTATTCTGGTCCGGCCTGATCCGGGCAAAAAAGGGCAATATCAGATTATCGCCGGGGAACGACGCTGGCGCGCGGCACAGCTGGCTCAATGCCACACAGTGCCGGTGCATGTGCGGGATCTGGATGAAGTTGACGCTATGGCTGCGGCCTTGGTGGAAAACCTCCAGCGTGCTGACCTGAACCCCATTGAAGAGGCCGACGGCTTTAGCCGCCTGATGGAAGATTATAGCCTGACGCAGGACGAGCTTGCCAAAGCTATTGGTAAGTCCCGCCCGCATGTTGCAAACACCATGAGGCTGCTGCGCTTGCCGGAAAGTGTGCGGAAGGCTGTGGGGGCAGGGGCTCTGTCCGCGGGGCATGCACGCGCACTTCTGGCGCATCCTGACCCGATTGCAGCGGCGAAAGAGGTCATTGAGAAAGGCCTTTCCGTAAGACAGACGGAAAGCCTTGTGCAGAAAGCTCTGGAAAACAAAGGCAAAGAGAAGCCTGCTCCAGCCAAAAAAATAGCAGACCCTGAAATTGCTGCGTTGGAGCGCGATCTGGGAACGCGGCTGGGGCTGAAAGTCCAGGTCCATTTTGACGGGCGGAAAGGTGGCTCTTTGCAAATCCACTATAAAAGTCTTGATCAGCTGGATGATGTGCTGGCTCGTTTAAAAAGCTGAATTTTCAGACTTGTCTTAAAGGAAAGTGGATGATAGAAAGCATCCACTTCAGTTCATAGAACTGTAAGGGCGCATAGCTCAGTTGGTAGAGCAGCTGACTCTTAATCAGCGGGTCCAAGGTTCGAGCCCTTGTGCGCCCACCAATCTTTTCAAAGATTTAGGTGGTTTTAAATTCCGGGAATTAACTTCCCGGCAATTCTCCGGAATCATTCGAATGATAGTGCTGTGCCACCAAAAGCATGGCTTTTTATCATTATTAAGAAAAGCATTCCCCGGTTTTCTTCCCTTATTAGAAGAACTTTCTACCGTTTTCCTATTTTTTCAGTCCCAAGTTTCTTGCATATCGAGCGGCTACCGTCGTCCGAGAGGACGATACGCATGCAAGTCCTGCCCTTTTAAACCGTCCTGCTTATCAAGAGCTTGGGGCATTGAGCCCTCATAGAAAAAGCCCAGACACCGCCAAGGCGTCTGGGCTTCCATCGAAACAGAAAGTTTAAAAACTTAGAGCTTATCAATTCCGCTCTTCACGGCGTCTTTTGCATCGCCAGCGGTCTTCTGCACTTTCCCCTTCAGGTTTTGTGCTGCGCCTTCGGCTTCAAGGCGTTCGTTGTCCGTCAGTTTTCCGGTTTCTTCTTTAACCTTGCCGGCAACCTGATTAGCAACGCCTGCCACTTTATCTTTCATGGAGCTCATTTCGATATCCTCCCTTTGTCTGAAAAACAAACGCTGGATACTTAGCCTGGTTCCGAAAGCAGGCATAAAAAGTTTCGGGGAGGGCCGGGCAAGGCACATTTATCCACTCCCATTCAAAAGAGACGGTTCTGTAGCCTCCTGTGAGTTTGCCTCCAACCGAAACGGTTGCATGGACAGTCACAAAAACGTGCTATAAATTTTTTGTCATGATTTTTTCGTTCAAATTTAAACCCTCTGTTTTTTCTCTTGCTGCTCTTATCGTGTCTTTCTCCCACGGTTCACATGCCTTTGCGCAGGGAGCTGCCGCACGGAATGGGAACTACGCTGCTTCAGCCCGCAGCATGGCCTCGGTTTCAACCACTCTGGATAGTGTTGTGGGGAGCCGGCCTTCCCGTATTGCCCAGCAATTTGAAGAGGCTTCTGAAACACTCATCATTCAGCCCAATGGCGTGGTCCTGAACAAGCACGGACAGGTCATAACGCCGGGGTGCCCGGCTGTGCCGATTATGGCGGCGAGGCAGCATAACCCGGGTGGTGCCCCGGCCGAGCCGCAACTTAAGGATACATCCGGCAATAAGGTGACACAGCAGAAGCCTGAGTCTGTCCGTCTTGGTCTGGTACAGGCCCATGCAGGAGGCTCTTTGCAGAAGCAGGTTCTGATGGACGCCTCCTTTGCGCCCTCAGGTGTCTATGTCGCGCCACGAGCCTGCCAGCTGGGCGCAGCACCAGACGCCGCACAGCTCCGCAATGCTGCGGGCTCTCTGGCCACAGCAGATGGCAACCTCTTTGCCCTGGCGGGGAACCGTGAGGGCATTGCACAGGCGACACAAGGGCATGCGGACGGCGCCGATATTATTCTGGAAGCCGGAGTGACTGGACAATGAAGGGCCTGCACAAAAGCCTCTGTTTGGGCTCTGTGTGCGTTATGGCGCTGCAGGGCGGTCATGTAGCTCAGGCAGCCTCTTCACGCGCTACAGCGGCATCCTCGCGGCCTGTGCCCCAAATCTGGATGAATTCCAAACTTCCGGACTCTGCGGCAACGCCTAAGCTCCCAACGGGGCAGGAAGACGCATCAACCCATCAGGAGCAAAGCCCTTCTTCCAGTCTTTCGGATAAACCTTTGATTCCAGCTTTGCGCGGGCTTGTGTTTGAGGCTTCAGGCAGCAATGCACCGCAGACGCAGACGCAGACGCAGACGCAGACGCAGATGCAGACGCACGCTATTCAGGTAAACGGCTTGCCGCTTCTGGAAACCAAAGAGTTTCGGAAAAAGCTTGAGCCGTATCTGGATAAGTCTGCCAGCGCCCGCACCTTTTATGACATTGCCCAGCAGGTGACTGCGCAGTTCAGAGAGAAAGGGCATCCGTTTCTCACAGCCTTTGTGCCCCCGCAGCGTGTGCGTGATGGTATTCTCCATATTAGCGTGGAGGAATATCGTCTTGGCCAGATTACGGTGAGTGGAAACCGATGGTTTTCAGATCGCATTATTCGGAACGCCAGTAGCCTGCATCCTAAAGATACGCTTGCTTTGCAGAACCTGCAGGCTGACCTGGCATGGATAAACGGAAACCCGTTTCGCACGGTTGATATGATTTATCACCCTGGACAAAAAGCGGGTACGACGGACGTGGATTTGCAGGTCTCCGATCGTTTTCCTGTTTACGTGTTCGGCTCTTTTAACAATCAGGCAGACCCGACATTGGGGCGCGTTAACTGGAGCCTGGGGGCAACCTGG
Source organism: Acetobacter cerevisiae (assembly GCF_001580535.1). Taxonomy (GTDB): domain Bacteria; phylum Pseudomonadota; class Alphaproteobacteria; order Acetobacterales; family Acetobacteraceae; genus Acetobacter; species Acetobacter cerevisiae. The sequence goes on along the minus strand of NZ_LHZA01000118.1, from coordinate 10,400 downwards.
GGGAATGCGTTTGGTATTGACCATACGCTGTCCTATCAGTTTACCCGCAGTCTGACGGGCCGCTACAACATGCACCTTGGGAGTTGGGAAATTCCATTGCCATGGCGCGATAAATTGCTGGTCTATGGCACCTACAGCACGTCTGCCCAGGCTGCCGACTGGCCCATCCGAAACTCCGGTATCTCCGGGCAGGCCTCAGTGCGGTATATTCATCAACTCCCCCATCTGGCTGTTTCGTCCGATGTCGGGCTGGATACGATGCTACAGGCCGGGTTTGACTGGAAAACAACCAACAGTGACCAGTTTTACGTTGCATCGCCCATCATGCTGGGGAATGCGGATACAGACCAGTTTGCCCTGGGTGCGGATATAACGGAGAATGACCATTATGGTCAGACGCATCTGTTGAACGAAGCCTATTACGGCCCGGGTGGACTAACGCATTATGATACGCGCAGGAGTTATCAGACAATTTTCCAGTCTGCTAAACCTGATTATGTTTATGATCGCGTGCAGATTACCCGGACAACAAACCTGCCCTATGGGTTTTCCTCTGTAACAATTGCGTCTGCGCAGGCCACAACCCATAATCTGCTTTATAGTGAGCAGCTTGAATCTGGCGGTATTGGCACCGTGCGGGGATACTATGTGAATACCGCTCTGGGCAGCCGGGGCGAGCAGCTGAGCGAGGAAATCAAGCTTCCTTCATTTTCTCTTAGTAAGCAGCTGGGGATTGGGAAAAATTTCGCGGATACAGAAACGCTTGGTGGGTTTTATGACTGGGGACAAACCTGGAACAAGAAGCTCTCGCAAACCAGCAGTAATAAAACCGGCCTGGCAAGTCTTGGGATTGATCTGAATACGAAAATCAACAGGCTGGTTAACATTGTTTTTGATACGGGATGGCGGCTGCGTCCTGCTCCCGATTCAGGAAAAAAAGGCGCGTTCTGTGACTTCAATATTGTAGTGGGGTTATGATAAGCGATGTCTTCTCAAGGTGATCTCTTCAATACGCGTGAAGACAAGCCATTGCCTCCCGTTGCGCCTGAGCTTTGGGGGAAACTTGCACGATCAGCATTTCGCAGAAAATTCCATCTTAATGCAGAGGATTTATCGTATCTTCAGGAAAAAACTCTGCCGGTTGTGCTGGAGCATGGCGCCGATTTTATTACAAAGCGACTGGCTCCGGCGCATCCGGCTCGGGATGGTAAACAAACGCCTTGGAAGGGACATCCTGTTTTTGTTGCACAGCATGCCACGGGCACATGCTGCCGTTCATGCCTTGAAAAATGGCATAATTTTTCAAAAGGTTTACAATTAACAGATCTTCAGAAGCGTTATGTTCTGGCGGTTATTGCAGGATGGCTTGAGCACGAACTGGATACAGAGCAAAAGCGGGCCGCTGAGCAAAACTGTTACCCGGAACAGACAAAGAAGGATACTGGATCATAAGTCTGATCACCTGCATCCTGCACAATAATTTTTAAAAAGAGTAAAGTCCTTCAAAATCCTCAGGAGGCTTTGGGCGGCTGAACTTTCCTGTCCATCAGCAAGGCTGTCACGGCGTTTTTAAACGGCGTAAACGTGTCTGCAAGGCGGAGACCGGCCTGGCGAAGTTGCCGGAACGGCGCGCCATCATGCGTATAAAGCGTGGCGATGCTATTGGTGCCCGCAAAGAGCGGCGCCGTGATCATGCGGTGCTGGCGTTCAAAACGGCGTAGAGCGTGCACGTTTCCGGCATCCCCTGTTTCTGCAAAAGCCTTGCCCACTTCTGTTGCTAGTGTTTCCTGCCCGCGCAGGCCGAGGTTGAAGCCATGCGCGGTAATCGGGTGCATACCTACAGCAGCATCACCGACCAGCGCCAGACGGCGTGCCGTAAAGCGGTGCGCATATACACCCTTCAGCGGATAGGCGTGGCGGGTGCTCACGAGGCGCATCTGGCCCAGACGATTGCCAATACGCTGCATGATTTCCTGATTAAAGGCATCGCGCGGCATATCCAGCAGGCGCTGAATGTCTTCAGGTGGCAGGGTCAGCACCAGCGAGGATGCCATCCCATTCACCGGCAGCAGGGCGACTGTCTGGCCTTCATCAAACCATTGCGTTGCGATGTTGTGGTGCGGAGACTCATGTGCCATCCGGCACACCAGCATACTGCGTTTGAAGTCATGAATAATCGCACCAATCCCCGCACGACGACGCGTGGGAGAGAAGCGGCCATCGGCGCCGACCACAAGTTGAGCCGCCGTCTGGCCGTGTGAGTGGTGGACAACAGCCTGCGTCGGGTTCTGCCGCACGGTTTCGACAGATGTGGAGCCGAGCAGCGTAATACGCGGACGTTCCGAGACCGCCGCAAACAGCGCACGTCGGATATGGTTGTTGGATACCAGCCAGCCGAGCGCATCCACCCCACGGTCGTTTGTATCAAAGCGCAGTGGGTGCGGAAACTTGCCGGTTTCTACACGAGCTTCCCGAAGCGGGCAGATAGCCGTTTCGGGAATGTAGTCCCATGCCCCATTACTTTGGAGAGTATGCACGGCATGATGGGTCAGGGCGATTTCCCGCCCGTCAAAGGAGGGTTCAGCCCAGACTGTGCGCGGTGCGCGTTCCAGCACCGTGACAGACAGACCAGCACTCTCCAGAGAAAGCGCTGTGGCCAGCCCGACAGGCCCGCCTCCGATAATGGCAACATCTGTCTGTGTCGGTGTGGTCATGGCCTTAGGTCCTGTCTGCGGCAAACTGAACGGGCTTGCCAGTCCATGATGCAGTAAACTCAGCCGGGTCTGGCCGTTTGGGAGCGTGCTGTTCGCCTTCCGGCGTGCCGATAAACAGGAAGCCAGCCAGCCGGTGCGGAGCGGGCAGGCCCAGTTCTGCTGCCAGAACGGGATCGTCCACCACATCGCCAGAGACCCACACACCGCCAAAGCCTGTGGCGTGCAGGGCGTTCAGCACGTTCATGGCGGCAGCGGCAACAGCCATTTCCTGCTCCCACAACGGAATTTTATGATCCGGACGCAGGTGCATGCCGAGTGCGAGAATAAGCGGCATGGTGGAAAAACGTTTGCGACGCTTTTCAATTTTAAACTCAGGAGCTTCGGCATCCATCCGCTTCATGCTGGCGACAATGCGTTCAGCCAGAACAGGCCGCGCTTCATCCCGGATCACCACATACCGCCACGGACGCAGCTTACCATGGTCTGGTGCCCGCATGGCAGCGGCCAGAATTTCGGAAAGCTGAGCGTCTGACGGCGCGGGTTCTGCCAGATGGTCTGTGGAAGCGCGGGTCAGAAGCATGTCCATGGGTGTCATGATCGAAGGTCCTGTTTCAAAAAACTGAAGAGAGAAGCCTGCTCAGACAGGGAAGGGCGGCAGGGGCTGCCCACCAAGAAGATGCAAGTGGAAATGCGGCACTTCCTGCCCGCTATTTTCACCGGCGTTGGTAATCACCCGGTAGCCGCTTTCATCCAGCCCAAGTTCGGAGGCAATTTGTCCAGCGGCTTTCATGACGCCGGCAATCTCATCCTCGGAAGCTGTTTTCGTGAAATCTATAAAAGAGACATAAGGTTTTTTTGGAATGATCAGAATATGTACAGCGGCTTTGGGCGCAATGTCCTGAAAGGCCAGAACCCATTCATTTTCAAAAACCTTTTTGCACGGAATATCTCCGCGCAGGATTTTGGCAAAAATGTTCTCCGGGTTGTAAGGCCCTGTTCCTTTAACAGCCATAACTTATCCCTTTTTCGACAAAATTTCTTTAGGACGAGAGGCTTTTTCCGCAATCCCACTTGTGCCTTCCCGGCGGCGCAGTTCTGCCCAGACTTCTTCTGGTGTCACACCGGCATCAACCCACAAAACAATAAGGTGGTAAAGCACATCAGCACTTTCCCCAACCAGAAGATCCTTGCGGCCAGCAACGGCTTCAATCAGGCACTCAACAGCTTCTTCACCAAACTTCTGGGCAATCTTGTAGGTGCCACGGGAGAGCAGGCGGGCAGAGTGGCTCAGGCAGGGGTCTGTGCCCTTGCGGCTCTGCACAACCGTGTAAAGCCGGTCCAGAACGGTCTCATCCGCAGACTGGGAGAGTTTATCTTCCAGAACCTCTTTGGCTTTTTCGGTCTTTTTGGCCACAGCCTCTTTTTTTACACTGCTTTTGGGCGTGGCTTTTGACTGAGTTTTCGGAGTTGCTTTGGCGGTAGCCTTCGTGCTGGCTTTTTTGGTCATGTGCGTGACTTTGCCTGAAAAGGTGAGGGATTGGGGCGTACGGGCAGACCGGCTTTGGCCAGCGCGGTTTTAACCTGAGACACAGTAAACTGGCCAAAGTGGAAGACGCTGGCAGCCAGAAGCCCGGTAGCTCCAGCCTCGGCACCTTCTACAAAATGCTTCAGTTCGCCCACGCCGCCAGAGGCGACAATCGGGAGCCTGACGGCCTGTGTTGCGGCTTTCAGCAAGGACAGATCAAAACCTGAGCGTGTGCCGTCCCGGTCCATGGAGGTCAGCAGAATTTCGCCTGCTCCACGTTCCGCCACTTCCCTGCACCAGTCAATAACGTCACGCCCCGTAGGGGTGCGGCCACCGTGCGTATAAACTTCCCACTTGCCGTCCGTGGTTTGCCGGGCGTCGACACCAACAACCACACACTGGCTGCCAAACTTCTGTGCAGCTTCATTAATCAGGTCCGGGCGGGAAACGGCTGCCGAATTCATGGCGCATTTATCGGCCCCGGCCAGCAGCAGGCGGCGCATGTCATCCGTCGTGCGCACACCGCCACCGACTGTCAGCGGCAGGAAAATCCGTTCTGCCGTGCGGCTGACAACATCCAGAATGGTGTCACGGTTTTCATGGCTGGCGGTGATATCCAGAAAGGTCAGTTCATCAGCGCCTGCGGCGTCATATAGAGCAGCCTGCTCGACAGGATCTCCGGCATCGCGCAACTCAACAAAGTTCACGCCTTTCACAACGCGACCATTCTTGACGTCCAGGCAGGGGATAACGCGGAGTTTCAGCATCAGGCGAGAACCTTCAGAGCCTCAGCCGGAGAGACCCGGCCATCATACAACGCCCGGCCTACAATAACGCCTTCAATGCCCGGTGCATCATCCGCCGCTTTCCGCAGAGCCGCCAGATGCTCCAGATTACCTACACCGCCACTGGCGATAACCGGCACGGAAACCGTGTTGGCAAGTGTTACGGTTTGCTCAATGTCGAGGCCGTCCAGCATACCATCACGGCTGATTTCCGTGAAAATAATAGAAGCCACACCCGCTTCCTGCATCCGCAGGGCGAGTTCGGTTGCCTGCATGTCAGACACTTCGGCCCAGCCTTCGGTGGCGACATGGCCGGAGCGGGCATCAATCCCCGCCACAATCCGACCGGGGAAGGCACGGCAGGCTTCCTTGACCAGCGCCGGGTTTTTTACGGCCACGGAGCCGAGAATAACGCGGGTCACGCCAGCTTCCAGCCAGGAGGAAATGGCCTTCATATCCCGCAGGCCGCCGCCCAGCTGCATGGGCACCGTGGCGGCGTTCAGAATGGCCTGCACCGCCGGAGCGTTGGCGGACTGGCCTGCAAAGGCACCGTTCAGGTCAACCGCGTGCAGCCATTTGAACCCGGCATCACACCATGCCCGGGCCTGTGCTGCCGGGTCATCCGAATAGACGGTAGCATCATCCATTTCCCCACGGCGCAGGCGCACACAGGCTCCGTCCTTCAGATCAATGGCCGGGTAGAGAGTGAGCGGGCGGGAGGAGGCAGGAGAAGATGCAATCATGTCCGGTGTTTCAACCTGAGGGGAGAAGGAAGGCTCCACGGGGGCAGAGCGCACGGTATCAAGAAGTTTGGTGAAGAACAGCCCACTCACGGTCTGGTCTCCCATTCGCGCAAAGTGCGGGTGCGTGCCCCAGTGCTGGAAGCCCGCTTTCTGGAACAGATTGATGGCTGCTGTCTGTGTGTCCGGCACATCCATGTTCATCACACGGAAGCCCATGCTGCGGGCGGCATTTTCCACCTCATGCAGCAGGGCAGAGCCAAGGCCGCGATTACGGGCGTAGGGTGCGACAAACAGGTGCATCAGGGTGATGCACATGGCCTGACATTCATTATTGCGCGGAGCCCGGACAAGCTGGGCACAGCCGACAATCTCACCCTTCAGACGCACCACAAACAGCATGCGCTCGGGTACCAGAAGCAGCCCTTTGAAGTAGCGCTCCAGAACCTGCCGGCCCTGAGGCTGCACCCAGCCAAAGCCACCACCATCCAGAATGGCGGCGTCGGCGGCTTCACACAGGGCCTGAAGGTCATCTTCCGTCAGGGACAAAACGCGCTGGACGAGTTTACTCTTAGACATCGCAAAGGGTTTCCGGGGTCCAGGCCAGGAAATTAGCCAGAATCTGCAAGCCGACAGTCTGGCTTTTCTCAACGTGGAACTGCGTGCCTGCCACATTCCCATTGCACACAATGGCAGGAACGGGGCCGCCATAGTCTGTGGTGGCAATCAGGGTTTCCGGCTTTGTGTTTCTCAGCGCGTAGGAATGCACAAAATAGCCATGCGGTGCGGCGCCGAGCCCCTCTGTAAGCGGGTGAGGGTGACTGAAGTTCAGCTCATTCCAGCCCATTTGCGGCATACGCAGGCCGGGGGCATCCATGGGAGCAATCTCGCCCGCAATCCAGCCAAAGCCTTCTGTAGTGCCGTGTTCCAGTCCACGCTCGGCCATGAGCTGCATGCCGACGCATATTCCCAGAAAAGGCGTGCCGGACCGGGTTGCGGTGAGAATGGCGTCTTTCAGACCTGGGATGGACTCGAGCCCGCGGGCACAGTCCGCAAAGGCTCCCTGACCCGGCAGAATGATGCGGTCCGCAGCGCGGACATCAGCAGGGGAATTGGTGATGCTGACAGTGGCCGCAATGCCCGAAAGCTCTGCCGCGCGGGCTGCCGCGCGGGCTGCAGAGGCCAGATTGCCGCCTTCATAGTCAACAACGGCGATAGAGAGAGACTGGGTCATGGGACCTCGCACTTCTGGTTCGTATCAGGAACCGGTTTTCCCCGATGCCTGAGCAGAATGAGGTTCGGGGAAGAAAACTGTCGACGAGACTTATAGCACACCCTTGGTGGAGGGAATGCTGCCCTGCGCCCGTGGGTCTGGTTCCACGGCCATACGGAGGGCGCGTGCTAACGCCTTGAACGCGGCTTCGGCAATATGGTGGCAGTTCTTGCCGGCTTTTTGTGTCAGATGCAGGGTCAGCATGCCGGACATGGCAAAGGCGCGGAAGAATTCTTCCACCAGTTCCGTATCCAGCTCACCAATACGGTCACGGTCAAACGTGGCGTCCCATGCCAGAAACGGGCGGCCGGAAAGGTCGACGACCGCTTCACACAGGGCTTCATCCAGCGGGACCAGCGCATGGCCAAACCGGCGCACGCCGCGCTTGTCACCCAGCGCCTGCCGCAGGGCCTGGCCGATCGCAATACCGGTATCTTCCACCGTATGGTGGCCATCAATATGCAGGTCGCCCTTCACGATAACGGTCAGATCCAGCAGGCCATGCTTGGCCAGTGCTGTCAGCATATGGTCAAAAAAACCAATGCCCGTATCAATGTTGGCCTGTCCTGATCCATCCAGATCAAGAGTGACGGCAATATCGGTTTCGCTGGTAACGCGATGAAGGGTGGCTTGGCGTGCTGTGCTCATGGTGGGGTGCTTTATAACGGAAGACGCGCCCCGATACCATCAGGCACGGGGCGGGAAGTGGGAAAGATCGTCAGCTTTTCGGAACATTCCGGTCCAGTTCCGCAAGCCACAAGGTGGCATTGCCATCGGAGGGTGCACGCCAGTCCCCGCGCGGGGACAGGCTGCCGCCCGCCATTACCTTCGGGCCGTTGGGCATCGCGGAGCGTTTGAACTGGCTGGTGCCAAAAAAGCGACGCAGGAAGATGCGCAGCCAGTGGCGGATGGTTGGCAGATCATACGCCTTACGGTCCTGCTCTAAAAAGCCGGGAGGCCAGTTGCCAACGGACGCATCGCGCCAGACCTGTTCGGCCATGAAGGCAATGTGGGAGGGCGTAAAGCCGTAGCGCAGGACGTAAAACAAGGTGAAGTCATGCAGCGCATAGGGGCCGATAATGTCTTCCGTGCTTTGCGATCCGTTTTCTCCCACAGGCACCAGTTCCGGCGAGATTTCTGTCGCCAGAATGGTGGAAAGCAGAGGTGTGACGTCAGGCGAGAAGTGGCCGGAGGCAATGGCCCAGCGGATAATGTGCTGGATGAGTGTTTTGGGCAGACCGGCATTCACATTGTAATGCGCCATCTGGTCCCCCACGCCATAGGTGCACCAGCCCAGCGCCAGCTCGGAGAGATCGCCGGTGCCAATCACCATCCCCTGATGCTGGTTGGCCAGACGGAACAGAAAGTCTGTGCGCAGGCCTGCCTGCACGTTCTCAAACGTGATGTCATGCACAGGTTCGCCCTGCGCAAACGGGTGCTTGATTTCGCGTAACATGAGCGAGGCAGCGGGGCGGATATCCAGCACCTCATTCCCGGTGCCGAGGGCGGCCATGAGGGCCTGTGCGCTGGCCAGCGTTTTCTCCGTCGTGCCAAAGCCGGGCATGGTGTAGCCCAGCACAGCGCTGCGGGGCCAGCCCAGTTCATCCGCAGCCCGCACGGCTACCAGGAGGGCCTGTGTAGAGTCCAGACCGCCGGAAATACCAATGACCATCCGTTTGACGCCACTCGTACGGAGCCGTTGCTTGAGGGCGGAGACTTGAATGGTAAAGGCCTCAAAGCAATCTTGTGCCAGTCGGTCTGCATCATTGGGCACAAAGGGGAAGCGGGAAAGCGGGCGACGCAGGCCTATGTCTGCCATAGGGGGCGTGAGCGTGCAGCGGATGCGTCGCCACGCAGGAGCATGGGCCTGCATGGCACTGGCGTTGGCGGCAAATGTGCCCATCCGCAGGCGTTCTTGCCGGAGTAGGGTGAGGTCAATATCCGCGATCACATGCTGAGAGCCGGAGGGGAAGCGTTCGCTCTGGGCCAGCACCTCACCATTTTCAAAAATGGCGATCTGTCCGTCCCACGCGACGTCGTTGGTAGATTCGCCTTCTCCGGCAGCGGCATAAAGATAAGCTGCCACACAGCGGGCGGACTGCGCACGGCAGAGCAGGGTGCGGGTTTCGGCTTTGCCCACAGTAATGTCACTGGCGGAAGGGTTGGCCAGAATGGTGGCGCCAGCGAGGGCGGCCAGTGTGCCGGGCGGTGCAGGCACCCAGAGATCTTCACACAGTTCGAGCGCAAGGCAGAAGCCGGGCACGTCTTCCGCTTCAAACAGCAGATCGGTCCCGAATGGGATATCGGCTCTGTTCAACCGTAACGTCTGGCCTTGTGTGGTTACGCCGGGGGTGAAATGCCGCGCTTCATAAAACTCGCGGTAGTTGGGCGGGTAGCTTTTTGGAACAATGCCCAGAATCGTGCCGCGATGGATGACGACGGCGCAATTATAAAGAGCATTGTCATGCCGGAGGGGGGCGCCCACTACCAGAATGGGCAGCAGGTCGGTAGATGCCGCGGCCAGATCAGCAATCGCCTGTTCGACGGCGTTGAGCAAGGCTTCCTGCTGGCGGAGGTCGTCAATGGCGTAGCCGGACAGTCCCAGTTCCGGGAATACGCACAGCACGGTGCCATCCTGCCCGCAGGTCTGGGCGGCTTCCAGCGTGCGTTGCGCGTTCGTGGCCGGGTCCGCCAGAGCAACGGGAACGGTGCAGGCCGCAACACGGGCAAAGCCCTGATGATACAGCGCGTGAAATGCGGAAGCCGACAACGCGTTCCATCCTTTATGCTGATGGGAAAGAGAGCTCAGACCATGATTGCAGAGAAGTGGACCCGCGCCAACACAAGGACTTTCCGGGCTTCTGTAGCCCTTTGCGCTGAGGGTCCGGGAGGCCGTTCAAAATAAACGAAAAAAATATAAAAAACCCTCTTGCGCGTTTTGCCGAATCCCCTTAGAAGGAGGCCATCCAATGCGGGCGTAGCTCAGGGGTAGAGCACAACCTTGCCAAGGTTGGGGTCGTGGGTTCGAATCCCATCGCCCGCTCCAAGGTTTTAGCGGTTTTTGACCAACCGCCCATCTTGGACTGGAACGCAAATAGCACGCACAATTAAGTTTTCGCGGATCGAACGGGTTGTAGCCCGATCGATATCGTCAATGGCCTGACGGGCCTAACTTAAGGCGTGTCGTCAGTTAAGCCCTGAGTGTGGCACGTGAGGGTTGTACTTTGTGTCTGCGTGTGCTGACTGTTTTCCCGTTTTTTGGAGGAGACAGACGGATGCGGCGCTATAGGCTCAGGACCTATTAATTTATTGAACTGAGCGAGACGTTGTGATTCACAGGCTTACCAATGGAGGTGAGGCTGT
>NZ_LHZA01000069.1 GCF_001580535.1 Acetobacter cerevisiae | reverse complement strand
TCCGTGAATTTCCAAAAGGGCTCTAACGCCTTACAAATGTAAGCAGGCAAACTGTACCGCACCATGACCCATTTATAGGGATATTCATGATGCGGTATTCGCGCTTAGGGCTTTTACTCAGCAAGCAACGGATTATGGGCAACGGCGGTTTCAAACCGGGTGAAGTTCTGCTCAAGATCAAGCTGGGTCCGGGCTTTTTCGCTTTGTGCTGTAAAGTCCTGACAGGTTTTGCTTGTTATGTCCTGACAGGCTGGTACTAAATGCCCGTCCGCCCAGAGGCTTGCTCCGGGTATAAAAGAATAAACCAGGCCATTCCGTGAGAGCTCTTTCATTTCCTGATAGCTGAGCGGCCATGTTGTCGCGGCGCGCAGATATTCCTGTGTCAGGTCTCCGCGGGATACGCCCTCATCATCGGTAGACAGCGCAACAGGCACACCGGCCCGTCTATACAGTGCGAAGGGGTGAGATTTTCCCTTAACATTCAGAATAACGTCATTACTCGTCAGGTTGATTTCAACCATGACCTTTTTCTGAGCCATCTCTGCTAGCAGCCCTGTGGCATCCTGTTCCCACGCAATATCAATGCCATGCCCGATACGGCGTGCGTTCGCAATTTCCACTGCGGAGCGGATGTGATGGGCCAGCCCTTCTGGCGGAACAAGACCGGGGGTGAGCTCACCCGCATGCAGGCTGAGTTTTACATCAGGATATTGAGCGTTGAGCGCCTGAAACATGCGCATATGCTGGTCATAATCTCGCATAGCTATCACGTTATCTTCCGGAGCAACGATATTCACTCCGACAAAACGCGCATCCGCCCGCACAACCTCATACCCTGCATAAAGCTGAGTAAACACGACAGAAGGCTGAAAGGTACGTACTGTCTGATATAAATAGCGCACTTTTACGCCACAGCCCGGATGCGCCTGAGGGGTGCCGCACTGTAAAACATGTTGGGCCTGCTGTTCCATTTCATCGGTCTCATGCCGGACGTCGGTCACAAGTTTAGACAGCAAAGGCTTGAGCGCCTGTTCTGCCTGCGCGTAGTCTTCGCCCTTGAGGGGATGCGTCATCCCGGCAGCAATCATCCCGCCCAGACCAGGCGAAATCATCAGTTCAACATACTGCACATGGTCTTGCGCTGCCCGGTCTTTTACTTCTGCCAGACTGTCTCCTGCATGTTTTTGCGTGATGGGGAAAAAGCGACTGAAAGTTGCAAAGAAATGGTCATGCCCTGAGCGGTCATGCGCTGTGGGCACGAAATCACGCATGGAAAGGGCATCAATCATGTTATTTTCCGCATCCGGGTTACCAGCCAAAGCCGCCGCCGGCATTTCCCCTTTATCATGCCCCGTGCAGGTATGAGACAAAATCTGCCCATGATCCAACGCCACACATTCGCCATCCTGCGCAGCCCATTTCAAATAGCTTTCCGCATAAATGGCCCCCACCATGTGGTTATGAAGATCGGCCCCTTTGGGGAATTGACGCAGGAAGAGCGCAAGACGAGCCGGGTCTGATTGCAGTGTTGTAAAAATATGTGCCGTTTTCTTCTCATCTGTCGTTTGCGCCAGGCAAATATGAGCAGAAACCGGCAGAACTGCGCAGGCAAGAAGTAAAGAGCGGAAAAGCATGAAACACCCTTGATGAAAAAATTGACAGATTTGAGAAAGAGGCCGGAAAAGCCCGATAGAGCGTTCTTAGAGTATAATGATAAAATTGCCTCTTGTCGCAACCGTAACTAATTCCACAGTCATTTTTCTGGGTTGCCAGTCGCTTCGTGCCAGAGCCATTTGCACCGTCTACACAAAGAGGTTCAACAGGCGGCGTCATACGCCTCCAAAATCCGAGGTTTTTTGGATGACCGAATTGAAGCACCTGTAAAGGGGTTTTGAAAATAGCTCATGGCCCTTCTTGCTGCATCAGCCGATCCAGCGTTGAAGGCAGAATGGGCAGGGGTGCATCCTTTTTTTCAGCCCCGGGCTCCCCTACTCCGGTCGCCAGCCATGCGGCAACGGTGCTGTCTCCGCCAGACGGAAGCCAATGTTCCGGCGTGTTTATCCAGCTTAGCATATCCTGCATCACACGGGCGCCCTGCCGGTCCCGCAGAAGCAGATGGTGCCCACCGGGAATAAGATCCAGCCGGGTTCCTGCGGGCATGTTTTTCCAGACGGTTACCATAGCAGTGGGCGGGACAAGCTGGTCCTGGTCACCATAGATACACAACACAGATCCATGCAGACGTGGGGCTGCTGTTGCAGCCTGCTTCATCAAAGTCACAAGGCCTTGCAGGGCTTTCAGTCGCGTTGCGCGCAGAGTCAGCGGATCATAATACAGACGGGCCAGCGCCATTATGTTGTCACTGGCGACAACATGCACGGGGAGTTCCCGTCCGGTAACAAGAGAGTCTGGAAACAGGCGTGCCAGAACACGCAATGGTAAATCTGTCGCCCAGCCAAAATTCCACACAGCCGGAGCAAGCAGGATCGTGCCTGCCACATGCGGGGCATCCGGCTGCGCCATCAGTTGCATCAGCACAGCACCCCCCATACTTTCCCCCACCAGATAAAGGGGCCTCTGGGGATAAGCCTGCTGAAGCTGCGCGGCTTCCTCCCGAACATCCTCCACCATCCGTGTGGTTCCGGCCCAGCCGCCCCGCTTGGGAGCCTGCCCGAACCCCCGTTGATCGGGCGCGACAACCGCCACCCCGTGAGCAGCGAAAAACGGTGCTGAGGACTCCCATGCATCCCGGCTGTCATTAAACCCATGCAGGGCCAGCAGAATGGCGTGCGGCTGCGCAGAAGCCAGCCAGAGACGAGCCGGGATTTTCGCCCCGTCAGAAAGCGTAAAAATCTTCTGTGGCGGCACCAGCAGCCCAAGCTGCGCAAAACGCGCCGGCGGCTTTGGCACGGGAGGCATTGTGGTGCTGCATGCCGGAAGCGCCAGCATGCCACAGGCTGCCAGCCACAACCGCCCTGCCTTTTGGACCGCAGGAAACAGTGATCTGTTCAGCACCGACCGCAGCATTCTGCTCACGCGGATGGGATGGAAGAAAGCATGGAAAAGCACATTTCAACCCGCTATCATTCCTCACAGATCCGCGCCAGTCAGGACTGATCCGGACTGTAAGCATGACGCACCTTTGCGGACACTGCGTCCTGCGTCACCCTCAAGGATATGCCTGCATGCTTCTTCAAATTGCCAACCCTGTTCCCCGCCCCCAGCTGGGGCATGTTGAGACGATTGTGGTCGATCATCGTAAAGTAGCGTGTGATGGCGGTCTGGGCGCACTCGGGCACCCGCGTGTGTGGCTGGCTATTGGCGGGCATCAGACTGTTTGCCCCTACTGCTCCCGCCTGTTTGTTTTGCAGCCCGGTGCATCAGACGCGGGCCAGCATTAAAGAGCAACCACCGCGCTTTCTATTCCACAGTTAATTTATGTGAATTTAATTTTGCACGTATTTAATTGACATTTATCCTGTCCGCTCACTAGATAGGCTTCAGCACATTCGCAGCCTGACGGGCTGTGTGTCGCGCGTCTTCGGGCCGGAAAAGCGGCTTATAGATATTCAGCAAGGATCATTCTGCATGCGTTCTACCGCTTTTTTCCGCACTCTGCTGCTGGCAACCGCTCTGACTGCCCCGGCAGTTATTGGCATGGGGCAGTCTGCTGCGGCACAAAGCACGGTCTCCGGCGCTGCAACCGTACCTGTGCCTCAGATTGGCGCTGCGCCAATCACAGCGGTCGCCCATCCTTATGCAGAACCGGATGGCGCGCAGGCCGCGGTAGACGCCGCCTTTGCAGAAGCCCGCAAGACAGGCCGAAAAGTGCTAATTGATTTTGGGGCCAACTGGTGCCCGGACTGTCGCGTTCTGGCAGGGGTTCTGACGCACCCGGCTGTCAGCCCGTGGGTTGATCAGACCTTTTCCGTCGTGTCCGTCAATGTCGACCATTTCAACAAGAACATGGATATTGCCAAAAAGTTTGGCATTACCATTAAGGCCATTCCGGTCGCTCTGATTGTCACGCCGGACGGCAAAGTGCTGAACGGCGATGAAACACTGGCTCTGGGCGATGCCCGCCGCATGTCTGGTCAGGCTGTCGTGGACAAACTGGCGGCGTGGGCCCAACGCTCCTAAGCGGTAATCAGACAGGCGGCAGATACTGCTCAATCTGGTCCAGTTCACGCAAAACTGAGGCAATATCCAGAGGCTGTTCAGACTGAGCGATATGGTCGTCATCCTGCTGGCCTGTGGGCATGAGTTTACCCCAATAGGGTAGCCCTGCCTGCAGGCCCATCAGAAGATTGCATGGGTTCTGATGATGTTCTGCAACCAGTTCAAACATCACAGTTCCCGGCTGGCACCAGACACAATTGGCCATTCCAGACCCCAACTGCCCCATAATCAATCTGGCGCGTTTGAAAGTCTGAATTTGTTCAGCCGCCGTCAACTTTTCTGCCCGAACACACAAAAAGCCCCGTGCCTGCAAAGCCGCTGTCAGCTCGGCTTCATTCGGAATTCTGCGGTTACTGGCAGGACCGCGCTCAATGAAAATACGCAGGTCTCTGGGGCCAGTTGGGGGTTGCGTGGCAGCCAGAGACTCGTACGCCGCCCGGGACAGAGGCGAGACCGAAAAATCAGCCGCTCCGCGGACATAATCCGCATAGAGCACCCGACGGAACGCATATTGCTTACCGTGCTCTGTTGGAATGCCGTTTTGGGCCTCAAACCCGGACAGGGCCAGCGTATCAACCTGGCAGGCAGCATGAGGCGTGCATCCTGCAGTTCATACAGGCACAGGGTTGCCGGCTCGGAAACCCAGCCCTGGAACACAGAGGTTTCCCCCGCCCCCAGAACGCCTCCATTCACCAGAGGCACAGATACCGCCGGAACAGTTTCCAAAACCGTCACACTGCTGGCAACGTCTTTCAGGCTCACAGGGCCCGTGTCGGCTGTTCGCCTGAAGAATTTTCTGAAAAAGCCCATTGGTTCCTACGGCGTGTCGTCAGTTAAGCCCTGAGTGTGG
>NZ_LHZA01000136.1 GCF_001580535.1 Acetobacter cerevisiae | reverse complement strand
GTGCTGGTGCTGGTGCTGGTGCTGGTTGCTGATTGCGCCAGCGCAGGCTCTGTCGCACTGACCAGACCAAGGCCACCGGCCAGAACCGTTGGCGCGATGAGGCGCAGGGATCGTGACGATGCAAACGGTCTGCCGGGCAGGATACGAAGCAGAAGAACAGGCATGAGCTCAGACAAATGAGGGGGCGCAGAAAAGCAGGGCCGGAGCAACCTGATACCCCGACGAGGGTATGGTCTCAAGAAAGGATGCTGTTCCGCAGGAAGCCGCGACGGCATGACCGGGAGTTCTGCCGGGGTTGAGGGGGAAGGCCGTGCTGGTCATATAAGGCTGTTCCCTGACAGGGCACGCGCTTTGCATGCAGGTTTTCTTTCTTTTTTATACCGGTATGGGGTATAAAATACAATGAAATCCCCTAAGGAGTCCTCTGTGTCACAGACCGTCAGTTTCCCCGTTGGTGGCATGACCTGCGCAGCCTGTGCAGCGCGTATTGAAAAAGTTCTGAACCGTCAGGATGGTGTGCAGGCAACGGTCAATTTTGCCTCGGAACGTGCTCAGGTGCAGATGGACGGGCCAGAAACTTCTATCGAGACTGTTGTTGGTGCAGTCCGCAAAGCGGGTTTTACTGTGGATGAGAGAAGCATCGACCTCTCCCTCTCAGGCATGACCTGTGCCGCCTGCGCGGCCCGGATTGAAAAAATCCTCAACAAACTGCCCATGACGCAGGCCAGCGTGAATTTTGCAGCGGAAAAGGCGCATATTGTTTATGTGCCCGGTGTTGTGGAACCGGAAACCTTTATTGCCCGTATTGAAAAAGCCGGTTTTGGCGCGAAGCGGCTGGATGATGGGGTTCGGGAAGATCCCAATGCCCGGCGTATCGCTATCTGGCAGACGGAACGTAATCGCTTCCTTCTGACAGCACTCCTGTCTCTGCCGTTCTTTGTGCAGATGGTCGGCATGGTCTTCGGCTCAATGCACATGATGCCCGACTGGATGCAACTCCTGCTGGCCACACCCGTCCAGTTTTTCTGCGCGCGCCATTTGTACCAGCGTGCATGGAATGCGGTGCGGGGTGGCTCAGCCAACATGGATGTGCTCGTGGTGCTGGGTACAAGCATTGCGTATTTTTTCAGTGCTGCCGTGGTACTATTCCACTTGCATCAGCCAGTTTATTTTGAAGCCAGCGTATCTATCATCACGCTGATTTCTCTTGGCAAGCTGATGGAAACCCGCGCGAAGAACAAGACCAGCGCCGGGATTGAAGGCCTTCTCCAGCTTCAGCCGCAAATTGCTCATGTGGAAAGCGGTGCAGACGTGCTGGATCGCCCTGTGGCGGAGGTGCATGTCGGGGATATGCTGGTGGTGCGCCCCGGCGAGAGCGTGCCTGTGGACGGCGTGGTGGTGGACGGCACCTCTGAGGTGAATGAAGCTATGCTGACGGGTGAGAGTTTGCCCGTGCTCAAGCAGGCGGACGCTCAGGTGTTTGGTGGCACAATGAACGCCAATGGCGTCCTGCGCGTAAAAGCCACCGGCGTGGGGGCAGATACCGCGCTCTCCCGTATTGTGAAAATGGTTGAACAGGCACAGGGCTCTAAAGCCAATGTGCAGCGGCTGGCGGACAAGGTTTCCAGTATCTTTGTGCCTGCCGTGGTCAGTCTGGCGCTGGTGACGTTTCTGGTCAGTTGGCTGATCACCGGCAATGCCTCATGGAGCCTTGTTTCTGCGGTCTCCGTGCTGGTTATTGCCTGCCCCTGTTCTCTGGGGCTTGCAACGCCTACAGCCATCATGGTGGGCACCGGGCTGGGCGCGCGCTGCGGTATTCTGTTCCGCAATGCCGATGCACTGGAACAGGCGGAAAAACTGACCACCATCATTGTCGATAAGACTGGCACCCTGACAGAAGGTAAGCCGACTGTCAGTGATGTGCAGCCAGCCCCGGAGGTTGAGACTGCGCATCTTCTGGCAGTTGCTTATGCGCTGGAAAAGGATTCCGAGCATCCACTGGCTCGCACTGTTGTAGACTACGCCATGGCCCACAGTGTGCAGGCTCCTGTAGTCAGCGCATTCCAGGCCGTTCCGGGCATGGGCGTTACGGCGCAGATGGGTGAGGCGCTGGCCCGTCTGGGGGCCCCGCGTTTTCTGACGGATGCAGGTGTGACGCTGGATCATGCTGTGATTGAACTTCTTGAGAGCGAAGGCAAAACAGTTGTTGGTGTGACACTTGGCGATCAGCTTTTGGGTTATATCGCCCTGTCTGACCGCCTGCGGCCCGATGCAATTGCAACAGTTAGCGCTTTGAAAAAATCCGGCATCAAGGTCGTGATGCTCACGGGCGATAACCAGCGCACCGCCTCTGTTGTGGCGGCGCAGGTTGGCGTGGATGAGTATATGGCCGGTGTTCTCCCCGGCCATAAAGCGGATGCTGTTGAAAAATATCGTGCGGCTGGCAGCCTTGTTGGCATGGTGGGGGATGGCATTAATGACGCCCCGGCACTGGCTGCTGCTGATGTCGGCTTTGCGATTGGGGCCGGGTCTGCCATTGCGCTGGATACGGCGGATGTTGTGCTGATGAAAAGTGATCTGACCAGTGTGCTGGACGCGATTTCACTCTCCCGCGCAACACTGGCCAAGATCAGGCAAAATCTATTCTTTGCCTTTATCTACAACATCCTTGGTCTGCCGCTGGCAGCCTGCGGTTTGCTGAACCCGATTGTGGCCGGGGCAGCCATGGCGATGAGTTCCGTCTCGGTTGTCAGTAACTCGCTGTTGCTGAACCGCTGGCGGCCGCAGTCTCGCTGATAGTCTGAACGAGTGCGCCTTTTGGGGACAGCAGAATTTCGTGCTGATGGAAGCGGCGCAGGTTGGCGTGGTGCGCCACACTGACAAGTGTGGCCTGCGGAAGGTGTATTGTCAGCACACTATAAAGCAGGGTTTCATTCTCTTCATCCAGCGCCGATGTTGCTTCATCCAGAAATACCACACGCGGGCGGAAGAGCAGCACGCGGGCGATGGCAAGGCGCTGTTCCTCACCGGGGGAGAAAATCTGGCTCCAGTCTGCAACGTCATCAAGGCGAGAAATATAGCATGCCAAATTGACACTTTTCAGAACGCTCTCATAAGCCTGCGTGTCATAATGGTCCGGTGTGGCCGGGTAGCTGAGAACCTGCCGGAGAGACGTACCATCGGGCACATAAGGCCGCTGCGGGACAAACATGGCATGCTGTGTGTCAAAGGCAAGTGTGCCACTGCCATAGCCCCACAAACCCGCCAGCGCACGCAGGAGCGTGCTTTTACCAACACCAGACGGGCCGCTGATCATCCAGCGTTCGCCAGTGTACAGAGTCAGGTTGGGCAGGCTGGTCAGAACAGAACCGTCCGGCCGTTTGAGGACAAGATTTTCAATCTGCACATCCCCGGAAGAGAGCGTGTGGCGGGTAATCCCTTTTTCAAAAGGATGCCTCACAATGCGTTCAAACTCGTTCAGACGTTGCAGGATGGAGCGCAATGTGGCGAGGTCCGTGTAGTTATCAATAAACCATTGCAGGCTGTTGCGGGCCTGCATGAAGGCGGCATTGGTGCGGGAATATAGGCCGACTGTCAGCGTATGAGCCAGAAGTTTGGGGATGAGCATAACCCAGAGCAGGCAGGACGCTGTTTCATGAAAAAAATTGGTAATGAAATTAGCGCGCCATGTGTAGGTCACAACGCTGCGCCAGTTAGTAGCAATATGCGCAAGATAGCGTGAAAAACGTAGGTTTTCGGCTTCCTCTCCACCATAAAAGGCAATTTGTTCAGAGTTGCGGCGCACGTCCATCAGGCCTGCACGCAGGTCCGCGTCATAATGCTGCTGACGGTAATTGGCGCCCACCAGCGGGCCACCAAACCGTTCCAGCACTAAAGACGTAAACAGGGTTGCCAGAACAGTGCCGAGAAACAGATAGCCGGGAATATGAATGGCATGGCCATGCCAGCTGAAGGACAGTGTGCCGCCATGTCCCACAGCACGATGGAAAAAGAGATTAGGGTGGTCACAGCCTGAATGGCGTCCAGTCCCAGCTTGAGCGTCCAGATTGTCATTTGAGACAGATCGTCCGCAATACGCTGGTCCGGGTTGTCTGCCTGTTCCTGGCCATGCTCCAGCCGGTAATAGGTCTCGTTTGAAAGATACTGGCGCAGATAGACACGTGTATTCCACAGCCGCCAGCGCATGGATAAAACCTGTGTCAGATAAACCTGAAAAACATAAATGGCAGAAGAAAGAGT
The DNA here is from genome assembly GCF_001580535.1 of Acetobacter cerevisiae. GTDB lineage: Bacteria > Pseudomonadota > Alphaproteobacteria > Acetobacterales > Acetobacteraceae > Acetobacter > Acetobacter cerevisiae. Next base: position 40,193 of record NZ_LHZA01000136.1, on the reverse strand, counting down.
GGCCATAAGAAGATAAGATGGCAGCAGGGAAAGGCAGTCCTGCGCGCGAAACGCAAACATGGCATCAAAAAAGGACTGGTTCCATTTTCCAAACCACACTGCCGTGCGGACATAGAGAAATGACAGACCAATAATCCCTCCCAGCATGGCAAAGGCCCGCCATTTTTCTTCTGAAAGCCAGTAGGGGAGAATGACCTTCCAGTCTGAAAGGGAATGAGGGGGCATTTTCTCAGTAGTTTGCACGAAGTGTGGCCATAAAGCTGCGGGGGGCTGCGGGGAAATTGAACTGCCAGACACCGCTTGCCCGTTCATAATAATAGCGGTTTGTCAGGTTGCTGGCATTCAGCTGGATCTTCAGATGCGGTGTCACATGATAGCCGATCATGCTGTCCAGCGTCATGTATCCGCCCTGCACTGTTGTCGGGTAGCTGCCGCGCAGAGTGCTGTTGGCGTCCAGTCCAACCCCAAAGCTCAAAGTGCGCAGCCGCCCGCGCGGGACGGTATAGTGTACCCAGGATTTAAACATGTGCCGCGGAGAAAAAACGCCACCAAAATCCGGGGTGCTGGGATTGGAAACTTTTGTATCCAGATAGGTATAACCAAGAGAAACATTAAGGTCGGGTAGGATGTTGCCGTCAATCTGCGCTTCCCAGCCCTGACGGCGGATGGGGTCGGTTGTTATATAAAACTGGGAATGGTCCGGGTCCTGCACCGGCTGATTGACGTTTTCCATTCTGAACAGCGCAGTTGAAAGATTCAGACGTCCATTGAAATATTCGGCTTTGAAACCCGTTTCCACCTGATTGCCGTGTTGCGGCTTCAGCCCTCCGCCGTGGTAGGACATGTTCCCAACAGAGGGTGTGAAAATGCTGGAATAGCTGGCGTACCAGGAGATGTTGGGTGTGATCTGATACACTGTGCCCAGATACGGCGTGAGCTCTCCATGAATATTGGCTTCCGGCTGCCAGCTGCTGGTCGGTCCGGGCGAGATATATCGCATCCGCTCGGAAAAGCGTGAGACGCGCCCACCAAGAATCAGGGAGAGATTCTTGATAATTTCAAGACGAAGTTGCCCGTAAAAGCCCCACTGGGTCGCATTATCCCGTGTGCCATATCCGTCCGGGTCTTCCTGATAACTGATACTGCCTGCGGGAGGGCGTGGCACACTATTGGTGTTGTTGATGTTCACACCATTATAAATGTTATCGCTCAGAATATTGCCGTAACGCGTCACCTGATTGTAGGAATTGTAATTGAAGCCGAACAGGGCGTAATGGGTACGGTTCAGAAAACGAAAGCTGCCATTGGCGTAAATATCGGCTGAGCGTGCGCTGTTGGTGCCACGCATAGCGACAATACCTGCATCCTGATACTGCATGGTGCCGGTCTGCGCATCAATCTGCGTCCAGGGTTCATTATAAAGCGTATTGTAGCTCTGGTCATAAAAGGTGCCGCGGGCCGTCAGTTTCCAGTCGCCCCAAAGTTTTTGAGACAGAGAGGCGATGGTCTGCTGCGTCATGTAATTGCTGTATCCCCATTTCTGGGATGGATTGGCACTGCGGCCTCCATACCAGAGGGTCTTTTCTGTCGTGACAGGCAGCCCGTAATAAGGAGCCGTAATATCCTGCTGCTGGGCGGCGTGTGAGACAATAAAGGTAGTGGAGGGTGTAATATCCCATTCCAGCGCACCATAAGCCTGCCATTTGCGCGAATGGGCATATTTATAGAAATAATCATTATCCTGAAACAGATCCGCCGTGCGGAAACGCAGGGTCTTGGAGGCATTCAGGGGGGTGGAAAGGTCAATATCCGCGCGATAATTGTTGAAACTGCCAACGGTCGCCGCACCATTGACGGAAAAATCCATACCGGGTTTTTTGGTCACCTGATTGACCACGCCCCCCGGCGAGCCACCGCCCTGCAGCAGGCCGGCAGAACCGCGCAAGACTTCAATCCGATCGTACATTGAAAGATCAAAGCTGGCATTATTCAAAGTGCCAGCGGATCCCGGCGTGTTGTCAACCGAGGTCGTCATTTGATAACCGCGAGAATAGAAATTGGAATTTGCGGTCGAGCCGGGCAGAACGCGGATGCCGTTAATCTGGCGCATGGCGTCCGTCATGGTCAGCATGTTGGAATCCTGCATGCGCTGCTGTGTCAGAACAGAAACGGATTGCGGGATATCCTTCAGCGCAACAGGTGTTTTTCCCCAAGCTTCTGCGGTCGGCGTTGTATAGGAATGACCACTCCCAACAACCTCGATCTTTTCTTCTGTCATGCATTCTACCTGACCGGGCGAGGCAGGCGCAGGAGCGCACATGGGTGGTGCTACAGTATGGGGTGGGGGCGTTTGTGCTTTTTTGTGCACCATAGGATGGCACAAGGGCCGGATGCACATCATGCGTTTGGTTTTATGGGATGAGGGCAGAGGACTCAAACGCCTCTGGCCTTCTGCTTCGGCAGATACAGGAGCCCAGAGGCCGGTCAGAATCCCGCTTAAAATCAGAGCGCATTGTGAAACACTGGCAAAATGACGCGCGCGACGGCCAGACTGTTTCATGATGGGCACCCCGGCAGGAGGGCAAAAGACACAGTTTTGTCAGCAGGCACTCAGGAGGCCAGATCAAACCCCAGATCGTCCACCACTTCAGAAAACTGGGCAGGCGTTACCAGGGCAGGGTCATACTGCACGGTTACTGTGCCACCTTCCAGAACCACGTCTGCTTCGGACATACCCTTCAGGGCTTCAAGCGCTTTTTTCAGTTTGCTGGAGCAGCCATTGCAGGACATGCCTTCAACAATGAATGTTTCTGTCTTTGTCATAGCCTTCGCTCCTTTTATGGCCAGCCGCGTGAGAGGGACTTATCCGCCAAACGCCGGCATCAGGCAACACGCCGTGTTTTTCAGATCTGTTCAATGGTGGAAAAGTCGAAGCTTTCTCCCTTGGGGTTCTCACCCAGTCGCAGTGTTGTGGGGGTGGGCATGACATAGGGGGGGACCGGCAGATTATAAGGGGCAGGCGCGCCTTTAAACACGCGGCCGGCCAGGTCAAACTGCGAGCCATGGCAGGGGCAGGCGTAGCGGCCTGTCTGGTCAGGTGCTGCGGCCGGGGCCGTGTAGGCCGGCACACAGCCCAGATGCGTGCAGATGCCAACATACACACCATATTCCGGCACAAGTGAGCGGTGCCAGTTGCGGGCGTAGGTGGGTTGTTGCAGCGCGTCAGACTGTGCGTCCCGCAGTTCGTTCACCAGGGTCGGGCTTTGTAGCCTGGCGAGGTCTTCCGGCGTGCGGCGCAGAATGAAAATGGGCTTGCCCTGCCATACGGCCGTCATCTGCTGGCCCGGTGCCAGTTTGGACAGGTCAATTTCCACCGGCTGATGGGCTGCGGCGCTGTCCTGCGGTTTCAGGCTAGCGACAAACGGGATGGCGCAGGCTGCCAGTCCTGTGACCGTGCCAGCCGTGGTGACCATACCAAGAAAATCACGACGTCCAGCGCCGTTGTCCTGATCCTGCCCGTTGGGTGGGGTGTTGTCTGCGGGGTTTGTCATCAGTCGTCTGCGTCCTGTGCGTTCCGGGTGGTGCCGCGTTTCCAGATTTTTCTCTTCCAGGCAATGGCCAGTACCAGCAGGCCACTCAGATAGGCAAAAACATACAGGCCTGTGCGGTGCCTGTCATTCCGATGCGGGTCAGAGGCCCAGACCAGAAAGGTCGTCACATCCCGTGCCTGTTGGGTGGCGGTGGCAGGCGTGCCATCCGGAAATTCGACCGCGTCGTCCATCAGCGGGGGTGGCATGCCCACCAGATGCCCGTCTGCCCAGTCATTGTAGAATTTGCCTGGCACCACCGGGGCACCGGGCGGCGGTGGCATATGGTAGCCGGTCAGAAATGCGTACAGCCAGTCTGCACCATGGGGCTGAATGGCCGCCAGCCGGGACTGGTCCGGCGGGGCAACGCCGCCCATCATGGCAGCGGCTGCGGCCTCACTGGGGAAGGGGGAGCGCAGATGGTCATCTGGCAGGCCGGGGCGCATGGTGGGGTGGCCTGCGGCGTCCAGCGGCCCGGGAACCTGTTTGGCATGCGCCAGATCCCTGATGGCCTGCTGGGAAAGTCCGATCCCGCTGAGGTCATTATACGTCACGCTGCGCATGCCGTGGCAGGACGAACAGATTTCATTGAACACGACAAAGCCGCGTTGCAGGCTCTTCTGGTCGAACTGGCCTAAGGGCCCGTCAAAGCTCCATTTCTGATGCGGCGGCACAGGCGGAGTGAGCGCGGCAGGGGCCGCATGGGCGACAAGCGGCAGGCTGGCCAGCAGCGCTGTGCCAAATGCTGCTGTGCGCGAAAGGGAAAGCCGGACCATCAGGCATCTCCTTTGGCAGAGGCAAGGGAGGTGGGGAGCTGTCTCGGTTTTTCAAACCGTGCGGCCAGCGGCAGGATCACCAGAAAATACCCAAAATAGTAAAGCGCAGACAGCCGCCCGATAAGCATCCATGTCCCGGTGGCGTGATGCTTGCCCACCAGTGCGAGCAGCACAAAGGAGATCACCAGCCCCAGCAGAGCCGGGCGGCAGATTGGGCGGAAGCGGGCGGAGCGCACGGGGGAACGGTCCAGCCAGGGCAGGGCAAACAGCACAAGCAGGGAGCCTGCTGCCGCCAGAAGCCCGCCAAATTTGGAGGGCACAGACTGAAGCAACCCGTAGAACGGCAGGAAATACCATTCCGGCTCAATATTGGCGGGCGTGTGTAGTGGGTCCGCCGGGGCGTAATTGTCCGGCTCTGTCAGCAGGCCTGGCCAGAAAAACAGCAGCGCACAAAAGACCATGGCGAAGACAATCAGCCCGATCAGATCCTTGCTGGTGTAATAAGGATGGAAGGGAAGTGTGTCTTTTGGGGTTTTGGGTTCCACGCCCACCGGGTTGTTGGATTTGGTCACATGCACGCAGGCCACGTGCAGCCCCACAACAGCGACGACCAGAAACGCCATCAGGAAATGCAGCACAAAAAAGCGGTGCAGGAAGATGTCGCCCAGATGGTCACTGCCGGTCAGCACATGTTCCAGCGTGCCGCCAATAACCGGCACGGCCCCGACGGCTTTGGTAATGACGTCAGCCCCCCAGTAGGACATCTGGCCCCACGGCAGGATGTAGCCTGCAAATGCTGTCGCCATCACCATGACCAGCAGCACAAGGCCACTGAGCCAGAGCATTTCCCGCGGTGCTTTGTAGGAGCCGTAATAAAGCCCGCGGAACAGATGAATATAGAGCGCGGCCAGAAACAGGTTGGCCCCGGTCATATGCATGCCGCGCAGCAGCCAGCCGCCAGAAAGCTGACGGTCTATGGCTTCAACTGAAAAGAAAGCCTCGGCACTGGTCGGGGTGTAGTTCATGGCCAGAAAGGTGCCGGTTGCCAGCATCAGCAGCAGCACAACCACCAGAATGGCGCCAAAATTCCACAGCCAGTTCAGGTTCCGGGGCATGGGGAAGACCACATATTCCTTACGGAATGCGGAAAAAACCGGCAGCCGATGCTCTATCCAGCCAGCAGGACCGCCCGGAGAGGCGGCACTTGGAGAGGCTTCGTCCCGTGACTCAGGCTGATTCATGCACACCATCCAACTTCAGTCTTTTAACGTCTGGCCCCGTCAGCAGAAGTGAAGCCAGCACTCTTATGAGGTGGACGCTATTGTGGCATGAATGATGCAGCACTCAAAGATAGCCTGTTTCGGAAAGGTATCGTTTTTCCGGAAATCCGGCTCCCGGCTTTATCTGTTGGAAGACAGATCTGTTTCCAGAGGCAGAGTCTGCCGGATTTGAGTGGAATAGTCCGGGCCGGGCGTGGCACCCTCTGGCCGCTGAATCCGGCTGCGGTTATGCAACGTGCGGAAGTCCAGATGGGTATCCAGCAGGCCCAGCTTGTAGGCGAGAGAGGCCGTATAGCCGCTGAGCAGAATCCGCCAGTCCAGTCGGTAACGGAAGCTGGCCTGCGCGCGTGTCAAAATGCCCGTGGTGCAGTTTGATGTGAGGGTATTATACCACTCCGGCGTGTGGGACAGGTGATCGACTTCCTGCAGATAGCTTTTGAACAGGCGTTCTCTGGCTGCTGGTGAGAGAAGGAGCCGATACAGATAGACACGTTCCTTGCGTACGTCTGTCCGCACACCAATCAGATCCCGCTCATCGGCCACAACGTAAAACAGTTCATAATGGTGGAAGAAGCCGGCAATGGCGGAATAGGGAAACTTTTTCTGGCGGCGCGTTTCAATGGACATCGCCACATGCCGCCCGTCCCTGAAGCCGAAGCTGAGGAAGACATGCGCAATGCTTTCCCCTGCCCAGTAGGACGTAACCAGATCGACGGAAGAGAGGTCATCCAGCGCATAATCCGCATCATAATAGCGGGGTGTATAGTCGCTGGGTGTTTTGTAGATGAAGTTGCGGACGTGGTGCAGATGTACTGTCCGCCCCTCCAGTGAAACACTGGCTGGCACCGCATATTCTCCGGCCCAGTCCCGGTTGTTTTTCGGTGGGTCCGTCACATACCAGACGGCAAACGCGGCACTCACGCCAGCCAGCGCCAGCCGGGCCGTCTGGTGCGTGCGCAGGAAGAACGCTGCGCCCAGAACCAGCGGAAACAGGCAGGTCAGCCCCAGCCGTAGTGCATCCGGCTCCAACGTGGAATAATAGAGAGCCGGTGTGCCAAACGCTCCCAGCAGGAAGGTGGCACAGCCTGCAAACCAGTGGGCCCAGCGTCTGTTATGTGCGGGTTTGTTGGACGTCCGCGGCATTAGTGGCTCACCTGTGCGGGCACTGGCGGAATAGAAGGCAGGATGCCATCGGGCGTTTCGGCTGTGCCGGGGCCGTTGCCGTGTGTGGGGACAAACTGGCCGCCAATGGCGGTAATATCACTCTGGCTTATCAATCCGCCTTCCAGAGTGCCGCCCTGCGTGCGGGCCAGATGGTTGCGGAGGATACGGCGGATTTCAGCAATGGTAATCGGGTTGGACTGTGTGGAGTGGCCGGAATGGCGGACGACCAGTTCAGAGTCCACATCCGGTACATGCGCGCTTTCATACTTCACAACGCCATCATCAGAATTTTTCAGACTTTTATTGCCCAGAACAGGAATAATGGAATGGGTGCGCACATCCGGCACCACAGGAATGGAGGCCAGAGACTGGATGAAGAGACTATGGGGAGACATGCCGTACACACTTCCCACCCGCCAGGGATTCATGTTGAGCCGAGCGACATTCGGGTCACTGACCAGAACCTGTTTGGTGACTTCACGCACCGTGAGCGGAAAGCTCACCATCCGCCCGACAAGGCGCGCCAGAGAGAAATTGGCCATGTAACTGCCGTGCTGCGGGGTGGAGATAAACACGACCTCCTTTGCTTCCGGCAGAGGTGTGGGAAACAGAGCGTCCTGCAGCAACGTCCTGGCATCCGGCGTCAGCTTCAGGGATGACAGCGGGCGGGGGATCAGGCCGTTCCACAGCGTATCTCCGGTGTTAATAACCAGCATCTTGGCCAGTAATCCGCCCTGACTGTGGCCAATGAGCGTGATGTTCCCCAGTGCCGGGTCCGCCTTTGTCCCGCCAAGGTCCGCCACAGCCTGCGTAATGGCGTTGCGGAGTTGCAGAGCGGAATAGGGGATTGGGTTTCCGGTGGCGTAGGAGAAAAACCAGAATTCGTAATGTTTGCGAATGTCCCGGTCTTCCAGCAGGTCATTCACCATATTGGCCCAGCGGGCCGGGCTTGAAGCGGTGCCGTGGATGAGTACGACTGGCATCCGCCCGACCTGATGCGGTTCTATGGTGGCCAGTTGTGGTGTACGGCCATTGTCAAAAAAACGACCGTCCAGAAACCCTTTATATTCCGAGGACCAGTCCATTGCATCACTCAGGCTGAGCGCGCGGGCTGCTGTCTGATCATATTGTAAGGGGACCGGTTGTGGCGCTGCCGGAGTGGTGGGTGTTGTATGTTCGCTCAGGTCTTCATCAATAGCTGTCAGATCCAGCCTGCCGCGCAGGGCGCTGGTCAAAACCTGCTGGCGTGGATGATCGAGTGACAGGAGAAGGTTAAGCGGTACCCTCAGTTTTTCCGTAATCTGGAAAGAGCGGCTTTCCGGGTGGTCCATGTGAGGGAGTGCGCCGACGGGTTCGCCAAGTCCGGTATGGCTGTAAACATTTTCCAGCCCCCGGACGGAAAGCCGGGCCATGGGGCGAATATCCTGCAACACATGGTCATGCCATACCAACTGGCTGGGCGTCGTACTCAGATCCAGCGTGCCGAACGGTAACGTCCAGCGTTGGGGTGTGAGGCTGACGGGGCTGCCAAAGGCTTCTGTCAGCGCCAGCATATAGAGGTCACAGGTCTGCCGGACATGCAGGTCGTACGCTTTTGGCCGTTCGTTTTCCGGGCCATTGGGGTTGAGATACGCGTAAGCATACAGGGCGGATGCCATGAATTCGGCCCGGTCTGCATGCCGGTGGGCGTGCATGTAGCTGAGTTCAGCGAGGGCAAAAAGCTGGTCAGCCAGACCCTGCGCATAAAAATGAGCCTGTGTCAGACTGCGGAGGGTGGCGATGGTCTCTTTAGGGTGGTTTTCCCACGCGCTCAGCAGGTTTTGCAGTTGGAGAACCGTATGAGTGGTATTGCTGAGCCTGCTGCCACTGAGTGCACTTTGGCTGTGTTCCTGATAGGCCTGCCGGAGGGAAAGCGGAGCGACGGAAACAGGAGAAGCGCATCCGGACACAAACAGAAAGGCTGCGCTGAACACCAGTTTTCTGGTGGTTATTCTGGAAAAAAACCTGTTCATAACCTGTCGCAAATTGTTTTTCGTCGCTCTCTGCGCGGACTCTACAGGGTTTTGTGCCATGCTGAAATGATTGTCTGGTCGTTTCTGCCCGGGTTATGGTGGTGTGTTCTGCCCGAACTCGGTATTTTCATCTCCCCATTTTTTGAGCGCCACGATCACGGGCTCCAGCGTACGCCCGCGTTCGGTCAGGCTGTATTCCACCTTCGGGGGAACTTCTGGATAAACCGTTCGTAGAACAAATCCGTCATGCTCCAGTTCGCGCAGCTGCGTTGTCAGCATCCGCTGGGTGATATTGGGCAGGCGCTTGCGGATTTCGTTGAAGCGCAGCGTTCCCTGAAGCAGGTGATACAGGATCACCCCTTTCCATTTTCCGTCGATATATTGAAGCGTCGCCTCAACAGCACAGCCGGGGCTGCACGCAAGTGATTTATGACGAATACGGGTCATGACGGTATCATTTCCGATACTATGGGCGTTAAAAGTGCGTTCTTGTGTGGCAAGAGCATAGCGCTCACGGTGTTCCTGACTCAACAGAGGAGCAGAACTCATGCGCGCCATCGGTTATCAGACACCTCTTCCCATCGAAAATCCGGCTTCTTTGCAGGACATCAATCTGCCAAAGCCTGTTCCTGCCGGACGAAACCTTCTGGTGGAAATCAAGGCTGTTTCGGTCAATCCCGTCGATACAAAAGTCCGTCGCAGCGCAACGCCGGAGGACGGTCAATGGCGGGTTCTGGGCTGGGATGCTGCCGGGATTGTTGTTGCGACCGGGCCTGATGTTACGGACTTCTCTATTGGGGATGAGGTTTTTTATGCAGGTGCTCTCGATCGACCGGGGACCAATGCGGAGTTCCATCTCGTTGATGAGCGGATTGTCGGTCGTAAACCTCGTTCTTTGAACTGGGCTGAAGCGGCGGCCCTGCCGCTGACAGCCATTACAGCCTGGGAGATGCTTTTTGATCGCCTTGATATCCGGCGGTCCGTTCCCGGTGTGAAGCCGTCTCTTCTGATCATTGGTGGCGGAGGCGGGGTTAGTTCTATGGCCATACAACTGGCGAGAGTCCTGACGGATATTACGATTATTGCTACAGCGTCCCGCCCTGAAACGCAGGAATGGGTGAAATCCCTTGGGGCACATTTTGTGGTTGATCACAGCAAGCCTCTGGCTGCGCAGGTTGCTGCACTGCCAACCGGTAGCCCCGGCTTCGTTTTTTCCACGACGCAGACCGATCAGCATGTGGCAGATATTGTGGACTTGCTTGCGCCTCAAGGCCACTTCGGTCTGATTGATGACCCGGCTACCCTTGATGCCGTGCCCTTCAAAAAGAAAAGCCTCTCCCTGCACTGGGAACTCATGTTTACCCGCTCACTGTTTGGAACAGCAGATATTGGCAAACAGGGAAAACTGCTGAACGACGTAGCCCGTCTTGTGGATGAAGGGCGTCTTTGCACGACACTTGGTAAAAATTTCGGCAAAATCACAGCGGCCAACTTGCGCGAGGCGCATGCAGTGATTGAGAGCGGTCAGGCAAAAGGGAAGATTGTGCTTGAAGGCTTTCCGGCCTGAGGTCCGGATAAAACCGTTTTGCAGAAACTGCTCAGAGTTGGAGAAAACGTTCGTGATTAAAGAAGAACATGTGATGGCCTTAAACCGCAGTGGCGGACGGTTTGACCTCACTAAAATTGCCGCGGCTTTCCCGGAAACTGCCGAGACCATGCTTCTGGATACCTATCTGACGGATAAACCTGAAGCCAGTATCAGAGTGTTTCGGATTTATCGGGATATTCCGCCTCATTATCATACCCAGTGTGATGAAGTGCTCCATGTCCTCTCCGGGGAGGGGACATTCTGGATTGATGATCCGGCAGATGAGGCGCCGTTTGCACCGGGGCACCTGCTGGTGTTCCCGCGGCGGGCCGTGCATGCCCTGCCGCGTATTCTGCGTGATCCGGTCATTTTTCTGGCCATCGATACACCCCGTCGGGCACCGGATGATGTGGTTTTTATCAATCCTGCGGATGGCACGCCTGTGGGTTTTATCAAAAGTCTCTGAAGGCATGACGCTGGCAGCAGGACCATATAGAAAGACAATATGAAAAGTCACAGTCCGTCCTCCTCCACCGCTCCTGTCACACGCTGCCGCTGGGCGGAGACAAACCCGCTTTTGCGCACCTATCATGACGAAGAATGGGGCGTCCCTGTGCATGATAGCCGCATGCTGTGGGAAATGCTGATGCTGGAGGGGTTTCAGGCGGGCTTATCCTGGCTGACGGTTCTGCGGCGGCGCGAGGGTTTTCGGAAAGCTTTTGCTGCGTTTGATCCTGAGCAGGTGGCGCGCTTTGATGAAGCCGATGTCGAGCGTCTGATGCAGGACCCCGGCATTATTCGGGCGCGGGCCAAAATTCAGGCGACAATCGGGAATGCGCGGGCCTATCTGGCCATGCAGGAGCAGGGCGAGGATTTTTCTGCGTTCTGCTGGGGAATGGTTCCCGGTGCGCCGGTGGTCAATACAACAGGGCAGGTGCTGGCGCAGTCGCCTGCGTCTCAGGCTCTCTCGAAAGCCCTGAAGCAGCGTGGCTTCAAGTTTGTTGGTCCTGTGATTGTTTACGCGTGGATGCAGGCGGTGGGCATGGTGGTGGATCATGACCCCGCCTGTTTCCGGTATGATGCCGAGAGTTAAATCGGCTTGGTGTTAAATACGATTAAAGGCAGTTGAACTCCGAGTCTCGCAAAAATGTGAAGTCTCTGAGGTGGATGGATAGGTCGCATTCTCAACGGGGATTTTGGGTTTTTGTTGGCGTGAAAAGCCTTAATACATTGAAAAACAATAAGAAAATATCCACAAATCTCAATCGTCTAAATTTAATAAAATAGAAAAATAACAACTATTATAATCGTGTTTTTATTGACGAGCCGCATTTTTGCTCATAGGGTCGGGCTCACCTCACCACCGTGAGGCAGTAATGAAATCAGGGAGCGGTTTTGATGACGCTGCGAATGTGCAGGGACCCGCGATGTTGCATGCGAATGCAGCAGATCAAAGGTCACAGTGTGCAGAACAGGCACACTCTATAATCCGCCGGGAGTGAAACTGCCGGCGGAGACACCCCTCAAGGGGTTTTGTTTTCGAGGTCAGTCATGATACGTACTTCAAAAATTATCGAAATAGACGGCGTTTTTCTGGGAACAGCTATTCAGCTTAGTGGTGATCAGGGGCAGCGCTTTTATGCGGCTCATGAGAGTGTGCGTGCGCTGCACAACGCCATTAAGCCTGATGTAGCGATGCTGGCTCGTCAGGTCGCGCAGACGTTCCGCCAAAATCAGGCTGTTTCTTACGCCGCGTAAACAGGGCTGTCAGTCAGAGGGGGTGCCCCTGACTGACAGCCTTAATGTGTTCGTCGTCCAGATCCGCCAGATCCAGTTTCCGTAACAATGTGAGCAGATCATCCAGCCTGGCGTCCGCCAGTGGTGCAGCATTAGACGAGGACTGATCTGTCGGGTCAAAGCGTTCCGCCAGACGGCTATACAGGTCTGCCCGCTGGAGGACCGCCTGTGTCGGCTCGGGTGTTTTTTCCATCCACCAGACACTGGCTGCTCCAGCCAGCTTCCGTAACAAAAAGAGAATTTCTCTTGCTTTGCCGATCTGGTCGGAGCGGCGGAGCCCTTCCAGCCGTGCAGTCTGGCACTGAATTTCTGCAACGGTGCTGGTCGTGCCAGCCTTGCGGCGTGCGCTTTCAATCTGGTGCCAGCTCAGGATTTCCGGACCTGTGGCAAGTGCTGCGTAACGAATATTGGCCCGGAACGCATCGGCTACCTGTGCGGCCAGAGGGGCACCACGTCGTTCTGGCCAGAGCAGGAAGCAACCCGCAAGTCCAACCAGACTGCCGATAATGTTGTTGATGGCGCGCGCCAGCGCCACATCCCACCCCAGACCGGGGCTGACCAGATCCGTCACCAGCACGAAGAGCTGGGTCATGAACATCACGCACAAGGTGTAATTGACGCTCCGCAGCGCAATAGTTGCCGCTGCCAGCGGGAAGATCAGCAGCAGGATGCTCCAGACGGGCAGGAGTACGCCCATCACCGCCGCCAGCAGGCCGCCTGCAATACTGCCAATAACGCGCTCAATCGTGCGGGGGAGGGTAGTTGTTACGCTGGGCTGCGTGACAACAACGACGGCCATCATCGCCCAGTAGGCGTAAGGCAGGTCCAGTTTGAGAGAAATGGCATACGCTATCAGCACCGAAACACAGAGCCGCGCAGCGTGTCGCACGCCTTGCGCCCGTGGTACGGCAGCAGGGCGGGGTGCGCCGCGTTGCGTCTGCCCGGCAGGCTGAGCGTGTGACGTGGAGAGGGTCTGCCAGGCGGTAATCAGGTCCTGCACAGCCCGCGCGCAGACATGCGCCCCTTTACCAAACAGATCTGCATCCTGTTCCGCAATGCGGGCCAGAAGACGCTGCTGGCGATGCAGGCGCTCGGGGCGGGGTTCCGGGCGCTGGGCCTCTCGGGCCATACGGTGCAATGTTGTGGTGACAACGCGCACCGTGCGGCGGGCTGCGTGGGAGGTCTCGCCCGATAAGACGGCATGTTCAAAGGCGATCAGCGCGATAAAAATCCGGTCACAGGCTTCAATAGCCGGGAGAAGGGTGGCGCGGGTTCTGCTGCTGATGGCGTCAGCGGACAAAATCTCAATGCGGCCACGTGTCCGTTCAATCCGGCTGCGGATTTCCCGCCGGAACGCCCCGATGGACGCACTTTCCTGCTCCATATCTGGAGCGCCGGGCGTCATGTAGTCCAGCAGACGGCGCGTCATGCGTTCTTCTTCCCGCAGTACGGCGGAACAGGCCAGCCGCAGGGGCATATACGGGTCTACCGGCCATGCCAGAACGCAGATCAAAGTGGCCCAGATGGCCCCCAGCGCAAACAGGCCGGACAGCCGCACGGCTACTTCTGGCGGAAAGGGATAACAGACCGCTACCACAGCGACGATGGCTGCCAGAACACCAATTTGCGTGGCTGTTGCCCCGCGTAGGCGGAGGAGCGCACAGCCCAGAACGCTCACGCCGAGTGCCACAAAGGCGGGGAGCATCCCAAACCCTGCGGCTGCGGAGACGGACCCACTAATCACCGTGCCAAGTGCTGCAAATTTAAGCATGGTTTCCAGCCGGGAGCGCAGCAGGCCGCCGGGGTCTACAAGGCAGGTCCAGAACGCAGCAAAGGCGGACCATGCCATAAGGGGCATGTGCAGGTACAGCGCCAGCAGCATGACGGTGCCAACAGCTACCCCCGCGCGCAGCCCTTCCCGCACGGCCACCTGTTCCGGTGCAATGGCAATGGCCCGCACACCCAGCCAGTGTGCAATGGCGGAGGGCATCAGGGTGCGAGAGGCCGCACGCATGAAAGTCTGTTTTCCGGGCAGAGAAAGAGGCAGGTTTGTTTTCATGGACAGTTAAGGCTGAAGGGTGGAAGGACGGAGGAGGGCAGAGGCAGTGCGCCGTCCGCCATCATGCCGGAGAGAGGGGCGTTTTCTGCAAGCAAAAAAGCAGACCACACCGGGATGTGGTCATTCTGCAGGATAGGAAATGCTGGAAGAGAAAAGCCCTTGATGCGAGAGGACACCGCACGCAGGGCAGGCGGGTGGTGAGTCCGGGGTGTCGCCACGAAACGGCGTATCAGGCCAAAAGATGTTCGGGCACACTGATCCTCTGAAATTATACGTTATAACATACTCATCTCATATTCTGGCCTGCACTTCAACAGGGACAGCGAGACGCTTAGAACGTCACGCTTGTATGCAGCCCGAAAACCGTCTCATTGCCAATGCGGCGCCCCGTAGAGGGATAACGCGGGTCGGCTTTGCCGCCCATTGGGTTCCAGATTTCCTGAAAATCCGGCTGGATAACCAGCCAGGGCTGGACTTCCGCCTGATAGGTCACTTCCAGATGGTTTTCATTGCCGGGGATAAGGCTGCCTGCGTTCCGGTTATATTGACGCCAGCCAGAGCTGGAGCGGCCAATGCCCCAGCCAACGCCAAATGTATCGTTCGGGCGGCTCAGGAAAGGCGCTTTAAGGTTCAACCCGGCATCCGCCGCAAAACTCACCAGATTGCGGTCCCCGCTATTTCCCGTGGCGCGGGCAAACAGACCCAGAGAGCGATCGGATTTATAGGAAGGCCGCCAGACCATCTGGTCAATAACGCCATAGACCATCCAGTTTCCCCGGTCCCAGCGTGGGGAGCCGCCGTTTTTCCCCATCAGCTGGTCGTGCGTATTGTAACGATAATCCGGAAAATTCGCGGTGTCGTAAAAACCGCCCAGCTTATAAATGCCGGGCAGGCCGGGATCTTTGGTGGCGTCCGAGAGGTCTTCCGGCTGACGGTTGAGCGTGTAATGCAATTCCCCGATCAGCAACGCGCCGGTGCCGGTATTAAATCGCGTGCCGCTGCCATCATGCGTGACCTGATTGGTGGGGTCCGCTGCATTGCCGCCATTCTGGATGTTGAAGGCGTTATAGCGGCTGCCCGGAGGGTTATCATCCGCAACGGCCGCCAGAAGGGTCCAGGCATGGGTCAGGTGATAACGGACACGCAGAGCCGGGGATGACAAAGGCCATGAGGGTCCGCCACTATACAAATTGACAGAAGGCGCCATGGGCCAGCCGAAATTGGAATTTAGAAACAGACCGCCATATTCAGTCAGCATGAATTCCGATTCCAGATTCTGCTGCCCGATCCTGACGCCAAGTTTGCCGTTAAAGAACAGCTGCCGGTACCAGAGTTCAAACAGGCGCGTAGAGCGGTCGGCTTCATAACTGCTGACGGGGTTAAAGTTGGCCAGATGGTCCTGCGTGATGGAACGTCCGCGGGTCTGTAGGGCACTAATGGTAAAGATCCCGCCTTTCAGGCCAATCAGTTTTTCCAGATCAACGGTCAGGGTCGGGGCCGTGATGGCATCATAGGCCGGGCCGGAGCCTTTCCCGCTGTGGGCATCCATGGTGCTGGGAGCCCCGCCGGAGGTGTTGCCCCACAGTTCTTCCACATCTTCCATCTCAAACGTGATGCCGTATTTATACAACCACGTTCGCAGGCCGCCCATCGTGCCCAGCAGGTTGTCACTGGTGTCCAGATCATCATTGCCGGTTTTGCTGGCGCGCGGCAGATGCAAAGCATTGATGCCGATGCCCATGGCGGACTGGTTCATGAACGGGGCCGAGTTTCCCAGACTTTGCTGGTCCCGCTCGGCCTGATCATCCACCGGGCTTTGTGCCAGTCCGGTTGCCGGGAGCAGGCAGGCCAGAAGGGACAGAAGAGTCCGGGATGCAAGGCGAGGCCGCCTGAAACGCTGCTCTGTATGCCCCGGGAGGCTGGTCAGAAAGGCGGCCCGCATAATGCACTGGTTTCCTGTGGGAGGCGTTCTAAACAACACTCCTGTTTGCGATGACAGTTTTTGCCATTCTACTGCCCTGCCCTCTGAGGTCAAAGTTTCTTGCGGTCCTGCCGGACCATGGGCGGGTTGTGTGTGAAGAGGAGGAGGGTGTTAGTTCTGCGGTGCATCGCCCAGAGCGCCGGTTGCAAAGGCCAGACTGGCAGCTGCAATCAGGGCGGCATAATAGGTGTCTGAATGGCCAAGCTGCGCATCCAGCAGACCTGTTTGTGCCAGCGTGGCCTGCGTGATGGATCCGACCCCGCTCCGATAAGCGGCAAAGGCAGCGTTAAAGCTGGTTTGCGCTGCGGTTTGCAGGCGGCTTGCTGCTGTGTAGGCGCTCAGGCTGCCATGCAGGCTGTTTTCTGCCATGACAATCTGTTTTACGGACTCATCAACAGTTTTACGCAGAAGGGTCTGAGCACTATCTGCCTGATTTTTGGCCTGCCGCAACATCGCAGCCCGCATGCCACCATCAAACACCGGCACGGTAATGCCACCCAGAATAAGGCTGCTGAAATTGTTGGTCGACAGGTTCAGAGTTGGGTTGGAATCTGCACCAATGCCGGGCACGGAAGACAGCGCCAGATGGCCGGTGGTGTAGGCAACGTTGCCGGATAGGAAAACCTTTGGAAGAAACTCGGCTTTTGCAGCGGCAATATTGCTTTGTGAGGCTTTTGCCGCAGCATAGGCTGCCAGAACATCCGGGCGCTGCGCGACGGCCTGTCGGACCATATCATCTGTCAGACGCATGTCGGCCATTGTCAGCGGGCGGTTTGAAATATCCTGTGTTTGCAGGCGTGTATTAGGGGAAATCCCCATGGCGGTCATCAGGTCCAGATAGGTATTTTCTGCGGTATTCTGGGCCTGCACAAGCCGGAGTTCTGCCTGTGCCGTCATCTGCTGGGCTTGTGTCACATCCACAATGGTGCCTTGCCCTTGTTTAAGGCGCATTTCAGCCGCAGCCTGCACTTTTCTGGCATTTTCCAGAGCCTGCTGAACCAGTGTGACACGGGCCGCTGCAGCGGCATGGGTATAAAAAGCCAGTGCCACTGCGTAGATGATTTTCTGATGCGCCGCCGTAAACAGAATATTGGTGGCGAGCTGCGTTTGTTTGGCGGCGTTGACCACGGCCTCCCGCTTCCCAAAGTCAAACAGCAGCCACTGCATGCTGAGCGTCTGCACTTCGCCATGTCCGGAATTGCGATTGCGGACGCCGTCTCCAAGGGATTCCGCCTGATTGATCCCGTTATTGATAACGTTTCCGATATCCCCGGCATTGCTCAGGGTAGGATTGTTGCCGTTGTTGTGTTGGTGCGTATAACCGCCCACCACAGTCGCACTTAAATGCGGCAAATAAGCTGTGCGGGTAATGCCCACCGCCAGAGCGGCATCGCGCGCAGTGTTCCACGCCTGCCGGGTAGTGGGGTTGGCCGACTGCGCAAGATCAATCAGTTCCGGCAGGGAATAGGTGTGCGTTGTGCTGACATCCGCATCTGCCGGGCGCGGGGCAATGGTTTCGTTGGCAGGCAGTGTGTAACCCGCAGGCAGAGCAAGCGCGTGTTTGTTTTTGCCCGGCAGCAGTTCGTCTTTGTCGGACACATTGGGCTGCCATGGTGCATCTGGCCGATCCGTTGCGCTGTTCAGAGCTTCCGTTGCGCAACCTCCCAGCAGAAAAAGCAGGCTTGTGGTCAGGCGAACTGAGCGGAGGAAGAAGCGGGTCATGACACCACCTTGTCCAGAGAGGCGAGTTGGGCAGACGCAGCGGGGCGCCGTGCGGGGATCAGACCGTCTTCTGTCAGGCAGGAAATCTGGCTGGTGATGGCCTGATAGCTGGCGAGTTCATCCATGTTGGCGCACAAATGGATGGGCTCAACGCTGGCAAATTCAATCATACGTTCAGCCTGTGCCAGCGCACTTTGCACGGCGGCGGCCTGTTGCAGTTCATCCTGCACAGAGGAAGCATTGAACTGCGCCTGCAACGCCTTCAGAGTGGCGGAAACTTTATCCCGGATTTTATCATAAGCACTGGATGGCCAGAAGCTGGTAAAAACGGCATAGGTGATGAAGTTTCCAAGGAGAATGCCGATAATGCGGTCTCGCGCTGTTGTCATGTCCGATGTCGGGCCATAGCCCTTCAGGTCTGACAGGAAAAAAGCCAGACCAATCTGGAAGCCTGCATAGGCAATCCGTTCATCCCCCGATTTAACCCATGCAGCAAGGAGAGAGCCTGCAAAAATCAGCGCCAGAAAGGCGGCGATATTGGTCAGATGCGGCATGATGAAAATGATGGAGAGGATGCCCAGTGCGCCCCCAACCAGAGCTCCGCTGATACGCAGGGTCAGCTTGGAAATCATTTCTCCCATGGTGGGGAGTGCGACAATAAAACAGGTGATGATGCAGGTGTGGATGCCGTCCCAGTTCAGAATCTTGAAGATAAAATAGCTGAGCATCACAGCTGCTGTGCCTTTCACGGCAAAGCGCACATGTTCCGGGTTGGTCCAGGCATCCGGTGCGAAAAAACCGGAGGAAGAGGGTTTGCTTTTGGCTTTTTCGGAGGACTCGTCTTCTATCGGTTTCGTAAAATCTGGCAGCAACGCAGCGATCTGTGCAAGAGCCGGAGAGGTGTAAGGCACAGGAGGTTGCCCGATATCGGTTGGATAGCCTCCGCTCTGAAAAATATCTGCCATTTCAAGCAGGGTTTCAATCAGGGCTTCTGGTGCGTGAGGGTACGTGTCAGATGCGTTTGTTGCCTCACACGCAGCAGCATGGGCGAGGGCCAGTACACCGACACTCCGCGGAATAGCCTGTTTCAGACTGGCAAGATCCTGCTTGCGCCATAGTTTTTCCAGCCCAGCCATTTTCAGGGACATCATCATGCCTTTTGTCCCGTCGCGCAGCAGGGCTTCGGCCTGATCACGCGTCTGCTCATCTTTAGGGTTGCGCAGCAGGGCAGCACTCAGGCGCAGATGGTGGGCAAGGGTGCGGGTCAGAATGGTTTTGGGAGACGGGCAGATAAAGGGGGCTAGGCACACCATGACAGCACCCGGCACCAGAATAAACAGGTCGGCATAAAGCAGGGCGCGGGTTGCCAGTTCTCCAAAGGGCACATTCCCGATGGCGATCATGGCATACACCACAACCAGCCCCAGCATGTAGGCTACTGGCTTCAGCTTGCTGGCGGAGCCGAGGAAAAAGAACCCGAAAGATAAAACGGCTGTAGCGATGACAAGGCCCATCGGGTGGTCCAGTGTCAGGTGCATCAGCCCGAACATCATGAGGATGATGACGCCAAACAGGATGTTAACGGCCAGCCCGGCCAGCACATTGGTCACACGGTCTTTTTGCCACAGGGCCATGGTGACAAGGGCGGGCACGGCAATGTCCGGCACTTGCCAGATCTCCCCCACCAGCACAGTTGTGGTGCAGGCCGCCGCAACCCGCAATGCGTTGCAGCCCCGGCCGGGCGCACGCTCCGTGACAAGCTGCCAGAGGCGGGCCGCCGTCAGTGGTGGTTTGTTAGTGGCAGGCTTCGCCATGCCGGATCTCGACTGTGGCTGTGGCGCCAAGCCGCAGCAGGCGTGGGTCCGCCGGGTCCAGCCGGATGCGCACGGGGAAGCGCTGCGCCACATGCACCCAGTCCATCTCTCGGGGGACCAATGGCAGCCCCCGGGCGAGACCGGCGGACTCTAATGAAGCGACACCCCAGCCAATGCTTTCCACATGGCCGCGCAGGGGCGTGCGGCGGTCAATCATGGAATAGACTGTTGCACAGTCTCCCGGCGTGATGGCCGGCAGGGTGATTTCCCGAATATTGGCGCTGGCGTACCAGGCGTCATTGGCAATCAGTGTGAAAAGAACCTGAGAGGGAGCCAGAATTTCCCCTTCCTTGACGCGCAGACTGGTGACGTAGCCATCGGTCGGGGCGACGACGGTTGTCTGGCGCAGGGCGTAACGGGCCTGATCCAGCATGGCCTGTGCAGCCTGCTGGGCGGCAAGAGAGCTTTTCAGATCCCCGATGGCAATCTGCGCGGCATCGGCCTGCTGATGGCTCTGGGAGAGAGAAATGGCGGCATCATTCAACGCCACTCGAGCCTGATCATATTGCTGCCAGGGGATATAGGCGTGGCCGGCCAAAGGTTTAAGGCGTTCCACTGTGCGGGCTGCCAGATCATGATTGGTCTGCGCACGGGTCGCCTGATCCTCAGCAACAGCCGCATTGGCAGTTTTGACAGCCAGCAGGCGTTTCTGGTTTTCCACTTCCGCGGCTGCCAAGGCCAGATTGGCTTCTGCCTGATGCACGGCTAGTTCGTACGGTTCCGGGTCAAGACGGTAGAGGAGGTCTCCCTTTTTAACGGCCTGATTCACGTGCACAGGTAATGCAATCAGGCGGCCGCCGACCGTGGAAGCCATATGCACCACTTCGGCATCAATGGAGCCACTATCGGACGAGGGATAGGCGCTGTCCTGACGCGAGACGTACACGCCCAGACCAATGGCACCCAGAATGCAAACCGCAGCAATGGCAAGCCCGATGGGGCTGGTTGTGGAAAGAGAGACTTTCTTCATACTCTACGGTCCAAACCAGAGGAGCCATGTCAGCAAGGCGGTGATAACCCCGAGGGACAGGTAGGTAAACAGGCGCAGGCTCAGTATGGCATCAACGCCAGTCAGCACAAAAACCACGCGCAGGCTGACAGCAGCGGCAATGCCGATCATGCCGCACAGCATCCAGTCTGGAAAATACGCACCGACCAGTGAAAAAGAGGGGGCGCCCTGTACTGTGCATCCGCCAAGCAGAAGAGCAGAACTGATGCCAAATGGGCGGATGGACAAACGAAGCATGGCTGCAAAGTGGTATAATTTTGACAAGTCTGTCAATCAGTTCAGCCAGAGGCAAGAAGCTCATAGTGAAAGGATGGGAGGACGGTAGATGACAACACCAGTCGTGATTTACGGGATCAAGAGTTGTGACACCATGCGTAAGGCCCGGAAGTGGCTGGACGAGCACGGTGTGGCCTATCAGTTCCATGACTATAAAAGTCAGGGCATTGACGCCGCGCATCTGAAAAAATGGATGGATGTGGTGGGGTGGGAAACGCTGCTCAACCGTGCGGGAACAACCTTCCGCAAACTGCCGGAAGACCAGAAAACCAATCTGGATGCCACCAAAGCTCTGGCGTTGATGCGGGCTCAGCCATCGATGATCAAACGACCCGTTCTGGAGGCTGGTTCTGTTGTGGTGGGATTTAAGCCGGAACTTTACGCTCAGACATTTGCGGCGCGCTAGGAGCGCCGACTACCCCCGGCGAGAAAAGCCGGGGGTAGAGGAGAACAGGATTAGTCCTGATCAGGGGCAGCAGCAGAGTTCAGGTGGATGTAGCGCTCAATGCCAACCTGCTTGATCAGATCGAACTGGCGATCGAGGAAGTCTTCATGTTCTTCTTCGTTCGTCAGGATTTTCAGCAGCAGGTCACGAGAAACGTAATCCCGCACGCTTTCGCAATAGGCAATGCCTTCACGCAGGTCGCCAATTGCCTTTTCTTCAAGCTTCAGGTCGCATTCCAGAATTTCCTTCACGTCCTGACCAATCAGGATGGTGTTCAGGCGCTGGACGTTCGGCAGGCCACCCAGGAAGAGGATGCGTTCAATCAGCCAGTCGGCGTGGCGCATTTCTTCGATGGATTCTTCATATTCCTTCTTGCCCAGCAGGGTCACGCCCCAGTGGCGCAGGGTGCGGGCATGCAGGAAATACTGGTTGATGGCCGTCAGCTCGTTTGTGAGCTGGGTGTTCAGATGTTCGATAACTTTTGCGTCTTTAACCATGATGCGGACTTTCTGTTCAAGTTGAGAACTTAGGGCCAGCATGTAACGCAACCTTTTATAGAAGGCAAATAAAAAACGCTTTTATATCAATAGAATATAGGAATTAAGTCTCACTATCAACAAGAGGTATTTCTTATCAGATACTTCTGCAAAAGTGATGTTTTCCAGGTCACGGAGATGTGAGTGGTCTCAGGAGTGCTCGCAGCGCTGCCTGAGGAGGGCAGACGCGTCAGGGTGTGACGGAAGTTGATTGGGTGTGTGGCGGGAGGGTTTGCAGGCGTTCCTGCAAGGCTGTGTAAAGCGTGGGATCTCCTGCCTCGCCCAGACTGGTCAAAGCCCGATCCATGGCGAGAAGAATATCTGACGTGGCATCCGGGAGGGCTTGCCGCCACCAGTGTAGGGCATCATCCACATGTCCGGCGTCAGCCAGAGCTGTGGCGTAGTTATGGCAGCCGCGATAATCACCGCCTTCAGCGGATTTGCGATACCAGACTAAAGCCGCCTCTTTATCCTGAGGTGTCTCCCAGCCTTCTTCCAAAAAGCGTGCCAGAAGGTTCATGGACTTGGCGTGCCCGTTGTGTGCCGCTGTTGTAAAAAGCCCGAGCGCCTTTTTCATGTCACGCGGAATGCCAAGGCCACGCATGGTCAGAATGCCAAGATTATAACGGCCCCATTCATCGCCGAGGCTGGCAGCAGTTTCATAATGGTGAGCGGCCTGTTGCAGGTCCTTCTTGCATCCCCACCCAAAATGGTGGCACCGGCCTATCATATTGTGTGCAGGGCCGTATCCGGCATTGGCGGCCATAGTGAACCAGACTAGGGCCTTAGAGTGATCAGGCGCGACATAGGCACTATTCAGCAGCACTTTCCCCCATAAAACCTGATCCAGGTGATGGCCCCGTTCCGCGCGTTGACGAATGGCGTCTATTTGCTCCGGCAAAGGGGTCTGGGCAGGCTTTTTGTTTTTATGTGGCCGTGAAAACAACTGCTGCCATACGCCCGGCCCTGACATGATCTCCACTCCTTATTTGAGAAGGATTATCATTATCAAAGTAGGGGGCGGGTGGCAATTGCGGGGAGCGAGGGGTGGCTATGCAGATTGGGATACCTTGTTGGCAAAATGCTCCTCTATACTCAGAACACGCAGGCGCGAGTAATTTCCATCCTTATTGTCCACAAAGCCCACACTTGAAACAAAAGGTTCAATAATATGGATTTTTTGTAAAGGTGTAATAATAAGAAGCTGCATGTTGAGTTGCTGGAACAGCCGCAGGCCGTATTGGGTGGAGTCATCAGACCCACGGCCAAAGGCTTCATCAATCACCACAAAGCGGAAGGAGCGCGAGCGTACTTCGCCCCATTCCAGTCCGAACTGATACGCCAGGCCGGCAGCCAGAATGGTATAGGCCAGCTTTTCCTTCTGGCCGCCAGATTTGCCCCCGGAATCTGTATAATGGTCGAACTCGGTCTCATTCGCGCGCCAGCGCTCACTGGCCGCGAAGGAAAACCAGTTGCGTACATCAGTGACTTTTGCCGTCCAGCGGCGATCCTGTTCCGCAAGGCCTTCACGCCCGCGGAAGCGTTCGATCATGGTTTTCACCAGATAAAAGCGCTGCTCGGAATACTGTTCGGTATCATCCCCGGAAACAGCATTTTCGGTGCAGGCACGGAGGGAGGCCTGAAAATCGCGGATTTCCGCGTCCTGCGTCTGGTGGGCTTCAAGCCGGATGTAGCGGTCCGGGTTATAGTCAATCTGGGTCAGGGACGTATTGATGACGGCAATTCGTTCCTTGATAATCTCCCGTTCCTGCGCCAGATGCGCATTGAAATTGGCAATTTCGTTAATTGTATTGACTGTCAGAAGGTTTTTAAAGCGACTGACAAAGCGCGGAAGGTCATCTTTTTTGAGTTGTGCCAGCAACGCGCAATACTCAGGGCCGGCATCCAGATGATCGTCCATGTCCTGCGCTTCGACCGGATATGTTGTCCGGAACTCCCGCATATCCTTCAGAATACTGTCGCGCAGGCAGTCCAGTGTGCGCTGTTGCTGGTCAATCTGTGTGTCCAGCTGGTCTCGCAGTTGCGTCTCAGCAACCTCGCAGGCGTCAAGGCTGGCAAGGTCTGCGCCATTTAACTGTGTTTGAAGCTGGGTGAGTTCCTGCTCATGCTGTGGGGTAAGCGTGTACTCGTTCAGAACCGTCTGGCAATGTTGCAGGCGGGCCTGAAGAGTTTCAACAGACTGATCCAGAAGTGCCTGCTTTTTAAACAGGATCATATACTCCGCTTCAGCCTGCCGTAGCGCCTGTTCTGCATGCTCTTTCTGCTGTTTGAGTTCACGCAGAACATCGGATGTTGCTGTTAGAGCTTCCCGTTCGGCTGTCAGTTGAGCTGCTGTTTGTGCGGCACTCTGCCAGTCCAACTGGGTGTAATCGGGGTAGCGCTCCAGCCGGGTTAGCGTTTCAAAGCGTTCCTGCAGCATTTTACGGGTATTTTCGGCCTGCGCAATTTCACCAGCATGTTTCTGGATCAGCGCTTCCTGCTCCCGCTGCCGCTCTTCAAGAGCTGCAATCTTGATGGCGTTGTTCCAGCCCAGAACATAGCGGCTCCGGTCATCAATCCGGTGGCGGTCATCTTTTTCATGCCGACCGCCCGGTTCCTTGACCTGACCAGACCGGGTAACGGCTTTGCTGGAGCGGCGGAAATCGTCCTGAGTTTCGCAGCAGGTAAAGCTGAAGCGGTGTGCCAGTTCGTTTTCCACCCAGAGCCGCATGGGGGAGTCCGGATGGACTTCCAGTTTCTGGGCCAGTGTATTGGGATGGCGACCGGCATGGGAACCTGAGCGGTGTTGCTGAATGTGGTAGTAAACCAGACGCCCTTTTAGCTGCGTGCGGTCAACCCAGTCCACCACCTGTGCATAGAGATGGTCCGGCACAAGCAGTGATAATGCAAAATTATGCAGCAGACGTTCCGCAGCGCCTTCCCATTCCCGCGCGTCATCGCGCACCCGGATAAGTTCCCCGGCAAACGGCAGATCCTCCGCAGACACATCCAGCGCATCACATAGCATGGCGCGCATGCGGATCTGCCGTTCGTCAATATTACTCTGGCGTTTCCGCAAGCTGTCCAGTTCGGTGATAATCTCGGCGTGCTGGTTTTTTTCTTCGTGGAACAGAATGCTCTGCTCGGTCAGATCCTTTGCAAGCCAGGTATCCTGCTTTTTCCACTCACCTTTCTGCTTCCTGAGATGCTGCGTAAGCTCCAGAAAGCCTTCAGCAGAGTTAGAAGGTTTTTCATTTAGTTTTTCAACAAGTATTGCGTAATGCGCGGCATTTTTGCGCCGGTCTTCACTGGTCTTTTCGGCTTGCTGGATGGCGATGGCTAGTTGCTCAAGCCTGTCGCCCCCGTTGGCATAAATAGCTTGCTTGATCTCGTCCAGCTGCTGCTTGCTGGTGGTGCGTACGGCATCCTGTTCAGTCAGCTGCTGCTGATTGGTTGCGGCAACATCCTGCTCTTTGGCAATTTTCTGCTCAAGCAGGGTGGCTTTCTGGCTGGCAAAATAACCCGGCAAAGCCTGACGGCAGGCTTTGAGCGTGTCATGCCGGTTTTTACTTTCCGTGTGGGCGGTGAGGTCTTCTGTCAAGGGCGTGAGCAGGCTGATCTGCTTCTGCGCTTTCAGGACAGCCTGATGCGAGTCATCCAGATCTTCAAAATGAGAAATCAGGGCATGGATGCGTTCAGTGGCGTCAAACTGTGCCAGCATGTTTTCCCGAACAAAGTCTGTGATATTATCAACAGACTTCATGGAAACAGTTTGCAGAAACAGATCTAAAGCCTGCTCGTTTTCAATCCCGAAGCGGCGACGGAACCATGCGGCATAGCGGTTAAAGCTGTCTTCTACTTCCGCACCCTGCGCACGCAGGTTTTTACGCAGTTGCAGGATATCCGTCCCGAACCCGGTAAAATGCTCCTGAATGGACAGTTCTTTTTCCGCGCACACAAAGAAGCGTGCAAGCTGCACCTGCTGTTTTTTTATCCAGAAAACCTGCGCCAGTGTGACGGTTTGCAGATACCCTTCGTTTTTGAAAACACCTAGAATAACCGTGTAGCTTTGTGTGTCACGCAGGCTAACTGATTTAGTGGAACCGGTTGCGTCGTTGCGTTCGGATTTATAATGGCCGGTCACGTAGGAGCGCAGGGAGCGCTCACGCGTATCAGCCCCAGCAGCTTTGTTATAAACAATGCGCTGTGCGGGAACGAGCAGGGTGGTGATGGCATCCACCAGTGTGGATTTGCCCGAGCCAATATTACCGGTCAGCAGCGCGTTCCGACCGTTGAGGTCAAAGCGCCAGATCCGCTTGTCAAACGTGCCCCAGTTCAGCACTTCCAGACGATGCAGACGGAACCCGGCCAGACGATCATCCACGGCAAAGTCGAGCGGGGCTTGCTGGGTGTCAGTCACGGTCGGTCAGTCCTGTATCGGCATGGTCAGGAAAAAGCTGCGATTCAGCTGTGGTGTTCTGTTCTGGCGTGGCGGGTACGCCTGTAAGGGGCAGGTCCGTCTGCTCAAGGCTACGGGCATGCGCCAGATAGGCTTCCAGCCGTTCATCCAGCGTCGCCAGCCATTCCGCATCAATATAGGCCTTCAGGATGCGCCGCACCTCGTAGCGAGGCGGGGCGTTGGGGGCATCTGCACTGGTGGGGGGGAGGGGGCGCAGAAAGCCAAGTTCGGCCACGCGGCGGATATAGGTTTCAATCTGCGCGAGTTGCCGGACTTCATTGCTACTTTCTGGCAGAAAGGTCTGAAGCATGGAGGCGATATCATCGCGGCTGAGGATAAGGCGGGTCTCGCCGCCCATGGCATCAAACCGGACCAGTTGCTGGCGGAGCAGGGCTAAAAGCAGACTGACATGGAAGGAGAGCGGACGCCGCGCAATCAGACGGAGCATGCGGGATGCGCCTTCTTCCTCTTCCGGCTGCGGTGCGCTGCGCAGATACGCATAGCCCTCGGCGGGGTCGATAATCAGAACCAGCCCCAAAACGACGACATAATCCCGCACCTGATTTTGAAGGCGGAGCAGATGTCCCCACAAGCCTTCATCTTCCTCCCGGTAGATCACGCTTTTTAAGAGCGTAATGGCGAGCGTGGAGAGAGAAGCTGGCCCGTGAGCCGAAGCCTCTGTGTCCTCTGGGATATTGACCGTCTGGCTCATGCCGACCTCACAAAAATTACGCGTTGCAGGGTGGCGTGGCGCGTTATGATGGACCCATCCGTTGTCATAATGTCCCAGTTTACATGATCGTTTATCTTTTCATCAATGAGGCTCTCAAAGCGCTCACTGCTGAGCTGAAGATAGGCCACGAGTTCAGACAGGCCCTGTTCCAGCGGGTGGCGACGCAGCAGCGCAGCAAGGCTGATTTGCGGGGCTTCCGCCAGCGCCTGCTGAATGTTTTCGGTCAGGCGCACGCGGTCCACCACGACCTGTTCATAAAGGGCTATGGGGTCCACATCGTCCCCCGTGTCTTCCGGCAGCGGGTCAACCGTCAGGATCGTGGGGAGCGGGGGCGAATAAAGAGGCCGTTCCATAATAAGGTCAGGGGAGGCGGCCATGGCGTCCAGATCCGTCAGCGCCTCATCGGGCGGGCAGTCGGACAAGTACGGGCGTGCGGCGATGGCGTGGGCCTCGATATTATGCAGGATTTCCATAATGCGCCGGGTTTCCTGCCGGCTCTGGTCATCCAGAAACTGACGCAGGCGGTGGGACAACTGTGCGACGGTGCGCTGTGTGTGGTCGCCCGCTTCCAGCCAGTCATAATGAATACGGCGCAGGCGTGGGTCCGGGTTCTGCGCCGCAATGACGGGCAGGGAGAGAATATGTTCCAGCTGTTGGGAAAGTTCTTCCTGTCTGCGGCTGGACATGAGGAAGTTCCAAAAGGCCTGAAAACTGCGGCCCTGATCGGATTCATTAATCAGATCATGCTGGGCCAGAATTTCATCCAGCAAAGCGCCTTTGGTGCCATCCCATAGAGCAACGCGTTCCCGCACCGCGCGGTCCAGACGGCGAAAATTATGTTCTACTTCACGGAAGTCGGCGAGAAGATCGCGCGCCATGCGGGTGAACTGGGAGAAGCGTTCCTTGATGCCGGTATCATCCATCAGGCTAAGATCCCCGCTCTGAATGCGGGCAATTTCGGCGTCAATTTCATCCCGGCGCTGGTGCAGGTCGGCAAGGCGCTGGTCCGGGTCGCTCTGGGTGCCTTCATTCATCTGACGCAGGAGGTCGAACAGGGTCCGCAGACGGGATTCTGTGCCGACAAAGCTGCGCTCTGCCAACTGCTCCAGCCATGAAAGTGCTTTTTCGGTAGCCGGGGTCATGTCGAACACGGCGTTGTCTGTGCCGAGCTGATAGAATTTTCTCAGCCAGCCTTTGTCGGGAGACGCCCAGTCTTCCAGATACTCCCGGGCGGTTCTGGGAAATGCGTTTTCATCCAGCTGCTGGCGCAAAGCATAGAGCGTGTCCTCCAGCGCTTCCGCCATGCTCTCGGCTTCCAGACTGCGCACGTTGGGGCGTACGAAGGCCTGATGCAAAAAGCTGAGAATAAGGGGGGCATGGTCCGAGCATAACAGGCGCCAGGCCGGATTATGCTGGCGCATGCTGTTGAGAGTTGTGAAATCAAGCTTCATCTGCGCCCGCCTCTAGTGCTCCGCCCCGGATGCCAAAAAGGCCTTGTTACAGGATGAGAGCAAGTGAGGCGAGGGAGGTAAGAGTGCGGGCCTCTAAGGCGGCGCATGACGAGTTCCCATTATGGGAAGACAAACGGAAAAATCCCGCAGACCGTCAAATTCTCATTTTGCTGTTATATTTCAAATGGTTGGTGGTGCGAACTGCGGGACTCGAACCCGCACGCCCTTACGGGCTGGAGATTTTAAGTCTCCTGCGTCTACCATTCCGCCAAGTTCGCATAAGGTGGACTGTTTTTGTCAGCCATACAGGGCGTTTTACTGTGTTACGGCGGGTTTTAGCATGTTGGGCCGTGGCGGCAAGCGTTTCTATAGCGGGTGTGTGTGTTTAGTGTGCGCCTAACAGGGCTGAGCCGTGGTGTTTCAACCATGCTTCGGCATGGTGTCGGTGGGGGGTGAGCTGGTCTACCAGAGTCCAGAATGCTGGAGCATGGTTCATGTGGCGTAAGTGGGCCAGTTCATGCGCAATCAGATAATGTCTGACGGCAGTAGGAGCCATCACCAGACGCCAGGACAGCATGATGCGGCCAGAGGACGAGCAGCTACCCCATCGGCTGGAGGTATCGCGGATATCAAGCCGTGTGGGACGCAAGCCGGAAGTCTGGGCCTGCGCGCGGAGTTCCTGACTTAATATCTGGCGAGCATGGTTTTTCAAAAAATCTGTAATCCGCCTGCTGATAAACTCTTCAGCACCGCTCACACAAATCTGGTCCGCCTCTATCCAGACGCCGCCACGCGCAGTGGGATGATGCACAATGGTATGCGGCTTTCCCTCAATGGGAATGGTGCGGCCCGGCCGGAAGGCGGGGGCCTGTTGCAGAGCCGTCAGGCGTTTTGTGATCCAGTGTTTCTGGATTTTGAGAAACTGCACAGCCTGTGCAGTAGAAAGCCCGGAGGGGAGTGTGACCGCCACGGCCTGTCTGCGCGGGTCAATCCGGAGGGAGAGCCGTCGCGCCCGGCTGGAGGGTTTCCAGATGACGGGCACGTGGCAGTCCGGAGCGAGTTGAATGAGATCCGGCGTCTGCGTAGGTGGCATAGAGTTGGTGCGGGGGGCTATGGCAGCACCCCGCTCAGAACGTGGAACAGGCTTTTCAGGGCGTATCGGCACGGATGTGGCGGACCGAAGGCCGCTTGTGCGCGCTGGGTTTTTTAGGTTTTTGGGCAGGCTGGCCGGGCCATGTGACGAGATAGTCTTCCAGTGCGCCGGCCTGTCGTTCACTAATGCACCGGCCTGCGGCAGAGGCCCCGGCTTCAATCACGCTTTCCGGATTGCCGGTAATAAGCGGATGCCATGTGGGCAGGGAACGCCCTTCGGAGAGGCGGCGGTAGGCGCAGTCGGGCGGAAGCCAGTCCAGTTCGGACACCATTGCCGGTGTCAGGGTGATGCAGTCCTGCACTTTTCTGTGGCGGTGCGGGTAGTCCGTGCAGCGACAGTCGGAGACATCCAGCAGGCGGCAGGCGACGGACGTATAGTGAATTTCGTCCGTATCTTCGTCACGCAGCTTATGCAGACAGCAACGGCCACAGCCATCACACAGGGATTCCCACTCAGCGGTGGTCATCTCTTGGAGCGGGGTGGTTTCCCAGAACGGAGCGGTGGATGAGGGGGAAGTCATGCCGCGCAGGATAAACCGGCAGAAGGCTTCAGGAAAGAGGGGCTTTGCTGATTCCCAGAGCACCCAGCAGGCTGAGTGCCAGAGCCAGACCGATGCTGCCAGCCAGCGGACGGCCCAGAAGGGGGAGCCAGAGCAAACGGATACGGGTGAGGGACGTTGCTCCCAGTTCCTGCGCCGTGCGCCCCCAAGTTGATGGTGCGTCTTTGAGGCGGCGAAGCGGTGCGAGCGAAATGGCCGGTCCGATCAGCACACCCTGAAGAAAGGGAAGAAGCAGAGCTGCGCGGTCAAGCGGCAGCAGGAACGGCAGCGTAAGGGCCGCTGCGGTGGCGGGCAGCAGAACCAACAGGAGCAACGTGTAAAGTCGACCGCCCTGCCGCGTTGAAAGGGCCACACTGAGCACCAGCACTGCCAGACAGATGCCCGTCAGAGCCATGAATAGTGTGTGGGTGATGAGAAAAGGCAGAAGGCCGGACGCAGGAAGGCTCACCGGTCTTCGGCCCAACGTTCAAAGCGTGCAGACAGGGTTGAGAGATGCGAACTCCAGAACGTGTCATTCACTGCGATGGGGGGCAGTATGTGGCGGCTGTCCGGAGAGCCTGCATTGATTTCCGCCAGAGATGGCAGAGACGGCCAAGCATTGGCAAAGGCCTGCTTCTGGGTGGGGTGTTCCAGCCATGCCGTTAGGGCCAGCGCCGTATTTTCTTCTGCAGAGGTTTTTGGCACGCCCCATGCGTAATTAACCTGCAGGCGCTGCGGCCAGTAGAGGCCAAAACGATCCCGGTCAGCCTGTGGGGCGCTGAGAATTTCTCCGGTGGGCACGCTGCCCATCAGCGCACCACCACTTTTAAGAATACGCGCGGCTTCCTCTGGCGTGGACCACCAGACAATGTAGGGGCGCAACTGGTCGAGCTTACGGAAGGCCCGTTCCACGCCGTCCTGCGTGTTCAGGACACGGTAGAGAGCGTCAGGAGAGACGCCATCGGCCAGCAGGGCAATTTCCAGTGTGGTGCGGGGGTCGCGGCGCAGGCTCCGGCGGCCCGGGTGACGCGCAACATCCCAGAAGTCCGACCAGTCGGGCGGCGTATCAAAGCGGGAACGGTCCCACGCCATGGCAAAATCAATAGACGCGGAAGACTGGCCACACCCGTTGGGGGAGGGGTCAGCCGGGTCACGCACCAGCAGGCCAAGAGAGCAACTGATTTGCAGAGAGCTGGTTTCCATCATCACGGCGGCCCAGCGGTGAGGAGACTCGGTTTCCTGCTTGCGAAGAGAGTCGATCTCTCCATCCCATGAGGAGGGCGCAAGAGGATGCTTGATAAGCTGCGCATAGGGCGTGAACAGCACTTTCTGCTGGGTGGCTGTAATAGCCCCCCCAAACGTCAGAATGCGTACCGGCTGCACCACGGTCCGATGAATCCGGCGTATCGAGCGCGCATCAGCCTGCGAAAAAGCAGGCAGCACCATGCTTGCCAGAACGAGCGCCGTCAGCCCGTGCCGAAAGAAGGCTGACAGGGCAGAGGGCCTCTGCGCACGGGGGCGAAGGGGCGTTTTGAAGGATGCGTCGCGAAACGAAAGAAGGGACAGGGGTAGCCTCACGCGGTTGCTGCTTAAGTCAAAGGTAATTCTAGCCTGATTTGTGGTCCATCGGAAAGGCGGTGGCGTTTGCTGTTTGCCAGGCAAGCAGCGCGACGCGCCCCGGCTCAAGGTCTCGCATGGTGTGAACAGGGGGGCGATGGGCAATAATTTCCCCACCATCCTGCATGCGAAAGCGCATGTGAATGGCTGTACCCACATGCCGGGCGGAGACCAGAGTGCAGAGCACCATGTCGTTTTCTTCAGGCGGTCCGCTGAGCTGGCGCGGGAACATGACGGAGAGGCGGTCTGGCGCGATGCAGATATTGGCGAGGTCCTGTTCCTCCAGCCCCGGTGCGGCCATGGCCTCCACCGTCTCGCCCGTGGGGAGGCGGAGTTCGGCCATGTCGTCTTCTGCATACAGCACCTTGCCGGTCAGGACATTGGCTTCACCAAATGTAATGGCGACCTGCTCATGCGCGGGCCGGTTAAGCAAGTCGGGCGGTGTGGCAAGCTGGAGCAGGATGCCGTTTTCCAGAATGCCGATGGTGTCTCCGGCCATCAGGGCTTCTGTGCGGTCCCGTGTAAGGAGAAGGGTGCTGAGGCCAATCGCGCGTTGCAGCTTTTCGAACAAAGCCATAACGCGCATCGTGGCTGTATGGTCCAGAGCGCTGAACGGGCGGTTCAGGACGAGCACTTCAGGCCGCATGACGAGGGCGCGCGCCAGCTGGCCCCGCAGATTTTGCTCTGGTGTGAGGCTCGCGGGTTTAAGGGCGCGCCGGCCATCCAGCCCTACCAGAGAGAGTGTTTCCGTTGTGCGGCGTTCGCTTTCCGTAGCGGAGACCTGCCCGGAAGCCCGGAGGGGGAACAGAATGTTGTCCGCCAGTGTCAGGTGCGGGAAAAGCGGCGCATGGGCCCCGATGGTGGCTAGGCCACGCAAGCCGGTCGGGCGATGGGTGACATCTTCCCCGCCAACCAGGATCTGCCCGCCATAACTGGGGGCATGTCCGGCCAGCACGTCTGTCAGGCGCGACAGGTCCTCATGCTCGGTGCCGATTCCCAGCAGGGCCACGCACTGGCCTTTCTCCACCCGCAGGCTGAGGCCGGGGAGCGGAGGGAGGAAAGCGAGATTGTGAAGGGCTAGCGGCGGGGGCGAGCTATGCGCCGTATGCATGCAACCTTATCCTTAGCGATCAGTTAAAAGAGTGTTGTCAATAAATCTAACGCGAATAGGGTGTTCCATGTCTTCTGATAAACTCAAGGATGTAAAGGCTGCTGGTGAGTCTGCTGCTGAGACAGCCCGTGATGAAATTGAAGCCGTAAAGGCGCATCTGGAACGGCTGATCACCAAGCATGTGGTGCCCGCGCTGACGAATGCTGGCGGTAAAGCCAGTGATTTGACTGAAGAAGCAGTTGCCAATGCGCGTGAACTGGCCAATCATGCGCGCAGCGATATTTCCAAGCAGACGCGTGCGCAGTCGTCATGGGTGTCCATCGCCATTTCCGGCGTTGTGGGCTTTATCCTCGGTCGGATGTCACGCTGAAGCCTCACGTGATCTGAACGAAGGTAGTCCCTGAGTCCATGCGTATTTTTGAACTTGGCAGGTCCGCCCTGCATGCACAGTCCCATCTCATGCAGCAGATGGCGGTCCGGTTAGGAAAACAGGCAGCATTTCTTGTTGCCGCCGCGGTATTCGGGTTTTTTGCCCTGATATCCGGGCATGGACTCCTGTGGGCCCTGTTCCTGTTTACCTTCCATTGGGGCCCGGTGACGGCCGCATTCGGCGTGTTTGCGCTGGATGTGATTTTTGCTCTGATCTGTATCCTGTTTGGCCGTCGCTCTTACCTGACGACCGCAGAAGTGGAAGCCCGCATCGCCCGTAATCGCTGTGCGACACAAATGAGGGAATCCGTCACACTGGCCGCAGTCACGGCCACGGTGGCAGGGTCTCTGGGCCGCAGCGGCACCCGCAAGGTGTGGGACGTAGTGCGCCGCAAGAAGAACTGATTTCTTTCCATCCGCCTTTGCCCATAGGTTCCATTCCAATTTTGCATTGGCGGGGGCGGATTTTTTCTGGGAATGATTGCCATACGATTTTGTGAGCGTGCGAACAGTTTGTATGCTTGCTAGTATGGGCACATAATGGAACCTCCGCGTTATCCTGATAATAGCATCGAAACCCGCCGGTCCTTCGGGCACCGGCTGGCTCGCCTTGCGGCCATCTGGCGGCGCGAGATTGATGCGGATTTGCGCCGGTTCAGCCTGACGGACGCAACCTGGCGGCCCATCTATTATCTCAATTTTTCTGAACAGCCTGTCAGACAGACAGATCTGGCCCGTTCTCTCTCACTAGAGGCGCCGTCTCTCGTGCGGCTGCTGGATGTGCTGGAAAAGCGCGGCTTTATTGTCCGGGAAATTGATGAGGAAGACCGCCGTTCCAAGCTTGTCAGCATTACGGAAGAAGGCCGGAAAGTTGCCGCACTTGTCAGCCATGCGGCAGACGATGTGGCAACACGCCTGACCGAACATGTAACCCCGCAGGAACTGGAGCAGTGCTGCGGGATTCTTGACCGGGTTGAACAGGCCGCGTCCGGGCAGAAAGATCTGGCCGGGTCAGAGCGGGCACACGCACGATGAGAGTTGCTACGAGAATGGCGTCATGCTGACGGAATTCAATCTCTTTGGTGTCTTCATGGCACCGATCGTCGTCTACGCACTGGCGGCGCTGCCCCTTACCATGTGTGTTCGTTTCGTGCTGTGGTGGAGCGGCCTGCTGGGCTGGTTCTGGCACATCGCTCTGTTCGAAGTTTCGCTCTACGTTTGTATCCTCTGCCTGCTCATTTTGTACGTCTGACCCCTGAAAAGGCTTTTGAGTCTCCGCAATGCCCCTTCTGCGCACCCTGATACGAGTTATTCTGACCCTGGCGGTTGTCTCTCTGGCCATTGTGCTGGGGGTGACCCTCTGGAACGTCTACATGATCGCTCCATGGACCCGTGATGGTCGTGTGCGTGTATATGTTGTGGACGTGGCTCCTGAAGTCTCGGGCACTGTGGTGCAGATCCCGGTGGTGGATAACCAGTTTGTGCACAAGGGTGACCCGCTGTTTGTGCTGGACCCCGTACGTTTCCGTCTGGCGATCCGTGAGGCACAGGCCCGGCTGGATGGCGCGCTGGAAGATTTGAAGCTCAAGCGCAATGATGCCCGCCGCCGTATGGGGCTGGGTGGCATTGTCTCGGCGGAAGAACAGGAAGTCTTTAACTCCAATGTGGCAACGCAGATTGCCGCGGTGGATGCAGCCCGCGCCGCGCTGGACGTGGCCAAGCTGAACCTTCAGCGTTCCGTGCTGTATTCCCCGGTTAATGGTTACGTGACCAACCTTAACCTGCGGGTGGGCGATTACGCATCCTCCGGGCAGGCCCGTCTGGCCGTGATTGATGCCGACTCCTACTGGGTTTACGGCTACTTTGAAGAAACCAAGATGTGGGGCGTGCATGTGGGTGACGAAGCCCGCGTCAAGCTGATGGGCTACAAGCCCATCCTGACCGGTCATGTGGTGAGCATTGCCCGCGGTATTAACGATACCAACGGTACCCCCGACAAGCTGGGCCTGCAGGATGTGAACCCCATCTTTACCTGGGTGCGTCTGGCCCAGCGTATCCCGGTGCGTATCCATCTTGACCACGTGCCGGACAGCGTGACACTGGCCGCCGGCATGACAGCGACTGTCAGCGTTGGGCCGGAGCCACGTGGCCGACGGGGCAAGATGACCACCTGGCTGCAAGATCATCTCTGAGAGCGGCATGGAACATAAGATGAAGGTTCATCGTCGCCTCGGCCTTTTCATGGCGTCTTCCCTGATGCTTTCGGCCTGTACTGTCGGGCCGAACTATCAGGCAGAGCGCATGAAGGTGCCGGCCCAGTTCAAGGAAGCAGCGGAAGAGCACCCTGCAACCCAGGAAGAAATTGACCGCACCAACAAGGAAATGACCGAGTGGTGGGCGGCGTTCAAGGACCCGGTGCTGACCGGTCTGGTCGAGCAGGCGATCAAGGGGAACTATGATCTCCAGATTGCCGGGCAGCGGATTCTGGCCGAACGCGCCATTCGTGACCGGTCTGCCTCGCAGTGGTATCCGCAGATGGATGCCAATATCGGTGGCGGGGATGTGCGGTATTCCCTGAACATTGATAACTGGCCGATCCGTCCCGGTAACCCGCAGAACCGCCCGGAAGCTTCCATGCTGACCTATGGCGCAATGGCGACGTGGGAAGTGGACGTATTCGGGCGTATCCGCCGTGATGTGGAAGCGCATGAGCGCGCAGTGGAAGCCTCCATTGAAGGCCGCCGTGCGCTCCTGATGACGATGCTGTCCGAACTGGCATCTGACTATATGTTGCTGCGCGTCACGCAGTTGCAGATCAAAATTGCTACGGACAATATCCGCGTTGCCAAAAATGCGGTGGATCTGACCAACAAGCTGTATCTGGAAGGCGTGGGGAACACCCTGCAGATTGCGCAGGCTCAGGCCGAGCTGGATACGCAGATTGCAGCGCGTGAACCGCTGAAAACCCGTGTCTCTCAGGTAACGCACGCTATTGCCGTGCTGCTGGGGCAGATGCCGGGTTCTCTGGAAGATGAACTGAAGGTGCCCCGGCCCCTGCCGACCGTGCCGGAATTTCCCGCGACCCTGCCGTCTGTCGTGATTGCCAACCGCCCGGATATCCGTATGGCAGAACGGCAGTACGCACTGGCGACGGCGCAGATTGGCGTGGCTGTGGCCAACCTGTATCCGCACTTTGTCATTCCGCTGACCTTCAACCCAAACGCCTCGGCCATGTATCAGCTGTTTCAGGTCAATGCGATGAGCTGGCAGTTCCTGATGATGGCGAGCCTGCCGCTGATGCACGGTGGCAAGATGACGTCTGAAGTCCGGGCGGCTCAGGCCTCGGCGGAAGCAGCGCGTCTGACCTATCGCCAGTCCGTGCTGAACGGCTTCAAAGAAGTTGAAGACGCCATGGCGGCCTGGCACGATGATATTGAATATGCCGAGCAGTTGCATAAAGCGGCAGAAGACAGTGCTACGGCCAGTGAGCGGGCACGGCGGTTGTATGGTGCTGGTCTGGTCGGCTTCCTGGAAGTGCTGACAACCGAGCGCACCACCCTGAATGCGCAGAACATGGAAGCTCTGGCTCGTCTGGAACGTCTGCGTGATGCTGTGAATCTGTACACGGCATTGGGCGCAGGCTGGAAAGGTGTGGCGCTGACCAATTCCACCCTGCCGGTTTCCCTCGAAACACAAAACGTGCTAGCGCGGGCCTTCAAGCAATGATCTGAAAGGTCACATCATGAGCAAGTCTTCGTCTCCTTATGTGCGTCGGCTGCTCTGGATTGTGGCCTGTTTTGTGGGTGGTTTTGCGCTGCTGTGCGTGAGTGGCTGGGCGCTTGTTGTCAACGGCAGCACGCAGGACTCCGCGCTGGTGACAGCCCTGCGCTGGCTGCCCGTTGCGACGGGTGCGATCACGGTAGCGGCGGGGTTTTTCCTGCTGTCTCTGCCTGTGCCTGAAGACCCGGAAGATTTCTTTCTGCCGGATGATGCTGACGGCGAACTTGAGAGAACAGACGGAAAATAAGAAGAGGTTCAGCCCGTTATAAGAGCTGAACCCTTCTCGCCCTGACCGTCAGGCTTTGACGGACAGGAAATCAGCCAGAGCTTCGTTAAACAGAAGCGGGGCTTGCAGGAAGGCAAAATGGCTGGTCTCCGGCAGGATCATGTAAGAACTGTCCGGAATATGCGCCATCAGATATTCCAGATGGGGGCGATGAATCATCTCGTCCCGGTCCCCGTCTACAATCCACGCAGGACAGCGGATAGCGTTCAGGCGGTCTTCCGTAAATTCGGCATCATGCTCCCATTTCCACAGGCCCCAGACGGTTTTTGAAAAGACATCAAATTCATCCGGGGTCGGGGAAAGCTTGCGGTAGTCTTCTGTTGCGCGTTTTACAAAAGCGTTGACCACCTTATCTCCGCTACAGGCCAGATTAAGGCCGGAGGCGGACATATGCGCCCCATAAGCAAAGATGCGTTTGATGCGGTCCGGGTGTTCAGAGGCCAGAATGATGCTCTGCACACCGCCATCGCTCCACCCGACGAGACTGGCATTCGGGATTTCCAGATGGTTCATCAGGTGAATGATATCGTCGGCCATCTGGGCGTAGCTAAGGGGTTTATTCCCTAACGTGCTGCGGCCATGCCCTCGGCTATCCACGAGGATGATACGGTGCGTTTTGGCAAGATACGCAGCCTGTACGCCCCAGTAATCAGAGTTCGCCATGCCGCCATGCAGCATGATGATGACATCGTCCCCTGTGCCGCCTTCCGTATAATAGAGCGAGCATCCGTTAATGGGGGCGTGCTGTCCTTTAAAGGAGGCCAGAGGGGCCGGGGTGGCAGGTAGGGTTTGCCAGCGTTTTGTTAAATGCTCAGTCATATCGTCAGGCCTCGTAAAAGAGCGTGTTGTGGGCATCTTGTTATAACAAGATGCCCTACGCTTTTAGATGGCTGTGTATGACGAGACTTGCAAATGTGTGGGGCGGGATGCTGTTTCCCCAGATCCCCCGCTTGTCTTTTGGTTTGAAAAGCGATGGACTGGGGAATTCTTTGCCAGACAACAGGCCTTATTTCTTAGGCGTCCGAACAGCTGTCACTTCAATTTCAATCAGCCAGCCGGGGTTGGCGAGCTGGGCCACGGCAAAAGCGGAGCGCACCGGCAGGTTGGGCTGCTTTTCCGTGCCGAAATACTGGGTGTAGGCCTTCATCATGCCATCAAAATCCAGCTGCTTTGTGCGCGGGTCCGCAACCATATAGATGTGCATCTGCACGATATCCCCCATGGTCAGGTTCAGCTTTTTCAGCTCGCCTTCAATGCGCTGGAGGGAGGCGAGGGTCTGGGCACGGGTGTCGCCATAGGCCTCAAGGCTTTTGGGCGGTGCGGTTTTGTCCTGCACCGGAGCCCCCATGCCGCTGAGATAAATGGTGGTGGCCCCGGCGGGGACTTCCACAGCGGTGGAGATGGGGAATTTCCCCTCACCATGACGGATCACACCGCCCTCAGCATGCGCCAGAGCAGGGAAGGCAGCCAGAGCCGTCAGGGCTGCGGCGGGGATCAGGCTTTTAAAAAGGCGCACGTTATTCTTCCTCTACTGACAGATGGGGACGCATTTCAGAAACGTCTTCTGGTTTCAGTGCATCAGTATAATGGTTCCCGAAATGTGTGCGAACGTAATTGACGACATTGGCCACCTGTTGGTCATTCAGCAGCCCGGCAAACCAGGGCATGCCGCCAAAGCCGTTCAGCACCACATAAGCCGGATACTCGGCACTTTTCAGTTTGGGGTTGCCGGCCAGAGCCGGGAACTGGGCCCCGGCTCCCACAGCGCCTTTGCCGTCTGGCATATGGCAGCTCTGGCAGACGTGATGATAAATGGCCTCTCCATCCGGCAGAACCTGCATTTTACCGGCCACGGCACTCGCGCTGTCCGCATGGGCTGCAACCGGGGCGAGGGCAGGGGAGGCAAGGCCTGCGGTAAGGCAGAGAGACGTTACAAGCAGAAATTTACGCATCAGGCGGCTCCCAGCGCGCGTTTGTGCAGACGGGTCACGGCATCCAGTGCGGAGAGAATGGCCCCTTCCTGCCAGCACCCGACGTAAGAGGCATGCTCACCTGCCAGAACGAGGCGATTGTCCACGGCGCACAGTGTTTTGTAATGGGTTTTCCGGGCTTCTTCCGTCCACATGGAGCAGCAGCCCAGAGTCCAGGGTACGCGGCTCCATGCAAAACTGACGCCGTTTGAAAACTCTTTCCGATACTGAGGATGAATGGCCATCCCCTGATCCAGAGCGCGCTGAATACGTTCTTCCGGCGTCATGCCTGCAAAATCGTAGGCGGCGGGGCCGAACATGTAGCCTCCCAGCAGAACGCCGGGACCTTTTGAGAAAATGCCGTTGCTGGGGTAGGAAATCTGGCTGATCTCCTGGTCGGTAAAGCTGATGCCGCCGTAAATCTGATCATCTTCCTCCCAGAAGCGGCGCTTGAACTCCATCCCCATTTTGACGGAGGACGCATAGGGCACGGCGGCAATAGCGGCTTTCATCCCCGCATTAACCTGCACATCAAGCTGAGACAGCACAGAAAGCGGAAT
>NZ_LHZA01000098.1 GCF_001580535.1 Acetobacter cerevisiae | reverse complement strand
TCTGTGAGATTTCCGCGTCGAGCCAATCTGTCGCGTTCTGCCGATTGCCCCGTCCACGTTTTACCAGCAGGCGGTCATGGCAAGAGATCCGGCCAGGGCCAGCCCGCGTGCCCGGCGTGATAGGGAGTTGATGGAACATATCCGCCGGATCTGGCAGGACAACCGTGCTGTTTATGGTGCGCGCAAGGTCTGGCACAGCCTGCAGCGTGAAGGGCGGCAGGTTGCGCGCTGCACTGTTGAGCGTCTGATGCGCAAGATGGGTCTGAAGGGTGTAATCCGGGGCCGGAAGGTCATCACGACCCGTCCGGATACGGCGCGCCCCTGTCCCGATGACAGGGTCAACCGGCAGTTCCGGGCCGAGAGCCCCAACCAGCTCTGGGTCTCGGACTTTACCTATGTCCAGACCTGGAATGGCATGGTCTATGTGGCGTTCGTCATTGATGTGTTCGCCCGCAGGATCGTGGGCTGGAAAGTCTCGACTTCCATGACCACCCAGTTCGTGCTCGACGCCCTTGAACAGGCCCTCTGGCAACGAAAGCCTGCGGGAAACAAGGCGCTGATCCATCATTCGGACCGTGGATCACAATATCTGTCGATCCGATATACCGAACGCCTGGCGCTGGCTGACATAGACGCCTCAGTCGGCACGGTTGGTGACAGCTACGACAATGCACTGGCGGAGACCATCAACGGTTTATACAAGGCCGAGGTCATCCATCATCTGGGGCCATGGAAATCCATGGCGCAGGTCGAATGGGAAACCCTCAGATGGGTGGACTGGTATAACAACCGACGCCTGCTGGCGCCAATCGAATACAGGCCGCCCGCCGAAGCCGAACGCGCCTTCTATGAAGATCAGAGCGGGCTTGATATCGCTGCCTGATTACTGAACAAATCGCTCTCCGGTAAACCCGGGGCAGTTCAGGTTCTCGGCAAGATTGGTATCCCGTGTTCAACCTTTCACCGCTGGTGCGATCTGTATCGGACGGGCGGCCCGGAAGCTCTGGCTGACAGGACATCTGGACCCAACCAGGTCACCAGCAGCGCGCCGCCTAAAGATCATAATCAAATGGGCCAAAGCCGCCGTTATTTCATACCAGCTGACGTACCTCCCGGAAATGTAAGTATTTAAAAGTAGCGTCCGATCGAGAAGGATACGGACGGATGAAACGCAGTCGTTTTACGGAATAGCAACTCATAGTGGTGGTGAAGGAACAGGGATCCGGGCTGAAGATCTCTCATCTTTGCCGCAAACACGGGATCGGTGACGCGACGTTTTACAAATGGAAGAGCCGCTATGGTGACCGTGAGGTATCCGAGGCCAAACGGCTGAAGGCATTGGAAGATGAGGGGGGTATGATCGGTCGATCGCAGCGAGTAGATCAATCCTTGGTAAACACGGCAGGATAGGGGTCGGATAGCGTTTCATTTTGCGTGGGGGTTCTAAGGAATGCCTCCCAGCCAGATCGCATCAAGCGGATTTCTTTGTCGAACGCGCCCTGCTCGCAGCGGTCCATCTTTTCTTCTACCTCATACTTTCGCTCGATAAATGAGCCAATCTGATCCTCGTCAAAACTGTCCTTGAGATAGGGGTAGTTTATCTCGAGAGCGCCCTCACCGGGGCCATGCTCTCGCAGCAAGCTGTTCACCTTACCAAAAAGGCGGTCGACGCGGCCCACGCGTTGTTCATTATCTCCCGGGGTCCATGCAATTCCGTAATGATGAACCTTCCGGCACTGCAGATGCAGGTTCACACCCTCTTGGAAAACCGATGTCGCGATAAGGGTGTTGGGATAGAATGGACTATTGAATCCCAGGATCAGGTGTTGGCGGTGGCTGGACTCGCCACTGGCATACCAGGCAGGACTTGAAAGCGTGGTGAGTGTACGCCAACCCTTGTCCCATGCATCGACTTCATGATCGATAATTTTCGTGCAGAGTTGCTCAAAGGTTCGGAGAGCGGATGTGAAGTATTTCAGCAGTAAAGAACTCTCAATTCTCTGGCGCACGTAATCCACGAATTTACGGTAGCGACGTTGAACGTTGCTGTGTTTCTTTTCTCCCGAAAGACCTTTGTCGAACGTTGCATGCCAACCGTAAAGCTCCACTA
Source organism: Acetobacter cerevisiae (assembly GCF_001580535.1). GTDB lineage: Bacteria > Pseudomonadota > Alphaproteobacteria > Acetobacterales > Acetobacteraceae > Acetobacter > Acetobacter cerevisiae. The sequence continues at coordinate 9,830 of NZ_LHZA01000098.1, read as the reverse complement.
TCACGGGGCTGGCGAAGAGAAATCCGGCCTTTAGATAGTTAGCAAAGTTCTCGGCGATGCGGGGGGAAGCAGTCGCCCAGCGAGAAAGTGTGGCTTTTTCTGATTCCGGGAGATGATGGAATACGACTGACCAGATCGTTTCGAGCGGTTCATCGTAGTCACGCTGATCGGCATCGTGGGGTCGTAAATTGTCCAATGTCTCGCGGGGAGACTTACTCCAGGCTTCCATGCGCAGCATTTGCGCAGCCTTCGCAAAGTCCATGCGCTGTTTCCCTCCTTGGATAAAGTGATAATACCAAGGGTAGGCTCCTGCCAGGTAGTCGGGTGCGGGCTCCAGCAACATAGAGAAGATGCTGGTTGTCTTGCGAAGGCTCAGGCTGAAACGAGAGCAATCGGTCGGGGGCGCGGGCGGCCTGCCGTCCGAGGCTTTTTTCGTCACGAACAGGTCGGCAATCCTTGATCGCAGATAGTCGTGCTCGTCGGCGCTTTCGCCTGCACCTTCTGCTTCGTCTATCGGGTCGTCATCGCTATCTGGATCCCGGCTATCACCTGACTTGGCAATCTCATTGAAAGCCTCGCGTGACCAGTTGCTGCCTTTCCAGCGGCGATAGGTCTCTTCATCCCAGCCTAGGGCGTCGGCAATGTGCTGCGCCAGCAAATCATCGTATCGCTCGTTGATGCGTTTCGTCAGCTCACGAACCGACGGTATCCGGCGCACGAAGACGAGATGCTTATCTTCATGCAGATGGCGCTCTTGCGGCATCTCAAACAGATTTTGCGGCGCACAGATTTTGACGATGCCGTCGTACTTCGGGTGATCAGGAGCGGTGCCAAACAGGCGGCGAAAGTCGCTACTCATGTCCTGCAGGAGCTTGGTATCTGCTGCAGCTCTGAAGTCCTTTGAGCGCTCGTCTTCCTCCGCGCCACCTTGTGTTTCCTCCTGTGCTCCTTCGACGTGGCCGGCAGATTCAAAGCCCTCAAGGTAGCCGTACAGCGCGCGCCGCTTTTCCTCGTTCACAACTCCCCTTTTGATGAGTAGCTTTTGGTAGAGCGCGAAGAACATCTCGTCCTGGGAGCTGTCCCCAAACTGGCATGGAGTAGCGATTTCACGGCGGTATTGGTGCTTGGTGTAGCTGATGCCCTGGCCTTCCATGCGGCGAAAACGGCGAAGGGCGTATTTACGCATTAGTTCATCGACGGTCTTTTCCTCCAAGGCAGACCTGTGAAGGAAATAGCCGAGGATGCTTGCGACGTCGCCAAGCCGGGTATGGCTGGGCGTTGCGGTCAGGAGCAAGGTGCGCTGCGCAATGGGCTTTTCCGGCTTGCCGAAAAATTCTTCTGCAGCCGCGACCCGCTGCGACCCGCCACGGCGGTTGCGAAAATAATGCGCCTCGTCGACGATCATAAGATCGAAGCCTGCCCCTTCGCTGGCGGCCATAATTCGCCTGTGCAGTTCTCGAGCCGCCCTGCGCGCGGCAGCGGTCTTGTCTGTGGATTCATTAGAGCTATCGACAAGGCCGCTGAGCGCGTGAATCGTCGTGATGTAGAATTGGGCCGGCGTATCGTGCTCTGACCGTTGCTCGATCGCCTCGGTCAGTTCATGCAAGCGATAATGGATACCGAAGGGGGGGGCAGGCTTGCCGTCGTTCTTCGCCTTCACGAAGTCATCGGCCTTGAGGTAAATATCCCTAGTAAAGGCCGAAAATTCCCGCTGCCAATGCGCACAGATGTCGCGGTTCGGCGCGATCACGAGGATCTTCGCATCGGGTTTCCGTCTCCATAGCAGAGCGGCAACACCCAGCGCCTCGAATGTTTTCCCCATCCCGACTTCATCGGCCAGCAGCGCAACAGGGTTTCTTGAAAGCACGTTCCACAAGTGGGCGACGCCTTCAGTTTGAAGCGCAGCCATGTCTACAGGCTGGTCTGGTGAATAGGTCCATTTGCCTTTGACCCCGCCGAAGTTGATCCACTTCGCAACATCTGTCGGCTTCAAACGCCGCCAATTCTCATTCATAGTCAGATTGACTCCTGACAAGTGCGACATATTCGGTTGCGACGTCGCTCGGCGGATCGGGGAGCGAGATCGCCAGGCTATCCCAGCGGGATTTCGGCGCAGGTGAATAGCCCGGTTCGTGGTCTCTAGCGTCGCGGGCAAGCTTTCGACGCAGCCATTGAACCTCTTTGCCGATAGCCGCGACTTCATTTGCAAGAAACCAGTTGAACACCGGGCGCTCGTGGAGTTGGAGCGCGTCGCGCGTCTTCTCGACAAGCTCGAGCAGGCAGCCAGGTGCTACGAATACCAGTTTCTCCAGCTGCTCCAGCTTGTCCAATTTGGCTGCAGAGTACCTGGCGCGGTAATCATGCATGGACTTGAAGAGGCGGAAATAGCTGATGGAGCTATGTTCGGATATCTCGCGACCCAGCAGTTCTGAGCCCCCATCAGGCTGACCCGGAGTGTCATCTGGAAAGCTGTCGCTGTCATCTGGGCCTCGAAGTGGAAGGTCTGTTAACGATCCTGGATCGTCGCCAAGAATGAACGCATCCAGCAAGTCTTTCAGGCTGTTGAAAGTCTGGGCCCTCCGAAATTCGAGGTTCTTTTCGTAGACAAGTCCGCGATGAACCTCGTTTCCATCCTGATGGACCCGAAACACCCGATCTCGCAAGAGAGCGCTGTCATCAATGCGAAGTCGAGCAGGTTGCACGGGCTCATCGCTGCGGTTCCACTTCAACGGCACGGGTGCCTGGACGCCGGGTAGGCGCAGGGAGTATCCGTCATGTGCCCCTTTCGCCAGCCATACGCCTGAAAATGCATAGGCCTGAGCATGCCAATCGAAGGTTACATGCAGATCGAAAGGCGGCAAGTCGGGCGGATCAAGAGCCTCTTCGGCAAGGAGTTCAGCCGGTGCGCAATCATCCGCGCCCAGGCGGAGCCTGTTGCCATGCGCGAGCCGCCAGTCGTTTGCGTCGTCAATAATAAGACCAGCTTCAACGTTGTTCTCCGGGCTCCACTTTCCTTTATCATCGCACAGGTTGTTGCAGCCCGGGCCAGTGAAGTTCCAGGAACCGACGGCTAGATGTTTGCCGATCTTCCAGATCTTGGCGTGACACAATTCGGCTCTTGGGTCTCGCTCGACCGGACTTTCATAGAACGTGAGTTGGCCATTTTGGATAAGCTGGCCCAATTCCTCGCTCCACTCTGTTCTAAGGAATTTGTTTTGGATCCGGTCGGGTACCAAATGGACGCGCAGGCTGTCGATTGCCGTCGAGGTTTGCAGTTTGCCGATGAAGCCGGCAAGGTCGCGAGGCAGATACGGCGACCAGACAACGATGTCTGGTTCGGACGCGCCATTGAGCAATTGCGCAGCGAATGGTTTGGCCTGAAAACTATGGACAAAACGCCAGTTCTCAGGCTCGCGCGAAAGCCCCCGACGCTGAACGAGCTTAGTATGTTCAGGAATGTCAGCTGCGTCGCAGAGTGCGCCAAAGAATTGGCGAATTTCTCGGTAGTTGGCGAGACTTTTGATCTCACGAAATGTGAAAGCTTCCAGATTGTGCCCCCATCCGGACAGCGTCAGATTGGCGCTACCCGCGCCGATCATCCGTCGGCCATCAACGTCCTCAAGATAGATGACTTTGGGATGGAAAAGACTCCGTTCGCCGAAACGGCCGGACAAGCGATCAGGGCGAATGGCATGAACCGGAATGCAGGTGCGCTTAATACGATTGGTATCGATAAATCGCGGATCGCAGAACACCCTGAAGTCAGTGCCTTTGTCCGTGAGCTCCTGCTGAAGCTGCTCGAACTCGATACGATTTCGCGGCGGCTCGGCACCGATCGTTGCGGGCAGGACAAACGTCTCGAGGAATTCTATGTCCAGGTTGAAGGTGGTGAACCATGCTCGCCGTAGAGGCCGCATGCTGGTCACCCTGCGTTTCAACTCTTCCAGGAGCTTCATGCGCCCGCTCCGCGCAAGCCATTCACGAAGTTCCTGAACTGGGGAAGGTAGTAGTTGTTATGCCATGAGCCAGGGGGGCGGCTTTCAGGCTTGGGCAGCGAGACAGTTCGCGCGTGGACCTTGATGGTGCCGTCGCTGCCGACATTGAGCCAGGAAACCTGACCACGCGATTGCATCACCCTGCTGTGGTAAATCGCCAACGCCCGCATTTGATCGTCGAGACTGCCCGCGTTTGCGGCTGCTACAAGCTGCCTCAGGCGCGCCGCCGCTGCAGTGCCTTTGATGGCGGGGAGGTTCGGGTACTCAGCAACCGCCTTGGCCGCCTGGGGCAAACGCATCGCATCTCGGCCGAATTTTGCCCAAGCGTCCGCGACGTCACTGGTTGATTGAGTTCACCGGGATGCCATCAGCGTGAATAGCAGCGAGCAGTCGGCCAAGAAAGGCTCGAGCTGGACAATCTGCTCGAGCTTGGCTTTTTCGCTGGACGGTAGACCATGCTCAAGTGCCCGCTCAATCACCTCTTGCGGTGTAAGATCTTCGGTGTCTTCGAGAACGTGAAAAAGTGCTCCGGCCGCACCTTGGTCCAGCTCCGTCTGGCCTAGCCAAAATGTCTTGGCATAACGTCCGACCACCTGAGGCGACGCAAATGCACGGGCGTACGCCTCGGTCAGCTTTGTCGGGACATCGTCAAACTGGAGCTTGCCGCCTTGAATTGGTCGGGAGACGCATGCCTTGAGGAATTTATATGCCTCATAGGCGGCCTTGCCGAGTAAGCTGTTTGGTCTACCGGCTATGAGTTTTTCGGCTTCCGCCCATCGACCTTGATAAGCGGGCTTATGATAGTGATAATTGCCGTCGAAGAAGCCAATTTCCATTAGCGGGGTTTTATAGCGGCCGCTGACGCCGAGGCTGAGTTGCCGGACCAAGATTTGCCCGGCAGGCTCATGTGTGAAGATGAGCGCAGAGCGGTGCTTTTCGTTCATCCAACGCCGCCGCGCGTTCGAGATGCCAAGTATTCCTGCCGGATCCACATCCACTAATGATGCTTCATACCGCAGGATTGAAAACACAAACACGTTTTCGAGGAAAATTAGGGAGGCTTGCTTGAAATTCAAGCCATCCTTGTTCTGGTACAGGCGCTGAAGTGCGTTATTAAGAACGGCATCATCATCTTCAATCAGCTTCTTGACAAGGTAATGGTGAAAAAGGTTCAGCGTGAAATTGCGCACATCGTTGGAAACCGAATTTATCCGGTTTCGGAACACCTGCCTTCCAAATGCTGACCAGATTATAAGCAACCCCATCGGATCGATGTATGAATCGGATGACAGCGAGTCGTCATAGTCTGTAAGTAAGGCCTGTAAAAAGTGCGTCATTTTTTGTCTTAACTCACATCCTGAGAGCAATTTTTAATAAATATTCGATGACCCTATCCAAGATACAGTGCCTACCGCCGACCTGGCGTGTAACGACGGTTACCAGCACATGCTGCCGTAAAGTGGCTCGTTCGAAAACGGCAAGAAAGTCCCAAACTTGGTCTATCACGGCTCGCCTGACAATGTCGGCTTTCGGGCAACTGCCATTACCACTTTGATGTCTGCCTTGAGGGCGTCTGCCGCCTGTCTGGTTCCGCATTCCTGACCAGAAAGATGGATCAAGGGACGATGTGCGAGCCTTGAGCCAAGTGCCACTTGAAAGCGGAGATTTCTATCAATGTAGGCGCGGTTCGGTATTCCTTGGCTCTGCATCACCAGCTAAACTTATCAGATATAATTTTTAGATTGGACGCAAAGGTTCTGATGGCTCTCTCTCAGATACAGGTTATTCGTTCACTTGGGGATGCTTTGGGCTGGCTTGAAAAGGAAATCCAATGGGGAGTCAATCCTGCCGAATTGCGACACCTAACCGGCCGAATTGGCGAACTGTACGTCGCCATGAAAACCCGTGGCCAAATGGCACCGGAAGTCAATCAAAAGGGCTACGATGTTGTTTCAGCTGAAGGCGAAGAGATATCCGTCAAAACTATCACGTCTATCCAACACGTTAGATTTAACAGAAACACTTTCGACGTTGTTCACCGTGTCGTCGTTCTACGATTGAATTTTGATGATGATGACATATCAATCGAGGAGGTCGCTGATATGTCATCATCTGATTTCCGTCTCTTATGCCGTGAAGGAGAAGGCGTCTATACTTACTCCCCACGTCAACAAAAAGTCTCCGTGCCCATACATGATCAGGGTGTTGTCAGGGAAGCTTCCTATGGAGCTTACAAAGTAATCGAATATGAAAGCGGCACAATCCAAGTGGAGAAAGACGGTATTCCCGAGAGGATCACAAAGCCAGCTTTGCGTGAACTAGCCACATCACTGAGTGTCAGTCTTTTCAACAATACAGGAAATAAGAGAAATACCCGCCAGCTTGGATCTGAAGTGATTTCGGCTATCAAAGCTTTAGAGAAGCCATAAAGTTAACAGCGTTTGAAAGCGCCTGCTGACATAACGGATTGAACAAATAATGTCCGCTGTCCGGTAAACGCTGAATCACGCTGAATGGCTAACATGAGGACGGAACCCGCCTGTCTGCTTGTCGCGCACTAAGCGGACACACTGCTTTCGCCCTCCAATCAGGCGTCCAAGCAGGTTGCTTTTTATCCCAAAACCGGTCAGTCTCTGGCCAATCCTAGTAACGTATTGGCTTGATGGTTGCCTGTTGTCATTCATAGAATATGGTATCAGACAGGAAAATAGATTCCCTTATTTGAATATTTATCACATGGAATTTGCATGTTAAATCGATTTCAGGGCGATAGTGGGCACAGGCTGAAGAAAGATTTGCTTAACCTGCAGAGAATGGTGCAGGGTAATTCTCTAATTTCTACGGAAGTCGCAGAAAAATCAACTATTCGGGAGTTTTCTTCTGGTGAAACGTTGATCGAACAAAATGGACATGACAACAGCATATATTTTATTCTTTCGGGATCGGTAGAAATTTTCGTTAATGGTTATCCAGTTGCTTTACGCGGGGCTGGAAATCACGTCGGAGAAATGGCGGCAATCGAACCAGCCCATAGGCGTTCCGCCACTGTTATCGCCAAGGAAGATACAATTGTTGCTGAGCTTAGCGAACACGACTTCACAGATATAGCCACTCGCTACCCAGAAATTTATAGGCTTATTGCGCGAGAACTGTCCCGGAGACTTTTGGAACGAAACAAACTGGTTAGCGGAGCACGGGAGAAAATAAAGGTATTTCTGATTTGCTCGACTGAGGCGTTGCCGATCGCCAGAGCGGTGCAAACAGCATTTGAGCATGATAATTTTTTGACGACACTCTGGACAGATGGAGTGTTCAAAATTAGTCACTATCCGTTGCAGAGCTTAGAGGAGCAGGTCGATAGTTCAGACTTTGCTATTGCTGTTGCTCATGCTGATGATCTCACGATATTTCGGGGACAAGAATGGCCCTCTTCACGCGACAATGTTGTCTTTGAACTTGGTTTGTTCATGGGGAGGCTTGGTCGCCAACGGGCTATCTTAATGGAACCACGCGAAAGCAAAATAAAACTTCCTAGTGATCTCGCAGGCATAACAACAATCACTTACAGATTTGAAGAAGGTTCCGATGCCGCAGCTCTTATAGCTCCTGCATGCAATCAGTTACGCAATCATATTGTGGCGCTCGGACCAAATAATTAGAGGACATTATGGGGCTTAAGAAAGAACTCAATGATGGTGTGGCGGCTATCTTTAGGGATCAGTGGACTACCAGAAAAGGAAGAAATGTCCCTGAGCCTGAGGATCTCAAGCTGAGCAATGACGCGGTTGAGTTTGACAGAGCAACTATTCTATACGCGGACTTGGCTGGCTCGACGGCACTGGTAGACAGTAAAAATTGGTGGTTCTCAGCTGAGATTTACAAGACATTCCTCCTTTGCGCCGCAAAGATTGTTCGTTCTGAAGGCGGTGCTATCACTTCGTATGATGGCGATCGAATTATGGGAATATGGGTAGGAGAGTCACAAACGTGCCCTGCCGTTAGGGCTGCCTTGAAAATAAATTATGCAGTTCATAAGATTATTAATCCAGCTCTTGCTTCGCAATATCCTTCTCAGAATTATAAGATCAAGCAAGTTGTTGGGATAGATACCAGCTCCATCCGAGCCGCAAGGACAGGTGTAAGAGGTGGGAACGATCTCGTTTGGGTAGGACGGGCCGCAAATTACGCGGCGAAGCTTACCGATCTTGATCTAGAACCCCGAACATGGATCACAGCAGATGCGTATAACAAACTCCGCAATTCCGAGAAATTAGCATCAGGGAAGTCAATGTGGAAACAATATAGTTGGACCCAAAAAGATAATATAAAAATTTACGGATCAACTTATTGGTGGCCAATTAATGATTAGTTAATTTGCAATAATAAAAGTATTATTGTATTAAATTAGTGTATATGGTGTAATTTACAAGTAATAATTCTGGCTCGAGTGTGGGGCCAACGAAACCGGATAGTCCGCTTTTCTAAGATTTTGTCCGAGAACTGACATTCCGCTTCCCCCCATAGCGGTCAAAGCGCACTATTTTTGCAGCATCATTTCCGCCATCCCGTCCAGTCGTGCCTTATGCCGCTCCCAGTCCGGCATGACACGTTCCAGAAGTCCCCAGAAGGCAGGTCCATGATTGTGCTCCTTCAGGTGGCACAACTCATGCAGGAGCACGTAATCAATGCAGTCACGCGGAGCTTTGACCAGATGAGGGTTCAGCGTGATGGTCCCGCCCGGTGAGCAGTTTCCCCATTGGGTCTGCATCACCTGAAGTTTCAGGGCTGGGGACGTGCTGACCCACAATGTTGTTGGGAGAAGAGCGTCCAGACGTGTCCGAAACACGTCCTGCGCCCGCGCAAAATACCACAGTTCCAGCAGCTTCTTGATCCGCAAGGCGTGGCGTTCCTGCACGGACACCTCCAGCCGCCCGCGCAGCATCCGCACGGTCTCTGGCGCATCAGGCTGATGCTGCACCTTCAGCAGATGCCGCCGTCCCAGATAGAAGTGGCTTTCCCCACTGACATAGGCACGCGGCGTGGCATGTTCCTGCACCACCCGGAAGTCCCGCAATTTCTGCCAGATCCAGCGGGTCTTCTGCCGGAGCGCCTTGTCCAGATCAGCCTCTGTCGTGCCGTCAGGGATGACAGCCTGCACAGTCAGGTCTGGATGTACCTTGATCCGCAGCGTCGTGCCGGGACGCGCACGGAGGATCAGGTTCACGCAGATCTGCTCACCCCCATAGGTCAGGACGCGAGTGGGAGTTTCTTCCATGCTCAGCCGCGCAGGGTATCAGCCGGACCAGCCCGCATGATCTGAACGACCTGTTCAACGATATCCAGAGCCTTGTCGGTCCCGAACCCCACCTGCTTTCCAACATTGTGAAGCAGCCCCAGAAGCTGCTGACGGACAGTTTTTTCCATATCCGCACGGCTCAGCGAATTCTCCCGCACGGCCTTGTCCACAATGGTGTCGATCTCAAACGCCAGATCAATCCAGCGCTGGTTCTCATCATCCGTCTGCTTATGGTTGAAGATGGCAGCCAGCGTTTTCAGAAATACGCCATAATAGGCCTGCGCGTGGCGATGGCCGTCAAAAACAGAGGGGATGTTCTCCAGCTTGCGGTTGGCTACCTGTTGCTCAAACTCCTGGAACAGCATGAACTGCTTGAGCGGATGGTCGAACAGGCTTTCCGCTTCCGCGATGACCTTGCGCAGCAGGGCCGAAAACGCTTCCTTCGCATAAGGGTCATCCTGCATCTCGTGGTCGATCATCTTCGTCACACGGGTGCGGATCAGATCGGTCTCATTGAGGTGGTCCCGTCCGTTCGGACA
>NZ_LHZA01000114.1 GCF_001580535.1 Acetobacter cerevisiae | reverse complement strand
AGCGAATTTCCAAAAGGGCTCTTAGGTATGATTCTCGTTGGAGAGCGAGGGTCTGGCAAAACTGCATCTCTATATGACTTGTCTAGGAGTGTAGAAAAAGAATGGATATTAATTGATGTAAATGATTTTACAGATATAGCAATATCTTATTCTGAAACGGAAATATATAAGTTAATCATTAGTAGCGCGTCAGAAGAAATACTAAAAAAAGTTCTTGAAAATCCGAAAAAGATAAAGAAACTTGATGACAAAGATAAAATTCTTTTATCTTATCTTTATGAAAATTTCACAAGCATAACAACAAAATCAGAAATAAAAAGAGTTATAGAAAAAATACAAAATTCTCCTATAAAAAGATTTAATTATTTTATATATGGTATAATAAAAAAACCAGCTAATTTGTTCCTAACTGCGAGTCAGAATTTTGTTTCTGAATTAATTTCTAATGCAATTGGAGCTCATAATTCAAAATTAGATTTGTCAAAAATAAAAGAATATTTTCAAGATATATTTTTAAAGCAAGATTCTAATTATGTTAACGTGAAAAACTCTATATATACGTTGAAAAAAATATCTGAATTAATAAACAAAATTGGATATACTCGCTTAATAATTATGATTGACAAATTGGATGAAGATTCCCGTCTTGGCGGTGATGCAGAAAAAATATCTGATTTTATTAAAGGTATTCTTCAAGAAACCAAACTTCATATTTCTGATTCTGTGCAAATAATAACATCAATATGGAAAATACCATATGACATGGTAAAAAATAAATACAATATAAGAACACAGAAAATGAATGTAGAACATATAATGTGGGAAATTAACGATTTAGAAAATGCTCTAAACAAAAGAATGGGGTATTTTTCTGGAGAAAAAATTAATAATTACAGGTATATTTTTGACAAAAATGTAGATGATAGTCTGTATAAAAAGATATTTTCATTATCAAATAAAAACCCTCGTGATCTCTGGCATCTTTTTGATAGAATCATAAGGAAACAATATTCTATAAATAACAATTCTACAAAAATAACATCGCAGGCTATTAATGATGGAATTTTAGATTTCGTCAAAACGTTTGATTATTTTGAATATTACCCAAGGAAAGAGGGGGTTCGAGATAATGCAATGGATGTGTATTCATATATACATCACCTTCTGCGTGTAAAATCTGTTAAGTTCACGCGAAACCAATTGAGCACTAAATCGGGTGTAAGCGGTGGGTCTGCCAATAATTATGTAAGCGGTATGGAAAAAATAGGTCTTATTTCATCCATAGGCCAAGAAAATGGATCCATTATGTATGAAGTACAAGATCCAAAAGTAATATTCGCTATCGAAAATGATATCGATATATCAAAGGTTAGCTAGATATTTTATCCCCAGAAGTGAAGGATGTTCAGCTAGCATTATGCCAGAAATCACAAGGACCTGTTTGGGAGCGTCAGTTTTTACTCTTCTGCCAAAACTGACGCTCTTGCAAGAGTAGAGAGGCGGGAAAATAGTATTTCTAGTCGTGGAAAATTTATGACTAGAAGACTACATTTCCCGTCTCGCGCCTTCAATGCCTAATCAAAATATAATTAATCGTCAGATCAATATCAAAATGGTTGCCCTTCATATCCGGGGGGACAGGCGGGAGCTGGGAGCCGCGGAACATGCCGGAGGTCGCGGCATCCAGATAGTAGGAGCCGGCTGAACCTGTCTGATAGACGGACTTCACGCGGCCCGTGCGGTCCAGCACCACATGCACGGAGGAACTGCCTTCTTCCCCGTTTCGGGCGGCCTCTTCCGGGTAGTACATGTGGCGCTGAATCCACTCGTTAATCTGCTCACCATAATCATCGCTCACACCCCGCACAGAGGTGCGGGAGGTGTAGTGCGCGTTAATCTGGCCGTTCTCCACCACGGGGCCAACGGAAAGGTCAATCGGGCCGCCAGAACCACCCGGTCTGCCGTGGCGGGAGCGGCGCGGGGCCGGGGCCTCGTTGAAGGAGAGGTCCATTGGGTTATCAAACGGGGAGGCCGCGTGGCGGCTGGGCGTCTGGGATGGGCGGGCGTGCGTCGTGGGGCGCGGCACCGCATGCGCCTGCGGCTTGTGGCCGGAGGGCGGGTGCGCGGCCTTCACCGGTTTGGGCGGCTGCGGCACGGATTTGGTCAGCCCGTCATCCGCTTCCGGCAGCGGCGGAGTGGCCGGCGTTTCTTCTGAGGGCACGGTGGGGGAGGGCGGCCCTTCCGCCGGGGTCGGTTCAGCCTGTCCCGCCTTGCTGGGGGCCTTGCCGGAGTTGCCGCCACCGGCCTCGTCAGAATGCGGGCCGACCATGCCGCTGGTGGATTCCGGCTGCGCGAAGACCATTTCCACTGGCGAGGGCTGCTGGCCATCCGGTGTGCCATGCGGCTGATGGTGCGCGGCCTGCCACAGCAGGGCCCCCAGCAGCAGGAAATGCGCCAGGGCAGAGGCCGTCAGCACCGGGCCTATGGTGGGCTCGGCGTAAACTTCCCGGCGGATAATTGGCGTGGAGGTGCCTTTTACGCGGCGATAGCCGGAAGCCGGGCGGGCGACGGGCGTGGGGGAGGCGGTCAGCCGGTCCCGTTCACCATCCTGCGGGGCAGGTGGCGGCGTGGCAGCGCGTGCGGTGCCGGATGCGGAAGGGGGAACCAGTCGTGGTTCCTGCCCGTCCCGCCTGCGCGAAGAAGGGCTGAGCTTCGCCGTCATGAAGTGCCGGATCTCTCCTCCGCAAAAACCGTGCCAGTGGCTGACCGGTTGAAGCGGCTATTTTGCCATTGCTTCTGCATTGTTGCCACCCTGAATCCTAATTTGCCTTCATAGCAGGCTGCGGGGCGCTGTGTAATGCATCTTCTGGCGGCAGGTGGCCTGTGGGAACCGGGCCTGTTGCGGGCTTTGATGTGTCCTGCGAGACATCCTGTTCCGGTGCCCTGGGGGCGGAGCCGGGCTGCGCCGGGGCCGGGTCAATCGGGGTGGGCGGCGCGCTCTGCATGGTGGAGGGTGTCAGCCGCTTGCGCAGATGGGCCACATCCACATCGCTGACGGCAGAGGCATCATTCCCCCATGCGTGGCGGATAAAGGTGACGACAGCCGCCACCTGCGCATCACTCAGCCGCTTGCCAAAGCCCGGCATGGTAAAGGCGGAGGGTGCTGCCTGCGTGCCATGCAGGGTGGCACCCGTCAGAACGATATGAATAAGGGAGTCCGGCGCGGCATTCATCACCACCGGATTGCCCGCCAGCGGGGGGAAGGCCGGGGCGTAGCCTGCGCCGGTGCTGCGGTGGCAGGCGGCGCAGTTATCCAGATAGAGCCGCTGCCCCTTTGTCAGCTTGCCGCCTGCGCGGAGGGCGCGCGTGGCGGCCGGGTCTGTCTGCCAGTTTTGTTCTGCGCCATTGGCAGCGGGCAGGGCCTTAAGGTAGCGGGCCATGGCTGCCAGATCATCATCCGTCAGATATTGCGTGCCGTGATGCACCGCCGTGTCCATGTTGCCAAAGGCGCTGCCCCGCATGTTCCGGCCCGTGCGCAGGAAGGCGGTCAGATCCGCCACGCTCCATGCGCCCAGACCCGTGCGGGGGTCTTCGCGCAGAGAGGGCGGGGTCCAGCCATCTACTGCCGCACCGCCTGCCAGATACTGCGGGCCGTCCTGTGCCGTCAGCGCGGTTTCCTGCATGGCGAGGCCGCGTTTGGTGTGGCACGCGCCGCAGTGGCCGGGGCCTTCCACCAGATACGCGCCCCGCGCCAGTTCCGGGGTGGGGAAGCTGCGCTCGGCTGATTTTCGGGCTGCATCAGGTGAGGGCGCAAACACCCACCGCCACACCGTCAGCGGAAAGCGCATGGAAAGCGGCCACGGGATGCCATTAGGTCGCACGGCCTGCGCCACCGGCTGCACGCCATGCATGAAGTAGGCATACAGCGCGTGCAGATCCTCGTCCGTCATGCGGGCGTAGGAGGGGAAGGGCATGGCCGGGTACAGCGCTGCCCCATCAGGCCGCACGCCTTCCCGAATGGCGCGGATAAACTGCGCTTCCGTCCAGTTGCCAATGCCGTTGGTTTTATCCGGCGTAATGTTGGAAGAATACAGCGTACCAATAGGCAACTGGAACGCATACCCCCCGGCAAAAGAAGCGGAGCCGGGCACGGTATGGCACGCCGCGCAGTCCGCTGCTGCGGCGACGTAGCGGCCTTTGGTAATCAGATCCTGAGCGTTCGTGCTCGTGGAAGCGCCTGCGCTGGTGTCTGAGCCAGTGTCAGCGCCTGAGGGGGCAGACGGTGCTGCCGCCGCAAAAACCGGAGTGGCGAGGATTGTGGCAAGTGCCAGACCAGACAAAAGAGATTCAGAAAAGCTTTTGCTCTTACGCTGGTTTGCAAAACGGCTCATAGCGCCACCAGTGGGCCGCCATTGCCCTTTAGCCATTGGGTGCGGATATGGTGGGCGGACCAGTAGGCGAGGGCGGCGACCAGCCCCGTGGGGTTGTAGCCCATGCCCTGCGGGAAGGCATTGGCCCCCACGACGAACACGTTCGGCACGTCCCAGCTTTGCAAATAGCGGTTGAGGGCTGAGGTTTTCGGGTCCTCCCCCATCACGGCACCGCCGCACAGATGCGTGGTCTGATAGTCCCGCACGTCAAACGGTTTGCCCGGCTCCCGCATGCCGTAATGGGCATCCTGCGCGCCAAGGGCTTTCACCACGTTGGCAAGCTGGCTGATGACGTAGCGGTTCATGCGGATGTCGTTATCTTTCCAGTCAAACGTCATGCGCAGCATGGGCTGGCCGTAGCTGGTGCGCCATGTGGGGTCGAGGTCCAGATACACATCGCGGTAGGCCATGTTGGAGCCTTGCGCATTGATGGTGAAGGAGTGGCGATACGTATCAATCGCCGCCTTTTTCCATGCACTGCCCCAGCGCGGCGCGCCCGGTGTGGAGGCTTTGGCCCCGGCAATGGGTTTCACCCCGGCCTGATTGACCCACAACGGCGAGCCACCAATAAAGCCGAGCGGCCCGTGGTCAAAATTGTCGCTGTTGAAATCATCTATCGCAACACCGCCAGCGGAGCCGATAAACTGGTCCGTGCTGCGGGTGGGCGGCATCCAGACGGTGCTGTTGGTGATGTTCTGATAGGTAAAGTTGCGGCCCACCGTGCCCGTGTTGCTTGCAGGATCATACGCTTTGCCAATACCGGAAAGCAGCATGAGGTGGACGTTATGGAACTGGAAGGCCGCCAGAATAACCAGCCCGGCAGGCTGGGTAATGTGGTTGCCCTCGGCATCCTGATAGACAACACCTGTGGCTTTCTTGCCTGTGGAGTCCAGCAGCACTTTCAAGACATGCGCGTTGCTGCGGAGCGTGAAGTTTTCATGCCGCCGGAGGGCGGGCATGATGTTCACGTTGGGTGACGCCTTGGCATACATGTAACAGGCATAATCGCTGCAATAGCCACAAAAGTTACACGGCCCCATCTGCGCGCCATACGGGTTTGTATAAGGCTGGGACGCATTGGCGGCGGGCATGGCGTAGGGGTGATACCCGGCCTCTGTCGCGGCATGGCGGAACAGGTGCGCGGTATAAACGTCTTTCAGCGGCGGCAGCGGGAAGTCATCCGAGCGGTCAGGTGCAAAAATGTTGCCCTTGCCAGTCGCTTTGCCATTGACCGTATACGCTTCACCCGATGTGCCGAAGACTTTTTCCGCTTTATCAAAAAACGGTTCCAGTTCCGTATACGTCACGCCGTAATCCTGAAGGTTCATGCCTTCGGGGATAAACTTCCGGCCATAGCGTTCAATAACATGACTGCGCAGGCGGAGGTCCTGCGGCGGCGCGCGGAAATGCACGCCCGTCCAGTGCAGCCCTGCACCACCTACACCGGCACCCGGCAGGAACGCCGCCAGCCGACGATACGGCACAGCTTCCTGATCCGAGCGATTGCGGACTGTCACAGTCGTTTGCGCCGGGTTCTGGAACAGCTTGTAACGGACAGCCCCTTCCAGCTCATCCAGGGAGGACGGATACGCGCCATCCCGTGCCGTGGAACGGCGTTTACCGCGTTCCAGCATGACGACGGAAAGGCCTGCCTCGCACATCTCCTTGGCCATGATGCTGCCAGCCCAGCCGCTGCCAACCACCACAACATCCACGGGGGGAAGAGTTTTTTCAGCCATGGTCCGCAGTCTCCCCGGCAATGGAAACGGGGCCGTAGGGGTAGGGGGTGTCATACCGGTCTACCCAGTCCATGTAATCACCCCGCGCACCGGGGAAGCCCATCATCAGCCAGCCCGCCATGTGGCGGTTGCCGCCGTGGAGGGGGTCGGCAAAGGCTCCCTCGATCGTGTCGGACCGGAGTTGTTCAAAAAAGGTGGCAGCGGGGAGGGCGTCAAACTGCGTGGCGTTCTGTTCCAGCGCGGTCAGAATACTGTCCTGCACCTCTGGCGCAAGGGTTTCAAACGCGGCCTGATGGGTCTGTTTTACCCATGCGATCACGCCTGCCAGTCCCACTTTATAAATTTGCTGCGGGCTGTAGGGGAGCTGATAGCCCAGATTGGCCGGGGCATCCGGGCGGTGCGGGCCTTGCATGTACCACAATTCCCCACGGCCCCACGGGGTGTCCATCTGCCCATCAATAAAGTGCGGCACGCCCAGTGCGATAGCCCCCGGTCCCTGCGCATCCGCCGGGAAAATCCGCTCACACGCCGCGCTCAGCAAGGCAAATTCCGCCGGGCTGAAAAAGCGTGGGGTGTTGGGCTGGATGGGCGGAGCTGGATGTGTGGACGGGGCGGTTCCCGGTGCAGCGTGGTCCGCTGCCGCCTGCGCGTCAGCGGGGGCAACCACCGTGCCCAATGCCAGCGCGGCGGCTCCGGTGCCCAGACCCTGCACCACATGGCGGCGGGTGGGAGGGCATAGAGTTGTGGCTGGTTCTGGGGGCTCGGCACTCTGTTGTGCGGGGTGGGTCTGGGCAGGGCTGGCCGGAGCGGCATGGGTATGCGGTGGCTGCTCGGTCTGCGGCGCTGCGGGATAAAGGCGGTTCGGCATGTCAGGCATCGGCGGCTCTTTTTCGTGGACGGGGGATGACCTCAGTCGGTCCCCGGCCCCGCTCCAGCAGCTCTGTTGCGTGACCGTTCTTTCTCCATGGTTAGCGGACCGGGGGCGCAGAAACAAGGTTACGCCCCCGGTCTGGCATGCCCGGAGCGGCGGATGCAGGCGGCCTGAGCCCAAAAAAAGGGCGGCTCCCCGTAAGGTGCCGCCCCCTTTCTGCTCGTGCTTAAAAGCTGGTTTATTACCAGATTTTCACGCGCTGCTTCGGCGTCAGATACAGGGCCTGACCCGGTTTGACATCCCATGCCTTATACCAGGCATCAATGTTGTGCATCGGGATGTTCACACGCGCTTCCGGCGGGGAGTGCGGGTCGGTCACGATCAGGTTTTTGACCGTGTCGTCACGCAGCTTCTCGCGCCAGACCTGTGCCCAGCCGAGGAACACGCGCTGGTCACCCGTCAGGCCATCAATAACCGGAGCAGGCTGACCGCCCAGAGAGGCATGATACGCATCCAGAGCCAACGTCAGGCCACCAAGGTCAGCAATGTTCTCGCCCATGGTCAGCTTGCCGTTGACGTGCACGCCCGGCAGCACTTCAAATGCATCGTACTGCGCACCGAGGCGATCAGCCAGCTTCTGGAAGCGGGCGGCATCGGCCTTGGTCCACCAGTCACGCAGGCGGCCATGTTCGTCAAACTGGCGGCCTTCATCATCGAAGGAGTGGGTCATTTCATGACCAATCACCCCGCCAATGGCCCCGTAGTTCACGGCGGCGTCGGCCTGCGGGTTGAAGAACGGCGGCTGCAGGATGGCGGCGGGGAACACAACCTGATCAAACAGCGGGTTGTTGTAGGCGTTCACCGTCTGGGGCGTCATGTCCCATTCGTTCCGGTCCACCGGCTTGTCCAGACGGGCCAGCCAGTAATCCCACTCAAACGCAATGCCGTTTTTGGCGTTGCCGTAGACATCACCCTTGGTGACGTTCAGGGTGGAGTAGTCGCGCCATTCGTTCGGGTAGCCGACCTGAACTTCAAAGTTTTCCAGCTTGCGCAGGGCGGCTTCCCGCGTTTCCTTGCTCATCCATGTGTTGTGCTGGAGGCGGATGCGGAAGGCGTCCTTCAGGTCCCCCGTCAGCTTCTGCATGGCGGTGCGGTTTTCTGCGGGGAAGTAGCGCTCCACATAGACCTTGCCCAGCGCCATGCCCATGGCGGCACTGGTAGCCTGCACGCCACGCTTCCAGCGCACGGGCAGAGCCGGCTGGCCGGACAGGGCTTTGTTGAACGTAAAGCGGGCCTGCACGAAGGCGTCCGGCAGGTAGGTGGTGGCGTTTTCTACCGTATGGAACGCCTGCCATGCCTGAAGCAGGCCGATATCTGCGGTGGCGAGAATGGCGGCTTCACCCGTAATGGCCGTGGGTTCACCCACAATCACGGTGCGGTTTTCAAGCCCGTCCGTCGGCAGGCCAGCGGCGGTCAGCCAGGCAACCCAGTCAAAGCCCGGAGCGGCTTTGGCCAGCGCGGCCACCGTCATCGGGTTGTAGGTTTTCTGCGGGTCGCGCAGGTCGGTGCGGGCCCAGTGGACTTCGGCCAGTTTGGTTTCAAACGCCACAATGGCGGCAGCGGCGTTTGCTGGTTCCGGCCATTTGATCAGCGTGAGCGCCTGCGTGATGTAGGTCTGATAGGCGGCGCGCTTGGCGGCGAATTCCGGCTTCAGATAATAGTCACGGTCCGGCAGGCCCAGCCCGGCCTGATCCACGTCCAGCGCGTAGCGGGTCGGGTCCTTGGCGTCCGGGTTGATGCCCAGAGAGAACGGGGACGTCATGAAGTTGGTGGACGCAGAACCGGAGAGCGTTGCAAACGCTTTGGCGTCGCGCATCTTCAGGATGCTGTCCAGATCGCCCTTCATGGGCTTCGTGCCCTGCTTCTCGATGGATTTTTCATCCATGAAGGAGGCGTAGAAGGTGCCCAGCTTTTCCTCAATGCTCCTGGGGTGCTTGACCGGGTGAGCGGAGAGGTCGTTCAGGATGCTCTGCACCCGCGTGCGGGAGAGTTCAGCCAGCGCGTTGAACGGGCCATAGCTGGTCATGTCTGACGGAATGGTCAGGTGATCCAGATAGGTGCCGTTGGCGTATTTGAAGAAGTCGTTGCCCGGCTTTTCTGCGGTGTCACGCCCGGCAAGATCGACACCCCATGTGCCAAAGGAGGCCGGGGGCACAGCCGTGGGAGCTGCGGCCTGCGGGGCGGTGTCTGCACGGGCAACGCCTGCAACGCTGCTCAGGCCGAGGCCGGCAGACAGAAGCAGAGCCACACGACGTGACAATTTGGCATGACGGCGAACTGTCATGAAATCTTCCTATATCCTGGTCGGGGGCGGGAACTGAAGCTCCTCCCCCGTCGTTTTGTGGAACAGACTGTTCCGGTGTGGGGATAAAAGCATGCCATGCCGGAAATGCCTACCCTGCGGAATGAATTGGCTTTCCGGGGCCAGAGCCGGTCCGGAGGGGCTTTTTCTGAGCGGTTGCAGCCAGCGGGAAGGGGGGGCGGATGGCCTCATGCTTCCGGGTGGAGGCGCAACTGAAGGGGTGCGCGCCCATTGTGCCGGGGTGCGGAATGGTGGGTGCGGTCTGTCTGTCAGAACCTTAACGCCCCTGATGCGTGCGGTCGGGATCGGCGCGGTGCACAACACGGTGCAAAGCAGGTGGTGAGGAAGAGAGATGCGTCGTGCAGAAAAGGAAACGGGCGGAGCTTTAGAGCGCGCTGAGGGATAGGGGATAGATTAGGGGGAGAGCGGAGTCGTCTCTTGAGGCGGATAGATTTCGTGAAACATAAAAGTTTTCACTGAGGGTTTTAAATTCAACAATGCTGAATTTTTTGTCCGGATAGAGAGAAGCTGTGTCTGAATTCTTTTTTGAAAACAGTAGCTTGCTCGGTGGGGTCTTACGGGAATTTCGAGTGGTTCCCTGAGATTTTCACCAGAGATAAACGAATTTCATGTAGTAGGCGTTGGTTTCCGGCGTATTCCGGCCTTCCACGCTGTGGGAATAACGCGTTGTCAGGCTGATGTTTTTGGTCAGCGTGAACATGGCGCCCACCCCCATGGCGACCTCCCGGCTGCTGGAATTATCAATCCAGTTCTGCACGGTGCGGTCCCGCGTGCCGGCGGTATTCTGCCAGTCAAACGCCAGGAAGGGTTCAACCACGCGGTGGGCTTTCCAGCTGAAGCGCAGGTTGCTGTGGAATGTTGTGCCGGGTGTGTAACTATGTTGCCCATCAACGTGTTTTGTCATGTTGACGATGGCGCCAAGATCACCATCAAAGCTGAAATGCTTCCATTCATAGTCAAAAATGAAGCTGGAGAGGTTGGACCAGTAATGGGTGGCAAGGGCGTCCCGCGTGCCGCTGGGGGTTTGTAAAAAGGTCTGAATCCCGAAGGTGCTGTGTTTATTGGGCTTGAACCACACCGCCGGGCCGCTGATGGTGCCGCCAAGCCCGCCATAATTGGTGCCGTTGGCCAGCGTGTAGGATTCGGTCTGGATGACTTCAAACGCAAAGCCGACATGGGGGAGGGCGTCAAAACTCCTGAAATGCACGTATTTTGTCATGCCTGCCCAGGTGTGGCTGCCGCCCTGCGCCTTGCGTGCGCCCTGGCTGTTATAGGTCGATCCGGCCGCATTGCCGTCCCCATACTGGACCAGAACATTAAAAGGCTTGAAATCGACCGGAAGATCGTATTCATGCGGGCCGATAATAGCCAGAGGAATATCCGCCGCCTTCGCGGTGGAGACACCGGAGAGCCCCGCCAGAATCGTAAAGAACGCAGCCTGACGAATAGGAAAAATATCCGTTGGGCACAGGATTTTGCGCGGGGAGAGAGGGCTGAAAAGGGCGAACAATACGGAGCGGGGCATAACGGACTGATACTTTTTAATTGGCAACGGTTTCAAACACATCCTACACAGCGCGGCCTGCGCTTATGGCCAGCGTAGTGGAACGTCGCATCCACTAATGAAGATGTTTAGGAAGGACAGCGTATCACGAACAGGTGATCATTTTATAAATCACACAAAAGTTATTTAAAGCTTGTCTGAATGAATGATCAGTAGCAAGGGACAGTGAGACGCTGACAGAAAAGGAAAAGGAACAGGGTATCATAAAGATTTTGGTAAAATTCTGTCGTTAATGCATAAAAAATTGTGAGGTTAAAATGAAGCCGACCTTAACGAGGTCATTAGGGCTTATAACCGGTGTAGCGCTTGCGTTGGTGGGGCTATACCTCGTCATCGCAGGCGGGCAGCTCGCGTTCCTTGGCGGTTCGCTGTTCTACCTGTTTGCCGGTCTTGTCCTGATTGTAACGGGCGTTCTTGGCCTTGTGCGGCCAAAGACGGCACCGCTTGTTTATGCCGCCCTTATGCTGGTGACCCTTGTGTGGGCGCTGGCCGAAACGGGCCTGAACATCTGGGGTCTTGAAGTTCGTCTTAT
This sequence comes from Acetobacter cerevisiae, assembly GCF_001580535.1. Lineage (GTDB taxonomy): Bacteria > Pseudomonadota > Alphaproteobacteria > Acetobacterales > Acetobacteraceae > Acetobacter > Acetobacter cerevisiae. Next base: position 9,718 of record NZ_LHZA01000114.1, on the reverse strand, counting down.
CACCTTCCTGGTGTTTGGTGTGTGGCTGCTGGTTCCGGCTGTATGGGCAACAGGCCGCGGCTGGATGGCGGATAAAGCAGCCCTTCTGGGCAGCGTTGCCGTAACCGGCGTCGTGCTGCTGGCAAGCTGCTTTACGTCCTATTCCATCAACGGCACCCTGTCCCCCGAGCGTATGGCCGCGAGTGACCCGACTGCCGAGACCGATAACAACATCGCCAATGCTGACTGGCATTATTACGGTCGCACGGCGCATGGGGACCGGTATTCTCCGCTGAGCCAGATCACCCCGCAGAACGTCTCTCACCTGAAGCTGGCCTGGCAGACGCAGACGGGTGACACCGCCCGCGCGGGTGAAGCCGCTGTGGCTGGCCCGGATCAGGGGCATGAGTTCAACCTTGAGGTGACCCCCATCAAGGTGGATGACACCTTGTATATGTGTACGCCCCACAGCTGGATTGTGGCCATGGACGCCGCAACCGGTAAGATCAAATGGACGTATGACCCGCATCCCGACAAAAAGGATGTGGCGGCAAACGTGTATCTGGCCTGCCGTGGCGTGTCCTATTATCAGGCCCCGGAAGGCGCTCAGACCTCCTGCCCGAAGCGCATTTTCTCCCCCACGGCCGATGTGCGTCTGGTGGCTGTGAATGCGGAAACCGGCAAGCCGTGTGATGATTTTGGCGAGCACGGGTCCATTTCCCTGCGCACCTATCTGGGCAATGTGCCGCTTGGCTTCCACTTCGTCACCTCTCCGCCGCTGGTTGTGAAAGACCGCGTGGTTCTGGGTGGCTGGGTGATGGATAACCAGGCCAACTTTGAACCCTCTGGTGCTGTCCGTGCGTTTGACCCGATGACGGGTGAACTGGCATGGGCCTGGGATGCTGGCCACACGCCGGAAAACTGGAAGCCCGGCCCGAATGACGAGCTGACGCGTGACACCCCCAACGCATGGGGCGTGTATACGGCAGATCCGGAACTCGGCCTGCTCTACATCCCCACGGGGAACTCCCCGCCGGATAACTGGGGTGGCACACGTCGCCCGTTTGACGAAGCAACCTCCAGCGCCACCATTGCTCTGGATATTGAAACCGGCGAACGCAAATGGACCTTCCAGACCGTGCACCACGATCTGTGGGACATGGACATTCCGGCTGGTCCGTCTCTGGTTGATCTGCCCGGCCCGAATGGCGAAAACATTCCCGCACTGGTGCAGGCAACCAAACGTGGCGAATTCTTCGTGCTCGACCGCCGCACCGGCCAGCCTGTTCCGGGCTACCCGGTTGAAGAAAAGCCGGTTCCGACAGCTGGTATTGCACCGGATGACCATGTGTCTCCCACCCAGCCGTACCCGGTTGCCATGCCCTCTCTCACCCCGCCGGATCTGAAAGAAACGGACATGTGGGGGGCAACGCTGCTGGATCAGCTCATCTGCCGTATCCAGTATAAATCCTCCGCGTATGAAGGGCAGTTTACGCCCCCGCACGTTGGGAAAACCACCATTGTTTATCCGGCCTTCTACGGCGTAGTGGACTGGCAGGGTGCAACGGTTGACCCGGTTCGTAAGGTTCTGCTTGCCAATGCCAGCTACCTGCCGTTCCGCATCAAGCTGGACCACCGCACCGGACTGGAACAGAGCGGCGCTCTGCCCAAATGGAATGGTGACGGCAATGAACCCACACCCAAGGGGAACGCTCTGGCTATCTCGCCGGATTACGGCACCCCGTATGTGGCCTACACCAACCCCTGGCTGAACCCGCTGCAGATCCCCTGTAAGGGACCTGTCTGGGGCACCATGACGGCGATTGACCTGGTGACGAAGAAAATCATCTGGCAGCACCCGATTGGCACCACGCGTGATACCGGGCCTTTCCGCACCCACAACAACCTGCCGCTGCCCACGGGTATGTATAATATTGGCGGTAGCGTTGTGACCAAGGGCGGCATGGTCTTTATCGGCGCAACGGCAGATGACTATCTGCGCGGGATTGACCTTGCCACGGGTAAGGTGATCTGGCGTGACCGTCTGCCCGCTGGTGGTCAGGCAACGCCGATGTCCTACTCCGTTAATGGCAAGCAGTATGTGCTGATTGCCGCCGGTGGGCACGGTGGCCTTGGCACCCGCTCTGGTGACTACATCCGCGCTTATGCGCTGGATGACGCCGCCGCAAAATAACGCGGTAGGTCTGGCAGTCTTTTAAAGGACTGCCAGCCTTTCCGGGCGGTTTGAAAAGCCGGTTCCGACCTTTTACGAGGTTGGGGCCGGCTTTTTTTATGGAGTTTTTTGCACGTTGCCTCTGGCGTGGCAGGTCAGTTGTATGATCCCATGAAAAGCGACGTGAATGCGCCTTATAGTGTCGCGCCGGACCAGTATGGCGATGTGCGGTGGATGGCATAAAGGTCTGGCAGAAGGGGAGTGCAAAACATGGTGTGTCTGGTCATCAAACAGGGAGGCCCCGCAGCACTTCCTGAATGGAAAGCCCTGTTCGCCCGCCTCATGCCCCGGCTTGCGGTGCGGGACTGGGATGACCCGACGGTGGACCCCGCCCATGTGGATTACGCGCTGGTCTGGAAGCCCGAGCCGGGGCGGCTGGCAAAAATGGTCAATCTGAAAGCCATTCTGAGTGCCGCCGTGGGTGTGGACCATATTACCTGTGACCCGACATGGCCTAAAAACGTGCCGCTGATCCGCATGGGCGGGGAAGAGCCCGTCCTGCAGATGGAAGATTACGTGCTGTGGGCCGTCTTTTCCATTTTGCGTGATGCAGCCACCTGGCGCGTGGGCCAGCAGGATAAGGTCTGGACGCGGCAGACTGGACCAGCCCGAACCTCTGCCGAGATGAAGGTGGGGGTGATGGGCCTTGGCAGCCTTGGCGCTCCAGTGGCCATGCGGCTGGCGCGTGCGGGTTTTCAGGTGTCTGGCTGGGCGCGGCATGCCAAAACGCTGGAGGGTGTGACCTGTTACGCAGGCACCAAAGGCCTGAGCGGCTTTCTGCATGCGTGTGACACACTGGTCTGCCTGCTGCCGGAAACGCCCGAGACCACCGGCATGGTGACGTATGATGTGCTGGCCCAGCTTCGCAAGCCAGCCGGGTTGATTAATGTGGGGCGTGGCCCGCTGGTGGTGGAAGCCGATCTGCTGCGGGCCTTGAATGACGGCACACTGCATACGGCCGTGCTGGATGTGTTTGACAAGGAACCCCTGCCTGCGTCCTCGCCGTTGTGGACGCATCCGCGTGTCATCATCACCCCGCACGCGGCAGCGGATTCCTCGCGTCCGGCGCGGGCGGCGTATGTGGCGTCTGTTATGGAGACGCTGGAGCAGGGGAAGGATGTGCCCCTGCGGTATGATCCCGCAAAAGGCTATTAAGGCTTCCGCTCTGAGGTGACGCCTTTATGTGACTGTTGCGCGAAAAGAGAGCCTGAACGTCATTCCATGCTTGCAAGAGCGGGGGAGCAGCCTTCATACGGAGGCTGTTTTTCAGGGTGACTAAAGCTGGCCACCCGCGTTGCATTCTCTGACAGGCCTGAGGGGGCGGAGGGCTGGCTCCGTCTCTTCGTGCCGGGTTCAGGATCATGAAGGAGTGGTCTTATTTTCTACCGTGGTCAAAAAGCTGTCTCCCGCCGTAAAGCGGGCGTAACCAGACGGATGAGCAGGCTCAGCACGGCGCTGACCATGGTGGGGATGATGCCTGTCTGGTGCGCTGCGGCGCAGGCTGAAGGGGCTGCGTCTCATGGTAAGGCCCATCGTGCAGGCCCGGTTCGGCACGCCAGCACGGCAAAGCCCGGCCCGGTGATGGCGCGGCAGACAACGGCGGTGGATGTCAGTGCGCGGCGGCATGATTTTGCGTATCAGGAAGCCCAGCATATCCCGGACGCTACCACGCGCATTACGGCGGAGCGATTGACGGAACGGGGCGTGGTCACGCTGCGCGGGCTGGAACGGGTAGCCCCCAACCTGACCATTCAGAGCATTAACGGCACGGCTTCCACCAATTTCTATCTGCGCGGGGTGGGGTTTAATGACTTCACGCAGAACAACATGGCCCCCGTGCTGACCTATGTGGATGACGTCGCCTTCCCCTATTCCTCCATGACCAGCGGCATGATGTTTGACCTCGCCGGGGCGAGTGTAACCCCCGGCCCGGTGGGCACGGAACACGGGCAGTCTGACACGGCCGGGGAAGTGCATCTGCACACCAATGACCCCACGGACGCATGGCATTTTGGCGCGACGGAGGACATTGCCTCCTATGCCCGCAGCCGCAGCGAGGCGTATGTCTCCGGCCCGCTGGCGCGTGGGCTGAGCTTCCGTCTGGCCGGGCAGACCCAGCATGGCGGCGGCTGGCAGACCAACCCGCTGAATGGCGACCATCTGGGGGATGCGGACCTCTGGGCTTTGCGCGGCAAATTGCGCTGGAAGCCGGATGCGCACACGACCATTCTGCTGGGCGGACATTTTACGCAGGATAACAGCGAGGTTGTAACGGCGGTGCCCGTGCATCGGCTGATCGGCACGCAGCCTCTGCCGGATATGGCATCCTGGCAGCAGGCGGAGTGGTCGTCGCGCCCGGAATTTGCAAAACTGATTGGCCGTAAGGCAGGGATCAAGCCGAGTGAACATAACCAGTTCTGGGGTGCGGACCTGCATATCGACCATGATTTCGGACCACTGACCGTCAGTGCCATCAGCGCGTTCGAGACGGAACGGCAGGGCGAATATACTGATCAGGACGGCACCGCACTCTCGCAGGCAGATACGTATCGCACGATTGATGCCAATACATTCACGCAGGAACTCCGGCTCCATTCCTCCAACACGCAGGACAAGCTGCAATGGGTGGTGGGCGCGCATTATCAGCGCACGCGGATGAACCAGCGGTTCTTCTTTGATTATACAGACTACACGCCTGCACGCGGCTATATGATGGCGACCAATTTTGGTCTGAATCACGAAAGTCTCTCAGAATTCGGGCATGTGAGCTATCGCCTGCCGCATGGCGTGATGATCTGGGGCGGTCTGCTGCATGAACGGGATGAACGCTCTATCACGGGTCTGAAATCTCAGATTTTTGCTGGTGCAACCACGAATTTTCACGGTGAGAGCACCACGTCTGACCAGTTTGCCGGGCAGGTTGGCGTCTCCTGGCAGATGCTCCAGCATGCGCTCGTCTATTATAAAATGAGCAAGGGCTTCAAACCCGGCGGCTTTACCGCCAACAATACCCAGATTCAGGCACAGCTTGACCCCTTCAAGCCGGAAACTGTCCTGACGTATGAAGTTGGTTTTAAGTCCGACCCCATTCCGGACAAGCTGCGCATCAATGGTGCTGCGTTTTACAACGATTTTCACAATCAGCAGATTCTGGGCACGGTGCTGATTCCCAATTACGGACCGCTGAGCGAAATTACAAACGCTCCCAAATCCGAAAGCTGGGGGTTTGAGGGCACTATTGAGGCGCATCCGTTCAGCCATTTGCATCTCACGCAAAATCTTGGCTGGCAGCGGGGGAATTTTCAGGATTTCCCGACGGTGAACCGCGCCAAGACCAACGCCTATTACGCGCAGCATGGTGTGTGGAAAGCCATTAACGATAATTTTAGCGGGGTGGATAACGGCCAGCCCAAGCTGACGCTGAATGGCTCGGCAGAGTGGCGGCAACCGTTGGCGCGCGCTTATACGCTGGAGTTCGGGCCGGACTGGCAGTATCGTGGCAGTCAGGCCATAACACCGGGCGGCACCGGGTTTTACCGCCTGCCGCCGTATTTCCTGCTGGGAGCGCATGTGTCCTTTCGCTCCGCTTCCGGGCGGTGGGAAGCCACGGTGTATGCCCGCAATATCCTCAACCGCCGTTTTGCGGAAAGCGGCGGGCAGGCGACGACGACCTACTTCTACATCCCCGGAGAACCGCGCTTTATTGGGGGACGGATTTCCTGCGCGTATTAAGGCTGGGTGTCCCATTTTTCGACATGCCACGCATGGCTGTGTATTCATGTGGGCATGACACAGGAAGATAGTGACAGATTCACCCTAAAATCCCCTCGTAAACAAGACCTGCAAACAGGCGGAGGGGTTTGTTTCTCATGAGCGACCAGCACGACTCTCACGCGCATTTCGGCTGGTTCAAGCGCCGAAAACACCTGACGACCGACGATATTACGGTTGTCGATACCGATATGCTCAAGCGGGCCGTGGGGGCCGCGGCGCTGGGCAACGCGATGGAATGGTTCGATTTTGGTGTGTACGGTTATATTGCCGTCACGCTGGGGAAGGTGTTTTTCCCCTCATCAGACCCGACCCTCCAGCTGATTGCCACCTTCGCGACGTTCACGGTGGCCTTTCTGGTCCGCCCCATTGGCGGCGCGGTGTTCGGCCCGATGGGGGACCGGTACGGGCGGCAGAAACTGCTGGCTGTTACCATGATCATGATGGCGCTGGGCACGTTCTGCATTGGCCTGATTCCGTCTTATGGGCATATTGGCGTGTGGTCGCCCATCCTGCTGCTGCTGGCGCGTCTGGTGCAGGGCTTTTCCACCGGCGGGGAATATGGCGGAGCCGCGACGTTTATTGCCGAATATTCCACGGACCGAAATCGCGGCCTGATGGGCAGCTGGCTCGAGTTCGGGACATTGGCGGGCTACATTGCCGGGGCCGGGGCAGTGATGACGCTCCAGTTCTCGCTGAGTGACGCCGATATGGTCAGCTGGGGCTGGCGCATCCCGTTCCTGATTGCCGGACCGCTGGGCTTGATTGGCCTCTATATGCGCACCCGGCTGGAAGAAACCCCAGCCTTTCAGGCCTATGCCGCAGAAGCCGAAAAGCGCGAGCATGAAAAGCCGGGCTGGCGTGACCTGCTGACGGTCCACTGGCGGCAGTTGCTTAAATGTATCGGGCTGGTGCTGGTCTTCAACGTGACCGACTATATGCTGCTCACCTACATCCCCAGCTATATGACGGTCACGCTCAACTACCCTGAAAGCAAGGGGCTGCTGCTCATCATTCTGGTGATGGTGCTGATGATGCCGCTGAATGTTCTGGGTGGCTATTTCAGTGACCGTCTGGGCCGTCGCCCGATGGTCATTAGTGCATGTGTGGCGCTTGTGGTGCTGGCTATTCCGAGCCTGCACCTTATCCGCAGCGGGAATGACATCGAGATTTTTGGCGGTCTGATGCTGCTGGGGCTGGCGCTGGTCTGTTTTACCAGTTCCATGCCCTCCACACTGCCGGCTCTGTTTTACACGCCGGTGCGCTATACAGCGCTTTCAGTGGCGTTTAACGTCTCGGTTTCCCTGTTTGGGGGCACCACACCGCTGGTAACGGCCTGGCTGGTGAAGCGGACCGGCATGCTGGATATGCCCGCATGGTATCTGATGGGGGCCGCACTCATTGGCGCGCTCACCATGCTGACGGTGCGGGAAACGGCCCGCCTGCCGCTGCGTGGCTCTCCCCCCGCTGTGGGGAGTGATGATGAGGCCGAACGGCTGATGAACGGCAAGCAACGCCTGACAGTAGACCCCACGCCGCCCTCTGTGCCCTGAGGCGGACGATCCTCATCCCTCGCGGTGAAGGCGCCGCGGGGGAGGACCCTCGGCAGAGGCCCGGCGCTCCTGTAATTTGTGGTGAAACGCCGGGGCCGGGCGGGGTTGTTGCGCGGCCATGGCGGCAACGCGGGCCGGTGCATCGGCCAGCATTTGCGGAATAAGCTGCGTTTCCGGCAGGTTTTTCCAGTATTTGCGTGGCATTTCAGACAGCATGGCTTTGGTCTTGATGCGGGCCGGGTTGAAGGTTGAGACGTAATAGGTCTGCCAGAGCTGGTCGATATCATCTGACAATTTGGGTTTGGCGCAGGGCGTGGGGCTAAAGGCGCAGGTCTCGCCATTCCATGCCAGAGACCCTTTTGGGGTGAGGATCACCCAGTCCATATCCACAAATCGCTTTGAAAAAAACGGGGCCACGCTGGGCAACACGTAATGGTCCGGCTCAAACCATGCGTAAAAGGACCGGCGGCCGTTCTGTGCCTCGCCATGTTCACGGAAGCGCACATAGGCCGTCATTTTATGCGTATCTTCCCGCACCTGTTTGTGCATGTGCAGAGCGCGGGCAATGTCCGGGTCTGTGGCGATGCTGGCGAGCGCCGGTTCCGTCTGCGCGCGCCAGAGAATGCGGTAGGCGAGGGCAAAGCGCGTCTGGTCTGCATGGCGCAGAATGGAGCGCAGCAGAGCGAGGCACTTGCTCCGCAAAACAGGCGGCGGTGCCCCGTTTTTGGGCGTGGGGGCGACCAGCGGCGTATCAAACAGCGTGGTTTCTGCCGAGGCACAGCGCCATTCAATTTCTTCCGGGGCGCGGTCGGCCAGAAAGCACTGGCGCGCCAGCGGCCGCCATGCGGAAAAAGAGGTGTGGTCGTCGAGGATAAAACCGTAGGCCATGATCAGAAAACGCGTTTCAGAAAAGAGCAAGTTGCTGAGGTTGCGGCACAAAAAGCTGCCGGAGGTTCTGCTGTTCCGCCAGCCTGCCGGGGGACCAGCCAGTGGCGTAGAGGAAAGGTTTGACCTTACGGATGGAGACTTTCAGCTTTGCGAGGTCTTCCAGCCGCAACTGCCGGTGGCGGCGCGCCGCTACAATGGCCTGCACGGAACGCACGCCTAAGCCCGGCACTCGGAGCAGCATTTCCTTCGGTGCGCGGTTGAGGTCGATGGGGAACATCGCGCGGTTGGCCAGCGCCCAGGCCAGCTTGGGGTCCAGCTCAAGGTCCAGCATGCCATCGGGGCGGCTTGCCGTGATTTCTGAAAACTGGAAGCCGTAAAAGCGGAAAAGCCAGTCGGCCTGATACAGCCGATGCTCGCGCAACAACGGCGGGGCTTTGACGGGCAGAATGGCCGAGGCATCCGGAATGGGGCTGAAGGCCGAGTAATAGACGCGCCGCAGCCTGTAACCCGTGTAAAGCGAGGAACTGCTGGAGAGAATATCCCGGTCCGTTGCCTGATCGGCCCCGACGATCATCTGCGTGCTCTGGCCACCCGGAGCAAAGCGCGGGGCTTTGCGGCCCGTCAGGGTGCGGTCTTTTGCGGCGTCGATATGCGTGCGCATCTCGCCCATGGAGTGGCGGATTTCTGACGCATGTTTTTGCGGAGCGTAGTCCGCCAGCCCACGCTCGGTCGGCATTTCCACATTGATGGAAAGCCGGTCCGCATACAGCCCGGCTTCCGCCAGCAAGGCGGGGGAGGCGTTGGGAATAGTCTTGAGGTGGATATAACCGCGGAACTTGTGCGTCTGCCGCAACTCCCGCGCCACGCGCACCATCTGGCTCATGGTGTCATCTGACGTGCGGATAATGCCGGAGGAGAGAAACAGCCCCTCAATATAGTTCCGCCGGTAAAATTCCAGCGTCAGCCAGATGACCTCATCGGGCGTGAACCGCGCGCGCGGCACGTTGGAGGAGGAGCGGTTGATGCAGTAGGCGCAGTCGTAAATGCAGAAGTTGGTCAGCAGGATTTTCAGCAGGGAAATGCACCGACCATCCGGGGTAAAGGCATGGCAGATGCCGTTGCTGACGGACCCCAGCCCTTTGCTGGCCGCAGAATCCCGTTTGCCTGCGCCGCTGGAGGAGCAGGAGGCATCATATTTGGCGGCATCGGAGAGCAGGGCCAGACGGTCAGACAAGCTTTGCTTCATGGTGTTCATGTTATGTTCTTGTGTGGGGCATTGCAAGAGATCTCTTGC
>NZ_LHZA01000092.1 GCF_001580535.1 Acetobacter cerevisiae | reverse complement strand
TAGTAAGGGCTCCCTTTGGGGAGCGGCTTGGGTTGCCTTCTGGGAAGTTTCGGCCAATCATAGCCCCAGAAACGGGGAAGGCCCGGTGCGACAACACCGAGCCTTCAGCAAGTCCGATTAGAACACACCTAAGCGGACCGCCTTTCGTGGAAGGATTAACCCAGCTTCGGGTTCCACTTCAAGCGGAAGATGGTCGGCGAAGCAGAGAAACGCCATGGCCAAGACTTCTGATTTTATTGCTCACCATCGCAATCCATTTATCGCTCAGTGCATCTGGGACCGTCTTTGGCGGGCCATGACGCAACTTCGTTGCCAAGATATTCTGACTCTTACACAGCAAGACGCCGTGCTGACTCTTGCCAGGAACGAAGAGCATATTCCCCGTGCTGAAGGCGGAGCCTTATTCCTTCCTAAAAAGGAAATTGTTTGCGTTTTGGGTGAGTGTTCGGAACGAACAGCTAAGGCTGTTCTAGAAAAATTAGAAAAATGCCGTGTCTTAATTGTCGTGGATACTCTCGAATGGAAACACGGCAGACAAAGACGGTCTGAAAAAATATATCACGTAAATTGGGATGAAGTTGATCGGTTGGTGGCTCTTGAAAAAGCCAGAATCGCTTTGATTGATGCTGACATGATTGCCAGAGAAAAACGTAATTCGGCGATCTGGGGAGAAGGCTAATGTTTGTCCGTAGCCGCATCCCCCCTGTTTGGGCTGACTACACGAAAGTGCGTGTTGCGTACGCTTGGGGTGAACACCTATGGCACGCTCTCGCAGAGTCCCTACTGTGAAAGACGTGCTTATGCCGAAATCGGTAGCGTTCGACATCCTGTGGCGGGGCGAGCGCCGGATGCGTCACTGGGGTGTAGATATTGGCACTGTTTCGTAAGAGATACATGCCACAAATTATAATGCGTTGTGCCTCGTCTATATGGGGGATGTCAGCATGTGAATAGAGTCATGGGTGTCACGTTGAACCCCAGATGCGAACAGGGGATCGGCGTTTTGAAAATCAGGCCTATCGGGCGTCAGGTTTAAACCTGCTGGTGGCAGCGGTTATCCTATGGAATACGTGCTATCTTCAGTCTTCCATCGTAACGCTCGGCATTTCCGATGACCTGGCGCGGCATATTGCACCCCTCGGTTGGGAGCATATCTCTCTGACAGGGGACTATCGCTGGAATGTCGATGAACAACCCGACGTCGACGCGTTACGACCGCTTCGGGTGCCTGCATCCCTGCTTGTCGCTTGAACCCCAATGCTGGCGGTTCTGTAGGTGTTCACCCTAAGCGTACGTAAAATACACTTTCGTGTCGTGACCCCAATATGGGCGTGTCCCGGTCTGCCTCAGAGAGTGAGTTCTGGGTCAAGACAGCGCGGTGTCAGAGGCATGGTGAGGGGTCTACGAATGGAACGAGCCCCCTGTGATCTCACATGAGCGCTCCGCACTTGCTGACATGCCTTGCGAATCTACGCTAACAGCGTATATAAAGGAGCATGACAGGGCCTGAGATTGAGTTTGAATGGGACGATGCAAAAAGCGATGCCTGCTTTGAAGAGAGGGGGTTCGATTTCGAATATGCAGCCCAGATTTTTCTGGGGCCTGTTCTTCAGAAACCGGACGACCGTAAGGACTATGGAGAACCCCGTATCCGGGCCGCAGGCTTGATTGAGGGTATTCCGTTTATGGTCGTTTATACGGTGCGCGGGACGTGTCTGCGCATCATCTCGGCCCGGAAGATGCACCAGAAGGAGTGGATCAAATGGCAAAACTGACATTGGCAGACATCAAACGGCGTGGCGGTCGGGTCAATCGGGCACGCGTTCAGGCGACGACGGCCGCAGAGATTGACCAGCAGGCCCGCGAAGATGGGACACAAAGCGATCTGCCGGGGCCGGCCTATCCGTCTCCTGCGACGGTGCGCCGCCAGTTGAAGCTGACCCAGACAGACATTGCCACTCTGGCCGGTGTGCCGGTGGCGACATGGCGGAACTGGGAGCAGGGCCGTGTGAGCCTTGACCCGGCGGTGCGGACGCTTCTGCGTGTCTTATGGCGTGAACCCGATGCGGTGCGCCGAGCGATGGTAGCCTGATCGAACCACAGAGAAGCGGGATCAGGAGCAATGAGGTGCACCTCCCACAAAAGGCCCCTTCTTGCTAGACTGCCTTCAGATACGCATAAAGCGTTTCCCGGCTTATTCCGAATTCACGGGCAATCTGGGCTTTAGGCTCATGGGCAGAAACGCGGGCCTTTAGTTCCGTGATCTGTTCCGGTGACAGGGATTTCTTGCGTCCGGGTAGCTTTCCCTTGGCTCTGGCAGCCTGTTGCCCTTCGCGCTGGCGTTCCTTGATTAAGGACCGCTCAAATTGAGCGAAAGACCCCATCACTTGCAGGATCATCGTCTGCATGGGCGAGGTGTTCCCCTCGAACGTCAGGGCTTCTTTGATAAACCGAACACCTACGCCACGGGCTGTGAGTGTCTCCACAAGATGCAATAGGTCTTGAAGGTCACGAGCAAGCCGGTCGATGCTGTGACAGATGATGGTGTCACCTTCCCTTACAGAGGCCATCGTGTGGAAAGTACGCTAAACAACGTTTAGCATGAACAGTAGAAGAACGTCTGGGTAGCGTGATCTTGTCTGAGGGCAAGTCGCTGTTTCTTTGTTGAACAACGGCAAGCAGCACGGAAGTTAGCGGATGAAATATCCGCTAACGCGCCAATATGGCTGTTCACGAGAAAGTACGACGGTTTCAACCGCGTTGGGTTTGTTAGCGAAACGCGTCTGGAACTGAATGATCTGATAGTCACCCGCCGGCGTGCCCGGCAGCGTTTTTGTCTGCATCACGCTTTGGAAGGTGCGTGATGACGGGCGTCCCAACGGTTGTCGTACAGACTGGATCGTAGTGGCCCACTGCGCCGAGGTGATCTTTGCCTTGAACAGTGTGCCTGCGGCTTGCCAGCTTGCATCCCACTGCCCTTCATCAAGCAATTCGACCCATTTGCGGGCATCCGCCGATGCCTTTGTTTCGGCAGGACGGGCAATGCTTGTCGAAATATTCTGGGCGGAAACCCGGGCGTCGTCCTGCCCGCTGATGGTCAAAAGCGCTGCGGCCGCAATGATAAGAGACATGATAAGCATTCCTCCGGTAAGCCACGCCAGGCGATGCCCCGACGATCGCGGCGGTGCTGGCTCTTTGGCTCTATCCACCGAAGAAGTTGCTTCGGCACCCCCAATTTCTTTGGGGCCGACATTATTGGGGGTGCCCCCATCCATCTCGGCGAGACGTCGGGCAGCTTCACGGCTGCTCGAAACGCCCAGCTTGCGCCGCGCATCGCGTAGGCGGTCATTTATTGTGTGCACCGACAGACCAAGCGTATTGGCGATGGATTTCGCGTCATGGCCGACCAGAAGCAGACGTAGAGCTTCTTTCTCGCGCGCGCTGAGAACCACTTGATCGTCTGTTGTCATGATACAGCCGATGGTGTCGGCCGCGCGACGCCAAGACGCTTCATCTCGCGATAGACAGTCGATCGCCCGATCCCGAGCTGACGCGCCGCTTCAGTCGGCGACACGCTCGCCGCGATAAGTTTTAGCGCCGCGCTGATCTTGTCGTTGTCGAGCGGCTGCCGCCCCGGCAGCCTGCCCTTTGCTCTCGCCGCTGCAATCCCGTCGCGTGTACGTTCTGAGATCAGTCGCCGCTCAAAATGCGCAATGGCGCCGAAGACGTGGAAGATCAGCTCTCCGGCTGCGGAGGAAGTGTCGATTTTCTCCTCCAGGCTGAGCAACGCTATTCCGCGTGAGCGGAGCATGGTCACCGTTGTCAGCAACTCTCCCAGTGAACGACCGAGGCGGTCGAGCCGCACAACCGCAAGCGTATCGCCCTTGCGTGCGTATTCCAGCAGCTCGTCCAGTCCTGGTCGCTCCATGCTCTTGCCCGACATCACATCGGTGAACACACGGATCGTACCGGCTTCTTCCAATCGCATACGCTGCCCGGCCACATCCTGATCACCGGTACTGACACGCGCGTATCCCAGAATGCCGCCCATGGCACCGTCTCCCAAACGACCGTTCTGTGGACACTGAGTGAATGACCATTCCGGATCGACAATATCCGTCCACATAATGCGTCTCTTTACTCTCCGCTGTCCATAGCCGAGACTGACCTTTTGTGGACGGAATGACAGCGTGACCAGGCTCAAACATCACCTGCTGACAGCCCAGGAACGGGATCAGATGCTCGCCATCCCGACAGACCGGGACAGTCTGGTCCGCCTTTACACTTTCGAGCCATCGGATCTGGATATCATCGGTTCCCGGCGCAGGCGACGCACCCAGATGGGCGTTGCCGTGCAACTGGCGTTACTCAGGCACCCGGGAACAACACTGGCTCAGTTTGTGCAGGACGTCGGATCGACGCCATCCGCGTTGGTCGCCTTCGTGGCAGACCAACTTGAGCTTTCCGGCAGCGACCTCGCCGATTACGCCGCGCGGGAGCAGACGATGACCGATCATGCCCGCGATCTGATGACGATCCTTGGCCTGCGCGCGCCCCAGAGAGCCGATATCCCGTTCATGATCGAGGCTGCGGCAAACGCAGCCTGGGCCACGGACAGCGGCATCGTAATCGTCCGGGCCGTGATGGACGCGCTACGCCATGCCAAAATCGCACTCCCTTCGATTTCAACCATCGAACGCGCCAGCATTGCGGGACGGGCGCGGGCCCGACGGAAGACCGCGCAGGCGTTAACGCAGGGCCTCACAGGCGATCAGGTCACGGCGCTGGATCGGCTTTTCGCCACAACGCCTGAAGGGAGCATCAGCCAACTTGCCTCGCTCAAGACCATACCGGTTGCCGTCAAGCCGGATCACATCAAGCGCATTCTGGAATTGTTGAGACAGGTTCGACAGATCGGGATTGATCCCGTCGTCGCCAAGCGCATTCACATCGACCGCTTTCACCAATACGTCCGGGAAGGCCGGATATCTCCGGCCTCGATGATCGAGCGCTACACGCCATCACGCCGTTACGCCACGCTCGTCGCTTTCCTGATCGATGCCGAGGAACGTCTGACGGACAGCGCCCTGGACATGGCTGACAAGCTGGTCGGCAGCATCTTTACCCGGGCACGGAACACAAAGGCCCGCAGCTTTTCGGCAACATCGAAGAACGTCGCACGCCTGATGCGCCTGTTTCAGGCGACCATCGATGCCTTGGCCGAGGCGGCCAGCGACGGCAGAGATCCTATGGAAACTCTGGATGCCACGGTCGGATGGGCGACCCTGTTGAAAGCAAGGTCAGAGGTTGGGGCGATCGCCAGGACTGCCGACCTCGATCCTCTGACAGCCGCTGCGGAGCGTTATATTACCCTTCGAAAATTCGCGCCCGATCTGCTGGAAACGCTGGAATTCCAGGCAGGAAGAGGAGGCGCCAAGACCCTGGCTGCGATCACGTTGTTGCGGAATCTCAACAGAGCAGGCAAACGCGATTTACCTGGCGACGCACCGATGCCGTTTCGCAAGGAATGGCAGAAGATCGTTATCGATCAGGATGACAAGCCCAACCGGCGTCTGTGGGAAATCGCGACGCTCGCGCATTTGCGCAACAAGCTGCGTTCCGGCGATGTGTGGATCGAGCGGTCGGCCAATTATCGTCGCTTCGACAGCTACATGCTCAGTAGGGAGCAGGCAAAACCGTTCATTGCCGAACTTGACCTGCCCCTGTCGGCAAATGAATGGCTGGATCAGCGCGCTCGCGAATTGGATAAACGCCTGAAGAAGTTCGCGCAAAGCCTGAAACGCGACGCCTTGCAGGGGGTGCGCTTTCGTGACGGGCACCTCCAGATATCGCCGATACGCGCGACAACGCCGCCGCAAGCGGAAAACCTGGCGCAACAGCTCAACGCCCTGATGCCGCCAATCCGCATCACGGAGCTGCTGCACGAGGTGGCGCAGGCTACCGGTTTCCTCAGCGCCTTTACCAATCTGCGCACGGGCGAAGCCTGTCCCAACGAGAATGCGTTACTCGCGGCCATTCTGGCGGACGCTACCAATCTGGGGCTATCACGCATGGCTGCCGCGAGTCACGGCGTTACCCGTGATCAGCTCTTCTGGACCCACGACGCTTATGTCCGCGACGAAAATTATCGCAAGGCGCTGGCCGTCCTCATCAACTCTCATCATCGTCTGCCATTTTCCCGGAGCTGGGGGGACGGTTCGAGTTCGAGCTCTGATGGGCAGTTCTTTCGCGGCGCCAAGCGCGGTGCCTCGGGCGGAGACGTCAATGCCCGGTACGGCGTTGACCATGGGTTCAGCTTTTACACGCATGTGTCTGATCAGCGTGCCCCATACCATGTGAAGGTCATCTCGGCTGCGACACACGAAGCGCCATACGTGCTCGACGGCCTGACCAGTCATGGAACCGGGCTTAAAATCTCCGAGCATTATACCGACACGGGTGGTGCCACCGACCATGTCTTCGCGCTCTGCGCCCTGTTGGGTTTTCGCTTTTGCCCGCGCCTGCGCGACTTTCCGGATAGACGCCTGGCGTCCATCGCACCGGCCAGTTCCTATCCCTCCATCAGCCCGCTGCTTGGCAAAACCATCCGCACCGACATCATTCGGGAACAATGGGAGGACGTGCTGCGGCTTGTCGGATCAATCAAGGCCGGGCATGTCGCGCCCTCCAGGATGTTGCGCAAGCTTGCTGCCTATGAGCGCCAGAATCGGCTCGACGTCGCACTCCAGGAAATCGGCAAGATCGAGCGCACTCTGTTCATGCTCGACTGGCTCGAAACCCCTGATCTGCGGCAGAGATGTCAGGCAGGGCTCAACAACAGCGAGCAGCGGCATGTGCTGACCCAGGCAATCCATACCTTCCGCCAGGGACGGATCATCGACCGCAGCCATGAAGCCCAGCAATACCGGGCGTCGGGCCTCAATCTCGTCATCGCGGCGATCGTCTACTGGAATACAGTCTATCTGCAAACCGCCGTCACACATCTGCGCTCAACATCGGCGGCCGTCCCTGAGGACCTGCTGGCGCATACTTCCCCGGTGGGATGGGAGCACATCGCCTTTTCCGGAGACTTTCTCTGGGACAAAGCCGCAGCTTCTGCGGGCCGCAAGACGCTCAATCTGTCGAAACAGGCTCGTGCCGCCTGATCGTTCCTTTATTGTTCATGCCAAACGTTGTTTAGCGTACCATCCACACGATGGCCTCTTACATAACGCAGCATCTCGATGAGGGCCGGTCTGTTCCGCGTGCCGCCGGAGCATTTGTCCGTGAAGGTCTTATCCACCTTCACCCCATCGAACCTCTGCCGGTCCGTGTTCTGGTCAACACTTGATACCCGAACATAGGCGATGATCTGACCGGCCATGATGAACGCTCCCTTATGTGTCAGAAAACACCTAAGGAATACGCTGACAATATGTCAATAAATTCGTTTTGTGTGTTTTCCTGACACTCGAAAAGCTCGGTTCTCAGCCAAGGCCGGAAGTGTCCAGAAAAGTATGCAATGTTGACACCTACCGATCCCCAAACTTGCGGGCAGCGTTCTCACGTTCAAATAATTCCTCAATCGCCCGTTTGATAAGCTGGGAATTGTCCAGCTTCAAACGCGCGCGAAGAATTGCGACCTTTTCCACCGTGTCAGCCTCCAGATAACCGCCAATGTGTTTTAGTCCGGCCCTGGTATTCTTCACGGATTTAACTGCCTTGGTTGCCGGTTCATCAATCTGCCCTGGTTCCTGCTGACGTTTCATCACGTCCAGAAATGAACTGGCTGTTGGTTTTTTGCTCATTTTTGCACCTTTGCACGCTTGCTTTTGTGCACAATTGCACTTGTGCCAATGTTCGCATGTTCTTTTATGCGCATCCAGAGTGCAGCAATTTCCTGGGCTGCTCTTCCTCTGGGCTCCGTCTCTGTGGCTGTTTTCCCTTCGCGGGCGGCATCTCTATGCGCCTTCAATCGCGCAATAGACGGCAATGCCATGTCCAGGTTCAGATTTGCGAAAATCTCTCGCCCTATGTCCTGTTCAGTTTTTCCAGATGGCTGCGTCATGGTCAGAACGGCAAGAGCAGGTTTCCCTGCCAGTCGTGCCAAGCGTTCCGTGCGAGCAACCTGCTCATATGCCTCTATGTCTGGCGTGCAGGGTATCAATACCATATCGGCGGAATCAACGGCGGCTGGCGTCTCTGTGCTTCTGGCTGGTGGTGTGTCGATAAATACAACATCACATCCTGCATCCTCTGCACGTTTCAGAATTGCAGGCAGTTCGCGCTCTGTTGAGAACTGAACTAATGGCGTGTCTGCTTCTCGACGTTCAGACCAGGCAACGGTTGATTGCTGGCTGTCCATATCAATCACCAGGACATTCAAGCCTTCCAGAGATGCCGCAACAGAAAGAGATCTGGTAAGCCAGGATTTACCGACACCTCCTTTCTGCATAGCGATTGCAAAAGTTCTCATGTGCATTTTTGCCCTTGTTCCATTGTGCACAACTGCATTTGTTTATAACTGCAACTGTGCAGGATTTCCAAGATATATCCTTGAATCGGTAGGCAAATAGTAGGCGTGATGTTGGTTTCGGGCTACGTAGGACCTAGCTGTCAGGTCGCGTTGACAAAAGGTCTATACGATCATCCTGAGATCTGATTCACTGGTTGCTTCGACGAAGGCGATAAGGTGAAGCGGGGATGGCACGAGGGGATCTGACGGATCGTGAATGGGCACTGATTGGTCCGCTTTTGCCATCCGAGCGCGGACGTTGGGCTAGACCAGGGCAGCGCCCTCGTTTTCACCGTCACATCGCTTGCTGTCATCCGTCCATTTCCTCTCGATAGCCCCGACGCTGCTTCACCCGCATCCACCGCACCAGCTCTTTCTGAGCGGCAACCGGATCGCCGAAATGTTCCCGCCGTTCCTGACCGATGGTCCCCAAACGTCCCCAGGAGCGGACGAGAACAGTGCCTCCAAAGAGATCGTCCTGCAGGGTCAGACGGTAGAAGCGCCAGCAGTTGGTCGCCGGGTCAATCCGCTGCAGACGGGCGCTTTCAGGGAAGAGGCTGAACTGGCGAGGCAGGGCCATTTGCGGGACTTTAGGCATCAGATCCCGAAAAGTGTAACAGGTCCGGATCCGAACCGTCAGGGCTTTTTCTCCAGGGATGCGGATTTTCGGGGCTTTTCCGCCGATCGTGAGAGCGGGACGGGGAGGAGCGATCCGGGCGGGCCTAGCTGTCAGGCTGTGGTGTTAGATTTATCCACTACCTCTGCATGAAGCCATTTCTCTGGTAGAAACGGCTTCCGATGCAGCCTTGCGAAGTTGCAAGGCACAACTTTGCGCAGAAATAATCATTCTTTGTGCACTGGCAGAAAAGGGTAGTCTGCCTCCGCTTTTGCCTACGGCAACAAGAGCGAGATCCTTATACGCATCTACAAAAATACTTTGTGCAACACTGCCAATATCTTCACAGCCGCCTAAATCTGTTGGCTGGAACATATTTTTTGCGCGAAAACAAAGCAGCGCAACCTTTTTTCCGGCAGAATAAGACGAAGCTGCATTCACTCCATTATTGGAAAGATAGGCTTGCACATCATCTATGCCTGATGGGGATGAGGCGTAATCAACATAAAAATCTTCCCCTGTTTGAGAAACAGAAAGAGCCTGTCCGGTAATATAGATAGGCTTGTCCATGGGGAAATCTTTTGCAGCCGTAGATGAACTGGATTTCCATTGTGCCCAATAGGCTTGAGCCGTTACCACGGTTGGACGCGGAAAAACTGGTGCCCAATTTATAAGGCTTTTGCCGCCGCTCAGAAATGTTTTGATATCATTGGTGAGTAAAATGGATGCGGCATCAACATAAGGGTAGGCATCATCAACAGTCTGCGGCGCAGAAGATGCCATAACTGGTGTTGCCCATATCAGCATGGCAACCAGAAGTAACTTTTTCAAATTCATCTCCCTTCTTTGTCCGCAATTATATCTTCGGAGAGAAGAAGAGGGAGCCCCGGTTTACATTTTGGTGGCAGGTGGTTTTGGGCCACCTGCCTGCGCAATTCTCAGGAATGTGCGGCAATAACGGTTTTTGCCAGAGATTCAATATCAGAGGCTTCTACGCCCTCTGGGTTGCGCTCTGCTTTTTTAGCCACTTCGCGTTCGGCTTCACCAGCCTTTACGCCGCCTTTAAGCACATAATTTGCCAGTTCACGCACTTCTTCCTTGGTTGCCAGCTTGGGCTGCTTAAGGGCGCGTTCTGCCAGATGGAAAAGGGAGCTGGTTTCGTGCGGTGCTTTATCAGTCATGGAGAATATCCTTTTTGCCTTGATGCTTAAACCTAAGCATTTGTTCGGTAATCCCCCCATTTTTAGTGGGGC
>NZ_LHZA01000082.1 GCF_001580535.1 Acetobacter cerevisiae | reverse complement strand
CATCACGAAAAGTGCGGAAGAACCCGTTTTAAAATGAAAATCCTGTATCTGCTGCTCCTGCTGCCCTTCCTCGGGCTGCTCTGGACGCCCCTGTACGACCGCTACACGCCCGTACTGTTTGGCTTCCCCTTTTTCTACTGGTACCAGCTTGCCTGGGTGCCGGTAACCTCCGTTCTCATCTGGATTGTCTGGAAAAAGGGGCATGACGCATGACCGGCATTAACCCCTGGGCGCTGGGCGTCTTTATCCTCTTTTTTGCGGCAACCATCATCATCGGCAGTTCCATCCAGTGGCTCCGCGGGCTGTTCGGCGGCGGGAAAAGTGCGACTGTTTCGTCTGATGAGGAATGGTCCCTCGGTGGCCGCCAGTTTGGCGCGTGGGTCACATGGTTTCTGGTCGGGGGCGATTTCTATACCGCCTATACCGTCATCGCTGTGCCAGCACTGGTCTATGCAGCGGGTGGGTATGGTTTTTTTGCGCTGCCATATACCATCATCGTCTATCCGTTCATTTTTCTGGTCATGCCGCGCCTGTGGAAGCTGGCACATGCCGGGGGCCATGCCACGGCAGCAGACCTTGTGCGTGCCCGCTTTAACAGCCGTCCGCTGGAAATTGTGGTAGCCATCACCGGACTGGTGGCGGTTATGCCCTATATCGCTCTCCAACTGATCGGCATCCGTACGGTCATTCAGGCTCTGGGCCTGCCGGGCGATATCCCGCTGATCATCGCCTTTGTCTCACTCGCCGCCTACACATGGCTCGGCGGCCTGCATGCTCCTGCGCTGACGGCCTTCATCAAGGACATCATGATCTACATCGCCGTTCTGGTGGCGGTTACGGTCATTCCGCTGCACATGGGGGGCTATGCCGCGCTGTTTGCCGGGGCTGATACCAGCCAGCCGGTTCTGCATGCCGGTCAGGGCCTGCCTTATGCCACGCTGGCGCTTTCCTCCGCTCTGGCGGCCTTCCTGTATCCGCATACGCTCACCGGTATTCTGGCGGCAAAATCTGCGGACACCATTCGCCAGAATGCCGTGTTCCTGCCCATCTACACCGTTGTTCTGGGGCTGATTGCCATGCTGGGACTGATGGCGCACACAGCAGGCATCAAGACGGACAATGCCACCATGGTTGTGCCGCTGCTGTTCCAGAAGATCTTTCCGGCATGGTTCAGCGGCTTCTGCTTTGCCGCCATTGCGGTAGGTGCGCTGGTTCCGGCAGCTGTCATGGCCATTGGGGCGGCCAACCTTGTGACTAACAACCTGCTGCCTCCGCAGAAAGACCCGGTTCGCACCAGCCGCATCACAGCGCTCGCCGTTAAAGTTGGCGCTCTGTTGTGCGTGCTGTTCCTGAACGCCAAATTCGCCATTGATTT
Organism: Acetobacter cerevisiae; assembly: GCF_001580535.1. Classification (GTDB taxonomy): domain Bacteria; phylum Pseudomonadota; class Alphaproteobacteria; order Acetobacterales; family Acetobacteraceae; genus Acetobacter; species Acetobacter cerevisiae. The sequence continues at coordinate 6,596 of NZ_LHZA01000082.1, read as the reverse complement.
CCAGCTGCTGGGCGGCGTGATTATTCTCCAGACTTTCCCGGCACTCATCCTTGGCCTGCTGCGTGTCCGCTTTTCTGCGGTTGCCATGCTGGCGGGCTGGGCTGTGGGCGGCATTTTCGGGCTGGGCCTGTGCTGGATGGACGGGCTGAAACCCATCCATATGGTCGCACTTGGTCCGCTCTCCGGCATGATCTCAACGGGGCTGTTGTCTCTGATGGTCAATCTGGTGGTGGTCGGGCTGGTCACACTGATTAAACCGGCTGCCGAAGTCCCGAATATGTCGGGAGTTGAGCCTCAGAAGCGCACGCTCGTTTCCTGATCAACGAAACCAGCTGACGGCTTCCTGCTTTACAGTGCCCCGCAGAGACACTTTTGCCTCTGCGGGGCATTTGTCTTTTTACGGAAATAATTTCCATTGCTCCGGCAGCTCTGGTTCGGCACCCTTTGGTCTCATTCTGCCAGAAGGGTCTCCTCATGCCAGACAGCACGCCGCCGCAGATGGGTTTTGGCCAGATGGATCTCGGGCTGACAGACACCCGACCAAAACGCGTCACGCTCAGCCCGGGTGCCACTCTGCTACGGGGTTTTGCGCTGGATCAGGCAGAAGACATCTTGCGCGCCCTCACCCCGGTTCTGCACGCAGCCCCCCTCCGCAGGATGCTGACACCCGGAGGGCGGCAAATGTCTGTCGCCATGACAAGCTGCGGCACATGGGGCTGGATTACCGATCAGGCAGGCTACCGCTATACGCGCACAGACCCGACCACACAGGCCCCCTGGCCCGCCATGCCGCCCCTCCTCTTTCAGCTTGCCAGCCGCAGTGCTGCCGCTGCGGGCTTTGAAGGCTTTCAGCCCAATGCCTGCCTGATTAACCGCTATGAAGCCGGCACCCGTATGACAGCGCATCAGGACAAGGATGAAGGCGATATCACCCAGCCGATCGTCTCTGTCTCACTCGGTTTGTCCATCCTGTTTTTATGGGGCGGCCTGCAACGCACCACGCGCGCGCATCCCATCTTGTTGGAACATGGGGATGTTCTGGTGTGGGGTGGCAAAGCCCGGCTGCATTATCATGGGGTCAAACCACTGGAACAAGGTTTGCACCCACTAACCGGCCCTGCCCGCTTTAATCTGACGTTCCGGTACGTGAAGCAGGTTGCCCTTTGACTGATGGTGTCTAGGCGTGCGCGCACCTTTTCAGCACTTTTCCGTACAACATCTGCCATCACGCTAGCGCAACAAGACACTTCTCTTTTACACTCTCGCCTCTGATACCTGTTTCCTTTGCTCCGGACCCTTGTTCATGCCTGCTTCCTTCCGCCTCTCCCGCCGTATGGCTCTGAAAACCGGTACATTGGCCGCCGGATTTGGTCTGCTCGGCATGAACGCCGCATGGGCACAAAAAGCGCCCAACAGCCGCTTTTCTGCCCTTGATCAGATTTTCCAGAAAGCTGTTCAGGAGGGCAAAACCCCCGGTGCGGTCGCGGCCATAGGTCAGGCCGGACAAACGCTGTGGAAAGGTGTTTTTGGGAACCGGGCGCTGGTTCCTCATAAAGAACCGATGACATGGAACACCCTGTTCGACATGGCATCTCTGACCAAGGTTCTGATCACCGCCCCGGCTATTATGCAGCTGTATGAACGCGGCCTTGTAAAACTAGATGAACCGGTCAGCACGTATCTTCCGGCCTTCGCTGCCAATGGGAAACAGGCCATTACCGTCCGACTGCTGCTGACCCACTATTCCGGTCTGGCCCCGGACCTTGATCTGTCCACGCCCTGGCACGGCAAGGAAGCTGCTGTTCAACGTGTGATGGACGCTCGCCCCGTCAATCCGCCGGGTGAGCGGTTTGTTTACAGCGATATCAATTTCATTACGCTGGGGCTGATTGTTGAAAAACTTTCGGGCCTCTCTCTGGATGTTTATGCAACGCAAAACATCCTTCAGCCTCTTGGCCTCTCCCGCACCTTCTTTTTACCGGACAGCGCCCTGCACGACGCCATAGCTCCCACCCAGTATGATGAACAAAACCAGCTGCTCCGTGGCGTGGTGCATGACCCCACCACGCGCCGCATGGATGGCGTTGCCGGGCATGCCGGCCTGTTCTCCTGCGCGGATGATATGCTGACCTACGCACATGCTCTGCTGGCTCGTCGGGCCGGGCTACCCTCAGCCTTCCCGCTTCGCCCAGAGACCCTTGTTCTAATGTCTACCCCGCAGCAACCTGCCGGAAAATCTGATCTGCGCGGGTTAGGATGGGATATCGCAACGCATTATTCCTCGCCTCGCGGCGAATATTTCCCGGCGAATTCCTTCGGGCATACCGGCTTTACCGGCACCTCTCTCTGGCTGGTGCCGGACAAGGAAACATTTATCCTGATCCTGACCAACCGTGTCCACCCGGACGGGAAAGGCAATGTGATCGCCTTGCGCAAAGATGTGGCGACCGCTGCCGCTCTTGCCCTGCAAACATCCTGATTTTGGCTTAGTGGATTGTGCCTGACGGACTTTTTTCAAAAACGCCCGTCAGAGTCAGTTTCACATCATCCCCCACAGCGGCCATGGCGTTTCTGATCCCAAAAGCGCTGCGTTGAATGGTTCCGTGGGCTTCAAACCCGACGGTATAATCGTGATCGATCGGGTTTTTGCCTGCCCCGACAAAATGGACATGCAGTGTTACGGGCCGTGTCACGCCATGCAGTGTCAGACGTCCGGCTACTTTGGCCTGTGACAGACCATCCGACACAATCTGTGTCGAAACAAACGTGGCATCCGGATATTTGCGGACATCCAGCCAGCCTTCATCCCAGAGCGTTTCTGTGACGGAACCGGAGGTTGTCGTCAGGGATTGCACAGGTAAGCGCAACGCGACATGGGATTGTTCAGGATGGTCAGAATCAAGCTGGAGAGAACCCGACACGCCAGAAAACAAGCCATGATACCAGCTGACACTCAGGCAGGAGACTGAAAAAACCACCTGCGTACGCAGGCCATCCACATGATACAGACCGCCTTCCACAGCAGGAACTTCCACCACAGCGGGCATCACGTCTGATGCCCGCACCGGCTCAGCAAAGCTGAGCGTCAGCAGAGTTCCCATCCCAACCAGCAGAAAAAAGGCGGCACGTTTCATTGCGCTCTCCCTGTTTTATCATTCCTCCGATTGAGTGTGTAAGCGGGTTAGCTGGCTGCGAGTTCCCTCACATGTCCGCGTGCGTAAGTCTGCGTCAGAGGCTGCCTTCGCTTTTGCGCCACATTTTGACCTGCCGTTCTATCCACTTCTGGGCAGAAACCTTACGAGACGGGTCAAGCATGCGGTACAGGCGCAGGATATCATATTCATCCGGTGTGACTGTCAGAGCGATATCTTCCTGCACATAACCCGTGAGGAAAATTTCCGGCTCTACACCAAACAGGGCGGCCAGTTTGGGAATATGCTTTCTCGCACTCCCTTCCCGTCCCGTCTCCCAGAACGCAATGGCTGGCCGTGACACGCCCAGCGCATCCGCAACCTGCTGCTGCGTCAGCCCGGCGGCCTTACGCAGGATCTTCATTCTCTGCCCGAGATCAGCCCCGGGAGAGACAATATCCCGTTCTTCACTATCGTTTACATGGTCCTCAGACTGGTCAGACATACTGGGTATGTTCCGTCTTGATTGTACCATTTTGTGCTCTCCCAAACATCCGATACGGTTTCCGTATGCGAATGTGGCTCTTACTCTGCCCTAAGCGTGTTTACAATTAACAGGCTGCTATGCCGCATAGTACAGCAGACGCTCGCACAATCCTGTGCAGAAAAATGTTGCCATGCTGAACAGATAGTCCTCTATCACCCGTTCAGGATGGTTAACAGAAATTTTTTATGGATTTTATTACAAAAACCCCAATCCGTAAAAGGACTGGGGGCTAAATTCATTATACAGAGCATATAAAGCCAGAAAATATTTTACGTATTAGAGTAAGTTATTTTCTGACACCTGATATTTAGAAGCTTTGGGTAATACCCGTCAGAATAGTCCGGCGCAGACCATATTGCGGCGCTCCCACACCAATACCGCTGCCATCACGCAGCAGATAGGCGCGGTCAAACAGGTTGGTAACGTCAAGCCGAAGCTGCGTGTTGCCAAGGAAAGAATGCCCAAACAGGTTCTTGAAAGTCTGCACTGCGGCAAAGTTAAACGTTGCATATTGCGGCACAACAGCCCCGTTCGGCACATCACCATCAGCGCGAAGGCCACTGCCATAAACCATGGTGGCGGAAACACGCAGCGGGTGCCAGCTTTTGTGGAAGAAGCTGTAAGCCGCCCCGGCAGAGGCCGTCCAGCGCTGGTCGTGATCCAGATGAATCCAACGATGGCTGATGTAATTCAGATCATCCTGCCCGAAGTTGAACTGCGCGCTGGTGATATCTTTGCCGATCGCGCGAGACCATGAGAAATTTCCGTAAAGAGACAACGGCCCCTTATCATAGGAGGTGCTGACCTCGTAGCCGTTCACCTGACCTTTACGGTAGTTAAAGCCACTCAGCACGATTGGCGCGCCAAATTGCCCTTCATCAATCAGGTTATCGGCCAGCTTGTAATAGGCATCAAAAGACACGCGCCAGCCTGGCAGGATCTGCTGCTGAATGCCGGCATCAAAGTAATGGTCACGCTCCGCCTTAACTGTTGAGTTCTGCATAACCTCTGTAGCAGAGCTTGTGTTTGCAAATTTATAAAGCGCAGAGCTACTGACTACTTCAAACGGCGGCGGAGTGAAGTAGCGGGAATAACCTGCGTGCAGCGTGGCCCCTTTCCAGGGTTTCCACACAACGTTCAGACGCGGACTGACCTGCTTCTGGCTGGTATATTCGCTTACTCCATCAAAACGCAGACCGTAGTTAATGGTCAGGTTGCGCAGAGGCGTCCATTCATCCTGTGCATACAGGCCGTAAACCGTGCCGGTCTTACCGCTGCCGTCATAGACTTTGACAGGCGTTGAATCGAAGGTCGGGTTGCCATCCCCATCAACACCGTTTGCCCCGAAGACCGTGGAATCAGTTTTGGAGACCGTGCGTTCCACAAAAACCTGGAAGCCAAAGCGTACGGTATGATCTTTTGCAGCATGCCATGTCACGTCATGCTGTGTGCCGGTGGAGAAAATGGACCGTGCGGCCCGCTGGGCAATACCGTTATAGACCAGATCACCCAGTTCATCCGGTGAATAACGCAGGCTGCTATAGCGGGTGAAAACGGAGCTTTGCAGGCTGAACGCGCCAATCTCTTTCTGGAGAGCCAGAATAGCAAAATCCGTAATCTGCTTCTGGTGTTCATTCAGACTGGCACTATCCACACTGCCATCAAGCTTTTGCGCCAGATTGCTCCCGGTATAAGAGGGTTCTGCAAACTGCGTCTGCTGACCGGGGTTATTTGGCAGCTGATACTCCGCGTTAGACACACCGGCAATAAAGCTGATCCGGGTATTTTCATCCGCTGTGTACCGGAGATGCCCGAGGAAGTGATACTGATTGCTCAGATCATGCACGGCGTTAAAGGATTTGGTCGTGTTTTCAATCCCTACGCGATCATGCACAAAATCTGCAGTCGCGAAGTAATCCCACTTCCCCTGATGGCCGCCATACTGAAGAGACGGGAAAAAGTAATCGCGCGCGCCACCGTAAATGGAGGCATTCCCGCCTGCATTGGTCGTGCCGTTCTTGGTGGTGATATCCACCACGGCTGCCTGCAGAAATCCGAATTCACTTGGCAGCGCACCCGTGGTCAGGGACATACTATCCGCAAAGCGCGTCATCAGAGCCTGACCGAACACATTCAGACCTTCAGGAAGCTGTACGCCATCCAGCCGGAACTGCACTTCGTTATGGTCACCACGCACATGGATCTGACCATAGCTATCCTGCGCCACACCGGGAGCCTGCAAAAGCACCTGATTCAGCGGGGTATTATCCCCGCCCGGAATAGTTTCCAGCGCCTTACGGTCAAAACGGTAAACCGTGGCCCCTGTATCGGGCTGGAGTTCTGATCTGGCCCGGTCCAGATGGGCGGTGACCGTCACGCGCTCCGGCGTGTTTGCCAGAGCCGGCTGAATAGAGACGGTTTCCTGCCCCGTGGGCTTTCCTTTAACCGTATCGTTCTGCTGCACATTGCGCGCAGAGGTCTGTGCCGTCTTTTTTTCCTGAGCGGATTTTTTCTCAACTGTGGGCTGAAGTGTTTGCGCAGTCTGCGCGGTACCGGCAGGCAAAGCCTGAGCCTGGGCTTTTTCGATACAGAACAGAAAACCGGCTGTCGTGCAGACAGTTGAGCATGCCAGCAGAAAAGAGAGACGAGACACCAGCATAAGATATCGGCCTTTAAGGGTTGGGGAATGAACTAATTTCCGCCTCTTATACGTTATGATATAACGTATCAACGCAATTCTAAGGAAAGGCTTAACCTTACCCGCCCCCTGTTACCTGCAAACCACACTCCCCTCTCCTGCTTTTTCTCCGCTTGTGCCCGCTCAGATTTTCTCGTAGTAATCCGCTCAGCCCTCTACGTCCCGTTCGTCTAGAGGCCTAGGACATCGCCCTCTCACGGCGGCAACACGGGTTCGAATC
>NZ_LHZA01000145.1 GCF_001580535.1 Acetobacter cerevisiae | reverse complement strand
ACCCTTCTGTGAGATTTCCGCGTTGATGGCGCCACTGCAAGCGGTGGTTCAACAACCGGGGCGAGCGTCATTATCGATGAAGGCGTGTCCGTAGATGGCGATGGCTGGCGTATTGGTACGGCCACCTCTCCTTCAACCGTGACGGTTAAAGGGTCCCTGACGCTCCGTAACTCTGACATTATTAATAACGGCTCTAAAGTCATTGTCGGGGATGGCGGCACTGTGGTGCTGGGTGGTTACGCTACCACGACGTCTGATCTGATTGAGTTCTCCGGATCTGCCAATACACCTGCTGGTGGCGGTGGGACCATTGAAATTGCTGCTGGTACTACCCCCAGCATCATCGGCTATATTACCAACATTACAGACAACGATACCATCATTATTGATGGTATGACCGCTGATAATTATACCTATTCTGATGGTGTTTATACGCTAACCAGCAATGGGACGCCTATTAACGGAACGTCTTCTTTCCAGCTGCCTGCTGCAAATGAAGGAACGAAGTTCACGGTTACAACGAAAGACGGCAAAACTTACCTTAATGCTGTCGATGTTGTTTGCTTCCTTGCGGGCAGCATGATCCGCACGGTCGATGGCGAAGTGGCTGTTGAAAATATCCAGATCGGTGATGAAGTTGTCACGTTTGACTGGAAAACGGGTGCGGAAAACGTTCGTCCGGTTGTCTGGGCTGGCACTGCACGCGCGACCGTTCACGCCAATCTGCAGGATGATGAGGCTGGTTACCCCGTCCGCATTCTGAAGGATGCTGTTGCTGACGGTGTGCCTTACCAGGATCTGCTGGTTACATCAGAACATTGCCTGTTCTTTGATGGCAAGTTTGTTCCTGTGCGTATGCTGGTCAATGGATCTTCGATCTTCTACGACAAATCCATCACCGCTTATGATTACTATCATATCGAAACTGCAGAGCACTCTGTAGTTGCGGCTAACGGTATGCTGACGGAAAGCTATCTGGATACAGGGAACCGTCGTTCCTTCCGTCAGGAAGGTAAGGTTGCGAGCATTGGTGGCCGTGCCAAGACATGGGAAGCTGATGCCGGTGCAGAACTGTGTGTTGACCGCGCATTTGTGGAACCGCTGTTCCGCAAGCTGGAAGCCCGCAAAAGCTGCATTACGGAAGGTCTGCGTCATGCTGAGACCGTAGCGCTGACGGATGATGCAAATCTGCATCTGGTTACGGAAACGGGAGCTGTTATCCGCCCGGTCCGTCGTGATGGCCAGCGTTACAACTTTATGCTGCCTGCCAATGTCGCATCTGTTCGCATTGTCTCTCGCGCCAGCCGTCCGGCTGATGTGATTGGCCCGTTTGTTGATGACTGTCGTCAGATGGGTGTTGCTGTAGGCGACGTTACGTTTGTAACGGCTGCACGTCAGGAAAACATTGTGGCGCATCTGGCAGAAACCAAGCCGAAAGGCTGGCATGCTGACATGAGCCGCGCTGATGTTGCCTGGACCACCGGCAATGCAGTTCTGCCTCTGGCAGGCCTTACGGAAGGGAACATGGGGCTGCTTAGCCTGAATATCCTGTCCGCAGGTCCGTATGTTGAAGAAGTCCAGAAGGAAGATGCTCAGGTGCTGAGCGCCTAATCTCTCCTTCACTTTGAAGACTATGATGCAGGCCCTGTTCCGCAAGGAACAGGGCCTGTTTTCATTTGGATGCTTTGGATTGGCAGCGTTTGTGCTGAACTCCGAATGGGGGATTTTTGTCCGTAATCACCGTTACTACTGAGATGGTGTAGAGGAAATTTCCAGAGTCAGAATTCATCATAAGATTAGTCCTGACGCGATACGGCGAGCCATCTGCTTGAATATATAGAGCCTTGCGGCACTCGAAATTTTCGTATCGATAAACTGGATTTGTTCTGTATTTTTTTATTGGCGTCTACGCTTTCTGGTGGGGAAGGGTATGTAAGAGCCTCTATTTATGGAAGGCTGGGAATGAAACGTATCGCAGTAATTGGCGCTGGGGCCTGGGGTGCGGCGCTGGCGCTGCATGCGGCCCGAACGGGGGCGGATGTTCATCTCTGGGCGCGTAATCCGGGTGCGCAGCTTGCGAATGGTGCCATGCCTCGCCTGAGCGCATTTCCGCTGCCGGCAACCATAAAAGTGACAGACGAATTTTTGCCGCAGGCAGACATGACACTGGTGGCCGTGCCTATGAAGCATCTGGCCTCCGTGTTGGCGCAGATGGAAACGGCGTCTCCTCTCGTTCTGTGTTGCAAAGGGGTTAAACCCGACAGTCTGCACTTTCCGCTGGATATTCTGGCTACCATCCAACCGGGACATAGGGGGGCCGTTCTTTCAGGACCTAACTTTGCGCATGAAGTGGCTGCCGGGTTGCCAGTCGCTGCCGTTCTTGCGGCCAAAGAGGACGGGTTAGCGCGCTCGCTGGCCGATATGCTCGGAACGCCAGCTTTTCGGCTTTATGACAGCACGGATACTATTGGGGTGCAGCTTGGTGGCGCGGCCAAGAACGTCATCGCCATTGCCGCGGGTGTGACGATTGGTGCAGGGCTGGGAGAAAACGCGCGGGCCGCTCTGGTAACACGGGGACTGGCGGAAATCAGTCGCCTTGCGTTGGCGCTTGGGGGCGAGGCGGCCACTGTCTCTGGCCTGTCCGGGATGGGCGACCTTCTTTTAACATGCACTGGCACGTCCTCGCGCAATTTCCGCGTAGGTCGGGCGTTGGGGGAAGGTTTGTCCTCCACGGAAGCGGAAGCCGCTGCGGGGGGCGTGGCAGAAGGTGTGGCGACATCACAGGCGCTGACTGAACTGGCGCGGCGCTCTCAGGTGAGTGTGCCTGTCATGGATGCTGTGGCCGCAATCGTGACAGGGCGTGCGCTTTTAAAAGATGTCATTGAGCAACTTCTGGCGCGGCCTTTGGGGCCGGAAATTAAAGGGTCTGAAGCTTTTTCTCGTTAGTATGAATTTTTAAAAATGACTGGCTCCATTAATATTTTCAATGGAGCTATCAGAAAGGTGGTCACACCAGCATAGACCCTCATGCGGGTATGCTGGTGTGAGGCTGACGCCCTGCGGTCAAAGCGTCAGCGTTCTGTTTATTTTGAGATCTGAACGTCAGCCAGCGCTGTGTTGAGCAGATAAGCCAGACGGACGCCTGCCTTCATCAACTGCTGTGTGACAACGGTCTGGGCTGCGGCATCATAACCGGCAGGGAGTTCAACCGGAGCGCTGTCCGTATCGCAACCCGCTTTTACGGTCGTCAGGTGGTAGGCGTAGTCCCGGGCCAGACCAAAGCTTTCCTGTGCCCAGTCTGAGGGGGTGCCTTGTTGCCATGCCTGCTTGTCATCGTACGTAATATGCATGAACAGCGTGTCGGACAGACTTTTGGGATTGGGGTCGAGTTCAGAGACGACCGCAGTATCCCAATAGGAATGCAGGTTGGTTGTGCGGGGGCCGCCCAGTGCGAGCCGCACACAGTTGCCGCCTTTGTCATGGTTGTCCGCAGCATGGAGCGGCTGATGCAGATCCCCGACAAAATGTACCAGATATTTCAGAGCCAGAACGCGTTCAGCCGGAGAGGTGTCCGGTGCACTCAGTTCCTTTGCAAATTGCGGAATTTTGTTAACAGCACAGTCTTTTGCCGGTCCTGCACTCGCAGGTCCGTTCTGCGCTGGGAAGTTGTAACAGGCCTGAGGAAGGTCGGGGTGGTCCAGTTCAATATCAACAAAGTGCCACTCACCGGTTTCCTTGTGCCCGGCACTCCGCCAGGTATCTGCCCAGGTAGAGCGAGAGAGAAAATCAGGCTGTGTCAGGGTGTCTTTGTCCTGCTTTAAAAGGAGGTCGACCTTCTGGCGCACGTCTGGCGTCAGATAATCCCACGCCAGTGCAGCCACAACCTGATGCCCTTCACGCCCCCATGCCAGAGCTTGTGAACTTGTAGTGGCTAAACCGAGTATCATGCAGCCAGCGGCTGCGAAAATATTAAAACGTGATCTCATGAAGAATACTCTCAAAAAGTCTCATTGTTTTTGAGATTATAGTTTTTTCAGAAAAATATATCTATTCGGGATTGTAATATTTTTTTACTGTGCTGCCACTACGTGCTTTTGTTGCAAGCAATCTCGCCCTCAGGCTGTGCCAGTATATGACATTATGATGAAATGTGGTGTTGCGGTTGTTGAGGGTGGTGTTTCTGTTTAGGGCAACTGTCGCTCGCCCTCTGCTGTTTAAAACGACCTTTAAAGAGGCGAGTGGGGCGGTCTTAAAAGACTGGTGCGCGCATTTGAAATTGAGAGGGTATGGATGTCGGTGATCGGACGCAGAGGACTTCTGAGGGGCGGGGGTGGACTTGTTACAGCGGGTCTTCTGTCCTCCATCAACCGTGCATTGGCTATTCCGGCGGAGCGCCGGAGTGGGACGCTGGAAGATGTCGAGCACGTTGTGGTGCTAATGCAGGAAAACCGGTCCTTTGATCACTATTTTGGTCATCTGAATGGTGTGCGCGGGGTCGGGGATCGTCATCCGGTCCGCTCGCCGGACGGTACACCTGTCTGGTCACAGGGGCGCGCAAAGCCTGAGGAGGGGAGGGTTCTGCCGTTCCAGCTCCGCACGCATGTTACAAGTGCCCAATGTGTTCTGGATCTCGATCACAACTGGGCGCCCACACATGCGGCTATCAATGCCGGATGGAACGACCAGTGGCCCCGGCATAAGACCGACATGACGATGGGGTACTACACGCGCGAGGATATTCCCTACCATTACGCGCTGGCGGATGCGTTTACGGTCTGTGACCATTATTTCTGCTCCACCCCAACGCAGACCCATCCGAACCGCTTTTATCTGATGACCGGAACCGTAGATGGGGAAGGCGTGGGCGGCGGCCCGGTTCTGGATAATGTAGACTGGGTCGACCGCGCTTTTTATCCGGAAGTGCCGGGGCCGTTTAACTGGACAACCTATCCGGAGCGGCTGGAAGCAGCCGGGGTGAGCTGGCAGGTTTACCAGCAGGGCCTTTCTCCGTCCGATGTGGAAAACGGAAATTTTGGCACCAACGTGCTGCTGAACTTCCGCAATTATGTCGAGGCTCCGGAAGGCTCTCCGCTGTTCCAGCGGGCGATGACCAAGCGCACGCTGGATACGCTGAAGCAGGATGTTCTGGCGGATCGTCTGCCTCAGGTGTCCTGGTTGCTGCCGCCTGCTGCATATTCCGAGCATCCGCGCTGGACCCCCGGTTATGGGGCAACCTATATCGCCCGGGTGCTGAATGCTCTGACGGCAAACCCGGAGGTCTGGGCAAAAACCGTTCTGCTGGTCATGTATGACGAAAATGACGGCTATTTTGACCATATGCCGCCGCCGCAGCCGCCAACACCCGTTCTGCCCGGCAAGAGCACGGTGGACACGCGTGGCGAGATTCATGACCGTCTCACGCCCTATGAGCCGAAGCGGTATAAAGCTGATCTGCTGCCTTATGGATTAGGCCCGCGTGTTCCCATGCTGGCTTTGTCACCCTGGAGCACAGGTGGGTTTGTGTGTTCGGAAGTGTTCGACCACACCTCTGTCTTGCGGTTTATTGAGGCGCGCTTTGGGGTGCGTGAAACCAATATTACCCCCTGGCGGCGTTCTGTGTGTGGGGATCTGACCAGTGCGTTCGATTTCTCGCGCAAGCAGGGGTTGAAGGGTAATTTGCCGGATACGGCTGATTACAGGAGCAAAACTGACCTCTCCTGTAAATTGCCCAATCCGGCTGTTCCGGCTCAAAGCAGCGTGTCTGACATTGGCGAACAGGAAAAAGGCCATCGCCCCGCGCGGCCTCTCCCTTACGTTCTGACTGTGAACGAAGTGGACGGGCCTGCTGGCTTCTGCACGCTTCAGTTCCTGAATGAAGGCACAACGGGTGCCTGTTTCTATGTGTATCAGGAGCTGTCAGAGGAAAAGCCGCGGCGCTATACTGTAGGGGCTGGTGCGTCTTTGCAGGACCAGTGGCCTGTGCCTGCGGGCGAGATGCTGCGGCTGATGGTGATTGGTCCCAACGGCTTTGCGCGATATTTTCATCGCAAGGGGCGTTCGGTCGTGGGGATTTCTGTCGTTGATCAGGCAGAGGCAGGGGCCATAGTCGTGAAACTCACAAACCGCACCAACCGACCGCAAACTGTCCAGATGCATGACAATGCTTATGGGCTTGCAAAGCGGACGGTCGTTCTGCCAGCGCGAGGTGTCAGGCAGGAGCAGGTCATGCTGGCAAAGAGTGACCATTGGTATGATCTGACGGTGTCTGTTGACGCAGAGCCGGGTGTGACAAGCCGCTTTGCAGGGCATGTTGAAACAGGGCGGCCCAGCATTACAGACCCGGCGTTGGGGAAGCCTGTTCTCCACGCATGAGTCTTCATCCTCCCGGTACGCCGGGAGGATGTCTGCACCGTTTCAGCAGAAACAGGAATGTATAAAAATTAAAGAATGACCATTTTTTATGACGAAAATTAAGGTCTGTCCGTGAGTGTGGTAAAATAAAATATGAGAAAATAGACTATATAATCTCTATTTTTTGGAGAAATTCTCGAAAAAATTTATCGTTGTGATTTCGAATTGTTGCAAAAAAGCATCATGCTTTCATTTTTGTATGCGTGTCATAAAAATTTAAAATAAAACCTATTTTACAGATGTTAAAGGAGGGCGGCGCTTAACGATATTTTGAATGGAACTGTTGACCACTATGCAGAAACTTTTGGCCACTTCCGCGCTGATTGGCTTTACAACGCTCCCGTTCTCAGTGGCTTTCGCCGCAGCAGAACCTGACACGACGGAAAAGAACAACGGGCATGTGCGCGCTGCTTCATCGTCAAAAGTTTCCTCCAATGAGCCTTCAATGATGGGTTCAACCGCACCGACTGATCAGGGGCCTGAAAGGGTTGAAGTGAAGGGTGGGCGTCACCGGCAGGTGGGCGGCGGTCTGATGATTAAGGAAGACGCGCCCAAGTCGCGCTCCACCATCACAGCGGAATATATTGAAAAACAGGCCAGTGGCCTTAACCCGATGCAGCTGATTGAAATGCTGCCGGGCATTAACACCACGTCTACCGATCCGATGGGTCTTTCCGGCGGCCACATGACCATGCATGGTCTGAGCGAAAGCCAGATTGGCTTTACGCTTGAAGGCTTCCCGATCAACGATATCGGCAGCTACGCTGTTTATCCGCAGGAAATTGTGGACCCTGAAAACCTGCGCACCATTAATGTGGAACAGGGCTCAGCGGATCTGGATAGCCCGCATATCAGTGCGACCGGCGGTGCCGTCAGCATGTATCTGATGAATCCCAAGGACCGTCTGGGCGGCAAGATTGTCGGCTCTTACGGCAATTATAATGCACGCCGTATTTTTGGGCGTCTGGACACCGGTTATGTTGGGAATACCAACGTAAAGGGCTTTGTATCCTTCTCCGATGCGGCTGAGCAATCCTGGCGCGGCCCGGGTGGGCAGGGCAAGCTGCATGGTGAAACCAAATGGGTGAGCGCCTGGGGTAAAGGCAACGTTGTGTCTTTCTCTCTGGTGGGGAACCAGTCAAAAGGCGTGACATTCCCGACAACCCGTATGTCAACCTGGCAGCAAAAGGGCATTCACAACAGTTACGAAAGCAACTGGGACCCGAAAAAGCCAAGCGGGAACTACTACCAGTTACATCGCAACCCGTTTACCAATATTTATGCCAGTGCGCCGTCAACCTTTACGCTGACAAAGAACCTGACCCTGACGGAAACCCCCTATTTCTGGTACGGGAACGGAAATGCCGGTGGCGCGTATAACGAAGACCTCACCAACCAGCAGTATGGTGAGCAGACCGTGACGGGCTCCATCGGGCCGTATAATCCGTCCAATACAAAATCTATCCTTCTGTATAACCCGTCCAACACGCAGACCTATCGCCCCGGTGCCGTGACAAAGCTGTCCCTGCATACAGGGATCAACCGTCTGTCGGTTGGTTACTGGTTTGAATACTCAAAGCAGATCCAGACAGGGCCTTACAGCCTGATAGATAACGCGACCGGCAAACCTTATGATCTGCTGGCGAGCGGCCCGAATATGGTGCTTTCAAACGGTGAGACGGCACAGTATCGCGATACTCTGACGCAGACCCGTATTCATACGATGTTCATCGCAGACAGTCTGTCTCTGCTGAATAACCGCCTTACTCTTGAAGCTGGCCTGAAGTATGCCGTGGTCAATCGTGAGGGGCATAACTTCCTCCCCAACACGTCTACCGGTCCTTACATCAATGGTTCATGGCAGGAACCGCTGCCGGCGGCGTCCATCCGCTTCAAGATTAATAACGAAAACCAGCTCTTCGCGTCCTCAACAACAAACTTCCGTATCCCGATGAATACATCACTGTATGATTCCGGGGCCTACAGCACAAAGACGAAGGGCTACACGACGCAGGCTAACGCCGACATGCGGCCGGAAATTTCCATCTCCGAGGAGTTCGGCTGGCGCTATCAGGGCCCGACTGTCATGGGCTCGATAACGTATTTCCATTACAACTTTACCAACCGCCTGTATCAGCAGACGGTGACCATGCCGACCGGAGATACCTATAGCCGGAGCATCAACGGCGGGAACTCCCATGCCGATGGTGTGGATGTGGAAGTGGGCACGCGCCCCATTCTGTATCACCTGCGTCCGTATTTCTCCGCGGAATACATCAATGCCCGCACGGATAGTAATGTTGCGGCAGGCGGCACAAGTGACTTTGTGTTCAGCAAAGGCAAATTTGCTCCGCAGACCCCCAAGTATCAGCTTGGTTTCAATCTTGATTACGATGATGGCCACCTGTTTGGCGGATACAGCCTGAAATACGTTGCCAAGCAGTATGCAACCTTCGTGAATGACCAGCATATTCCTGGTTATCTGACGATGAACATCAGTGCCGGGTATCGTTTCAAGGACTGGGGGATTATGAAATCTCCGACCCTGCGCCTGAACCTGCGGAATATTACAGACCGTCACTATCTGGGGTTTGTAAGCGGCACAGCCGCCAATGCTCTGGCAGCGACGGGAATGTATGGGTCCAAGATCAAGGGTGGCAGCACGTCCTACTCCATCGCAGCACCCTTCATGGTGATGGGGACGGCCAGCGTCGATCTCTAAAACTCTGAAAAACGGAGGGGCTGTGTGCTCCTCCGTCCTTTAGCATCAAACTGTTTAGTGGCTGGATTTTGCGGGGGCTTTACCGTTATCCGGCATTGCAGTTTCAGCAAAATCTTCTGAGACAAACACCAGACCGTTGAGGATCTGGTCGAGGGCAGCGACGGCTTCCGGAGCCTGCTTGCCTTCAGTAAAGACCGTTGCGCGGTTCAGGGCACCCTGTGTCTGCGCCAGCGGGGTCAGCGCGATAATGAAATCCGCATTTTCTCCCACAACCTGCATGGTCTGCGCAGCTTGATCCGGCTGACCGGCTTTAAGCTGGCCATTGGCTGTTGCAACAGCTGCTTTCTTTTCCGGAGCCAGTGTTTCCGTTGCAATAAATTCGCCACCAACCGGGATCCATGTGGTCGGGGTCGTCACGGGCATATGGGACGGAGAAACCGGGCGCTGAGGCGCAGGCTGAAGCTGGCTTTCTGCGGCATCAAATTTCGTTTCCGCTTTGCTGGCTGCTGTCAGACGCTTCTGCGCATCGTAAAGGGCCGGGATTGCGGCATCGGTGTTGCCAGCGGCAAGCGTTTCACGCGCCTGCACAATATCGGCCATGGCGCGCTGGCCGTCAGCGGACAGGTGATGGAAGGCGCGGCCAGCCTTGAAGTTTTCCCACTTGGTATGGAGGCTCTCTGCGTGGGCCAGCATGGGAGTAGCTGTCAGAACAGCCAGTGCGGCCAGAGACGCTTTAGCATTAAGACGCATTGTTACGATCCGTTTCTTCAATATCGAAGGGCTATAATGAGGAAGACCCTTTTCCGCCTCCTATATTGGGCGGGTGGTTGCGTCATACAACTCTCAGATGCGGGACGCAGATCAGCGGGTTACGGCGCTTTTAGTGCGTCTTCATAAATGCGTCAGTAGGGCCTAGCGGGGCGTATTTGTTTTGGAACTGCTCGATGCGGCGTTTACAGCAGACAAAGGGACGATTTTCGCTGCCGGGGGAAAGCTATGCAGAAACCTTTCAGAAACAGACTTGCCCGCGCACTGTTCGCGTGTGCGGTGAGTGGCGTCGCATCCGTGGTGATCGCCGGGCACAGTCTGGCCGCAGCAAAACTTGACGAACTGCATGTGCCGGCAGGCTTCCATATCGGGATTTTCTCGTTTCAGGTGCCCGGCGCGCGGGAAATGGCCATTGGGGCGCAGGGCACGGTGTTTGTCGGCACAATGGGTCCGGGCGTGGTCTATGCCATTTCAACCGATCAGGCTGGCCATGCCACCAAAGTCCGCACAATTGCCCATGGGCTGAACCAGCCCGTTGGCGTGGCGTTTTACCGGGGTGATCTCTACATTTCCGATACCCAGCGCATTGTGGCCCTGCGGGATATTGAGCACCATCTGGATGCGCCAGCTGCACCGGAGGTGGTGGCGGATGCACTGCCCTATGAGGATGGCGATCACTCCTGGAAATTTATAGCGTTCGGGCCAGATGGCAGACTGTATGTGCCCATTGGGTCGCCGTGTAATATTTGCGATGTCGGGCATAAATTTGGGCGTCTGCTCAGCATGAAGCCTGATGGGACCGATCGGCAGGACGTGGCCTTTGGCATCCGCAATACGGTTGGTTTCACATGGCAGCCGGGGACGGGCGCATTATGGTTTACCGATAATGGACGGGATAATCTGGGGGATGATGTTCCCTCGGACGAACTGAACCGGGTGAGCCGCCCCGGAGAATCGTTTGGGTATCCGTATTGCCATCAGGGCAATTTGCCCGATCCGCAATTTGGAAAGCAGCATGCCTGCAGTGAGTTCACGCCGCCTGCGTTGCTTTTGGGGGCGCATGTCGCCGCTCTGGGGCTGCGCTTTTATGAGGGAACAGAGTTTCCTGCCTCGTATCGAGGTGCGCTGATTATCGCCGAACACGGCTCATGGAATCGCAGCACGCTTGCCGGGTATCAGGTTGTCACGGTGCATTTTGGGCCTGATGGTAAACCGCAGGCGCCGGAAGTGCTGGTGAGCGGGTTTAGGAATGGTCAGACCGCATGGGGGCGTCCGGTTGACGTGCAGCCCATGGCGGATGGGAGCGTGCTGATCAGTGATGATCTGTCCGGCACGATCTACAAACTGACTTACGGCGGCAGCCCGTAAGGATACGGGGCGGCTTAGAGCTTGACCCGCATATGGTCGCGCAGGGCGTTGCACCGTTTGGTATATTGCGACGCCTTGGAGGCCGTGACAAAATTGATGAGAAACGCGGCCAGCAATGAGAAGAAAGAGAGGACAGTCAGCAATTCGCCGGTAAAAGAGATGTCCTCATTATAGTGCAGGGCGGAATACCAGAGCAGGCCAATGCTCAGCACCGCGCCAAAAAATCCAAAGACGCCGGTGGATTTGATCAGGGAGTCCTCAATGCTTTCAAAAGCGGAGGTTTCCCGCCAGAGGTCAAAAAGCCTGCGGTCCACGTCATCTATGGCGTTCGCGTGGCTTTCTTTTTGGGCGTCCGTGCGCATGTGGGGGTTTTTGCGATGGATATCCAGTTCCTGCCGGGCTTTTACAAAGACCCGACGCCGTTCCTTGATGGCGGGCAGGCTGATATCGACAAAACTGAGAATGGCGACGTTAAGACCCGCAGAGAGCTGCACGACAGCCTGAAAATCACCCCACGATATGCTCATACTTGGCCGCCTTGCTTCTCAGTCTTTGTCACCTGAGTGTCCTACTGAGAACGGCGTTTGCCACCAAGAGCCCGCGGGCATGTCAGCTATTCGGGAAAGGGAAGCTGGTTTTCAGGCTCAGAGCCATGGAGGCTGTTGCGGCCCCCAGCAGAAAGGCCACCCATGACAGGCCGGGTAAAAAAATGGCACTGCGACGGGGGCGAGGAACAGTGCTGCCCGGCAGGCAAGACATGAGCCAGGCAGCAAGGGCCGCAGCGCATTTCAGCAGATTGCTGGTGATGACAACGGTCTGAATGGCATTGCCGGAAAAGCGTGCCAGCGTCTGCCCCTGAACGGCCATGAGGGCAGGCAGGACAAGGCATTCATAACGCATCTGATGGGGCGCGCCATAAACACTCTGTGCGATAATCAGCAGGACAGCCATTATCACAAAACCATAGACTGGCAGGGTAACAAACCTAAGGCAGGCTGCAAGAATGGCAGTCAGGAAAAAGACCAGAATGAGTTCTGCAACCTGCAGGCCATGCTGCCAGTTTCCCGCTGCAAAAGTGGCGTCCATATGGATGGTGTTTCCGGTCATGGCACCCGCAAACATCCCGCCCAGATCAATAAAGCTGAGCGCATTGATGTAGCCCGCCAACAGACCAAGAAGCAGAATGCGGCGGGCGGATGCCAAAACCGGAGCAGACGCCATGCGGATTAACGGGTGCTGAACAGACGGTCGCCAGCGTCCCCAAGACCGGGGCGGATATAGCCGTGTTCATCCAGCCCGCGATCAATCGAGCAGGTCAGGATAGGCACATCTGGGTGGGCCTTCTGCAGGCAGGCAATGCCTTCCGGGGTGGAGAGCAGGCAGACAAACAGCAGACGTTTAGCCCCCTTCTCTTTCAGGCGCGTCAGAGCAGCAGCAGCACTGTGGCCGGTTGCCAGCATGGGGTCGACCACAATGCAGCGGCGCGAGGCAATCTGTGTTGGCAGCTTGAGGTAGTATTCCACAGCCTCAAGGCTATCCGGGTCACGATACAAGCCGATATGCCCCACAGGCGCGAACGGCACGAGGTCCAGCATGCCATCCAGCAGGCCATTGCCGGCGCGCAGAATGGAGATGAAGCAGACATCCGGGCCAGCCAGTTGTTCGCCCTGCATGGTTTCGAGCGGCGTTGTAATTTCGACCGGCTCCAGAGGGAGATCGCGCGTGGCTTCATAGCACATCAGCAGGCTGAGTTCGCGCACCAGACGGCGGAAACCGGCTGTAGAGGTTTCCTTGCGGCGCAGGTGTGTCAGCTTGTGCTGAATGAGCGGGTGATCAAGCACCACAGGAGGGAGAGGGGGAGGGGTTTCTAAAGTCATGGGGGAAGCATAACGATTGAAAGAAAATTCCGCCATATTCCCTGAAGCAGGAAATTTTTCTTAATGGAAATTTGCAGGGCGGCCCGGACTAGTGGCAGAAGGGCGCTGCACGGCCCAAAAGGGGGCCTGTTGGCTGGGTCTGTCTGGCCTGATGTTTGTTTGAAGAGGAAGTAGAGCCAGATGGCCGTAAACTACGCGACTGTCACGTGGGACCAGTTACATAGAGATGCTCGTATTCTGGCAGAGGCTCTTGTGCCCAAAATGCCGTTTAAAGGCGTGGTGGCCGTCACACGCGGCGGCTTGATCCCGGCAGCGATTATTGCACGGGAGCTGAACTGCCGTCTGGTCGAGACCATTTCCGTCGTCACCTATGATGAAGAAGAACGTGGCAAGCCCACCATCATCAAGTCTCCTGATGCAGCAGGCGATGGCGAGGGCTTCCTTGTTATCGATGACCTGGTGGATTCTGGCGTGACGGCCCGTGTTGTGCGTGAGCGGTTGCCCAAGGCTTATTTTGCCTGCCTGTATGCCAAGCCTGCCGGAATGAAACTGACCAACCATTTTGTTGTTGAAGTGCCGCAGGATACCTGGGTTTTGTTCCCGTGGGATACGGCTCCGCTGTTTGTTCCGCCGCTTGCCAGCAAGACAATGGACAAGGCTGACTGATTTTTTACCGGAATGGGCTTGCCAGCCTGCCGAATGCCGCTTAGGTTCCGCTGCATTCGGGGCGTGGCGCAGCCTGGTAGCGCGCGTGTTTTGGGTACACGAGGCCCCCGGTTCGAGTCCGGGCGCCCCGACCACATATATCTGGAGGCATCACCATGCCGGCACGGATTTATAAGCAGCCTAAAGCGGCGGGGCAGTCAGGATTGGCTGGCACGCGTGAGTGGGTTTTTGAATACGGACAAACGGCTCCAAGGCATCAGGACCCACTGATGGGCTGGACCGGGAGTCAGGATACCCAGTCTCAGCTGCGTTTGTATTTTGCCTCCTGTGAGAACGCTGTGGCTTATGCTCAGCGTGAGCAGATCGGCTACGAAGTTGAAGCGCCTGTTCAGCGTATCCGTAAGCCTAAAGTCTATGCGGATAACTTCCGGTTTGACCGGATCCAGAACTGGACCCATTGATTTTCCGGATTTTTCCGACTATCGGAGGGTGCAGAGTACGCGCCCTTAGCTCAGTTGGATAGAGCAACAGCCTTCTAAGCTGTGGGTCGCTGGTTCGAATCCAGCAGGGCGCGCCACACTCTTTTTCAAAAAATACTGCCGTTCTTTTTAGCTGTGACTTGCCCAAAGCAGAGGGCAAGGGTAGGCCTGCTAAGAGAAAAAAGGCATTTAGTGTGGCTCGACGATGGTCGCTCTGGCTGAATGCGTGCTTGATTGTGTCGGGAGCTAAATTTTGAAATCATTCTGCGTTGTGGGAGCTGGATTTAGCGGGGCGATCATTGCCCGGCATCTGGCAGAGCGTGGCCATAAGGTAACGGTTGTGGATGAACGCCCACATCTGGGCGGCAACTGCCACACGGAACGAGACGCAGAAACTGGTGTGATGGTCCATAAATACGGCCCTCACATTTTCCATACAGCAGACAAAAGAGCGTGGGATTACGTCCAGCGCTTTGGGAAATTTCAGCCCTACATCAACCGCGTGAAGGCAATCTCCAAAGATCGCGTCTACACGCTGCCCGTTAACCTTCTGACGATCAATCAGTTCTTTGGCACGACCATGGGACCGAAGGACGCACGGACGTTTATTGAAAATAAAGCCGACCGCTCCATTCAGGCTCCCCGCTCTTTTGAAGAGCAGGCGCTGAGCATGATTGGCCCGGAACTCTATAAGGCCTTTTTCCACGGCTATACGCGGAAACAGTGGGGGCTGGAGCCGACTGAACTCCCGGCATCCATTCTGAAGCGCCTGCCGCTGCGCTTTAACTACGACGATAACTACTTCAATCATCCGTATCAGGGTATGCCGGAAGACGGCTATACGAGCATTGTCCAGAATATTCTGGGTGTGGATGGGATTGATATTCGGCTGGGCTGTTCCTTTGAGAGTCTGGAAGAGAAGTACGATCACGTCTTCTACACAGGGCCGATTGATCGCTATTTCCAGTTCCGTCTTGGGCGCCTTGGGTATCGGACGCTTGATTTTGAACGGTTTGTTGATGAAGGGGATCATCAGGGTACCGCCGTTATCAACTATTGCGATGAAAACGTGCCGTTTACCCGGATTTCGGAACACAAGCATTTTGCGCCGTGGGAGCAGGACAAATTCTCTCAGACGGTTTGTTTCCGCGAATATAGCCGTCTGGCAGGTGAGGGGGATGTTCCATACTATCCCATCCGTCTGGTGAACGAAAAGAAGATGCTGGACAGCTATATTGCGCTGGCTAAATCAGAAAGTGGTGTGTCTTTCATGGGCCGCCTTGGCACCTATCGCTATCTGGATATGGATGTGACCATTACGGAAGCTCTGGCTGCCTGTGACCAGATTGATGCGTTGCTACAAAATGACGAGAAGTTTTTACCGTCTTTCTTTGTCGATCCTGCCTGACTGCATGAATACTCTCTTCCTTGCATGTGAGTATTTTTCTTAAGGAAGGCTCTTTTTTTAATTTTGCTTTAAGCGTGGCGTGGGAATTTTTATGTCAGGTATAGATGTCTCTCTTGTTTTGAACGTTCATCGCGAACAGGATTTATTGTACCCCACGCTTCGCTCTTTGCTTGATACTGTTCAGCATGCGCAATTACATGAAATTAAGTCTGAATTAGTAATTGTTGCCGACTGTGCTGATGAGAGAACGCTGACCCTTTTACAGAATTATGATTATACCGGTTTTGACGCTGTTAGGCTTGAAAATATTGAGGTACATTCGCTGGGGCTGGCACGGAATTATGGTATTGAGGTTGCTGTGGGTGAGTACATCCTCACCGCAGATGCCGATGATTTGGTTTCAAGAAATTTTATCTATGAGCTTTATCAACTCCATCAGGATTCCCAAAATAAGAAAATAGTGGCCTTTCCAGAATATTATCATTCTTTCGGGGACGGTAGTTATGTTTGCAAATTTTATTCTCTTGACCGGGTTGGTCTTTACCGAATGGCGGGTGAACATCCTTATGTGTCCCGTTTTATGGCAAGACGCGCAGACCTCTTAAACATACCTTACATGGATTGTTCGTCCGGAACCGTTTATGCTTATGAAGATTATGATATTAATTTACGTTTAATTGGTTCTGGTTTTAACCTACTTGTGGTACCGGACACAATTGTTTTTTACCGGCAGAGAAACGGTAGCATCATGGCGTCTCTTGGCAGAGACCAGAAGCGGATGGTACCTAATTCTGCTTTTTTTGAAGGAAATGAGTTTTTAAAGCTTCTGGAGCAGAGGGAGCAGGAAACGGTTCTTCCACAAATTCATATTGATTTTAAAAAATCCTATACTAAATCATTTTATTTACGAGAGCTCATTTATCAGGCGAATCTGATTGAGCCGGAAATACATCCTTATAGCCTTCGGGATGCTCAGTTTTTTACGAATGTTGGAATTTCGCAGGCATTCGGACAAGCGTATGAAAAAATCTGTAAGGCTGTTCAAGGGAAACACTATACAGACGTCTTTTTCCTACCGTTCCTTTCCAAAGGTGGTGGCGAGAAATACGTTCTGAATTTTATAGAAACAGCTATTAAAGACGGAAACAGATCGTGTTTATTGATTCTTGGGCAGAAGCTTTGCCACTCTAAAGAACGCTATCAGATTCCTGAAGGACTGGACGTTCTTGATCTGTATGAGATTCTGGATACGCATGATGCTGTGCGTATACCAGAGATGGTAGTTCGGGTTCTTGAAAATTTTGCGGTTGATGCAAGAATTTTCATGAAGTTCTGCCCGTTCTGTGAAAATGTTATGAAGGCCTATGCTGAATTTTTCAAGAGTAAAAAGCTGGTTTATTTTTACTTCTGTTCCTCTTATTATATTATGGATAGCGTGATTTATGAAGATGGTGCTGAATATCGTTTTCTGAGTGACTATAGAAATTATATAGATTATGTCATTTCAGATCACGGCCTTAATCTCAAACAGTTGGAATACCGCATCCCGGCATATCAGGGGCGAACTGAGACTCTTTACACCTATAGTCAGCCGGTTCTACACCCTCTTCAGCACAGCGATAGGCCGAGGCGCTTAATATGGGCCTCACGTTTGGATGCACAAAAACGTCCCGATCTTCTCCATAAAATTTCTGTTGAACTGCTGGCAGAAAATATAGAAACAAAAATTTATGTTTATGGAAGTCCTGTTCTGGATCAATTTGAACCAGAATATTTCGATGACTGTCCCAATGTTGTTTATAAAGGTGGCTTTAGCGGGTTAGGGAGCATTCCTTTTACAAATAAAGATGCCTTTTTATATACATCGCTTTTTGACGGGTTACCCAACGTCTTGCTGGAAGCTGCCCAGCTGCAAATTCCAATTATCACGGTGGATGTTGGTGGGGTTCCGGAATTGATTCAGGAAAAATCTGGTTTCCTGGTGCAGAACTGTGCTGATGATGCGGAACTTGTGGCGCGGTATGTCGCTAAGGTTAAAGAATTTCTTAATGCGTCTGAGACGGAAATTCAGAATAAAGTCCACTGGCTGCATCAATATTTTGAGCAGCAACATGCTCAGTCCGCATATGGCATGAGAGTTGCTGCGGTGTATGCGCTTCTGGAAGAACAGCTTGCAAAAGGGAATGCTTGAAATGGATGAAAAATATAAACATATCAGGCGAGCTGTCCGCGCAGAAATTCGAGAGAATTCATCTCTAATTGAATCCTTGAAGTGCTTTGTAGATAACGATGCTGTTTTCTACCCAGGCTATGGCAACCTTGGCGATGGATTGATTGCGTTGGGAACGCTTGATCTGTTTGAGGATATAGGCTGGGCTCCCAAATGCATTCAGGGCCGACATAAGGAGGCTTTTTCTGGCTATACCCATATCGTGATGGGCGGGAGTGGCGGATGGGTCAAGGGAATGTGGGAAACTTACCTTGAGCAGACAATTGCCTTTCTTCAGAATGGTGGTCAGTTACTTATTCTGCCGACAAGTTTTTCAGGATTTGGATCTGAATTTGTTCCTTACGCAGATCAGGTAACAATTTTCTGCCGGGAACAGCGGAGTTACGACGAACTGCTTCGTCAGGGGATGCCTGAAGGCCAGATCTTCGTTTGTCCGGATATGGCGTTTTATACCAAAGAAGAGCATTTCTCTGATCTGGAAATTGAAGGTCAGTACCCTGCTCTCCAAATTTTCCGACTTGATGAGGAAGGTGGTCGAAAACAAACTCCGCGTGACTCTGTTGATTTGCCTCTGCTGTTCAACGACATTCAGTGGTCAACAACCGAACAATGCGTAAAGCCTCTTCGTGCAGTTGCTGGCTTAATGAGTCAGTTTGAATGTGTTGAGACAGACCGGCTGCATATGGCTGTTCTTGCAGCCTTGATAGGGCGCATTGTTAAGCTTGAGCCGTCAAATTATTTTAAAATTAAAGCAATTTTTGATTATACATTGCATCGCTTTCCGACGGTTACGTTTGAAGAGCGCACTTCAGATTATACTCTTGCAGAGCAGGGGAAGCGTGCTGAAGCGCAGTTGCTTCGGGATATAATTAAAAGAATTAATCTTGATAGGCAGGCGGAGTGGGAGCAACGCACGACAGTTCTCCGGCAGAATGACGCTCTTTTGTCTCGTCTGGAAAAATTGCAGGGAAAATTGAATGAGATCTCTGAAGAAAAAGAGAAAGAAATAAAGAAGCGGACTGATCTTATAGACTATATACGACACCTTGAGCATGAAATGTTATGTAAGGATCGTGAAATTTCAGATAAGGATCAGGATATATCCCGTAAAATTTCTGAATTTGATCAGGTGCGTCAGGAGCTTGAAAAAATTCAATCGTCTCGCCTGCATCGTGTGGGGGAGAAATATTACAGCATATTCCGCTTGCCGATGTTTGGGGTTGTGCTGCGGATGGTGCGTAAAGTGATCGTAAAATAGGCCTGTAGACTGAAAACAAGACACCCTAGAAATCAATTTTCATGGACAGAATTTTTCTGCCCATGAAAACGAATGTAACGATGAAATGAGCATTTCCCGAGGACGCTGCTTAAGGATCGTCCTCGGGCAAGAAAGCGCTTATTTTCGAAAATGAGCAGCCAACTGACCTGCGCCAAGCTTGCGTAGCCCCATCCGAATATTCCGAATGGGTCCGGGCTGGTTCACGCTGTCATAATATTTGTGCACTAGCTGAACCAGTCTGCCTCCCTCGTGCTGAGGGGCCGGAGCAGGAGCAGAGGTGTGGTGGGTGTTGTTTGCTGATGGGATCGTTGGGTTGTGATACTGCGTATTGGGGCCATTGGCGTTCAGGAATTTGATCATCTCGCCATAGCAGCCTGACAGCTGTGCCTGATGTTTATCAATGATATAATTATAGTTGATAGTAAACATTCTGAATTTATCACGGAAAATCGAGTCTTCCCGGATACGGTATTTGAATAGCGGGTGAGGGATCATCACGCCGCGGACGCCGTTAAGGACCATGGAAATGGTTGACTCCCAGTCATCCAGGAACATGCCGAGATTCGGGTCATGTTGCCCGTGTGCCAGATAGGCGTCACGCCGTACAACCAGCCCCTGACAGTTCGTGGTGTTCATAATCATCTGGAGTGGGACTTCAGGGTTAAAGGTCGGCCAGAGCCGGAGGCGGCCGTGCTGGTTGAAGTCCTCATTCCATGCCCCCACAAAACCGACATTGCTGTAACGGTTCAGGATCTTCAGGGCGGCTTCATAGTAAGGGACGCAGACGAGGTCATCGGCATCCAGAAGAGCGATATAGTCTGTCGTTGCGTGCTGGACGCCGATATTTCGGGTTTCCGCCACGCCGGAGTTTTTCTTGTAGATAACTTTCAGGTTTGTATAACGTGCTTCAAGAGTTTTTAGAATAATGACGGACTCTTTGTCTGTTGAGCCATCATCGACGACAAGGATTTTGATATCGGGCAGGCTGCTGAATTTGATGCTTTCAATGGCTTCAATCAGCAATGCGCCAAGATTGTAGTGCGGGATGACAACCGTCGGTGCTGAGCCGTCTTTTGCGTCCGCATGGGTCAACTCTTTCCCGGATGTGAAGGGGAAGGCAGACGCGTTCTGTTCGGCTGTGGCCAGAACCTGTTCTTTATGCGTCATGACGGTTGCGTAAGAGCAGGTATCCTTAATGGTCTGAATGGCATTGTCCGTAATAGAGCGACTTTGCATATCATCCAGAGCATCCATTGTCAGAATGGCATCCTGAATGGATTTGGGGGAGTGCGGATCAAACAGGAAACCGTTTTCTCCATTCCGGATGAGTTCGGCCTGTCCGCCACTCAGAGAGGCGGCAACAAGGCCACCCTCCGCCATATGTTCGATAACGGAATAAGGATAATTTTCGAACAGGGACGGGTGAAAGAGCGCCTTGAGATGTTTTTTAATAAAGAGAATTTCGGAATGTTCTTTTAGGCCTGCAAATTTGAGCAGTCCTTTTTCAATCCATTTGCTGTATTTGGTGCTAAGCGTTTCTGTCAGGGATTTATTGTTTTTGAAATAATGCGTGTCAGACCCGTAAACGTACAAGGATGACTGGCCACCATTAGCCCAGTACAGGTCAAACCCCGCCAGCGCATGTTCTATGCCTTTCCAGTAGCAAACACGGGAGGCAATGGCATAATCAGGAATGTCGTAAACCTGCGTGTTATCGCTGGCCTCTTTTCCCGGAACCAGACTGGTAGAGGGGGTTTCGTAAGGGTTGGGCACAACATCAATCGGAACATCTTTTTCCAGAAATTCCGTAAGAAGTTTCTTTCTCAGAAAGGCGCTTGGGGAAATGACTTTGTCTGCAGCCTGAAAGCAGAACTGCTCCATATATTTTGTGAAATATGTTGGTAGTTCATAAATATTTTTCTTGTCCCATTCATCAATCATGGTGACGGGTGTATGGGCGGTCACCAGAACTTTCAGGTCTGTAAACGGTGCTTCAAGGCACAGTTTTCTCTGAAGCGTAAAATAACCCAGACCGAAACCATCACACACTTCAAGCCAGTCCGGTTTGAAACCATCCGTGATGATTTTTTTGACCTGGTTGGAGAATTCGTAGCTCATCGCCGCCCAGTGGCCCATATGTTTAAAGGACTCACCGGTGGACGGGTTGAAGCGGATCACCTTGACGCAGCCAAAATACGTGCAGACTTCATCATGCACATTGAAATCAGCCGTCAGGATAACAGTCGGCTCTCTCCGTTCTATTTTCGCGTTGATGTATTCCTGAACATACGTGCACAGGCCGCCCCCGGTGACATCAGGAGGGCATTCAAAAGTGAGCAGAAGTGTTTTCATGGTTTCTCTGGTCTGAGCCGCAGAAAAGTGCGGCCTGATAAGGGTATCTGATTGGCCTGAGCTATATCATTATTCTGAGAGCGAGGGATAAATTTTTCTATGCTGATGAATGCTTCATGAGATTTGCATGAATAAAGACGGAAACATCTTCTTATAAAAAGACCGATGACAGATTTTTAAAAGCAAACAGCTTTTATAAGGCAGGTGCAGCGCAGACTGAGGGCTGTGAGGCGCATTTTGTGCCTTGACGTCTCGGGCTTCCCGCAGCATTGCTCCGACTATGCGAGTAGCTGCCATTCTTCTGGCTGCCGGAACAGGCAGCCGTTACGCCGCGACCAGCGGGTCTGCAACGCCGAAGCAATACGTGGTGCTGGCGGGCCAGCCGGTTATCCGCCACGCTGCGGAAGCCCTTTTGCCTCATGTAAGCTGTGTGCAGCCGGTGGGTGACCCCGAAATGCTGGCGCAGACGCTGGACGGCGTTGCTGTTCTGCCGCCTGTGGCCGGTGGTGCCACCCGTCAGGCCAGTGTGCTGGCCGGACTGGAGGCGCTGGACGCACTGCCTGAGAGCGAGCGCCCCGATCTTGTTCTGGTGCATGATGGTGCGCGTCCTTACGTGACGGCCAAACTGGTGCAGAATGTTGTCTCCGCTCTGGCTGAGCACCCCGGCGCTATCCCTGCCGTGCCGGTTGCCGATACGCTCAAGCGTGAAGACAAGGGTGTGATTGCCGGAACTGTTCCGCGTGATCATCTCTTCCGGGCGCAAACGCCGCAGGGGTTCCGCTTTGGACTGTTTTTAGATCTGCATCGTGGGGCTGCATCTGCCACGGCAACGGATGACGCGAAGTTGCTGGAAGAGGCAGGCTTTAGCGTGGCGCTGGTGCCCGGTGATGAAGACAACATCAAGCTGACTTATGAGGAGGACCTCGTGCGCCTTGAACGACTGATTGGTCCGACTCTCCTGCCGCGTGTCGGGTTGGGGTATGATGTTCATGCTTTTGAAGAAGGCCGTCCGCTGATCCTTTGCGGTATTACCGTGCCGCACACCAAGGGGCTGGCTGGTCATTCCGACGCCGATGTTGGCATTCATGCGCTGTGTGACGCCATTTATGGCGCGCTGGCGGAAGGCGATATTGGCACGCATTTTCCGCCCAGCAAGAACGAGTGGAAAGATGCGGACAGCGCGCGTTTCCTAGTGCATGCCGGGCAGCGTATTCGGGAACGTGGCGGCATGCTGATTAATGCCGATGTGACGCTCATTTGCGAACGCCCGAAAATTGGCCCGCATGCGCAGGCTATGCGCCAGCGGATGGCGGATCTGCTTGAAGTGGATGTTGGCCGGATTTCGGTTAAAGCCACCACGTCTGAACGTCTGGGCTTTACGGGGCGTGAAGAAGGCATTGCCTGCACGGCGGCTGTGTCTGTTCTGGTGCCCTGATCTGGCAGCGCTCTGAGCGCTTCTGGAGTAAGGTTTTTGGGAAAAGGCCGTGCATCAGGCTGATGCGCGGCCTTTTTCATGTTCTGCCTCAGTGATTGGGAAAAGAGACCAATGGCGACCATCCTGCTGAAAAATGCCCTGCGTGTTGTGACAATGAATGACCAGCGCGAGGAGCTGGAAGGCGGCTGGGTGCTTGTGCGCGGGCGGCAGATTGCGGCTCTTGGTGTAGCCTCAGACCCGTTGCCGCAGGCGGACGTGGTGCAGGATATGACTGGGCATGTTGTGATGCCCGGCATGGTGAACACGCACCACCATATGTATCAGACGCTAACCCGCGTTATCCCCGCCGCGCAGGATAGCTCACTGTTTGGCTGGTTGCAGGCGCTCTACCCAATCTGGGCCGGTCTGACGCCGGAAATGATCCGGGTTTCTACCTGCACGGCTATGACGGAGCTTTTATGGTCCGGTTGCACCACCACCAGTGATCATCTTTATCTGTTTCCCAATGGGAGCCGCTTAGAGGATCAGATTGAGGCCGCCACACAAATGGGGATGCGGTTTCACGCAGCGCGTGGGGCCATGAGTGTGGGGGAGAGCAAGGGGGGCTTGCCGCCCGATAGTGTGGTGGAGGATGAGGCCGCCATTCTGGCCGATACGCAGCGGGTGGTTGAGGCGTTCCATGACCCTGAACCGCTGGCCATGCAGCGTGTGGTGGTGGCGCCGTGCTCACCGTTTTCCGTCAGCCCGGATCTGATGCGTGAGGCCGCTGGACTGGCGCGCGCGACCGGCACCATGCTGCATACGCATCTGGCCGAAAATGCCAGCGACATTGCCTATAGCCGTGAGCACTTCAACATGACGCCTGCGGAATATGCCGAGGATGTCGGATGGGTTGGCGCGGATGTGTGGCACGCGCATTGCGTCAAGCTGGATCAGGCAGGCATCAGCCGTTTTGGCGCAACGCATACCGGAATGGCGCATTGCCCCTGTTCCAATATGCGGCTGGGCTCTGGTATCGCGCCAGTGCGGCGCATGGTGGCGTCCGGCATGCGGGTTGGGCTGGGCGTCGATGGCTCGGCGTCCAATGACGGCAGCCACATGTTGGGGGAAGCCCGGCAGGCTATGCTGCTGGGGCGTTTGCTGGAAACAGAAGACGGACGGCCCATGATGCAGGCGCGGGAAGTGCTGGAACTGGCTACGCGTGGCGGTGCGGCGGTGCTGGGGCGTGACGATATTGGCTATCTGGCCCCCGGTATGGCGGCGGATGTTGTGGCGTTTGATCTGCGCGGGATTGACCATGCTGGCGCGCAGTCTGACCCGGTTGCGGCTTTGCTGTTTTGCTCGCCTCAGCGTGTTGCGTATTCCATGGTTAATGGGCGCTGGCTGATCCGTGATGGCCAGTTTGTACATCATGACCCTGCGATGCTGGCGGAGAAGCATAATGCTCTGGCGCGCCAGTTGCTGGAAAAGGCCTGAAAATAGGGACGTCCGGGAACTTTGAACGCCAAAAACGTTACGGATATAAAAGATTGATTCCCGAATCGGAAATGCGTATATCTGCCTAAATCATAGGCAAAGTGGAAAAGACTGTGCAAACGCAACCGTTATTGCGGCCGATTGATCTGGGCGGTGTGCGCCTGGAAACGCCCGTTATCCTTGCTCCCATGTCCGGCGTGACAGACCTGCCGTTCCGTCGTCTGGCGCGGAAGCTGGGGGCTGGGCTTGTGGTCTCCGAGATGATCGCGTCCTGGGCCATGGTGCGGGAAAATGACACAACCCTGCGGATGGCCGAAGTGGCTGATGCCGGTGGCCCGAATGCTGTGCAGCTGGCTGGGTGTGACCCGAACGCCATGGCAGAGGCAGCCCGTATTGCCGTGGGCCGGGGCGCGGATCTGATCGACATCAATTTCGGCTGCCCGGTGAAGAAGGTTGCAGTTGGCCAGATGGCCGGGTCCGCCCTGATGCGTGATGAGGTCGGAGCTGCCCGCCTGCTGGATGCCGTGGTGAAAGCGGTGCCTGTGCCCGTAACACTAAAAATGCGGATGGGGTGGGACCATTCTCACCTGAATGCGCCCGTGCTGGCCCGCATTGCGGAAGATGCCGGTATTCGCATGATCACCGTGCATGGTCGGACACGCCAGCAGTTTTATAACGGCACGGCAGACTGGGCCTTTGTGCGGAACGTGAAAGAAGCCGTCGGCCTGCCGGTGATTGTTAACGGCGATATTCTGACGGTGGAGGATGCCCGTACAGCGCTGGCGAAGTCCGGCGCGGATGGCGTGATGATCGGGCGCGGGTGTTACGGGCGTCCGTGGTTTCTGGCGCAGGTCGCGCACGCTCTGCGGACGGGCGAAGAGGTGCCGGACCCCACGCTGGAAGCGGAAAAAGCCATTGTGCTGGAGCATTACAAAATGATGCTGGAGCATTTTGGGGAACGGCCCGGCCTGCGTCTGGCCCGCAAGCATGTCTCCTGGTATTCCGCTGGCCTGCCGAATTCCGCTGGGTTCCGGGCTGCTGTGAACCGCGTGGACTGTGCGCCGGATGCCATTGCGATGATCTCCGATTTCTACGATCAGCAGATTGCTGACGGGTCTGTGCGCGAACCGCGTGCCTCCCGCCATGCCGATGCGCAGGCGCACGCGGCATGACACAGGCTGCATGAAGCGCCCTGTCTTGCCTCAGGACGGGAGCCCGTCCGCCGGGTTGCTGCTGGACAGTCTGCCAGTGCCGGTGCTGGAGCTTGGCCCTACGAACAGGCTGCGCTTTGCCAATGCGGCGGCGGAAGAGTTCTTTGCGACGTCTCGCCATCAGCTATGCCAGAGCGCGCTGGAGGAACTGGTGCCGGAAGACCATCCGGTCTTTTTGCTTGTGCAGCATGTGCGCAAGGAAGGCGGCACCATTACCGAGCATGAACTGGTGTTCAGCAGCCCGCGCTTTCACCATGAAGGGGTGACAGTGCAGGGGGCGGATGTGCTGGATTATCCCGGCTCCATTTTGCTGACGTTTCATGATTCTTCAGCCGCACGGGCGCTGGACCGCCAGTTGGCCTTCCGCTCCGCGGCGCGCAGCGTGTCCGGCATGGCCGAAATGCTGGCGCATGAAGTGCGGAATCCGCTTTCCGGGATTAAGGGTGCCGCGCAGATTCTTGAGCATTCCGTTGGGGAAAGTGACAAGGAACTGGCGACGCTGATCTGCGATGAAGTGGATCGCATTGATGCCCTCGTTGAGCGGATGGGCGTGTTTAATGAGGCTCCGGCAGACTATCGCTCCCTGAATATTCACCGCGTTCTGGAACATGTGCGCCTGCTGGCCAGCAAAGGCTGTGCGGCGGGACTGCGAATTGTGGAGCGGTATGATCCGTCTCTGCCGCATGTCTGGGGGAATCGGGACCAGCTGGTGCAGATGTTGCTCAATCTGGTCAAGAACGCTGCTGAGGCAATCCGGGAGACGGAAAAGCCGGGTGAGATTACGTTAAGCACCAGTTACCGCCCCGGAATTCGGCTGGCAGTGCCCGGCACCTCGCAATGGCGGCATCTGCCGCTGGTGGTGACGGTGCGGGATACGGGGCCGGGTATTTCAGAGACCATCCGCCCGCATCTGTTTGAACCCTTCATCAGCACCAAGATGAGCGGGAGCGGACTGGGACTGGCCCTTGTTGGCAAGATTATGGATGACCACGGCGGCGTGATTGAAGTGGAAAGCCGCCCCGGACGCACGGAAATCAGCCTGTATTTGCCCGTGGTGCCGGACGGCAACGAAAGCATCTGACAGCTTCGTTCTTTTTTTGTAATGATCTTTTCGTATCTGAGTGTAACCTGATCCCTATGACACCTTTGCCGACTATTCTTGTTGCTGATGATGATCGTTCCATTCGTACCGTGCTCGGGCAGGCGCTGGGGCGGGCCGGGTATCAGGTTCAGTCCACCCCTAACGCCGCAACGCTCTGGCAGTGGGTGGAGGAAGGTGAGGGGGATCTGGTCATCACCGATGTGGTGATGCCGGATGGGAGCGGGCTGGATCTGATCCCGCGTATCCGCCAGGCCCGACCTGATCTGCGCATTATTGTCATGAGTGCCCAGTCCAATCTGGTGACAGCAGTCAAAGCCACGCAGCGTGGTGCGTTTGAATATCTGGCCAAGCCGTTTGACCTGAAGGAACTGCTCAGCGTTGTGGCGCGCGCGCTGGTGGCCCCGGCGCATGAGGCGGATAAGCCTGCGGTGGCCTCGCCTCCGGAAGAACGCCTGCCGCTGATTGGTCAGTCCCCGGTCATGCAGGGGATTTACCGCAGCATTGCCCGCCTGACGACGTCTGACCTGACCGTGATGATTAGCGGTGAGAGCGGCACGGGCAAGGAACTGGTTGCGCGTGCATTGCACGAATATGGGCGCAGGCGGGGTGGTCCGTTTGTGGCCGTGAATATGGCGGCCATTCCGCGTGACCAGATTGAGAGTGAACTGTTCGGGCAGGAGCGTGTGCCGGGAGCTGTGACAGGCCGAAGCCCAGGCCGCTTTGAGCAGGCAACGGGCGGCACGCTGTTTCTGGATGAAATTGGTGACATGCCGCCGGAAGCGCAGACGCGGCTGTTGCGCGTGTTGCAGGAAGGCGAATTTACCACCGTGGGTGGCCGCGCGCCTATCCGGGCCGATGTGCGGATTATTGCCGCAACCCATCGGGACCTGCGGCAGGCTATCCGGGCCGGGACTTTCCGGGAAGATTTGTATTACCGGCTGAATGTTGTGCCGCTGCGTCTGCCGCCGTTGCGGGAGCGGCTGGAGGATATTCCACTGCTGGCCCGCCATTTTCTGGCGCAGAGCCGGGAGGCTGGGGCCGGGAGCCGGGTGCTGGATGATTCCGCCGTGGCGCGCCTGCAATCCTGGCGCTGGCCGGGCAATGTGCGTGAGCTTGAAAACCTCATGCGGCGCATTGTGGCCCTTTATCCGCAGGAAACCATCAGTAGTGATCTGATTGATGCGGAACTGGCGGAACCGCTGGCGCATGAGGTGATTGCGGAAAAGACGGCGGTGGAAGAACCGCTGTCTGATGCTATTTCCCGCCACATCATGCGATATCTGACCGCAGGGCGGGAAGGGATGCCCTTGCATGATCTGTATGCGCGTGTGATTGCAGAGGTGGAACGACCTCTTATTCAGATGACATTGCAGGAAACGCGTGGAAATCAGATCAAGGCAGCGGCCATGCTGGGGCTGAACCGGAATACGCTGCGCAAAAAAATTCGTGAGCTTGAAATTCCCGTTGTGCGCGGTGTGGTCTAACCTGCCTTTATGCAGCGCTTCCTCTCTTCACTAAGCACTCTTCTGGCCCGTACCCGGTTCCACTGGCTCTTGCGGGCTCTGGAGCGGAAAAGTGTGGCTCTTACGCTGGCCGCTCTGGCGCTGTGCCTTGGCTTTGCAACCTTTGTGGTGCTGTCCGGCGGGATGTCCTTTGGGCATTATGCGGTGATCGAACCGCTGGTGTTGTTGCTGAACAGTCTGGTGCTGGGCCTGCTGCTGCTGGCCGTGGCCATGCGTGTGGGGCCGATGCTGGTGGAGCATCGGAAAGGGCTGGCCGGAGCCAGACTCCATGTTCGGCTGGTCACCCTGTTCGGGATTGTCGCCGTCGCGCCGACGCTGGTGGTGGGCGTGTTTGCCACCCTGTTTTTCCATTACGGCATTCAGATCTGGTTTTCCGACCGGGTGAATACGGCGCTGAATGAAGCCATGGAGGCCTCCCGCGGGTATCTGACGGAACATAACGCCAATATCCGCACCGATGCGTTCTCCATGTCCAATTACATCATGAGCGCGCAGAACGAGCTGGCGGCCAGCGGCATGAACCTGCTGCAGGATCACGATGCGCTGAGCGAGATGCTGGACAGTCAGGCCACCATGCGCGGGCTGACGGATGCGCTGGTGTATGACCCCATTACCAATAAAATTGTGGCCTCGGGTGGGTTGATGAGCCGCGCCGGAGATCAGGCCCTGCCGCCCCCGGCTGCGACCATGCTGGCGCGCTCCAATGATGTAGCTATTCTGGACTCTCCGGATCAACGCACGGTGCGGGCAGTCGTTGAACTCTCGCAGACCCCTGCGCTGATGCTGGTGATTACCCGTCTGGTGGACCCCACCATTCTGGAGCATATGCACCGCACGGAAAAAGTGATTGCGGATTACCGGCGTCTGAACGGGAACCGGGCCAAAATCCAGCTGACTTTTGTGATGATTTTTGCGCTGGTGGCGTTGCTGGTGTTGGCCTCTGCTGCGCTGATTGGTCTGGCGCTGGCCAACCAGATTGCCAAGCCGCTGGGGCTGCTCATTCTGGCGGCCCGTCGGATTAGTGAAGGCGATCTGGGCGTGCACGTGCCCGAGGCCAAGCGGGATGATGAGGTGACGAGCCTTTCCCGTGCCTTTAACCGCATGACGGAGCAACTGGCCAGCCAGCGGTCTGAGCTGATGGTGGCGTATGGGCAGATCAATGAGCGGCGCCGGTTTACGGAAGCCGTCCTCTCCGGCGTTTCCGCCGGGGTGATCGGGCTGGATGTGGAACAGCGGATTGAACTGCCCAACCGCGCCGCCTGCCTGCTGCTGCAAACAGATCTGATGGATGCGATTGGCGAATCTCTGGCGACCCGCGTGCCGGAATTTGCCGAGCTGCTGGCCGAAGTGCGCTCGGTGCCGGATCAGGTGATTACGCGGGAAGTGCAGACCGGCCCGGAGACCAACCGGCGCATACTGCTGGTGCGGATCGGCGCAGAACTGCGGGGGACGGTGACAGAGGGTTACGTGATGACCTTCGATGACATCACGGCCCTGCAGCAGGCCCAGCGAAAAGCCGCGTGGGCGGATGTGGCGCGGCGGATTGCGCATGAAATCAAAAACCCGCTGACGCCGATCCAGCTTGCGGCGGAGCGGCTCAAGCGGCGCTTCCTGCGGGAAATTACGTCGGACCCGGAAACATTTGCGCAGTGTGCAGATACCATTGTGCGGCAGGTGGGCGACATTGGACGCATGGTGGATGAGTTCTCCGCCTTTGCCCGCATGCCGCAGCCGGTCATGACTAATGAGGATCTTTCCCGCATTATCCGGGAAGTTCTGGTGCTCCAGCGTAATGCACACCCGGAAATTACCTATCACGTCAGCCTGCCGGACAGAGGGCCGGTGGTGCGGTGTGACCGGCGGCTGATCAGCCAGGCGTTGATCAACCTGTTGCAGAATGCAGCGGATGCCATTGCCATGACAGCAAAACAGGGTGATGTTGAGGGAAATGGCTCAAACACAGCCAATGCGGTATGGATTGATTTGAAGGACAGTGAAGGCAACGTCGAAATTTCTGTTGCAGATAATGGCGTTGGCCTGCCTTCGGGCGACCGGCATCGGTTGACCGAGCCATACGTGACGCACAAGGCTAAGGGCACCGGGCTTGGTCTGGCCATTGTTAAAAAGATTATGGAAGACCATGGGGGTGCGGTGCGTCTGCAAGACAGGGCGGAGGAAACAGGAACTGTGGCTATTCTGATTTTGCCGATGAAGGACGACCATGGCTCATGAAATCCTGATTGTTGATGATGAGCCCGATATCCGGATGCTCATTGAGGGCATTCTTGAAGATGAGGGTTACGAAACACGGGTTGCTGCGACATCTGATGCAGCCATAGCCGCATTCCGGGCCCGCAGGCCGTCTCTGGTCATTCTGGATGTCTGGTTGCGGGACTCCCAGCTTGATGGGCTGGGCATTCTGAATGTCCTGCATGCGGAAGAACCGTCCGTGCCGGTCATCATGATTTCCGGGCATGGGACGATTGAAACCGCCGTGGCGGCCCTCCAGCACGGCGCTTATGATTTTATTGAAAAGCCATTTCAGGCAGACCGCCTGCTGGTTGTGGTGCGGCGGGCGCTGGAAGCCTCCCGTCTGGCCAGAGAAAATGAGGAACTGCGCCTGCGTGCCGGGCAGGACACGGAACTGTTTGGCAATAGCGCCCTGATAACAGCGGTGCGTGGCCAGATTGAGCGTGTGGCCCCCACCGGGTCTCGTGTGCTGATTACGGGTGGCCCCGGTTCCGGTAAGGAAGTGGCGGCCCGCATGATCCACGCGCGCTCCCGCCGGACAGATGGGCCGTTTGTGGCGCTGAACTGCGCCATCCTCGCGCCAAACCGGTTTGAGGAAGAACTGTTCGGGCTGGAAGGTGCGCCTGATGGCACGGGCCGCCGCACCGGTGTCCTGGAACGCGCGCATGGTGGCACCCTGGTGCTGGATGAAGTGGCCGATATGCCGCTGGAAACGCAGGGCAAGATTGTGCGCGCTTTGCAGGACCAGACGTTTGAACGGCTGGGTGGCTCAACCCGCGTGAAAGTGGATGTCCGCGTTCTGGCAACCACCAACCGGGATTTGCAGGCCGAGATCATGGCCGGGCGGTTCCGGGAAGATCTGTATTACCGGCTTGCGGTTGTCCCGCTCCGTCTGCCCGGCCTGCGGGAACGGCGGGATGATATTCCGGGCCTTGCAGAGCTGTTTTTGCGTCGCGCGGCGGAGATGGCTGGTCTGCCCCAGCGGGAACTCTCGGCTGATGCCGTTGCAGCCCTGCAGGCATATGACTGGCCGGGCAATGCGCGTGAACTGCGTAACCTGATGGAACGCGTGCTGATTATGATGCCGGGCAACAGTGTTGAGCCCATCCGTGCGGAAATGCTGCCGTCCACCCTGGGGGAGGGCGCGCCGGCCTTGCTGAAGTTCGACGCCTCGGCCGATGTCATGAGCCTGCCGCTGCGTGAGGCGCGAGATATGTTCGAAACGCAGTACTTGCAGGCCCAGCTGCTCCGTTTTGGGGGTAATATCAGCCGAACAGCAATATTTGTTGGCATGGAACGCAGTGCCCTGCATCGCAAACTGAAGCAGCTTGGTGTAACGTCCGAGGAACGAGGGGTCGGCTGACGTGTTTGCAGTGTTACTGCAAGCCATCGTCCGGCTGTAACAAAAAATGAGAATAGGGCCTCCCATCGTGGATAAGGACACCGGATACAATGTGCAGGATGCGTTTCTGAGTCAGATTCGCCGTTCGCGCTCATCTGTGACAGTTTTTCTTGTGAATGGCGTAAAATTGCAGGGCAATATTACGTGGTTTGATGATGCCGCCGTTTTGCTGAAACGCGATGAGCATACACAGCTGATTTACAAGCACGCCATCAGCACAGTCATGCCGACTGTGCCCATCAATATCTTTGAAGCGCCAAATTCTGGTGCTCAGACAGACAGAGAGCCCACACTTGGCGACGATTTTATCTGATACAAAACCCGTTGCCACGCGTGGCGCGGTTATTCTCCCCTGGGAAAAGTCTGCCCATGACCAGGATGTAAGGGCTGCGGAGGCCCGGCTGGAAGAGGCTGTTGGTCTGGCAGCCTCCATCGGGCTGGTGATTGTTTTACAGGCGACGTTACTGCTGCGGACCAGACGCTCCGCAACCCTGCTGGGTAAAGGGCAGGTCGATTCGCTCAAAATTGCCGTTCAGGCGGAAAAAATTGACGTGCTGGTGGTGGATGCCCGCCTCAGCCCCGCCCAGCAGCGTAATCTGGAAACCGAGTTTGGCTGTAAGGTGATTGACCGGACCGGCCTGATTCTGGACATCTTTGGCGCACGCGCTGCGACGAAGGAAGGGACGCTTCAGGTAGAGCTGGCGCATCTGGAATATCAGCGCTCCCGGCTTGTGCGGTTGTGGACCCATCTGGAACGTCAGCGCGGGGGCTTCGGCTTCCTTGGTGGTCCGGGTGAAACACAGATTGAGGCCGACCGCCGGATGATTGGTGACCGGATTGTCCGCCTCAAGAAAGATCTGGAGCAGGTGCGCCGCACACGCGGGTTGCATCGGCAGGCGCGTAAGCGGGTGCCGTTCCCGGTGGTGGCTCTGGTTGGCTACACCAACGCAGGCAAATCAACCCTGTTCAATGCGCTGACGGGGGCGACGGTTTACGCAAAAGATCAGCTGTTTGCGACGCTGGACCCGACGATGCGGGCTATCACGCTGCCATCAGGCCGCCGGGTTATCCTGTCGGACACGGTGGGGTTCATCAGTGATTTGCCAACAGAACTGATTGCCGCCTTCCGCGCCACGCTTGAAGAAGTAGCGGAAGCTGACATCATTCTGCATGTGCGGGACATTGCGCACCCCGATAGTGCTGCCCAGAAAAAGGATGTGTTCCACGTTCTGGAAGGCATGGCGCGGGATAACATGATTGAGCCGGACTGGTCTGGCCGCATGATTGAAGTGCTGAACAAGGTTGACCTGCTGGGTGGCC
Organism: Acetobacter cerevisiae; assembly: GCF_001580535.1. Taxonomy (GTDB): domain Bacteria; phylum Pseudomonadota; class Alphaproteobacteria; order Acetobacterales; family Acetobacteraceae; genus Acetobacter; species Acetobacter cerevisiae. The sequence goes on along the minus strand of NZ_LHZA01000145.1, from coordinate 28,273 downwards.
CGGAAGAGCTGGCGCAGCTGGGTGATGCTATTGGTATTTCCGCCATAACCGGAGACGGCCTGCCGGAACTGTTGGCGCTGATCGACCAGCAGATGACGGCCACTATGGAAGAGGTGCGCTACCGCGTGCCGCTGTCTGACGGGGCAGCATCTGCATGGCTTTATCAGCACGGGGAAGTGCTGAACCGCACGGATGATGAAAGCGGGGCTAACATTACCGTGCGCATCAAGGCAGAAGACCGCGCACGGTTTGAAATGCTGTTCAAACAGGTTGAACCGCTACTGGCGTAAAATTTCAGCAGTGTCGACGTTTGGAAACGGTCAGGTTCTGTATGAGCCTGACCGTTTTTTTATCATCTTGTCCCACCATTCTTTTTCCGTAATATTTTGAGAGGTTCATGCGGGAGGCGGTCTAAGATGGATGTTATTCTGGCGCCCACAAATCTTGGCCTGAGCCCGCTCTCTCCGGGTCATGAACCGGGAACATGGCGTGCGCCGAACGCGCTGATGGCTGCCGGACTGGCGGAGGCTTTGGGGGCTGATGTTTCTGTCCTGTCGCTACCGCGCCCCCAATATTGCCCGGTATCGCCTGCGGGAACACTTATCCGGAACGGCTACGCGATCCGCGCCTTCAGTCTGACACTTGCCGAACATGTGGCGCGAAGTGTCCAAAACGGGAGCTTTGCTCTGGTGCTGGGTGGGGATTGCTCGATTCTTCTCGGGGCGCTTGCGGGTGCGCGGCGGAACGGCCCGCTTTCTCTTATTCATTTTGATGGACATAGCGATTTTCGGCATCCGGGGAATTATGACGCCAGCCGGGTTATGAGCGGTGTTGCCGGAATGGATCTCGCACTGGCCACAGGGCGCGGTGAACCCTTTCTGACCCAATGGCCTGAGATCGAAGGCCCACTGGTGCCGGATGACCATGTTATTCAGATTGGTGAGCGGGAAAGCCATGACGCCGATTTCGCATGGCCCGATATTGCCCGCACCGCCATCACACAGATTGATATTTTTGACTTCCAAAAGATCGGCGTGGCGGCGGCCTCGGCAAAAATTCAAGCTCTTTTGTCGTCACACTCAGAGGCCGGATTTTGGGTGCATTTTGATGTCGATGTGCTGGATCAGGTCGTCATGCCAGCCGTTGATTGCCCCGGCTCACCGGGGCTGTCAGTGGCTGATATAATGTCGCTCCTTAATCCACTGGTTTCTGACAGACGCTGTCTGGGAATGACAGTTTCCATTTATGATCCGGAGAAAGACCCGGACGGGCACTGTGCTGAAACGCTTGTCGGTTTGTTAGGGCAGTTAGCCTATCGGGAGCGTGAGTCGTTCGGCACAGTCCCATAGGGGAATGGCAGCTAGCCGGGTTTACGCCTCTGGCTGGGCCGCCATTAACGCGGCGACAGCTTCCCATTCGGGGGCTGCATCAGCCGCGCCATGGCGGGTTGTGGCCAGCGCTCCGCAGGCTGACGCTATACGGACAGCTTCGGGGAAAGGCTTCTTCTGTGCCAGAGCGAAGGCGAGGCCTGCATTGAAGCAGTCTCCAGCTGCTACGGTATCAACAGGCTCAATGCGGAAGGGCGCACTGTGGCCGCTTTGCGTTCCATCGTGCCAGAACACACCCCGGCTTCCCATTTTGACAAGGACGGCTTTCACGCCTTTGGCCAAAAGTAAGTCAGCAGCCTTTGCTGCGTCTTCCACAGTGTCTGGCCGAAGCCCTGTGAGCTGGAACGTCTCGCTTTCATTGGGCGTAAGAATATCAATCTCGTGCCAGAGCGCATCCAGAAGGCTATGTTCCGGAGCAGGGGCAGGATCAAGAACGACCAGAGCGCCAGCCGCCCTTGCTTTACGAGCCGCAGCCAGAACAGCCTGCTGAGGCACCTCAAGCTGCAATAAAACAACCGCTGCGCGTTCCAGCCATTCCGACGCGGCGGCAACGTCGGTCTCGTCCACAGCCATGTTCGCGCCACCGACCACTGTGATGCAATTCTCGCCGCTACCATCAATCCCAATCAGCGCAATGCCGGTTGCCTGTGCGGCATCTTCCCGCAATGGAGAAAGATCCACGCCAAAGCGTTTCAGTTCCCGACGCGCCTGCGTTCCAAAACTGTCCTGACCGATGCGCCCGGCCAAAGCCACCTGAATGCCTGATCCCGCAGCCAGTCGCCCTGCCGCGGCAGCCTGATTACTGCCTTTGCCGCCGAGCATGACGGCATAGCTTTCGCCGTGCACAGTCTCGCCGGGGCGCGGCAAGCGGGCAGCCCGGGCGGTGACGTCAATATTGATGCTTCCAAAGGACAGGATCAGAGGGTTCGGGTTCGGCATAGGGTGGGTCTCGGTAAAATAGGGAAGCATGGCTTAGCACCTCCGGCACCCAGCCGTCATGAAGACGTTGAGTGGGTGGCGGTGGGGGAGAGTAGGATTACAGAAAAGGCGTGTCAGTCAAACTCGGTGGGCAGGGTAGGGGTCGCGTGGTGCGCGAAGAGGCGTTCGATCTGATGCGGGAGAACCCGGCCTATTGAAAGATCCGTCGGGATTTCATCATGGGCGAAGAAACGCACTTCACTGGTTTCAATACTGGTGGTGGGGCTGCCGCCTGTCAGTTCTCCCAGAAAAAACAGTTTGGTGACGGTAAAGGCTTCCGGGGGCTGGTGGCCCTGCGTGGTGCGGTCAAGCGCCATGGCGAGTTTGGTAATGCGCACGGTATAGCCGGTTTCTTCCCACACTTCCTTGGCGGCGCAGTCTGCGGCGGTCAGGTTCACATCTGTCCAGCCGCCGGGCACGGTCCATTTATTCTGGTCCAGCACTTCCCGCACCATCAGGATACGCCCTTCTTTGTCAAACACGCCGACGCGCACTTCCAGTTTTGGTGTGGCGTAGCCAGCTTATTCCTGAAAAATGGTTTCAATTTTCCCGGCTGGGAGACCACTGCCTTCCGCCATCATCCGGGCGGCGAGGGCACGCAGCATTTCATAGCGTTCTTTATCAAAAGGGTCTTTGGCGTAGGTCAGGCCGGTCTGAGAAATGCCCTGAATTTCGCGGGCCCAGATCAGCCAGTTGGGTTCTGCCATAAGGAAACTCCCTTTGTGATGCGCGCAATAAAAAACGGGAAGGCCTGAGCCTTCCCGTTCCGTTGTGCCTGTTTGCAGGGCGATCAGGCAAGAGCCGCGGCGGCTTCCTGACCGTTGATGAGCAGGCCATCCCCATTGGCGGAGACTTTGACATTCTCGCCATCGTGAATGGTCCCCTGCAGCAGCAGTTCCGCCAGCGGGTTCTGCAGGCTGCGCTGGATAACCCGTTTCAACGGACGGGCACCATACACAGGGTCATAGCCTTCGTTCGCCAGCCATGCGTGGGCCAGATCATCCAGAGTGAGGGTGATCTTGCGATCATCCAGCAGGTTCTGCAGGCGACGCATCTGGATATCGACAATCTTGGTCATGTCCGCTTTCTGCAGACGGGAGAACAGAATGATCTCGTCCAGGCGGTTCAGGAATTCCGGACGGAAGTGCTCACGCACCACCTTCATCACCTGTGCCTGCACCATGTCGGTCGATTCACCGTCCGGCTGGTGGGCCAGAACATCGGAGCCGAGGTTGCTGGTCAGCACAATAATGGTGTTGCGGAAGTCCACCGTGCGACCCTGACCATCCGTCAGACGACCATCGTCCAGCACCTGAAGGAGAATGTTGAAGACATCTTCATGCGCTTTTTCAACTTCGTCGAACAGAATGACCTGATAAGGCCGACGCCGCACGGCTTCTGTCAGCACACCGCCTTCTTCATACCCAACGTAACCCGGAGGGGCACCAATCAGACGGGCGACCGCGTGCTTCTCCATGAATTCACTCATGTCGACGCGCAGCAGAGCTTTCTCATCGTCAAACAGGAAACGTGCCAGAGCTTTTGTCAGCTCGGTCTTACCCACACCCGTCGGGCCGAGAAACAGGAAGGAGCCAATCGGGCGATTGGGGTCCTGCAGTCCGGCACGGGCACGACGTACCGCGTTGGACACGGCTTTAAGAGCGGCTTCCTGACCGACCACGGATTTCCGCAGGTCATCTTCCATCCGCAGTAATTTGGCGCGTTCACCTTCCAGCATGCGGTCCACCGGCACACCCGTCCAGCGGGAGACAATGGAGGCGACGTCCTGATCCGTCACAGCTTCCGATACGAGGCCACTTTTCCCTGCGTCAGACTGAGATTTCTGCGTTTCTTCATCAATCTGCGCCTGCAGGTTGGGAATGACGCCATACATCAGTTCGGACGCTTTGCCGAGGTCACCCTTACGCTGAGCAACTTCGACTTCGGACTTTGCCTGATCCAGCTGCTCCTGAAGCTTCTGCACAGCATTCACACGGTCTTTTTCCGCATGCCATGCCGCACTCATGGCGTCAGATTTTTCTTCCAGATCGGCCAGTTCCGCTTCCACGGCTTCCAGACGATCCTTGCTGGCGCTGTCATCTTCCTTGCGCAGAGCTTCACGCTCAATTTTGAGCTGAATGACACGCCGGTCGAGCTCGTCCAGTTCTTCCGGCTTGCTGTCAATCTGCATGCGCAGGCGGCTGGAGGCCTCGTCAATCAGATCAATGGCTTTATCGGGCAGGAAACGGTCCGTGATGTAACGGTTGGACAATGTGGCGGCGGAAACCAGTGCGCCATCAGTAATCCGGATGCCGTGATGCAGCTCATACTTTTCCTTGATCCCGCGCAGGATGGAAATGGTATCCGCTACGGACGGCTCACCGACAAACACCGGCTGGAAGCGCCGGGCGAGGGCGGCATCTTTCTCAATATATTTGCGGTATTCATCCAGCGTGGTGGCGCCAATGCAGTGCAGGGTGCCGCGCGCCAGTTCCGGCTTGATGAGGTTGGAGGCATCCATGGCGCCATCGGTGCGGCCTGCGCCGACCAGCGTATGCATCTCATCAATAAAGAGAATGACCTGCCCTTCGGCGGATTCAATTTCTTTCAGAACAGCTTTCAGGCGCTCTTCAAACTCACCACGATATTTCGCGCCAGCCACCAGCGCGCCCATGTCGAGTGAGAGCAGCTTTTTGTTCTTCAGAGCTTCCGGCACGTCACCATTGACGATGCGCTGAGCCAGACCTTCCACAATGGCGGTCTTACCCACGCCGGGTTCACCAATCAGAACCGGATTGTTCTTGCTCCGGCGGGCGAGAACCTGAATGGCACGACGAATTTCCTCATCACGCCCAATCACGGGGTCCAGCTTGCCGGCCTGAGCAACTTCCGTCACATCACGGGCATATTTCTTCAAAGCATCAAAATTGGCTTCAGCGTTTTCGCTGGTCACAGTGCGTCCTTTGCGGATGGTGGCAATGGCTTTGTCCAGAGCGTCGGGCGTTGCACCGTTCTCTTTCAAAGCGCGGCCTGCAGGGCTGTCGGAGGCGGCAATGGCCACCAGCAGACGGTCCTGCGCCACAAAGGAATCCCCGGCTTTCTGCGCGCCCTGTTCGGCGGCATCCAGAACACGGACCAGATCCGGTGTAGCAGAAGGCTGGCCAGCCCCGCCGCCCTGTACTTTGGGCAGTTTGGCCAGAGCCTGTTCGTTAGCTGCTCTCACTGCGTCAGGCGCGCCACCAGCGGCGCGAATAAGGGAAGACGCAGCGCCTTCCTCATCATCCAGCATGGCCTTGAGCAGATGCTCCGGCGTCAGTTGCTGGTTAAAATCCCGAATGGCAATAGTCTGTGCGGCCTGCAAAAAACCGCGAGAGCGTTCTGTAAATTTTGCGATATCCATCGTTTCCCTCTTGTCCCTTCTACTCAGGCGACTGAAGGCCTTGTCCCCATCCCATTATGGCAATGGCGGCATGGTCTTTTCTCGCTAACAAAGATTGGAATATCTGTTGCAACAATCAAGAGGGGGTGATGCAGGGCTGCTATTTTTTGCTGGCAATCAGGCAAAAAAAACGCCTCCGGTGAGGGAGGCGTTCTTTCCGGACTGAGCTTAAAAAACTCAGGCAGCGTTCAGCTGAGCTTCAGCGAACTCGTAGTTTGCCAGCTTGTCCAGGTAGTTGGTGATGTAGTCCGGACGACGGTTGCGGAAGTCCAGATAGTAAGCGTGTTCCCACACATCCAGACCCAGCAGCACCTTGCCCTGACCTTCAGCCAGCGGGTTGGAGCCGTTGGCGGTTTTGGTCACGGCCAGCTTGCCGTCCTGACCCAGAACCAGCCATGCCCAGCCTGAACCGAACTGAGAGGCGGCTGCCTTTTTGAACTGGTCCTTGAAGGCATCAACGCTGCCGAAGTCCCCGTTGATTTTTGCAGCCAGTTTGTCCGGAATCGCACCGCCAGCAGAAGAGAGGTTCTGCCAGAACAGGATGTGGTTCCAATGCTGACCTGCGTTGTTGAACACGGGAGCCTGAGCGCTGTCGCCTTTAACAGCCAGAATGATTTCGTCGAGAGACTTGCCCTGCAGAGCGGGGTTGGCTTCAACAAAATTGTTCAGAGCCGTGACATAAGCCTGATGGTGCTTGTCATGATGCAGTTCAAGCGTTTCCTGGCACATGCCGCGTGCGGCAAGAGCGTTGTAGGAATAGGGAAGGGCTGGCAGTTCAAAAGCCATGACATACTCCATAAAGGTAAAAGCGGGCGACATGCGCCATGATCCAGAGCTATGGGGCGGCGGCAGATGCGTCAAGGGAGTGGGGTGTGACAATGTTGCTTTCTGTCAGCCCGGTCACACAGTGTTGTCCCTGCCGCCCCGTCTTTGCCGTTAACGTCGCACGCGGGAAAAAGATCCTTCACGCGCCTTTTGGGGAGCCAGATGTGGGTGTGGCCTGTGCTGGTGCTGGTGCTGGTGCTGGTGCGGGGGTGGCGGCAGATGCCCGGTAGAAGCCGGTGACGGTCAGGGTGGGTAAAGGAGCGAGAGCGGGCGGGATGAAGAAAGACGGGCAGGGCATGCGGCAGGAAGGCCCTTTGAGGGCGGCCGATCTGGAAGACGCCGTGCGGCGTGCGGACCCGGACCGGGCTTTGTGTGCGCGTTTTCTGCCAGCATCTGTCCGCCCCGATGTGGAGGTGCTGCTGGCCTTCCACACGGAACTGACTCGTGCGCTTGCCCCTGCGCGTTCTGCGGCGATAGCCGGCCCAATGGCAGGGCTGATCCGGCTCCAGTGGTGGCGGGACGTGCTGGAGGGGGCACGAACGCCGGACCATGAGCTTGCCCCTCCGCTTCTGTTGGCTCTGGAGCGCGGTGTGTTTTGTCGGGAGACGCTGTTACGCATTCTCGCCGCACGAGAGGTGGAGTTGGACCCGCAGCCTGATATCAGTGTCTGGCGAAAGATGATGCTGGATGGCGCGGGCGGTTTGCAGCGCGCTGTGGGGGAAGCACTGGGCGTGCGGGATGAGGGCGTGCTTGCCCGGCTGGAAGCCTGTGGGGCGGCCTATGGTGCCGGGGCTATGCTGCGGCACTGGCCCAGCCTGCACCAGAGCGGGCGATATCTGTTTCCGGGGGATGAGGCAGGGTTGCGGGAGGAAGGCAAAGCGTTTTTGAGGGCGTGTGATGCAGCCTCTTGTCCGTCTTCTGCCCGACTAGCCGCGCTGCCTGCTGTGCTGGCTGAGCGCGATCTGAAAAGGGGTAGCGCGCAGGCCGGTCTGCCCCGAGGGCTGGGAGACCGGCTGGCTGTTATGCGCGCAGGATGGAAAGCTGCGCGCGCCTTTCAGCCTGCTGGTGCGGCAGACTCATAAACGGGAAAAGTCCCGTTCTGCTGACGTGTTTTGCGATCTGGTGTGAAGCTCCACCAGTTCCGCGCCTCTCCGGTGCGGGCCTGATGGATGGCTGCGGCGAAGACGTCATACACGCACGGGTCATGCCGTTGCCGGGTTTTCTGGCAGAGCGCCAGGTACAAAGCATCGGGCTCCTGCTCAGCAAGTTGCTGCACCGTGTGAATACCCAGAACGGCAAAATCCGCCAGCGCCGCCTTGCCGATATTACGGAGGTCGGCAAGGGAGCGGGGAATTTCCTGCGAGGCTGAGCCGTCAGGCATCGTTGGCGACGATGTGTTCCATCACGCCAATCAGGGCAGAGTAATCCTCGTTGGCGGCAGCGCGGCGCGTCAGGGAGAGTTGCTGCGTGGTTGCGGCCATGGTGGGCATGGGCACAGCCAGACGCGCCCCGGCATCCAGCAGCAGGCGCATGTCTTTCTGCATCAGGCGGGTGGGGAACTGCGGCGTGAAATCACCATCCTTGGCCGCCCGGATCTTGCGTTTGTGGTGCGGGGAAATGACGGCAACCTCGCCCAGCGCATCAAACAGCATGGAACGGTCCAGCCCGGCGGCCAGCCCATAAGCAATGGTTTCCGCCACAGCGGCCAGACCCGCGCCCATAATGCCGTTAATCACCAACTTCAACCGTGCGCCGCTGCCGGACGGGCCTGCGTGCACGGTGGTTTTGCCAATACAGTCAAAGACAGGCTGGGCGCGGGCAATCAGGGCGTCATCACCACCCGCCAGCACAACCAGCGCTCCGGCTTCCGCTTCCGGCGTGCTGCCGGAGACGGGGCAGTCAATCACGCTGATGCCTTTCTCTTCCCCGGCTTTCTGCAGGGCGTCCGTGGCTTCGGGTGAGACGGAGCTGGTGTTCAGCAAAAGCTGGTTTTCATGCATGCCCGCCAGTGCGCCGTTCTCGCCATACATGGCGGCGGCAAGGGCTTCATCATCCGGCACGCAGACGAGGACGATGTCTGCTTTTTTGGCCACGTTGGCAGCGGAAGGCAGGAAGGGGGTGGAGCCGTCACCGCCTTTGCCGGAGGGCGTGTAGGCAACCAGAGCGTATCCGCCTTTTTTGAGGTTGTCCCCCATCCGGCTGGCCATGGCGCCAAAGCCAATAAATCCAATGGTCTGCTGCGTGGTCATTCTGCAAGTCCCTGTCATTGTGCGTGCGGCAACTATGGCAGAAACGACAGAAGTTCTCATGCGGTTTCCTGCATGGTTCCTTTGCACGGAATGCTCAAGAGAAAGCTGACGGAGCAAAACCTCGGGGGCGGCTGTTGTTTGAGGGAGATGGCCGCATAAGAAGACAGCGTATTCAGAACTTTTTCCATATACAGTGGCGGCACTTTTGTTTTCACTGCACGGAGCAGTTCTGCTCACATAAAAAGGAAGGGGCTTTCCCATGGCTGTGTATCGCTATCCTCGCCCGGCTTCCTCGGACATTACGCCACGACGGCTGTTTTTCTCGCGCCGGGCGTTGCTCGGCACGGCAGCAGGCGGTGTTCTGGCAAGCGGGTTGAAGCCCGGCATGGCGCTGGCCGATGCGCCTGTTGCGGCGTCCGCACGCGGTTGGCCCGCAGCGGAAACACCCACGCCTCGGGATGATGTCACCCATTATAATAATTTTTATGAATTCGGGATGGAAAAGAGCGACCCGGCAGAACTGTCCGGTGGTTTTCATCCCCGCCCATGGCAGGTGCAGGTGGATGGGCTGGTTGAGCATCCACAGATCTGGGATCTGGATGCGCTGAGTGCCCGCTTTGGGCATGAGGACCGGCTGTATCGCATGCGGTGCGTGGAAGCGTGGTCCATGGTCATTCCCTGGCAGGGGTTTGAACTGGGGGCGTTGCTGCGGGCCGCGGGGGTGAAGGCCGGGGCAAAATATGTCGCCTTTACCTCCGTTGTCCGGCCTTCAGAAATGCCCGGCCAGCGGGGAGGCCTGTTCTCTTTGCGCTGGCCCTATGTGGAAGGGCTGCGGCTGGACGAAGCCATGCACCCGCTCACCTTGCTGGCGACAGGTGTGTATGGGGAGGCACTGCCTGCGCAGAATGGTGCGCCGATCCGGCTGGTGGTGCCGTGGAAATATGGATTTAAGGGCATTAAATCCATCACGCGTATTACTGTAACCGACAAACAGCCCCCGACCAGCTGGAATCAGATGGCCCCGGAGGAATACGGTTTTTACGCCAATGTGAACCCTGATGTGGATCACCCGCGCTGGAGCCAGTCGAGCGAGCAGATTATCGGGGAAGGCAGCCTGTTCAGAACAGCGCGTCGACCAACACGGCTGTTCAATGGCTATGCAGAACAGGTGGCCTCTTTGTATCGCGGCATGGATTTGCGGAAGGATTTTTAGGCGGATGGCACCACCCTCTTCTGGCCGGCGGCGGCGTTCCCGTTTTTCTCCGCTGACGCGGCAGGTTTTTCTGTATCTGTTTTGTCTGATCCCCGCTGTGTCTGACATTGCGCAGGGGATGGCGAACACGCTGGGGCCAAACCCGGTTTCCGTCTGCTTGCATGATTTCGGGCGGTGGGCGTTCCGGTTTTTGCTAATCTCGCTGGCGATTAGCCCGCTCAGGCGTTTTGCCGGGCTGGACTTCATGGTTTATCGCCGCCCGCTTGGGTTGCTGGCCTTTAGTTATGCGGCGCTGCATGTGGTGTTTTATGTTGGTGTGGCACGGCATTTTGATACGCATGTCTTGTGGAAGGACTTTACCAGCCGTCCGTTCCTGACCTTTGGGGTGCTGACATTCCTGATCTTGCTGGTGCTGGCTCTGACCTCCACGCGGAGGGCGATCATCGCGTTGGGGCGGCGTTGGGCGAAGCTGCATAAGCTGGTTTATGTGGCTATGATTCTGGCCTCTGTTCACTACGCCATTGCCTTCAAAACCTGGCACACGGAGCCGTTCATTTATGCGGCGATAGCCGTCGCTCTGCTTTCCTTGCGGCTGGTGCCGAAACCGGGGAAACGACCCGTCTGACGTTTGAATTTTTCAACGGAAGAACATCGTTTTTCTGAGGAATGCATAGGAAATGCATTAGGCATAAAAAAGCCCCGCCAGACGCTGGTTCTGGCGGGGCTTTTTGCAAAGTGTTTTGAAGCGCGGATTAAGCCGCAGGGTGCGTCTGTGTGTCCGCCAGAAGGGTATCATGCCCCAGCGCGTTGAGCAGTTGTGCTGCGCGGGCGTCCGGGTTCATGACCTGCACCGTTTTGCCGCGCCCTTGCAGGCGGGAGACGATTTTCTCCAGCGTATCAGCCGCACTGATGTCCCACAGCCGGGCGTCTTTCAGGTCCAGCACGATGTGGCTGGCGGTATCCTGAAAATCAATGGCGTCAGACAGGAGGCTGGCGGAGGCAAAAAACACCTGCCCCTGCACATGGTAGGTGCGGGTGGTGCCATCGGTGCTCAGCGTGTTGTTCACTTTCAGTAGCTTCATGACCTGAAAGGAGAAGAACAGCCCGCTGAGCAGTACGCCACAGGCCACCCCGGCGGCCAGATCATGCGTGAGGACCACCACGATAACCGTTACCAGCATGACGGTGGAAGACAGGCGCGGATGCCGCACAAGGTCACGCAGGGACGACCATGAGAACGTGCTGACGGACACCATAATCATGATGGCCACCAGAGCAGCCACCGGCACGCGGGCCACAAACCCGTGGCAGGCCACCAGCAGCAGAAGCAGGAAAGCCCCGGCGGTGAAGGTTGAGAGCCGGCCTCGCCCGCCATAACGGAGGTTGCCCACGGTCTGGCCGATCATCCCGCAGCCCGCCATGCCGCCAAAAAAGCCGACAAACATGTTTGAAATGCCAAGCCCGGTGCATTCCATGCGCTTGTTGCTGTGGGTGTCCGTCATTTCATCCACCACGGTGGCGGTCATGAGGGATTCCAGCAGCCCGACCATGGCCATTGCGAAGGCATAGGGCAGCACGATTTTAAAGGTTTCTACCGTCATGGGCACATGCGGCAGCGTGAGGGACGGCAGGCCGGTGGGCAGCGCGCCCAGATCAGACACCACATGCACCGGCATGGGCACGGCCATGGTCAGCCCGGTAAGCACCAGAATGCAGATAAGGGGAGAGGGGATGACTGTGGTGATGCGCGGCAGCAGATAGACAATGGCCAGCCCCAGAGCGATTAGCGCATAGGTATGCCATGTGACATGCAGCATCTGCGGAATCTGCGCGGAAAAGATCAGCAGGCCGAGCGCGTTCACAAAGCCTGTCTCCACCTCACGCGAGACAAAGCGCATCATGCTTTGCAGCTTGAGCAGGCCGAACACAATCTGGAACGCACCGGCCAGCAAAGTAGCAAGCAGCAGATAATCAAACCCGTATCCATGCACGAGGTCCGCTGCCACCAGAGCCACGGAGCCTGCTGCTCCGGAAATCATCCCCGGTCGGCCACCGGTAATGGCAATGGCGATGCTGATGACAAAGGAGGCAAACAGCCCCACCGCAGGGGCCACGCCCGCTGCGTAGGAAAAGGCGATGACTTCCGGGATCAGCGCAAAGGTTCCGACCATCCCGGCCAGAACGTTTTTGACCGGATCGTCCGTCCATTCTTTGAGATATTGGCTAACAGTCACGAGACCCCTTTCTGCCATGTCTGGTGTTTTTCTCTATACAGGAGGGCATAAGATGGACGCGGCTGTAACGAAAAGGTTTTTCTGAGCCTTGTTGCTTCGCTGTGCAGGCATATGGCGCAGGCGAGCGGCCACTATCCGTTGGTGCACCGGGCTTTATGACGTCATAAGCCGATACTGGCCATAAAGTGGACATTGTGCTGCCTCAGGTGGCCCGGTATGCGTGAGGTATGGTTGTCAATGCTCCTTCTTCTGCTGCCCCTCTGATCTGGATTCTGGCTGGTGAGGCCAGTGGTGACGTGCTGGGCGCGCGCCTGATGCACGCGTTGCGCGCCCGGAACCCGGCCATCCGCTTTGCAGGTGTGGGCGGTGTGCGGATGGAAGAGCAGGGGCTGCACAGCCTGTTCCCCATGCGGGATCTGGCCGTGATGGGGCTGGTGGAAGTCCTGCCGCGCCTGCGCTCACTCTCCGCCCGGCTGAATGAAGCCGTGCAGGATATTGAAGCCCGCAGGCCAGACCTTGTGGTGACGATCGACAGCCCCGGCTTTACCTTGCGGTTGCTGAAGCGCATTGCCGGGCTCGGCATCCCGCGTGTGCATTACGTGGCCCCGCAGGTGTGGGCGTGGCGGCAGAAGCGCGTGAAGGAATTCCCCGGCCTGTGGGAAGAGTTGCTGTGCCTGCTGCCGTTTGAAGAAGAGTTTTTCAGCAAACATGGCCTGTTGACCAAATTTGTCGGGCATCCGGTTTTGCAATCCGGTGCGGAGACGGGGGATGCAGCCCGGTTTTATCAGCAACACGGTCTGAAAGAGGGCGCGCGGGTGTTGATCCTGATGCCCGGCAGTCGGCGTTCAGAAGCACCGCGCTTATTGCCTGTCTTCGGGAAGATGCTGGCTCTGTTGCAACGAGACATGCCGGATGTGGTGCCGGTTATTCCGGTGTCCCCTGTTGTGGCTGCAACTGTGGCACGGGAGACGGCTCGCTGGCCGGTTCGGCCTGTGATCGTGACGGACGTGCAGGACAAGCATGATGCATTTGCCGCAGCAGGGGCGGCTCTGACCAAATCCGGCACCTCAACGCTGGAACTCGCGCTGGCGGGGGTGCCGATGGCGGTAACATATCGCGTTAATCCGCTGACAGCCTTCATGGCACGGCGGCTGATCCGGGTGCCGTATGTGGCCATGGTCAATCTGCTGGCCGGGCGGGCCATTGTGCCGGAGTTGTTGCAGGAACAGTGCCGTCCCTCCGTGCTGGCCAGTGCCGTGCGGGCGTTGTTTGAAAACCCAAAGCTGGCGAATGGGCAGAAGGATGCCTTTAAAACCGTTCTGCATGGTTTGCAGGGGCCGGGGGGGAAGCTGCCAGCCGATGCGGCGGCGGACGCTGTGCTTCAGCTTTTGGAAGATAAGGCCAGGAAGACAAGCGGATCAGAAAACGTTTGATCTTAGCAGCATTCGTTACGGAAAGGCTGTGACAGGGTTTGTGATTCTGCTGGCTGGCTAAGGTTTGGTTCGGGCGATCTGGTCGTCTTTATTGTAACTGGTTATGCCCGGTTTTGTTTTTCAACATCCAGTTTATTGCGCGCAAAAACTCTTTTCCGTTCTTTGGAAAGTGCGTTAGGCGTTCAAAGCATTTTTTGAGAGAGAGTCTGGCAAGGGCGCTTTGTGGGCAGCCCTTGCCAGATCGGCCTGTTCAGGCCTTTTTGCCATACAAAGCGTGCGGGTCGATTTCTGGTTTGGTCAGTTCTACCAGCCCTTCCGGGCCGAAGGCGCGGTAAAAGCAGCTACGGCGGCCCGTGTGGCAGGCTACGCCAATCTGGTTGACCAGCAGCAGCACGGCATCGGCATCACAATCCAGACGCGCTTCAATCAGATGCTGAATTTGCCCGGATGTTTCGCCTTTGCGCCACAGTTTCTGGCGGCTGCGGGAAAAATAGCAGACGCGGCCTGTTTCCAGCGTTTCCTGCAAGGCATCGCGCGTCATCCACGCAATCATCAGGACTTCGCCCGTGTCATGCTGCTGGGCAATGGCGGCAATCAGGCCGGAGGCGTCAAATTTGACGACGTCCAGCATGCTGGAAAGGGCGGCGGGTGTGGGGGCCTGATAGGTCATGAGGATGCAGATGAGTCCGGGTTGGGTGTGGAAGAGGGAGGCTGAGGCGGCGTAAGGGCCGCGGTCAGCCAGACTGGCGGGCGGGGCACAACATGATGGCCGCCGCAGTCGAGTGTTTGTGCCGTCGCTGCGCTGGTTTTGAGCAAGGCAAGACCGACATGATCCTGCGAGGAACAGAGCGTGCCAACCTCTGCCCCGTCCGCCAGAACAGGGGTGCCGGGGGCAGGCAAGGGGCCGGTGCAGGCAACGGGGACCATCCGGCGTTTGACCAGAGTGCGATAATGCATACGGGCCGTGACTTCTTGCCCCATAAAGCAGCCCTTGCTCCATGAGACGCCGCCAAGCAGATCCATATTGGCTTCTGCGGCCAGCGTGCGGCCTACTTCACAATCCTGCACGCCATCGGGCAGCCCCAGAACCAGCCGGTGCAGATTGTAGTCCTGCAGGGTGTCGGTGGGCTGTGTGTCTTCCGGCACATCAAGCAAACGCCATCCGGCGGCAGGAAGGCGGGGGTCTGCAAAGCTGATGGTGTTTTCCATCAGGGCAGCATCTGGCATCTCGCCCCATGCAACCATAACGCGCATGCCGGTGGCTTCCATCTGCACATCGGCCCGCAGGCGGAAGCGGAGCAGTTGTTTGCGCAGGCCCTCGGCTTGCTCACTGGCGCAATCCAGCAGCAGGCAGGTGTCATCCGGGTCTGCCACCAGAAAGAAATCGGCCTGCCAGCGGCCTTGCGGGGTGAGGCAGGCGGACCATGTGGCCTGTCCGGGTTCAAGGGCGGCGACATCTGCCGTCACGAGCCCTTGCAGGAACTTCACGCGGTCCGCGCCTGAGAGTTTGAGGACGGTCCGGTTTTCCAGCAGGGCACTATGGGAAGGGGTAGGCATGACAGGTGCTCCCGATGATGGTGCAGACCTCAAGAGGACTGGTTGAGTGTTTCAAAAACGTCACCCGTCGGGGCCAGCCCGCGGATATGTGTCTGGTGCCATAAGGCATAGAACAGTAACGTCCAGGCAGCAGGGCCGGTTTTACGGCCGGCTGCTGCCTGAAAGAGTGCGCGTACCCGCTCGGGTTTGGCAATTTCCTGAATGCAATCCTGTTGCGCAACCAGTTGGCCCAGTCGCGCGCTGTCTTCTGCAATCCACGCCCCAATCGGCACCGTAAAGCCCTGTTTGGGAGCAAAGGGGCGGGCTGCCGGGCAGTGCTGTTCCAGCCAGCGGCGTAGTAGCCATTTGCCTTTATCTCCACGCACACGCAGCGTGTCCGGCAGGTGCCATGCCAGATCTGTCACGACCGGGTCCAGCAGGGGCGTGCGCCCTTCCAGCCCATGCGCCATCAGGCAACGGTCCAGCTTAAGCAGCAGATCATTGGGCAGCCATTCGGCAATATCAACGGCCTGTGCAGCGGAAAGACGGGTGGGCGCATGGGGAGCTGCCATTTCGGCGGCCATAATGCCATCGCGCCAGCGGGTCGGGCGGTTACGGAGGATATCCAGACTGTCAAACATGCCGTGTCGCCACATGCGGCGGCCACCCTGCCACCACGGGCGCACGGCAGAGCGATACCGGCCATAGCCTGCAAAAAGTTCGTCACCGCCCTCACCGGAGAGGATTACGCGGACATCCTTTGTGGCTTCCTGCGCCAGAAACCATGTGGGGATAATGGCGTAATCGGCTGCCGGGTCATCCATGCAGGCCACAATGGTGGGCAGATGCTGCCAGACCTTGTTGGCGGTAATGCGCACGGTCTGGTGCTCGGCCTGTGCGCCCCGGGCGAGGGCTGCTGCTGCGGCGGCTTCATTCGCGGCATTGGGGGCGTCAAAAACGGCTGTCCAGGTGCGCAGTTTTTCAGGGCGCGGCAGGCGGCTCATGGCCGTTAGCAGGCTGGCGCTATCAATGCCGCCAGACAGGAACAGGCCGAACGGCACGTCAGCGCGTTCATGCGCCTGCACGCTGTTCATCAACGCCTCATCCAGCTGCGCCAGCGCGGTTTCTTCTGTCAGGGGGGGCTGGGCTTTGGGCTGAGATGGCAGGGGCGACAGGCGCTGGCGGTCCAGAATACGGCCCTGCACAATGCGCAGGGTCTCACCGGGCAGCACGCGGGAAATGCCTTTGAAAATGGTCTCCCGCCCGGTGGTGAACTGAAGTTGCAGCAGTTCATCCCGCGCTAAGGGGGAAGCATTACGGGGCGCGAGGTTTGCCGCCAGCAGCACGGCGGGTTCTGATGCAAAGGCGACGCCGCCGTCAAACTCCGTGAAATAGAGCGGCTTTATGCCAAATGGGTCACGGGAGAGCAGCAGCTCATCCTGTGCGCTGTCATACAACGCAATGGCATACATGCCGCGCAGGTGGCGGGGGAAATCTGCGCCATGGCGTTCCCACAGCCGGAGGGGGGATTCGCAATCACTGCCGGTCCTGAAGTGTTCCGGGCCAATCTGCGCACGAATCTCCGGGTCATTATAAATCTCGCCATTGGCGATCAGCGTGCCGGAGCCAGCCGAGAGCGGCTGGTCTCCCCCCGCAATATCAATAATGGACAGGCGGGTATGGATGAGGTCGGCATGCGGAAAGCGGGCAAAATGCGTGCCATCCGGGCCACGATGCTGCAGGGCGGCGGCCATGCGGTCCAGCACATCCTGCCCGCAGGGCTGTGTGCCGCGTGTGTAAACCAGACCGCCAATGCCGCACATCAGGCGTTCTCCACAGTGGAAAGAAAGTCCGACCACGCTTTCAGCACAGGCGCGGTTGCAAACGTCTGCTCATAATCCGTCCGGCCAGCCGCCGCGAGTTTGCTGGCCCGCACCGGGTCTTCCAGCACGGCGGCAAGCTGGCGGGCGAGGGTGCGGTCATCTTCCACAGGGGCCAGCAGGCCGTTTTCTCCGGAGCGAATCAGTTCCGTCGGCCCCTGAGACGCCGCTGCGACCACCGGCTTTTGGGCCGAGAAGCCTTCAATCACCACATTGCCCAGCGGTTCATGCCGGGAGGGGCAGACGAGTGCTGTGCAGGCGCGAATCAGGCCGCCCGGTTGCGTGGCCCAGCCGGGCATCAGCACGCGGTCCGCCACACCTTCCTTACGGGCAAGGTCTTCCAGCGCGGCGCGTTCCGGCCCTTCACCCGCAATGACGAGCCAGACGCCCGGCAAATGCGCCATGGCGCGGATGAGCACATCAAATGCCTTGTTGGTGTGCAGGCGGCCCAATGCCAGCAGGAAGGGCGCGCCGGGGGGCAGACCTGCAGGCCGGACCGGCGCGGTATGAGCCAGTTCTGTCGCAAAATTGGGGAGGTAATGCACACGGTCCTGCGGCCAGCCCTGTTCCCGCATCCAGCGCACCAGCCCGTGCGTATTGCCGATGAGGTGTGAGCAGCGGCGGTAATAGGAGAGGTCATAAAACCCGCCAAGGCGCCCCGCCAGAATCCAGTCGCCTTGCGGCGTGAAGCGGGCTGCGCGGTTCATCCACGCGACGGTGACACGCGGAGCAAACTGTTTGAGCTGGGTGCGGATCTGGGAACGTGTGCGCCAGTCGGTCAGGCCGCCAAATTTGAGTTCACAGGGGTTGACGCCGCCAGCCTGAAGCCGGGCTGCGCGCGCAGCGTCTCTCCGGATAATGGGCAGAACAGAAAGGCCGGACGCGGCCTCCGCGATGCAAAGTCGCTCAAAAAACAACTCAGCGCCGCCGGTGGGGGCTCCAGCCATGACGTGCGCCACGCGAAGCGGGGTGGCAGAGGGGGAATGCGTGGTCATGATTGGGTCTCCGCCAGCAGGGTGGACGCGGCCTGAACAACAACAGTCAGAGATAGTTCGGCAATAGGCGCTTCACCCTCCGGACCGGGCGCAGCAACCCATGTGGTACAGCGACCGGAGGGAGCATATTCCGAGGCACGAGAGGGGCCGAATAGCCCAAGAGTCGGCGTGCCCGCAGCGGCAGCCAGATGCATCAGGCCGGAATCGTTCCCGATAAACAGACTGCACCGGGCCAGCATGGCAGCAACCTGCGTCAGAGAGAAGCGGCCTCCGGCATCGATGGCGTTTGGCAAAGCTTGCAGCACGGGCAAGGCGAGGGCGCGTTCCTGCTCTCCCGGGCCGTAAAAAATGGCCGGGCGCGCCGTGGGGAGCTGACGGGACAGCTCTGCCCAAAGCGGCAGATAGCGCTCTGTGGGCCAGATTTTTCCGGTCCAGTTGGCTGTAGGGCCAAGGGCGATGATCGGCCCGGCGTCCGTGGGAATAAGCTGACAGGCGAGCGTCTTGTCGGCCTGAGAAAGCCAGACAGTCGGCATCGGGGACGGGGAAAGGCGGAGAAGCTGGCCAAGATGGTTCAGCCGCAGGCCGGGGCGTCGGCCGCCGCGCATAATTAGCCGTTTGCGGGTGCGCAGAAAAAATGTGGTGGCTGAGCCGCGCAGATCAATCGCCAGATCCCACTTCTGCCCAACACAGGCTTTCCACAAATCCAGCCAGTGCCGGTCATGCGTGCGCTTGGTCATGACGATCACGCGTTCGAGTCCGGGCAGGTTCTCGAATAATCCGGCCGCCACTGGCCCGCAGGCAATGGTGAAGCGCGCATTCGGATAAATATGGATGAGGTGGGCCAGAAGGCCGGTCGAGAGCACGGCATCGCCAAGGCGTGTGGCCGTGATGAAGAGAATGCGCATTGGAGGGATTCTATACGGGCGTCGTCCTGTTTTTCCAAGTGTCAGAAGGAGATAAGCTCGTTATGCCGTATTCTGGCCCACAAGCAGGCGCACACAGGCTGGGGATGGACATTTGCACGGCCTGTGTCATGAACCGCAGGCATTCCGACATCCGCCCGAAGGTTCGGGCAGGACACGTCGTGCAGGACAGGGAAATTGGGAATGAGGAAAGGTTTTTTTCTGGTTTTGGGTAGTCTGCTGGCTGGCGCTGCCATGGCAGACTCCGGGGCCGCTCAGGCAGCAACCGGGGCATGGGGTGCGCCCGCCTGTGGGGCCGAACCCACGGCACCGTCTGTCGATGTGTCCTCCGTTGAGCGTTACAATGCCAGCGTGGACAAAGTGACGGCGTATGAAAAAGCCGCCCGGGCTTACAACACCTGCGTGGCCCGTACGGCTAACAAGGAAGAGACGGCCATCAGTAATGAAGCGCGTGAAAAAATCGCGCATATTCATGAAGGCAGCGCCGTGGTGCAAAAGCGGATTGCCGGGAATTTTGTGCATCTGACGGCCTCCCTGAAAGCGGCCAGCGCAAAATTCGGCGGTGGAGCGCACTAAAGCACTCCCTTCTGCTGCGTATGATAAGGGGTGTCTTTCTCGCAGGTGACTTGTATGATGTGTGTGCATAGGGCAGAAGTGCCGATTACACACGCATCATAGTCAGAACGGGACCAGCCAGACGTGGCAGAAGATGTTTTCAAGGAAGTTGATGACGAATTGAAGGCTGAACGCCTGCGTCAGACGGCTCGCCGTTATGCCGGATTGGGACTGGGGGTAATTGCCGCCGTCGTAATTGGGGCAGGCGCGTGGTCCTGGCACCTGTCCAGCCTGAAGTCTGCCTCTCTTGCGGCAACCGGGTCTTATCTGACAGCCCTGCGTGAGACAGATCACCTTCCGCCTGCTCCCGCAACACCAACCCCGCTGGGGGAAACCGCCCAGACCGGGCTGGCTGCCCTGCAGAAGCTTGTGGCTACCGGACCGAAAGGCGTTGCAACGCTTGCGCGCCTGCAGGAAGGCGGCGTGCAGGCCGCGCATGGCGATGTGAAAGCAGCGCTGGCCGCATGGGATGCCGTGCAGACAGACCAGAGTGCTGACCCGGTTCTGCGGGAGCTGGCGACTCTTCTGTGGTGCCAGAAGCAGCTTGATGCGGGAGACCCGGCAACGCTGCGGTCCCGCCTCTCCCTGCTGACCGGAAGCGGTAAAGCATGGAATGGTCTGGCGACAGAAGCTCTGGCGACGCTGGATATTCGTGAAGGGCATCTGGATGACGCCCGCAAGAAATTTGCCGTGCTCGCCGCGGCGCAGGACGTTCCTTCGGGCGTGCGGAACAGGGCTCAGGCGCTGTCCCAGGCTCTTGATCCGTCGGCAGGGTAAGGCACCATGAGTAACAAAACACGTTCCGGTTTTTTTGGTCGTCCGTCTGTAGCGCGCAGGAAACTGCTGGCCGGGGCTGCTATGATGCCCGTGCTGGCAGGGTGCAGCCTGTTTGATGAAGATGAAAAACCCATTCTGGCGGGTCACCGCACGAATGTGCTGTCTTCCGGTGCCGGGCTGATGGTTGATAAGGAAGACCATACGGCTATTACTCTGCCGGAAGCGATTTCGGTTTCAGACTGGCCCATGGTGGGGCGCGTGACGTCGCACGTTGGTAGCAACTACCGCTGGGGCGGCCTGCATCCGCGCTGGACGAAAGATATTGGCGCCGGCATTTCCGAGCCTGACCTGCTGGCATGGGCGGCTCTGGGTGATTTCGGTCGCGGGCTGATCCAGTCCCCGCCGGTGGTGCATAACGGGCGTCTGTTCATCATGGATGCGCGCTGCGTGGTGCGGGCCTTTAGCTGGCCGCATATGTCTCATTTGTGGACCATCAACCCCAAACCGAAAAAGCTCCAGTCCAGCAATGTTGGCGGCGGCATCGGTGTGGATGGGGATACGGTCTATATTGTGGACGGTATCTCGCAGGCGCTGGCCGTGAATGCCGCGACGGGCAAGGTGAAGTGGCGTTCCGACTTTGGCACGCCTGGCCGCTCTGCCCCGACCATTGCAGATGGCCGCGTGTTTTTTGCCACCATTGATGAGCGCCTGTTTGCTCTGGATGCCGCAACGGGCAACCAGCTGTGGTCCTACACGGCCACCGCAGCAGATACGACCGTGTTCGGTCAGCCTGCTCCGGCTGTGGTCAATGGTGTTGTGGTTGCTGGCTTTGGCGGGGGCGACCTTGTGGCCTTCCGTGCAGAGAGTGGCGAGATCGTCTGGAGCGATATGCTCGGCAACGTCGGCAGTCAGGCCAGCACGCTGAACCTCACCTGTGTGCGCGGTCTGCCGGTGGTGGTGGACAGCACGGTTTACGCTGTCAGCATGGCGCAGGTTCTGGCTGCGGTGGATATCCGCACGGGCCGCCGCCTGTGGGAGCGTGCCGTGGGTAGCCAGAACAGCCTGCTGTGCGTGGGTGACTGGCTCTATGTGCTGTCTCAGGATGACCAGCTGGCCTGTATCGATCGTCTCTCCGGGCATGTGCGCTGGATTACGCAGCTCCGCCGGTTTGAACGCGTTGATGTCAGCAAAAATATTGTGACATGGATTGGTCCGGTCATGGCGGGTGGCCAGTTGGTGTGCGTCAGCACCATGCCGGGCAATGGTATTGCCCGCGTCAACCCGACCACCGGCGCTATTATCTCCGTAGATTCCACGGATCAGGTTTCTTTTGTTCCCCCAATTGTTGTTGATGAGCAGTTGCTGATTGTCACCAACGACGGAAAGCTTCGCTCTTATGGCTGATCGCCGGCGGCCCATGCGGCCTGTTGCGCCTGTACCTTCTGCTGATCTCCCTCTGGTCGCCATTGTTGGCCGCCCGAATGTAGGGAAATCAACCCTGTTCAACCGCCTTGTTGGTCGCCGTCAGGCGCTGGTGGCGGATACCCCCGGCGTGACGCGTGACCGTAAGGAAGGCCTCGCCCTGCTGCGCGGGCGGACCATCCGTCTGGTGGATACGGCCGGGCTGGAAGAAGCCGCTCCGAGTAGTCTGTTTGGCCGTATGCGTGCCTCTTCGGAAAGTGCGGTACGTGAGGCTGCGCTCGTCCTGTTCTGTATTGATGCGCGTGCTGGCATTACCCCGGCGGATGAGCATTTTGCGGCATGGGTGCGCAAGCAGGGGCGTCCGGTTATGCTGGTGGCCAATAAGGCCGAAGGCCGTGGTGGTGCAGCCTCTGCAATGGAAGCCTATTCTCTGGGGTTGGGCGAACCGGTTGCGGTTTCTGCCGAGCATGGGGAAGGCCTGTCCGACCTGATGGGTGAAATTGTCGAACATCTGCCGCCGGAACCCGAAGCAGAGTTTGAAGAAGACGACGATGTGTTCGAGGCTGATGCGGACGCACTGGACCCGGATGCGGAAGTCGTTCTTCCGGCCCGGCCGCCCGGCCCGATCCGCATTGCTATCGTCGGCCGTCCGAATGCGGGCAAATCTACCCTGCTGAATGCCCTGCTGGGTGAAGAGCGGATGATCACCGGCCCGGAACCCGGCCTGACGCGTGATTCTGTGGCGGTGACGCTGCATGATGAAGGCGATGTGTTCGAGGTTGTGGATACCGCCGGTCTGCGTCGTAAGGCGCGGATTGATGAAGCGCTGGAAAAAATGTCGGTCTCAGCCTCCATTGAAGCCCTGAAAATGGCGGAAGTGGCGGTGCTGGTTCTGGATGCCACGCTGGGTGTGCATGAGCAGGATTTGCAGATTGCCCGTCTGATTGAGCGGGAAGGCCGCGCGTGTGTGCTGGCGCTGAACAAATGGGATGCGGTGGAAGACCGGAATGCCACTCGTCAGGCTATTCTGGACCGTCTGAGCATTTCTCTGGCGCAGATGCGTGGTGTGCCGGTGGTGACGTTCTCTGCGCTGACGGGTGCGTCCGTCCATCGGCTTCTGCCTGCCGTGCGTGAGGCTTGTACCGTGTGGAACGCCCGCGTGCCGACCGGTGAGCTGAACCGCTGGTTTGAGGCTGCTCTGGAACGCCATGCAGCCCCGCTGGTGGAAGGCCGCCGCCTGAAGCTGCGTTACATGACGCAGGTGAAGTCTCGCCCGCCGACGTTCGTGATTTTTGGTACCCGTGCCGAGCAGACACCGGAAGACTACAAGCGCTATCTGGTGAACGGGCTGCGTGAAACCTTTAATCTGCCGGGCGTGCCGATCCGCCTGCAAACGCGGGGTACGAAAAACCCGTATAATACCAAATCCCGGTCATAAGGCTGGTTTGCTCAAAAGGGCTTCATGGAAACATGAGGCCCTTTTCTTTTGCCTTAATGGACGACCCACGACAGAGGCAGGCAGATCAGCAGACCGAGGATGGCAATCAGCGTTTCAATCATTGTCCAGCTGCGCAGGGTCTGGGAGAGGTTCATGCCCAGATATTCCTTCATCTGCCAGAAGCCTGCATCGTTCATCAGGCTCAGGCCGACTGAGCCTGCCCCGGTGACAAGAACCAGCAGCTCGGGCGAGACAGAGTGTGAGGTTGCCAGAATAGGGCCGACAATGCCGGAGGCTGTGGTGGTGGCCACGGTGGCGGATCCTGTAGCAATGCGGACCAGCAGCGCCAGCATCCATGCCAGAACCAGCAGCGGCACATGGGCTCCCAGCGCCAGATTTGTGATGGAGTGAGACAGGCCGCTGTCAATCAGCTCCCGCCCAAAGCCACCGCCTGCGCCAATTAGCAGCATGATGGTGGCTGTGGGGGCAAGGCACTCGTTGCTGAAGCGAAGGATCGTCTCCCGGGACAGGCCGCTCAGGCTTCCCATCAGCCAGAAGGACATCAGCGTGGCGACCAGCAGGGCGATGTCCGTGTTACCGAGAAAATGCAGAACTCGGTAAGGCAGGGCGGTTGCCGGCCAGAGGAGTTCCGCCAGCGCGCCACCCAGCATCAGGACGACGGGCATCAGCAAAGTTGCGCAGGAGAGGGCAAAAGACGGCAGTTTGTCGTGCTCAATCCGCCCGGTAAACTGGGCTTCCAGCGCAGTGGGGGCCAGCGGGCCAATGCGGGGCGCGATGTACCACGTGTAAACCGGCCCGGCGAGGGCTGCGATGGGCGTGCCAATCACAATCCCCCAGAACAGCGTGCGGGCTGTATTTGCATGGTAGGCGGTAATGGCCAGCAAGGTAGCGGGGTGCGGGGGCACCATGGCGTGCGTGACAGAAAGGGCTGCTGCCATAGGGAACGCCAGCACGGGCAGCGGCAGATTATTCCGGCGGGACAGGATGATGACGAGCGGGATAAGCAGCACAAATCCGACTTCAAAAAACACCGGCAGCCCGACCAGCAGGCCGATGACCATCATGGCCCAGTTCAGCCGCTTTTTCCCGGCAAGGCGTGAGATGGTCAGGGCGATCTGATCCGCACCCCCGGTTTCAGCCAGAATTTTCCCCAGCATGGTGCCAAGAGCGACAACCCCTGCCACATGCCCCAGTACATGGCCCATGCCGTTTTCAAAGGAGGCAATGGCCTGCTCGGTCGGCATGCCTGTGGCCAGAGCCAGCCCGATAGACACAACAAAGAGTGTGACGAAGGGGTTGAGGCGCGCCACGCCAATAAGGAGCATGAGTAGGACGATGGCGGCGGCTGTAAGGCCAGAGGCGAGTAAAGGCGTCATCCCCTGAGGATGGAGCGGGACGCGCCGTGAATGTCAACCATTTGCTTGGGGCGTTGCCGGACTGTGTTCTGGCAGGAACAGGGGCGGGAAGCCCTAAAACCAATCAAGAAAAAGAGATTTTCTTTATTTGTAAAATAAATAAGTAATATTCCAAATGTCCGCACAATTACGTGTGCTTCTCAGACGGCCTCCTGCGTGATGAGGCGCCTCTAAAGACCATGGCTGCCTGTTTGGCCTTTCCCTTTAGGGCTCAGGGTGGCACAGAAGCCCCCGGCGCAAGACGTTACGTATCAGAAAAGGAACGATCAGGCTGATGAATGAACTTGCGCAACCAGCAGGCAGCTCTCCCCAAGCAAAAAGCACCGATGGTCTGTTTGGCCCGGCCCGGACGTGGGCGATGCTGGCAGTGTCCCTTTCCGTCCTGATGGCCTTGCTGGATTACGCCATTGCCAACGTGGCGCTGCCGGATATTGCGCGGGATCTGCATGCGTCCTCCTCAGCGTCAATCTGGGTAGTGAACGCGTATCAACTGGCCAGTCTTGTTTCTCTGCTGCCTCTGGCAGCCCTGGGGAGCAAGGTTGGGTTTTCGCGCATGTGCCAGTTCGGGATCATCCTGTTCATTGGTTCTTCCGTAATGTGTGCAATGGCGACAACACTCCCCGCACTGGCCGCAGCCCGCGTGCTGCAGGGGATTGGTGGGGCCTGTATTCTGAGTGTGAATATTGCGCTGGTCCGCTACATTTATCCGCATGCGGAAATTGGTAAGGGCATTGCGCTGAATGGCGTTGTGGTGGCCATGGGGGTGGCACTTGGGCCAACGGCTGCGGCGGCTATTCTGACCGTGGCATCCTGGCCCTGGTTGTTCTGGGTGAATTTGCCGCTGGGTGCTGCGGCACTGTTCATGGCGTTTCGCTCTCTGCCGGCAACACCGCGTAGCACGGCACGCCCGGATATCACCGGTAGCGTGTTGTGCATGCTGGCCTTTGGTGCGCTGGTGATGGGCGGGGACGGTCTGGCGCATCAGTCCGGCATAGTGCTGTCCTGTGCTCTGATTGGCGTGGGGCTGCTCTCGGGCCTGCTGCTGATTCGGCGGGAGAGTGGGCTGCCGCAGCCTATTCTACCGGTTGATATGCTGGCGAAACCGGATTTTGCCATTGCGTTCATGACCGGCTTTTGTGGCTTTGTAGCCTCCAATTTTTACATCATTTCCATGCCGTTCACGCTGCATGATGTGCTGGGGATGAGCCCCGCTGCGACGGGCCTGCTGATTACGCCATGGCCAATTGGCATCATGTCCGCAGCGCCATTGGTGCGGCGGCTGGCTGATACAGTGTCCGCTGGCGTGCTCTCATCCATTGGCTTGTTAATGACGGCGACAGGATTTTTCCTGCTGTGGATGATGCCTGCTCACCCCACCGCCTTTGATATCGTCTGGCGGACATGGCTGGCCGGGTGTGGGTTCGGATTGTTTCAGCCACCCAATAACCGCGCCATGATGGTCTCAGCGTCCCATGCCCGAGCGGGTGGCGCGAGCGGAATGGTGCAGGTTGCGCGTCAGGCCGGGCAGACGTGCGGGGCGATGGGGGTTGCGGCCTTTTTCTCCCTCTTTGTGCAGGGGGCTGCGCTCAAATGCCTGTTTATGGCCGCCTGTGTCGCGACCTTTGCGGCACTGCTGAGTTCCAGCCGGTTGCTGGCTGGCAAAAAGGCCTGAGAGAAAACGGTTAAAAAAAGGGCTGGCACGCGGGGAGCGGCCAGCCCGAAAAAATGGAAGCGGGATCAGATCTCGCTTTCACCAAAAATACGGGTCACATCGCCACTCCATGCGCCGTAATAGCGCTCCAGCCAGCGTTCGGCCTGCGTGGGGCCGCCTGCTGCCATGGCGGTCAGCGGGGCGAGGTAGGCCCATTCTTCCCGCTCGTTCTCATCCACAAAGCCACGGGCCTGCAGGCCATCCATAGCAATGCCGATAACCTGTGCAGCCAGATCCCGCACTGTGCCCTGGCCCCACGGCGTGTTCAGCGCCTGAGACGGCACCAGAGAGCGCAGCTTAACGTAATCTTCCCACGGGCGGTCACACACCAGCTCATAGGCGGATTCAAGGGCTGCATCATCATACAGCAGGCCAACCCACAGGGCGGACTGAGCCAGCATCATTTCTGCTGAGCCAGCATCGGCCCCGCGCATTTCCAGAAACTGCTTGAGGCGGACATCCGGGAAGGCGGTGGAGATGTGGTTTTCAAAGTCGGCCAGCGTGGGGGTGACGTCTTCCAGACCGTCCTGACGCTCACCGTTCATCCATGCGCGGAAAGAGCGACCAGAGACATCGCGCATCTTGCCGTCACGCATGATGAAATACATGGGCACATCCAGCACCCATTCCGCATAGCGTTCAAAGCCGAAGTCTTTTTCAAACACACAGGCGGGCATACCGGAGCGGGCGTTGTCCGTATCCGTCCAGATGCGGGCGCGGTTGGAAAGATAGTTGTTAGGCTTGCCTTCAAAGAAGGGCGAGTTGGCGAACAGGGCGGTGGCAACCGGCTGCAGGGCCATGGCCACCTGCATTTTGCGGACCATATCCTGCTCGGACCCGAAATCCAGATTAACCTGCACCGTGCAGGTGCGCTGCATCATGTCCAGACCCAGCTTGCCGACCTTGGGCATGTAGTTGCGCATAATGGCGTAGCGGGATTTGGGCATCCACGGCAGTTCGTCCCGCCTGGCGGTCGGGTGGAAGCCCAGCGGGCTGAACCCCAGTCCCAGCTTGCGGGCCAGCGGGCGCACGGACTCATAATGTCTGTCCAGCTCTTCCGCTGTTTCATGCAGCGTTTGCAGGGGTGCGCCGGAGAGCTCGAACTGCCCGGCGGGCTCCAGAGAAATGCCAGCGCCTTTGGCTTCTTCAATGCCTTTCAGGCCGATAATCTTGCCTTCATCCAGAATGGGCTCCCAGTCATCGGGCTCCACTTCCTGAAGGCCATTCAGCAGGTCTTCAATCCCGGCGGGGCTGTAAGGCGGCGTAGAGTAAGCCGGACGGCCAGCCTGCGGGCTGGAACCATTGGCGGCAGCTTCTGGCCGCATCCAGCCAAATTTTTCGTGCTCTGTGCCAATGCGCCATGAGTCGCGGGGCTTACACCCTTTGGCAAAAACCTCAGCCAGCTGAGAAACTGAGCGAACGGGTGTGTCGTCGTGGGCATCGGCGTGAGACATTAGAAATCACTGTTCCTTGAAAGACAGCCCGGCAGCAGAAGGCGGGCCAGAACGAAGGTGAAGGTATTCTGACTAATCCTGAGCGGAGCGCAAGCCGTCGCCCATAAGTGCTAGTCCTGCGGCAACGGCTGTATCAGCCCGCAAAACCAGCGGCCCCAGAGAAATAGGGGTAATGGCAGGACGCGCAAGAAGAGTGCGGCATTCCGTATCAGAAAAGCCGCCTTCCGGGCCAATGAGCAGGCCATCACCCGCACGGGCATCCCGCAGGGTGTGGCGGACGGAAACCCCCCGGTCTTCAGCCCGTTCCATGGCTGTAAACAGGCGCGC
>NZ_LHZA01000103.1 GCF_001580535.1 Acetobacter cerevisiae | reverse complement strand
CCGTGAATTTCCAAAAGGGCTCTTAGGCGGAAGTATTGGGTTAAAATATGTTGAATCATTAAAAAATACTCTGCCATTTTTTACAGACATTACACCTGGAACAATATTCCTTAATGTCGGCGATGGTACAAAATTGACAAGAATAGACCACAGCTCGGTATCAATATTCCGAGAAGATAAGTATGATACTTCATGGGTTCGAATGGGGCTGGTAGGAGACGGGGACGGGACGGCTTTAGGTCTTGCTGCCTACCGTACCAACAAGGGTGAGGATGGGAAAACCCTTAATGGATCTTATATCAGCCCATCCAGTGTAAGAGTGACAGATACCAATAATAAATTAAGGTCTATAATAGGTTCAGTTGGTCTGACAACAACCAACATAGGATCTACAGAAATCACCGCACCCTCAACAATAGTTTTGTTTGATAAGGACGGAAAGGTCCTCTACCGCCTTCCCGCGTATTAACGACTACCAAGGCCCCGCAAAACCTTGTTCACACCTTCATACCCGCGCCACCCTGCGGGTATGTTCGCGCCATAGCTAGGCTCAGGACCTATTAATTCATTGAACTGAGCGAGACGTTGTGATTCACAGGCTTACCAATGGAGGTGAGGCTGTGAGTGAGTTGTTTTTGATTTCGGAGAGCCAGATGGAACGGATCAGTCCATTTTTTCCGCTGGCGCATGGAGTTCCGCGTGTGGACGACCGACGCATCCTGAGCGGGATCGTTTACGTGATCCGCAACGGGCTTCAGTGGAAAGGCGCTCCGAAAACGTATGGCCCGCACAAGACTTTATACAATCGTTTCATTCGCTGGAGCCGCCTCGGTGTCTTCGACCGGATCTTCGTCGCCCTGACAGAACAGGCTGGCCGTTCAAAACGCCTGATGATCGATGCGACGCACCTTAAAGCGCACAGAACGGCAGCGTCTCTCCTCAAAAAGGGGCTTTTCCCCGCCATATCGGACGCACAAAAGGCGGCCTGAACTCAAAGCTTCATGCCATGTGCGACGCTCAGGGGCTGCCTGTCCACCCTCATCTGACTGCGGGACAGGTCAGTGACTTCAAAGGCGCAGACTTACTTCTTGCAGATCTCCCCGACGAGACAGACGAACTCATCGGGGACAGAGGCTATGACAGCAACCGGATGAGGTTATCGCTTGCAGAACGCAATATCACTGCCTGTCTTCCCCCGAAGAAGAACCGGAAATCAAAGCTGCCTTACAACTGGCATCTCTATAAGAAGCGCCATCTAATCGAAAACATGTTCGCAAAGCTGAAAGACTGGAGGCGTGTCGCGACCAGATACGACCGCTGCGCGCACACTTTCATATCCGCTATCCACATCGCGGCAAGCTTCATCTTCTATCTCAAAGAATGAGTCCTGAGCCTAAGATGTGATAATAGCTGGTATCACGTCTTGACCAGCCTTAGGCAGCTACGAGCCTGCTCACATGAATAGCACTCTCATGCGCCCGAGCCTGCGCCATATCAAAAGCTGCCTGCATCTTCATTAAGGTATCGGCCTTCACGCCAAACGCCTTCTCAAATCGAATAGCCATGTCGGCCGACAGGCTGGCTCGACCGTTCAACAGGGCGCTGACAGCCTGACGCGATACGCCAAAATGAGAGGCCAGCGCTGAGACAGAAACCCCAGTCGGTTCCACGATTTCAGTTTTGAGCCACTCTCCCGCATGGGTGGCCAGAGAGGCGTGCATTTTAAGAGCCATGATAGTCCTCCAGATCCATATCTTCGATTGCGCCAAGGTCATTCAGTCGGAAAGTCAGGCGCCAGTTACGCGTGACTGTCATTGACCACGTTCCCTCCCGGTCACCAGTCAGAGCATGAAGGCCGTAGTTAGGGGGAACAGACAGTTCATCTAAAGACGATGACGCATCAATGTACGCCAGCATCTTGCGCAGGCGGCCCACATCTCCCACCAGTCCCTTGGGATTTCCGGTCTCAAAGAAGCGCTTCAGGCCTTTGTGTGAGATGCTCTCGATCTGCATACCGTAATGTATTGCTTTACACCTATGCCGTCAAGCATCGCTTTACACTCCCGTTCCTTACTTTCGGTAGAACTCTTCCGCACGCCTGCTTTTCCGCAACTCTCGGGACAAATCCTCAGATGAGGCTTGCTCCTCTCAAATACAGCCAACCCGTAACTCTCGAATGCATTGCTCCTGCTGCTCAATAATCTCCTGAGCCACCAGCAATGCACGAGCCAGCAGGAGGGTATTATCTTCCGGCGGAGGGATATTGGCTGCCTGTTCATTTTGAACACTCGCCGCCCCTGATGGGCTCCGCTCACCCTTCAGCCATTCCAGGCCCTCCGGGCCGTTTTGCCACCATCGGATGATTTCATCCTGATACACATCCGGCATCAACTTGGGGTAACGGGAGACCATAGCGACAGTGCTCCAGCCTCCATCATACTGAAGGCGCATGATGTCCTTGTGAACGCAGTAGTGCCAGGATGCCCAATGTGTGACGCAGGCCATGCGGTGTGATTTCAGGCAAGAACCACTCTTTTTCTCTGCGCGCGCCTTTGGGCGTCCACCTCCGAACAGTTCCCCGCAAACCAGCCCGTTTACAAGCGTAGGACCAGCCGGATTTGATCTGGCCACCATATGTCATGATAGGCCTCGTTGGAAGCCGTCTTCTGGCCGCCGGGCCGAAACACCCTGCCCTCTCGCCAAGGTAGAGAAGTCAGGGTCCGAATGACGGTCGGAGGCAGATCAACATGCCGCTCATTGCCCTGTTTCTGCCAGACCACACAGCGCGCACCTTTCAGATCGACGGAATGCCAGTCCAGTTCAATGGCTTCGGACATGCGGCAACCGGTCCCAATCAGGAAAATCAGCAACGGCTGCAAATGAGGCGCAGCAGCCTGCACCAGACGTGTCGCCTCTTCAGGCCGGAGAAAGGCCGTCCGGGCTTTATGGGCCTTCGGTCCCTTAAAGGCAGGGCAGTCACACCAGCCTCTTATGGCCGCAAACTCCAGCACTGATCTTAAAGGCGTTATCACACTTCGGATTTTCGTCGTCGCCCTGGCACTCGCGGCATCAGTCAAAATGGACTGGCAGGCTTTATCGACACTGGCCTGCGTGATTTTGCTCAGTTGGGCATCTCCGAAATATGCAAGAAGCCGCTCCAGGTATCTCTGCGTCGCGGGTGAACGCTGCTCTGCCTCCAGATAGGCTGTCACCGCCTGCCTGAATGTGACCACGCCCCTCCGGCCGTAGATATGTTCAGTCCATAGTTCCGCATGCCGCTTGGCAAGATACTGCTCTGCCTCCTTGCGATTGCCTGTCCGGGTGCTTTCATAAATGCGCCGTCCACCCACAGTGCCTCTGACATAGAAATTTCTATGATGCGCAACGGTCACCAGCTTTAAGGGCATGATGCAGCCCTCTTTCCAGCTTACCTGTTCAATATGAACACCTCCGCTTGTACCTGCTGCTAGTCACGCGCACTGTTCATTATGAACAGCAGAGCAGGACAGATGGCCGGACAGCATAAGAACAAACTCCATCTCGACCGTCTGGCGAAAATATGGGCGCTGGCTGAGCGGGGAGACGCCGGAGAGCAGGCCGCGGCGCGCAACCGGGCCGAGGCTCTGGTTAAGCCCCATGGCTACACGGTGGCGGATGTGCCTGACCTGCTTCTCACGGAGGGGTATCTGGACGACGAGCCCCAGCCCTCCGCAGGCGGCTTCACCTTCTATGACATGAGCAATCCGGCACACCAGCGCGTATATGCCAAGGCTGAGGAAAAGAAGCGTGCAGCATGGCGTATGGCCAACCGCGCCAAGACGGATGAAGTGCTGGCGCGCTATGGCTCCGAAGAGGCTGTGTTCGCGCATACCGCCGAAGAAAAGGCTTATGATGCAGTAATCAAGCATTTCAGTCCGAGCTTACGCGTTCGTGCAGCCCTCGCCACGGTCAAGACCTGGCCCGGCATCATTCCCAATGCCATTGTGGAGGTGGCGGCTCCAAGCTACCTCCGCCTTCTGGCATCCGTCCGTGCTAACAGTTCTGCTGGACCAAGGTAAAGCTTGTCGAAGTGCTGCCTTGTGAAATTTATGCAGACGAAATTCCTACGCACAGAATTATGCTGATCAGTTCACATATTTCAGGACTTCAAGTGTAGGAGCAACGATCATCTCCCCAGAAGCTGCTGTGTATTTTATGGGATCAACGCCTATCACAACTGCAACTTTACCGTACTGAATATGACCGTTTGGATCCTGCACAATCGTTTCATAAGTGTCCGAACTAGACGGCAAACTATCAATAATCAGGACGGTATTTTCATCAATCCATTGGCGTCGGCCAAAGCGGGACGCAATCAGGATTTCGTAACATTTCCCCTTAGCGGCGTACGGGTCATTAAAACCTATAATGAGGTTCATAGGCTGAGGTTGTCCGGGACAAACTCCCGATATTGGGTCAGCTGGAGCTGATGCTACGGGTTGCTGTGGCGGGGCATAACTTACTGGAGGGGCAGAAGTGGCTGGCACTTGTTGCGGCGCATTGGCACCTGACAATACAACCGCGTCAGCATCTGAAATAAACCCATCGTCTGAAGGCCGGTGGGACACGCGCTGCCATGTAGCAATGGCATCCCGAGTGGCCTCGCCGTACACGCCATCAGCAATGCTACCAGCGGGAAGATATCCAAGATCAATAAATTTTTGCTGAAGCGCGATATGCTGGTCAATCGGGCGGCTGGCCTCTTCTAAGGCGCTTCCGGATAAGCGGACTTTATACTTCTGCGTTATCTCGTCCATCTTCGAGATGTAACATTGTGGATCGGCCTTTGGTAAGGTTCCGTCCATCGCGTCAGGGGCAACGCACACCTTCAGCGCGTCATCATCAGCAATCGCCTCTTGCTTGAGTGCCTTCCAGCCAGCTTTCCCGACGATCTGCCTCAGCGCGTAGTACGTCTGGTCAAAAATCAGCTCATGCTTGGCCGCTTCACTATTCTGGCAAAGCATCGTGGCGATGCTATCTTTGGAATGATCTGCTGAGCAGTTGAAGTCGGGTTTATATTCTTGCGCCCAAGCAGCCGCCGGAAGAGATGATAGCGCCACTATCATTAAAAATCGTTTCAAAGCTTTTTCCACTATTTTAGTAGCGCTATCCGCGCGCAATGATTGCTTGCTCAATAGCTCGTTTTAAGATCCCCGCAACCGCATAATCGCGACTCACCAAAACGCGACTTTCACCACTACAAGAGCGAAAGCGAAAATAATATTTGGGGTGAGTTGCCAGATAAACAAAAATGCAGCCAATAAATAAAGAGAGGATTGAGGCTATCGTTTCATTGCTCCCGTCGCCTGTGTGTGAGTAGATTTCAACACCAACTGTAATTGCAGAAACAGCAGCAACGACGAAAAGGACGATGGCAATAATCCAATACGTCTGCGTGTTTTGCTCGCCAATTGAAACACAATCAACGTTAGCCGTGGCAAAGGATGAGTCCCCATAACGAATAAGCGTTTTGGTGACTGAAATTTGCCCCTGCTTATAAAAATATTCTTCGCTCAAATCTTCCTCCATCAAATCACAACCAACTCACCACACCCCCATAGCGGGAACAAGTGCCCCTGTGGTGTTGGCTGTCTGAGGCCGTCAATCTTGAGAGGGCTCAGGTTGATTCTCGTAAGCACCAAATCCTCCTGACCAAGACGAAGACCTGCCGACATCGCGCTATCGCATGGGCGACGCCAAGAGGAGACGCTACGCCGTTTCTGGAGGCTGGAAGCAAAAGTGGGAGTAATTTACACGAACGAGACCACCAAGCAGGCCTATGCGAACTTCTTATCTAATGTCGGTCAGGTGCAGCTGCACACCTTTGCTGTGCGCAAGCTCAAGGCTGACGGGAACATTTACCGCCTCTCGCGCCATCTGGCGGCATAGCAGCGTAAAGGTGACTGAGCAAAATTATCTGGGATATTTGACTGTGGAGGAGCAGGAGCGCGTTCAGTTTAGCTCCGAGCAAGGCGTGCTGGATTAAGCGGGGTCCCCACAAAATCCCCCACACAAGGCAAAAATTATGTGGGGAGTTGCCCCACAAAAACCGTTAGAGGCGGGGAGAAATAATTCAATTAAATCAAGGAGATATATGGCGGAGGGGATGGGATTCGAACCCACGATACAGTTTAACCCGTATAACGATTTAGCAAACCGTCGCCTTCAGCCTCTCGGCCACCCCTCCGCAAGAAGAGTATGAAGTTTACACGACGTTTGCAGGGATGCTTTTAGGGGGTTCTGAGCGTTCCGTCAAACCCCCTAAAAGACTTATTTGCAGGTTATTTTAACGCTCTGCAAAAATTTATCCGCCGGACCGGACCGCCTCAGGCGTCCAGTCTGGACTTCAGCGCCCCGTTCACCAGAGCAGGGTTTGCTTTACCCTTGGTTTCCTTCATCACCTGCCCGACAAAGAATCCGAACAGCTTGTCCTTACCGGAGCGATATTCGGCCACTTTGTCTGCATGTTTGGTCATGACGGACTCAATTGCGGCATCAATCACGCCGGTATCGGTCACCTGACGCAGACCTTTTTTCTCCACAATGGCTTCCGGGCCTTCACCCGTCTCCACCATGTCTTCAAACACCTCTTTGGCAATCTTGCCGTTGATGGTGCCATCCGCAATCAGGTCCAGCATCTGGCCCAGCGCTTCCGCACTGACAGGGCTGGTTTCAATGGTCTTGCCGGTGCGGTTCAGGGCGGCAAACAGGTCACCAGTCACCCAGGAAACCGCCAGCTTGCCATCACGCCC
The DNA here is from genome assembly GCF_001580535.1 of Acetobacter cerevisiae. Classification (GTDB taxonomy): domain Bacteria; phylum Pseudomonadota; class Alphaproteobacteria; order Acetobacterales; family Acetobacteraceae; genus Acetobacter; species Acetobacter cerevisiae. The sequence continues at coordinate 6,606 of NZ_LHZA01000103.1, read as the reverse complement.
TTTGGCAACGGTTTCATAAAAATCCGCAACAGCCTGCTCGGCGACCAGAACACCGGCATCATAGAACGGAATGCCGTATTCAGACTGGAAGCGGGCACGCTTGGCGTCCGGCAGTTCCGGCAGAGCGGCCTTCAGTGCGTCCACCCATTCCTGCTCAATCACCAGCGGCAGCAGGTCCGGATCCGGGAAGTAGCGGTAATCATGCGCATCTTCCTTAGAGCGCATGGTGCGGGTTTCACCACGAGCGGCGTCAAACAGACGCGTTTCCTGATCAACCTCGCCCCCGTTTTCCCAGATTTCAACCTGACGGGCGGCTTCAACCTCAATCGCCTGCATGACAAAGCGGATGGAGTTGACGTTCTTGATCTCGCAGCGCGTGCGGAACGGCTCACCGGCCTTGCGGACGGACACGTTCACGTCCGCGCGCATGGAGCCTTCTTCCATGTTACCGTCACAGGTGCCCAGATAACGCAGAATCTGGCGCAGTTTGCGCAGGTAAGCCCCGGCTTCTTCCGGCTCACGGATGTCGGGCTCGCTCACAATTTCCATCAGCGCCACGCCGGCCCGGTTCAGGTCCACCATGGATTTGGTAGGGTCCTGATCATGGATCAGCTTGCCGGCATCCTGCTCCATATGCAGGCGCGTAATGCCGATTTTCCGGGTTTCACCGTTGGACAGCTCGATTTCAATCGTGCCTTCACCCACAATCGGGTGGGCAAACTGGCTAATCTGATAGCCCTGCGGGAGATCCGCATAGAAATAGTTTTTCCGGTCAAACCGGCTTTCCAGATTGATGCGGGCATTCAGGCCCAACCCGGTCCGCACAGCCTGCGCCACGCATTCCTTGTTGATCACCGGCAGCATGCCGGGGAATGCGGCATCAACCAGACTAACCTGAGAGTTCGGCTCCGCCCCAAATGTGGTGGATGCCCCGGAGAACAGTTTGGATTTGCTGACAACCTGGGCATGGACTTCCAGCCCTACCACAATTTCCCAACTGCCGGTTTTGCCTTCAATCACGTAGCTCATACGCCTGCCTCCGCATGCAGGGTGGGCTTGTGGGCAAAGCCCGCAGCCGCTTCCAGCGCGCCGCCAACAGACAGCACGGTTTCTTCATCAAAATGTCGGCCAATAATCTGCAACCCAAGCGGCAGACCTTTGGAATCCAGCCCAACCGGCACAGACAGAGCCGGAACCCCGGCCATGCTGGCAGGCACAGTGAAGATATCGTTCAGATACATCTGCACGGGGTCATCCATATTCTCACCCTGCGCAAAGGCTGCACTCGGTGCGGTGGGGGTCAGCAGCACATCCACCTGCTCAAACGCCTGCACAAAGTCACGCTTGATGAGCGTGCGGACTTTCTGGGCTTTCAGATAATACGCATCGTAATACCCTGCGGACAGCACATAGGTACCCATCAGGATACGGTTGCGCACTTCCGGGCCGAAGCCTTCCGCACGGGTGCGTTCATAAATGCCGTCCAGTGAGGCAGCATCCTTACGCTCACCAAAGCGAATGCCATCATACCGCGCGAGGTTGGAAGAACATTCTGCCGGGGCAATAATGTAGTAGGTCGCCAGACCATATTTGGTGTGCGGCAGAGAGACATCGACCACTTCACAGCCAGCCTCACGCAGCCAGGCAATGCCCTGCTCCCACATTTTGGCAATTTCTTCCGGCATGCCGGGAGCGCGATATTCTGCGGGAATACCAACCCGCAGCCCTTTGACACTCTTGCCAACAGCCTTGGAAAATTCCGGCACCGGGCGGTTGGAGCTGGTGCTGTCTTTTTCATCAAAGCCAGCCATGGCTTCCAGCATCAGCCCGGCATCTGCCACGCTGCGCGTCATCGGGCCAGCCTGATCCAGAGAGCTTGCAAAGGCAATCGTGCCCCAGCGGCTGCAACGACCGTACGTCGGCTTCAGCCCGACAATCCCGCAAAACGCGGCAGGCTGGCGGATGGAACCACCCGTATCCGTGCCGGTTGCAGCCAGAGCCAGGCCAGCGGCCACAGCCGCAGCAGAACCACCGGAAGACCCACCGGGCACCAGTGCTGCATCATCACCCTGACGTTTCCACGGGTTCAGCACAGAGCCGAACGCGGAGGTAATGTTGGCGGACCCCATAGCAAATTCATCGAGGTTGGTTTTACCCAGAAAGACCGAACCGGCATCCAGCAGGCGCGCCGTCACGCTGCTTTCATACGGCGGCACAAAGTTGGCCAGCATTTTGCTGGCGGCGGTGGTTTTCACACCCTTTGTGCAGAACAGATCCTTCACGCCAACCGGCAGACCGTCCATCAGCCGGGCTTCACCCTTGGTATAGCGGGCATCAGCGGCATCAGCGGCGGCCAGCACATCCTGCTCGGGCAGAACCGTAATATAGGCGTTCAACTGCTTATTCAGGCGGCCAATGGCGTCCAGATGCGCCTGAGCAAGCTCACGGGCAGAAAATTTACGGGCTTCAAGCCCAGCACGCGCTTCGGTGAGCGTCAGTCCGGTCAGCATTATTCAACAACCTTGGGTACTGTATAGAAGGGGCCGGATTTTTCCGGCGCGCAGGAGAGGATGGCGTCCCGGCAGTTGCCGTCCGTCACCACATCCTCACGTTGACGCTGGGCCTCTGTCTCGGTGCCGACCATGGGGGGCACGCCCTCAACATCCACCTCAGAGAGCTGATCAACCCAGCCCAGGATGCCATCCAGCTTCTGGCGGACGGTTTCAAGCTCCGCATCTTCAAGGCCGATGCGGGCCAGTTTTGCAATACGTCGGGTGGTCGCGAGGTCGAGCGACATGAAAGCAGACTCTCTTCAGCTATGGAGGAAAAAAGCCCTAGCATAATCGGGCGCAAGGCAACATACCGTGCAGACATGGCTCTGTTCAACCTTACCGACCTCGCCGCCACTCTGGCCCGTGAAGCGCGCCTGCTAGGCATTGACCCCGGCCGCAAACAGGTGGGGCTGGCGATGTCTGACGTCTCCCGTATGGTGGCGACCCCGCTGGAGACCGTAAAACGCGGCAAGCTGGGCGCCATGGCGGAGCATATCCGCACGCTGGCGGCAAAGCATGGCATTGGTGGAATGGTGGTGGGCATCCCCCTCTCACTGGACGGATCCTTCGGGCCGGCGGCACAGGCCAGCAAGGACTGGGCTACCGCCCTGTCCGACCAGACCGGCCTGCCCGTCTGCCTGTGGGATGAGCGACTCTCCTCCTCCGCCGTCAACCGGATGCTGATTCAGGAAGCCGACCTCTCCCGCAGCAAGCGGAATGAAGTCGTGGATCAACTGGCCGCCGCCTATATTCTGCAAGCAGCTCTGGATTGCCTCCCGCGCACTTGAAACCTGCTGGCACTTCAATGCGTTATGGCCTGAAGACTGAAAACGAGGTCACGCCATGCTCCCGGCACGGGCTGATCTCACATTTGCCATAAAGCGACGGCAAGATATTTGTAACGTAGCAAAAGACGTATGGAGGCCATTTCAATGACGTTTGCGACATTCCGGATCGCCCTGACCACAATGCTGGGGGCCGCAGCCTTCACGCTCAGCCTGCCCGCAGCTCATGCAGAAGAACAGGGCCCCGTGAATCGCGCGTGGAATAACACGCGTCAGGCCACAGATACGGCGTGGGATAAGACCAAAAACGGGTCCGAAAAGGCTTGGGACAAGACCAAAGAAGGCACTAACAACGCCTGGGATAAGACCAAGAACGGATCCGAAAAGGCCTGGGACAAGACCAAAGAGGGCACCAACAACACCTGGGATAAAACCAAGAACGGATCCGAAAAGGCCTGGGACAAGACCAAAGAAGGCACGAACAACGCCTGGGATAAAACCAAAAACGGGTCCGAAAAGGCCTGGGACAAGACCAAAGAGGGCACCAACAACGCCTGGGATAAAACCAAGAACGGGTCCGAAAAGGCCTGGGACAAGACCAAAGAGGGCACTTCTGACGCTGCCCGGTCCACCAAGAACTGGGGCAAGCGCACCGGCAAGACCATTGGCAACTGGGGTGACAAGGCTGGCAAAGATATCAGCAACACCTTCTCTGGCGACAGCAAATAAGTGCTTTGCAACAGGGGTTCCCACCCCTGCGCTGCAAAAAAAGCCCCGTCCTCTTCTGGAGGCGGGGCTTTTCTGTATCCGATAAAGAAAACTATCAGCAGCCTATGAACAGGCGCGACGAGCCCTGCGACGCTGCGCCGACCGCACCCGGGCTGACGCACGCACTTTGCGGACAATAGCTTTCACACTAAGCCAGTATGCCCAAAATGCTGTCATGATAGCCTCCCAATACTACGATTTTTCAAAATAATGGATGATAATGTCTCCAGTATGACGGTTATTTCTCTAAATAGTCACAAATCATTGCCTCTATTATTTCATAGAAACGTCACATCCTGACCCATTAAGGGATGCTAGAACACCGTCAGTTCCGCTCACAAACGGCAGAAGACATTTGCTATGAAACGCTCTCTGACACCTGTCGGCACAACGCCCATCAATGAAAAGTGGCGTGAAGCCGTGCATGAAACACTCCGAAAAACCTTGCTCTACATCTGGGAACAACCGGACTACACGCCTCTTCAGGCGCGGCGGGATGCGCAGAGTGGCAAAAACCACTTTGTCTCCTCCACACCTGCTCTGGCCAGCCACACCGGACAATAACGCCCTCGGCACACGATGGTTTGCCCGAGATGTTTGACGGGTTGTGAAAAATCGACCACCCACTCTCCGGGGAAATGATTTTTCTGACCTGCGCACTCGTCCCCTTATGGGAACGGAACATCTTTCCAAACGTCTTTATGCGGACAGGCTTTTGCCTGAACGCATTCTGAGGGAGGAAAGTTTCCAGATGCACCATTTATCCCGTATCACATTTGCAATTGGCAGTATCATGCTGATGCTGTTGGCGGTGCTTCTGGCGACCTTTGGCATGTCAGGACTGGTGGAAACTCTCCTGCATTCATGGCAGGACGGCCAGAAGGCTGTGGTGCATGCCATTAGCTATGTCGTGATTTCCATGGCGGTCTTTGATGTCGCCAAATATTTTATGGAAGAAGAGGTTATTCTCTCCCGCGGCAAACAGACGCTGGGGGAAGCCCGCACCAGTCTGACAAAATTCATCACCTCCATCATTATTGCCGTTTTTGTTGAAGGTTTGGTGGGAATTTTTGAAACCAACAAGGAAAATCCGGTCACCATTCTCTATCCGGCGTCCCTCCTGCTTGTCGCCACAGGCATTGTGCTTGCTCTGGGTATTTATCAAAGACTGAGCGTGACGGCAGAACGTGAGAAGAAGCAGGACAATTTAACGGACTAAAAATAAATCATCTCGCAGTAACGGTATTTATTTTTAGAATTTTATCAAAAAATATTTATTACATATTTGCATTTGATTATTTCATAATTTTCTTTCTTGAATTGCGATATCAAGTGACGCTTTATGATTTTACGACATTTTTTATCGGATAATACTCATGACTGACGATTTTCGCCAAAAATTCAAAACATTCTCTGAGAGAATGGTAAACGTTGCTTCCAAGTGCATCAATGAGGAAGCAACGAAACTCTTCCTCGTGCTGCCGCTCGTCAATTTTCTGGGTTACGATACAATGAACCCAGATGAAGTCTGCCCCGAACATAATGCAGACTTCTCTGACAAATATAAAAACAGAGTGGATTTTGCCATTCTGAAAAATAATGAACCCGTTATCGCAATTGAATGTAAGGCCTTAGGCGCCCCTCTTAAAGACGACAGAGGACAATTGCGCTCTTATTTTAACGCCGCCCCAACAGTCAAAATGGGCGTCATCACAGATGGTATGGTTTACGAATTCTATGCGGATTCCGACGAACCAAACATGATGGACCCCAATGCTTTTCTTTCCTTCGACTTGCATGACATTGCCAAAGGGAAAATCGAAGATTCAGTTGTCGATGGCTTAAAAAGCCTCCAAAAATCAAATTTTGATCCAGAAAATATTGGCGCCGAAGCAAAAAGAAAGCTGGTTTTTCAGAACCTGGTCCAACAAATTGAAGATTTAGCGCAAAACCCAAGCGAACCTTTTGTTCGGCTACTTTTACAAAACATTGGCTTAAGTCACGTCCGCTCCAAAGCCATGACTGACTATATTGTGCTTACAAAAAGTGCCTTCAGCGAGTTTGTGAATCTGAGGATACTTCAACGACTGGACCTGCCTACAAAAGACAAAGAACCTGAAAAGCAACCTATTGCAGCCGATCTTCCAAAAGCAGACAGTGATCAAACCAAAGAGCCTGAAATAGTCCCTTCAGAAGAAGAAATTTATATTTTTGAATATACTAAGAAAAGATTAGCTTTTCTCTCAGACACAGATGAACTCTTCTCTGCTACAGATTCAATAGAATACAAAGATTACAAAGGGAAGTTTGTCGTCTATTACGGAAAAGAACGTGCAGGAAGACTGTTTGATTTCTATGAAAGTAAAGAAACAAAATATAAATTTGATTTTGGGCCGGATTTTGGAGGAGAAATCAGCACAGATTCTCTCGAAATCATCGACCAAAGCCTTCTGAATGTCTTTAAGGCGCGTGTTGAAGAGAGGTGGTCCCCATTTTTCGGA
>NZ_LHZA01000078.1 GCF_001580535.1 Acetobacter cerevisiae | reverse complement strand
ACACCATCAAACCCCGGGACTAAACATCTAGGATCGCATCAGATCTTGCCAATCAGGTCATCACATTGGGTGATCTTTGGAACAATGAAGATAAGCGTGTTTATCTCAATCGACTTGAAGAAGAGGGTATTTTACCATCTGAAAATGAACGCCTTCCCGAACCGAAAGATTCTAGCAATAAGCCAGCCAATACGCCTCGAAAAAACCTGCGACCTTCACGTCCCCGCCAAACTACCTTCATTCCGGATGAAGCACCTTCCATTCATTGGGTTGCGACTCAACAACGACTAAGAGCAGTTTGGGGAGAACTTCAAACTCTGCCTTTACGAAAATACCCAAATGCGATTTGTGCACTCATGCGAATTTTGGTTGAGCTTTCTATTGAAAGCTATATTGAAAAGCATAATTTATCAAAAGCAGACAATTTAGGTCGTAAATTTGGCTTGGTTAGTTCTCACCTTCTAAACCATCAAAGAATTGACCGATCTTACTATGATGAACTGGAACGCATACGTCTGCATGACCAACTTATTTCAATACCAAGCATGCAGCGCTATATCCACTCTCCCGACTTTGCTCCTATGGAAAATGAACTACTGGCCTACTGGGCACGCCTTGGTCGTTTTCTAATTGCAATTCTCAATCACTAAAATCATTCAATTCGAATGAATACTTTGTTCAATTTCGATAAGCTGCTTCCGCCACCAGTATACAGCCTGTCTATAAAGTTGAAATGCATCTGATCCATCCTCGAATTCAATATATGCCCCTTCAGGATCATTCACAAAACGCGCTCCGAAAGAATAGGTTTTCAAGAGGCTGTTTCGTTCTTTTTCTATGAAATTCCAGAAAATTTCTGCTTGTTCTTTATCATTCTTCCACTGCTTCCATCGTTCGAAAATGACCTTGCCATGGGGTGACGTTTTTTTTGCATCTACTTTGTCCAGAACATGACCGACTGTACGTAGGAGGGCCAATCCAGCAACCCAAAATAGTCGCCATTCCTTCAACTCTTCCCCTCCATCATCCACATCCGAGTTTTGAAATTGAAAGAGTATAGTGACACAGTCCCAAAATGGCTTCCATGCAGCAAGTGTCTGCTGCGGAGGATTGAATGTGAAAATATCACCAGTTACATAATCCTGCACTTACTTCTCCAAAAATGATTTTTTCTATTTACTATAGATAAATATTTTAAGAATTCCACTTTCCTATTTTATAACCCTCTTAATACAAACTTAAACACTAAAAACCTCACCACTTACTCCTCTTCTAACAACACAACTTGCATATCGTATTTAAAAAAACAGACGGTCTCTCACCAACAAAAAAGGGCCTCAAAAGAGGCCCTTTTCCGCTACCTAAAACCCGAAAACCTCAAACGTTTTCGTAGTTCTTCTGCACAAACTCATTTAGCAGGCGCACGCCAAAGCCAGTGGCACCTTTGGGCTGGCCGTTGCGCGGGGTTTTGCTCCAGGCCGTTCCGGCAATGTCCAGATGCGCCCACGGGGTTTCACCCACAAAGCGTTTCAGGAACTGCGCTGCGGTGATGGAACCACCCGGACGACCGCCGATGTTCTTCATGTCGGCAATGTCAGATTTCAGCATGGCGTCATACTCAGCGCCCATCGGCATACGCCACAGCTTGTCACCCGTTGCCGTGCCTGCTGCCGTCAGGTTGGCAGAAAGATCGTCATTGTTGGAGAACAGGCCCGCATACTCATGGCCAAGGCTGATGATGATGGCACCCGTCAGCGTGGCAAGGTCAACCATCAGCTTCGGTGCAAAACGGTCCCGCGCATACCAGAGGATATCTGCCAGCACGAGACGCCCTTCGGCGTCCGTATTCAGCACTTCAATGGTCTGGCCGGAGGCGCTACGCACTACGTCACCGGGGCGCTGCGCCGTGCCGGAAACCATGTTTTCCACCAGCCCGATCACGCCAACAGCATTCACTTTCGCCTTACGGCCAGCAAGCGCTGTCATCAGGCCGGTCACGGTGGCGGCACCGGCCATATCCTCTTTCATTTCTTCCATACCGGCAGCCGGCTTGATGGAAATGCCGCCGGAATCAAACGTCACGCCCTTACCAATAAAGGCCAGCGGGGCTTCATCCTTCGCGCCGCCGTTCCAGCGCATAATCACCGTGCGCGGTGCGTTTGCACTGCCCTGTGCGACACCCAGCAGCGCGCCAAAGCCGAGCTTTTCCATATCGGCCTGCTCAAGCACTTCGACCTCAAGCCCAAGGCTGCGCAGCGTGGTCACACGAGCGGTGAATTCTTCCGGGTTCAGCACGTTGGCCGGTTCCGTCACCAGATCCCGCGTCAGGATCACACCGCGCGCCACAGCGGCCAGCGGAGCGAACGCGGCGTCGGCTGCGGCGGGGTCAGCCGTGAGAACCGTCACGCTTGCCAGACGGTGCTTTTTCTCAACCGCCGGAGCGCTGTGATACAAGGAGAAGTGATACGCACCCAGCACAGCCCCCTGCGCGACAGACGCCGCAAAGCCCTGCGGCACATTGCCCAGCGCAACCGTTGCCGTTTCCTGCGCGCCAAAAGCGGAGGCCGCAACGCCACCGGCGGCTTCAGCTTCTTTCGCGCCAAAAGCGTCGAGCTTGCCAACGCCAATCAGCACAATGCGGGAAAAGCCAGCGCCCGGTGCCAGCACCACGCAGGTGGAGCCGTCTTTGCCGGTAAAGTCATCAGCTTCGGCAGCGCGGGTCAGCGCGCCGTTGGTGGCTTTGTCTGCGGCGGCAAAAATAGCCGGGCGGTCCTGCCCTTCGGCCAGCAGAAGAGCCAGTGCCCCACCATCGGGCAGGGTCTCGGGAGAAAATGAAATTTGAAGCATAGCGCGCTGGCCTCCTTAAAACGTCTTAGCTTTTGCCCGACTTGGGTACGTCCCGCCTCGCCCCTTGGCAATAGGGCAGCCGGACCGGCTCTTAAAAAAACAGGCAGGGCATGACGCGCCGCCCTTCCTGGCGTATGATGGGCAAATGAGCACCCATACCGACGCTGACCTGCTGGCCCTCGCCGCCAGACTGGCGGATGAAGCCGCCGAAATTATCCGCACCATTCGCGCGCGGGGTTTTGAAACGCTGACCAAAACCGACTCCTCGCCGGTGACGGAAGCGGACCACGCGGCAGAAGCCCATATCCTCAAGGGCCTGCGCGCCGCCGTGCCGGATATTCCGGTAATTGCGGAAGAGGAAGTGGCCTCCGGGCTGCGTGGCGCTGTGTCCGAGGCCTACTGGCTGGTGGACCCGCTGGACGGCACGCGGGAATTTGCTGCCGGGCGGGATGACTTTACCGTCAATATCGGCCTTGTGCGCAATGGCCGCGCCGTGCTGGGGGCGATGGCCCTCCCCGCTTACTATCAGCTTTATACAGGTGGCGTCGGCCTGCCCGCCCAGCGGCGGGACAAGAACGGCACCACTGCCATTCACACCCGCACCCCGCCCGCTGAAGGCCTGAGCGTTCTGGCCTCCCGCCATTATGCGGATGACCCGCGTCTGGCCGAATATCTGGGTGAACGCCGCATTGCGTCCGTGGGCAACATCGGTTCTGCCGTCAAATTTGCGCGCGTGGCAGAAGGCGCTGTTGATTTCTACCCGCGCCTCGGCCCAACCATGGAGTGGGACACCGCCGCCCCGCAGGCCATTGTGGAAGCCGCTGGAGGCCACATCACACTGCTGGATGGCACTCCGCTGCTTTACGGCAAGCCGGACTGGAAAAACCCGCCTTTTGTCTGCACCGGAAAACTCTGACCTTTATGACCGAACGCCTTGCTGCCACCCCTTCTGGCATTGCCACCGCCGCCCGTATTTTGCAGGACGGCGGCTTGGTGGCGTTCGGCACGGAGACCGTTTACGGGCTGGGCGGAGACGCCACACAACCCTCAGCCGTGGCACGTATTTTTGAAGCCAAGAACCGCCCACGCTTCAACCCGCTGATCAGCCATTTTGCGAGTGCGGAGGCCGCCTTTACACAAGTGCAGGCCTGCCCGCTGGCGCAGGAACTGGCAGAAAAATTCTGGCCCGGTCCACTCACACTGGTTCTGCCACGCGCCCCTGGCAGCACGGTGAGCGATCTGGCCGCCGATGGCCTGTCTTCCTTGGCCGTCCGCGTCCCGCGTGGTGAGGCCGTTCTGGCCTTGCTGGAGGAAGTCGGGCGTCCGGTTGCAGCCCCCTCCGCCAACCGTTCTGGCCGCATCAGCCCCTCAGACGCCAGCCATGTTCTGGAAGAATTATCAGGCCGGATTGATGCCGTGCTGGATACCGGCCCCTGCGCTGTCGGGCTGGAAAGCACGGTGCTGGACCTGACCGACCCGGACCGCCCCTGCCTCCTCCGCCCCGGCGGTATCTCAGTCGAAGCGCTGGAAGCCGTGTGCGGCCCCCTCGCCCGGCCAGAAACGGAAGCCGATGCCGCGCCACTTTCTCCCGGCCGGATGCTCTCCCATTACGCTCCCAGCCTGCCCGTGCGCCTGAACGCTACCAGCGTTGGCCCGCAGGAAGGGCTTCTGGCTTTTGGCCCCACTCCGCCAACGGGTGCTGCTGTGACATGGAACCTCAGCCCCACGGGTAATCTGGAAGAAGCGGCCTCGCGCCTGTTTTCCGGCCTGCGCTTTCTGGATAGCCAGCAACCGACGTTTGAGCTGACAGGCCTCGCCGTGCAGCCCATCCCGGAACAGGGGCTTGGTCTTGCCATTCAGGACCGTCTGCACCGTGCCGCCGCCCCCCGGCCAGCAGAACCTGATGCACCATGAGCCAGATGGACCCCAGAGAAATCAAGATCCTGTCCGATATTCTGGCCCTCGTGCTGGAAGACCAAAAGGGGCAGTCGGAGACAGCGCTTGAAGCCATCAAGGCCCGTGCCCGCCGGGATGGCATCACCGGTGGCGCGCTGAAAAACCTGTTTCAGACGCTCGCCCCGGATATTGACCGCCTGACCGCTGCCCGCAAAGCGCGGGAAGACACCGAAATCCGCACTCTGGAAAGCACCATTCACACCCTCCGTATCCAGTTGCATGACCGCGGAGAAGTGCTGAACCGAATGGAGCATAATCTGCGCATTGTGCGCGGTAATAATGAAAACCTGAAATCTCAGCTTCATGTGATGCAGACAGCCCATGCCGAAGCAAGACACATGCTCAGCATGAAGATGATGGAGAACAGCTACCCCCGGCTGATGATTATTTTCGTCGCCGTCATGGCCGGATTGCTGGCAGGCATTGCCGGCACCCAGCTTTTCCACCTGTTTTATACTGCCTTCCATCCCGTGACAGATAACGCACGCTACCTTTATTAAGAAAAATGCGTGATCTGCTCACAGTCTCTTGTTTTATGACACTCTGATTCCCGATCAAGGCTTGCCCCATGTCCGACACGTCCCTGCCCTCCGCTCTTCTTGCCGCTCTGTCTGAACTGCTTGGTCCGTCGGGACTGCTGACTGAGGCCGGGGATACGGACCCGTTCTGCACAGACTGGCGGATGCTTTACCATGGCCGCTGCGCTGCTGTGCTGCGCCCTGCCAATACAGAAGAATGCGCAAAAGCCGTGGCCCTGTGTGCAGAATACGATGTGCCGATGGTGCCGCAGGGTGGCAATACCAGCATGGTGGGCGGCGCCACGCCGGATGAAAGCGGTAAGGCTGTCGTCATTTCCACCAACCGCATGACGCGCGTTCACGCCATTGACCATGCCGACCTGACCATGACGGTTGAAGCAGGCGTCACACTCAAAGCCGCACAGGATGCCGCAGCGGCGGAAGGCCTGATGCTGCCGCTCTCCATTTCCTCGGAAGGCTCTGCTGAAATTGGCGGTATTCTGGCCACCAACGCAGGCGGCAACAACACCGTGCGCTATGGCAATGCGCGGGAGCTGGCTCTGGGTCTGGAAGCCGTTCTGCCGGACGGACAGGTGCTGAACCTGATGCGCCGCCTGCGGAAAGACAATACCGGTTACGCCCTGCGGCAGTTGCTGATTGGTTCGGAAGGCACGCTGGGGATTATCACCACGGCTATCATTCAGCTCCAGCCCGCGCCGCGCTCCCGCGAGACCGCATTGTGCGCGCTGGCTGACCCGCAGGGTGTGCTGAACCTGTTCGCCGCCTTCCGCAAGCAGGACCCGGCGGCCATTCAGGCGTTTGAATATATGTCCGGCACCAGCATGGCGCTGGTCAACAGCCTGATTGAAGGGGCCTCCCTGCCGCTTTCCGAACCCGCTCCCGCTTATGCTCTGGTGGAACTGGGCAGCCCGCGCGCGGATGACAGCCT
>NZ_LHZA01000079.1 GCF_001580535.1 Acetobacter cerevisiae | reverse complement strand
TACGGGATACGCCATGGGCCGGGGTTAATATAATTCCCTTTTGCAAAGCCAACTTTCTGTGTTGCTCCACCCAGTTCCGTTAGGGTATCTCCACCGCGCAATGTCATATTGCGTCCTCCTGCACGGTTCTGAAATTCAAGAACCCTTACAGAATAACCAGCTTTCCGCAGCTCATAGGCCGCAAGCATACCAGCCAGTCCAGCCCCCAATACAAGAACTGTCGTTCCGGCCTTAGCACCGGAAAGCTTGGGTGGCCCTTTAAAATCACTTTGCATGGCATGACCGAGGCTGGTCATGGCCTGATAAAGACCAGCACTTCCGGCCAGAACACCAACCCTGGTGAGAAACTGCCGACGTGTAGGAGGCAATCTTCCGGAACTCATAGCCATGCAAAACCCTTACATCAGAAGAAAATAACCAAAAAATCAGTATTTTTTCTTTTTATATAATCTGTTTTCAGAATGTGACATTCAATCGCCCGTAATAGTATCCTCCAGTAATCGGCACCTGGAGCGAGAACTGGTCATAAACCTGGCTGCCATAAGCCTGATTCACATGCGGAATTCTGCGTGGACGTACGTTGAAAATATTGTTTGCACCAACAGCCAGATGGAAATTTTTATTGAAACGATAACCAACTTCCAGATCAGTCAGCCACCGTGGTGAATTCTTAAATTGAGCAAAGCAGGTATTGGAATAGCGGAGAGCCTGTCCATCTGCAGGACATGTCAGGGCGCCATTTGTCCAGTCCTGATATTCCAGCATATTTGTTGTTTCGCCATAACGTGTCTGACGAATATTAATATCCCACTTATCCACCGTATAAAATGCATTGAGAATGATTTTGCTACGAGGATAGGCTGTTGTGATATAGCCAATATTTTGTGCGTTCAGAACTTCATTCCCATTGGAATCCAGACCGTTGTGATGGAGGCGCGTCCGGTTCAGATCAAGCGCCATTGACAAATTCAGCGTCCCATAACGCTCCATGTGAAAAGCATAGTCCGCTTTGATATCCAGCCCCTGAGTCCGGGTACTCGCACCATTGGTGAGATAATAGGCGCTATCCTGAGACGGGTCAGACAAAGCTGGTCCGGCAAGCGTATACCCCATTGCTTCAATAGCATTGACTGCAGCCTGACCATTGACCGTCCCGCCGCCTACGATACGGTCACGCAGATTGATCTGATAGACATCGGCTTCAATATGAAACCCTTTTATTGGCTCAATAACAATACCACCACTCTCACTGACAGACTGTTCCGGCTTTAGCTTTGAAGCCCCCAAAGCACGTGCCGCCGCCGATGACGCGGCAAGCATACCAGACGCACTGGTTGGGCCAACATTCATTGCGCTGTAATGCTGCTCTGCAAGGGTGGGTGCGCGAAACCCGGTACTGATTGTTGCGCGAAAGGCCAGCCATTTTGTCGCATCATAGCGGGTTGAAATTTTCCCTGTCTGGGTATTGCCCACATCCGTATAATGTTCAAAGCGGCCGGCAAAATCCAAATCCCAGTTTTTCAAAGGATGGAAATCACCATCAATATAGGCCGCAAAAATATCACGGTGCCAGTTTCCCGCGCTCTGCGGCCCCAGACCCGCATACCCCTGCGTGCCACCCAGCTCATAGGAATTCGGGTTACCCGCTATAATTTGATAAGTTTCAAGTCGATGCTCTCCACCTATGGCCAGTGTCATCGGTACAGTGTGGGCAATATTAAAGCGATGACGGAAATCCAGATTATTGGTCCATTGGGCCATCCGATAAGTTTCAGCCCGGGTAGATGTGGGTGACCAACCGCAACCATCTGTCGAATAATATGCGCTGGAAGGATTAGTAGAACATGTTGAGGCAAGCATCCCTGTGTTGACGGTATTTTTATTACCAATCTTGGTGCCGTCAGCACCATAAGTTGAACTTGCGTCCCAATCCCAATCTCCAAAAAGCCTGTTCCCTTTCAGGCCCATTGTGACAGCGTAGTCGTTTTCTTCGTTAGTTTCTAATGGAGAATAACCCCAGGGATACATACTGGGAGCACTACTAGGAATCCGATAATTTTCGTAAGCCTCCCCATGCCGATGCATGTAGGTCAGGTTGCCGTAAAACTGCAGGCGATCATCCACAATATCCTTACCCCAATCCATTCCAAAATTCTCACGCGTTTCTTCAGGACGACCAAGAATCTTGTTTGAATCAAGCGGAACTTTTACAGATCCCGTATAGTATCCATTTGTAGAGGCACCTTCTGGCCAATACCCCAGAAGGCGGTGGTCCTTCGCCCCTACGGTCATATGATCAGTATGATACATCTGGCCGCTAAGATGGAGAAAACCATTATTCCCCCATTTCAAACCGCCATCGGCATTTAACTGGTATTGCCACCCGTCACCATTATACGCATTAGCGCCTGTTTGCGCGCTCATGCTCACGCCATGGTCTCTTTTCTTGGTGATAATATTAACAACCCCGGCAATGGCGTCCGAGCCATACATGGCCGCGGCTCCATCTTCCAGCACTTCAATATGATCAATCATATTGGCGGGGATGCTATTAATATCGGCCCCTGTAGAACCAAACTGCGGGCCAGAATCTGCAACAATGTTTGCAGTATTATGCCGCCGTTTGCCATCAACCAGAACAAGAACTTCATTCGGCCCCAACCCACGCATCTGAATGGATGAGGTCAAGGCCGCAGAATCCGCTCCCATTGCGACAACGTTAATGGAAGCATAAGTGCGTGTCAGCGCATCTGCGAGATTCATCTGTCCTGATCGGGCCAAAGTGGCAGCCGAGACAACCGTTACAGGAGATGTGCTTTGACGCGCCTTGCGGTTGGTCGAATGTGTTCCTGTTGTTACGTTAATTGTTTCTGCCTCTCCCGCCATCATGGGGCCCGTATCTTTATGACGTGCTGGCGGAACATGAGATGAGGACGATTTTGCAGAACTTATTTTACTTTTCTGGGAATGTGCCTGATCAACAGGATGTTTTTGCGTTGCGGGACGATATTTTTCAGATGGTGCAGCCACTGCGGTAATAGAAGGCGTTACGACACACAGGGTGGTCGTCATCAAGAAAATTTTGTTTCTTATCATCATGCCTCACCCGATACTTTCTGCAAAAGTACTTTAGGACACCACGACCCAAGTTATTTCCGCAGTATGAGGAGGCACTCAGGAAACTGCCATCACTATGAATCGATTCCGGAATGTTTTTGAGGGGTAGTTGCCATATAGCAACATTATGCAGCCACCCAGCTGATGACGACGCTCTTTAGATTTAAGAGACACCGCCCCATTTTATGTCGCTACTCGACCTCAGCCATACCCGAACCGTACTCCAGTCCGAACGTTTCTGGTTTATGCTCCCTCGTCTCTGCCCCTTTCCCCGGAAGGACCACCATGACCAGCACCGCCCCAAACCCCGGCCCGCTTTCAGCCGAAGAGCTGGATCTGTTCAATAAATGGTGGCACGCCGCCAATTATCTTTCCATTGGCCAGATCTACCTGCTGCGTAATGCTCTGCTGCGGGAACCGCTCAAGCTGGAGCACATCAAAAAGCGTCTTCTGGGCCATTGGGGCACTACGCCGGGGCTGAACTTCATCTGGCTGCACCTCAACCGTATTATTCGGGCACAGGGGCAGGATATCCTGTTTGTCGCCGGTCCTGGCCACGGGGCACCGGGGCTGATTGCTTCCACATGGATGGAAGGCACCTATACGGAATACTTCCCGGACGTGACGCAGGATGAAGAGGGCATGACGCGCCTCTTCCGTCAGTTCTCCTTCCCCGGTGGCATTCCCAGCCACGCAGCCGCCACCACGCCCGGCTCTATCCATGAAGGCGGTGAACTGGGCTACTCCCTCTCCCACGCCTATGGCGCGGTGTTTGACCATCCGGACCTTGTGGTCGCCTGTGTGGTGGGGGATGGCGAGGCAGAAACCGGGCCACTCGCCACCTCATGGCATTCCAACAAGTTTCTCGACCCCAAAACAGACGGGGCCGTGCTCCCCATCCTGCATCTGAATGGCTACAAAATTGCCAACCCCACCGTTCTGGCCCGCATCCCCAAGCATGAGCTGCGTGATTTCCTGAAAGGCTGTGGATACGAGCCAATTTTTGTGGAAGGGCATGACCCGGCCCCCATGCATCAGGCTATGGCAAAAGCCATGGACGAGGCTTTTGCCCGCATTACCGCCATTCAGACTGCCGCTCGTAGCGGTAAGGACGCCCCACAGCGCCCCACATGGCCAATGATTGTCCTACGCAGCCCCAAGGGCTGGACCTGCCCCAAAACGGTAGATGGCCTGCGCACGGAAGGGTTCTGGCGGGCGCATCAGGTGCCGGTAGACCATATGGAAAAACCCGGCCACCTCGCCATTCTTGAAGAATGGATGAAGTCCTACAAGCCAGAAGAACTGTTTGATGAAAATGGCAGCCTGAAAGACGAGATTGCCGCCCTTACCCCACCGCCCAGCAAGCGGATGAGCGCCAGCCCTTACGCCAATGGCGGCGCGCTGCTCCGCCCCCTCCGCCTGCCGGATTTCCGCGCTCATGCCGTCGCCATAACAGCACCCGGTAAGACCGTGGCAGAATCCACCCGCGTTCTGGGTGAATGGCTGAAAGATGTCATGGCGGCCAATCTGGACAAACGGAATTTCCGTGTGCTGGCCCCGGATGAAAACAATTCCAACCGCCTGAACGCCGTTCTGGATGTCACCAACCGCGCCTGGAACGCGGAAACTGAACCGTATGATGATCATCTGGCCAAAGACGGCCACGTGATGGAAATCCTCAGCGAACACACCTGTCAGGGCTGGCTGGAAGGCTATTTGCTGACAGGCCGCCACGGATTTCTGTCCTGCTATGAGGCCTTCATCCACATTATAGATTCCATGGTGAACCAGCACGCCAAATGGCTGAAAACCTCGCGGGAAACCAGCTGGCGGCGGCCCATTGCATCACTGAACTATCTGCTCACGTCCCATGTCTGGCGGCAGGACCATAATGGGTTCAGCCATCAGGACCCCGGCTTTCTGAACCATATGGTGAACAAGAAAGCAGAGACCGTGCGCATCTATCTGCCACCGGATGCCAACACGCTGCTGTGCGTGGCGGACCACTGCCTGCGCAGCCGGGACCGCATCAATGTCATTGTGGCTGGCAAACAACCGGAATTGCAGTGGCTCAGCATGGATGATGCCCTCACCCACTGCCAGCAAGGCATTGGCATGTGGGAATGGGCGAGTAATGACAAAGGAAGCGCGCCGGACGTTGTCATCGCAAGTGCGGGCGATGTGCCGACACTGGAAGCTCTCGCCGCTGTCAGCCTGCTGAATGAATACCTTCCGGATGTAAAAATCCGTTTTGTAAACGTGGTCGATCTGATGACGCTGCAAACACCGGAGCAGCACCCGCACGGCCTGCCGGATGAGACGTTTGATGCGCTCTTCACCTCAGACAAACCCGTGATCTTTGCTTTCCATGGCTATCCGGCACTGGTGCATCAACTCATCTACAAACGGAAAAACGCCGCCAATTTCCATGTGCATGGTTTCCGGGAGGAAGGCACCACCACCACCCCGTTTGACATGACCGTGCGCAACCATCTGGACCGTTTCCACCTGGTCGCCAACGTCATCCGGCGGGTGCCCCGGCTGGCGAGTCAGGCGGCCTATACGCATCAGGCCGTGCGCGACAAACTGGCGGAACATGAACGCTATGTGTGTGAGCATGGCGAGGACATGCCCGAAATCCGGAACTGGACCTGGCCTCAGTAAAAATCCCTGCGCACTATTTTGCACGATTTGGCGCATCTGAGATGTTGTCATGCCGTAACAGATGGCTTAGCATTACGATACACAAACGATCTGATTCCGTCATGATCGGTTGTGAGGAAATGCCGGTCATTCCATGCGGCCTGACTATTCTTGACATCATCTCGGGATTACCTGATGCCACACGCTCATCCGCCCACCGCACCGACGCGCCGGCAGCTTCTGACCCGCATCGGCACTCTGGCTGGCAGCGCCGCGCTGTATCAGGCCATGACCACTCTGGGCCACGCCATGGGCACAGATTTCCGTGGGCCACCCCAGCTCTCCGGTGCCAAACCCGGCACCCGCGTGCTGGTGCTGGGTGCGGGTCTGGCCGGGATGCTCTCGGCCTATGAACTGCGGAAAGCGGGTTACAAAGTCCAGATTCTGGAATTCCAGAGCCGCAGCGGCGGTCGTAATATCAGCCTGCGCGGGGGTGACACCGTCAAGGAACTGGGCGGTGCCACCCAGAAAGTTGGTTTTGCACCGGGCAATTATATCAACCCCGGCCCATGGCGTATCCCGTA
>NZ_LHZA01000156.1 GCF_001580535.1 Acetobacter cerevisiae | reverse complement strand
ACCAGATTGAGAGGAAAACGCTCTAATTTTCATCAGATGATCCTCCTCAGGCTTCTATCTCTTTGAGACTATAAGCGCTTGCCCGTTCGTCGGGGAGGTGTCGCCAGTGAATGGCAGATACTCCTGATCTGACGCAGAACATAAGGTGTGAAAATTTATGTAAAAAGCGTGCGCTCTTTGCAATTTTCTTCAATTTAATCAGGGGATTATAAAGTTAATCAGGGGATTATAAAGGCGGGTGGTGGAGCTAAGGGGAATCGAACCCCTGACCTCCTCATTGCGAACGAGGCGCTCTCCCATCTGAGCTATAGCCCCGCCTGTATAAGTCTGGGATCTAAAGGGCTTATCAAGACGGTGTCAAGCTGTATTGTATCGGCCTGAGGTCTGGTAAAGCCAGATCTTCCCCTTGTGTTGTGGAGAAGTGTTCTTGCTGTTTGTTCTTTTTTCAGTGTTGATGCGCTTGTTAGAGATTTATTGCTGGATCCTGATCCTGTCCTGCATTTTCATCAATCTCTGCCTGTTTGGTATTCTGGACAGCCGGAAACCGCTTGTCTGGAAAGTGGGCCTTTTCCTCAACCGGATGACAGAGCCTCTGCTGGAACCGGTGCGCCGTATTCTGCCCTCACTGGGTGGCGTGGATTTCAGCCCCATGGTTGTGTTGCTGGGCATCCAGTATGTGGTGCAGCCCGTGCTGGTCAGCCTTTTCAGAACCCTGATTTATCGCTGAGAAACCATACAGAAGGTTCGTGCCCTGAAAGCTGGAGCACGAACCGAACTGACTTTCTCATTTTAGTAAAAAATCAGGCAGCGACCTTGTTGGCATGCGCAGCTGCAACAAGGTCTGCGATCCCGACACCCATCTGTGAGACTACGGGGAGATATTCGTCGGGTTAAAAACGGAAGCGGTCAACAGCTTGCAGCTGTCTAAGCAGCGTTTCTGACGCCCCCACTTACAGCCATCAGTTTAATCCTCGTCCAAGAACGCATGTCCGTTTTCCAACGTAAACGGAATCTGAGATGCATTATTTTTGAGACGATCTTGTAAGGTAAAGATGGCCTGAGGGTTATCGACACAGCCTGTACTGCTTATCCACAAGCTTACCCCCGCAGCCATCCGCAGAATCTGGGGATAAGTGCAAAAGCAGAAAAATAAGACAGCATGAAATGGAAAAAAGTGTGTGTTTTCAGGCCGGTAGGGTGCGGCAACTCGGATATCATGCAAAAGAGGCCAGGTGCTCAAAGAGCATCAGCCTCATACAGCATATGCAATCTAAGACGGTTTAAACCGAAGCAGGAATAGCGTTTAAATTTTTAGGAAAAAATGGTGCCCAAGACCGGGATCGAACCAGTGACACTGCGATTTTCAGTCGCATGCTCTACCAACTGAGCTACTTGGGCACCGCAGCCTTGCGGCGTGAGAGAGCATGTATCGCAGGAGGGGAGGGAGATCAAGTCACCTTTCGTCATTTCTCTCAGGTTTTTCAAGATTCTCTTCATCAGCCGGTGGGCCGGGGATGCGATACTGCCCGGAAAACCAGCGTCCGAGGTCAATATCCGCGCAGCGCTGGGAGCAGAAAGGGCGTGTGGCGGCCTGGGTTGGCGCGCCACAAACGGGGCAGGTGCTGTTTTTGCTCATGCGTGTGTCGTCCAGAAAAAATCAGGCAGGGCGGGGTCAAGCTGGAGGCGCAAAGGCTTACCGCGTTGAGAGATACAGTCTGCCAGAGCCTGCGGGTCCTGTTCCAGTGCGGTGATGAGGCCAAGGCCGCCCCGCAGGACGGTCGCTTCCATCTCCTGCGTCACAAGGTGGCGCAATACGGCCAGCGCCTGCCCATGCGGGGAGGAGAGGAGTTCTGGCAGAGACGGGTGAATCCGTGCCCGTACCAGCTCAACCAGCCCCAACGCAGTAATGCCAAGGCAACGGGGGCGGAGCGGATCATCCTGCAGAGCCGCTTTTACAGGCTCCAGAAGTGCCTGCCGCTTGCGTGTGGCTAGTCCGGCAGGGTCAATCAGAATCGCACCAGAAAGGTTGCGCAGGCGAATCTGGCGCATCAGAGCCGGAAGAGCATCCCGGTTGGCGGCAAACTGTGCGGTTTGTTTGGGCCAGCCTGTTTTGGCTGGGGGCGCATCCATATCAATGGCGACCAAAGCAGGTGTTGGCGTAATACTGGCCTGCATGCCACCGGGCAGGCTGATAAGCGGTTCTTCCAGCGCCGTGCAGGCGTGGGCAATCTCTTCCGGGAACGGCTGGAGTTCCTGCTGGCGGCGCGGGCGCAAAGCGACCGGAAGACAGGCCGCAGCAGCCGGGGAATCGACAACAATTGTAGCATCCGGCCACCGGGCGGCCAGACGGTCCAGTGGCGTGGGGCCTCGGCTGATCAGCCCCGGCGGCTTAGCGGGCAGAGTCGCAGGAGCTTTTTCTGGCTTCAGCCGAACCCCTTTACCGCCCTGCGCAGCCCGCACCACCCTCACGGTGAGGGTTTGCCCTTCCGTGAGGGTGTCTGAGCCCTTCTGGTCGGGCAGGAAGCCACTTGCGCCCCCTCCCAGATCCACAAACGCTCCGCCCATGCCGGGGGCATGCGCGCTGATGCGACCCAGATAGACATCATCCACACCATCCGGTGCGGCAGGACGCCAGAGCGCGTAATCAAGCAGGGTTTCGTCTTGTGTAACGGCAATGCGCAGTTCGCCGGGATAGGTGGCGAGGCGCAGATACACGCTCACGCCAGCCAGTGGCCCGGCTGGCCACGCAAAAGCTGGGCCGTTTCAAACAGGGGCAGGCCAATAACGGCGGAGGCGCTGCCGGAAACAAAACGGATAAAAGCCGCAGCATGGCCCTGCAGCGCATAGCCGCCCGCCTTGCCTTGCCAGTCGCCCAGATCTAGCAGGCTTTGGATCTGATGAGAGGTCATGCGGGAGAACGTGACTGCCGTTTCTACAACCCGTTCGGCCCGGTGGCCTTCCGGCCAGCCAGCAGAGGGGATAACAGAAAGGGCGGTTAGCACCGTATGACGACGGCCGGAAAGCTGTTCCAGGCAGGCGCGTGCAGTCTCACGGTTTTCTGCTTTGGGCAGAATGCGTCGGCCAAGGGCAACAACCGTGTCCGCTCCCAGCACCAGAGCAGGTTCGCTCAGGCTGGCAGCAACCACGTTCGCTTTTTCCATGGCCATGCGGCGCACGTAGGGGCGCGGCAGTTCTCTCCGGGCTGGGGTTTCATCAATATCAGCCGGGAGAACGCGGTCTGGCACCAGCCCGACCTGACGCAAAAGGTCAAGCCTGCGGGGCGATGCGGACGCCAGCACAAAGTGAGGGCGGCCTCCGTTCTCCGTGCCATCCGGCCCGGATACAGCCATCGTCTTACTTGAAGCGGAAGGTAATACGACCTTTGGACAGGTCATACGGTGTCATTTCGACATTCACCCGATCACCAGCCAGAACACGAATACGGTTCTTGCGCATTTTGCCGCTGGTATGGGCCAGAATCATATGTTCGTTGTCGAGTTTCACCCGGAACATCGCGTTGGGCAGCAGTTCTGTAACCGTGCCGCTGAATTCAATCATGTCTTCTTTAGACATGGCGTCCTTCGTTCATTTTTAAGCCTCGTTATGGTTGGATGTGCAGATATGGGTGAGGGAGCCGGTTCGGTCAAGCGTTAGGCGTGGTTTGGTCTAACGCATCAAGCCGGGCAGAGATGCTCAGCGCATGCGCTTCCAGCCCTTCGGCCTGTGCCAGAGCGACCCCTGCCGGGCCAATACGGCGCAGGGCGTCCGGGCCACCAGCCAGGAAGGTTGTCCGTTTCATAAAGTCAAAAACAGACAGGCCGGACGCAAAGCGGGCGGTGCGGGAAGTCGGCAGCACATGGTTCGGGCCACCCACGTAATCGCCCACAGCTTCCGGGCAGAACCGGCCAAGGAAAACCGCGCCAGCGTGCCGGACCTTGGCAAATAGGGCTTCCGGATCATCCACCATCAGTTCCAGATGTTCCGGTGCCAGACGGTTGGCCAGAGCCACGGCTTCGTCCAGATCTTTGACGACCAGAACCGCGCCGTTCCGCTCCCAGCTGGCACTTGCAATAGCGGTGCGGGTCAGCGTTTTCAGCTCGGTTGTGACGGCTTCTGTTACTTTGTCGGCAAAGGCTGCATCCGGTGTGATGAGCGTCGCCTGAGCGAGTTCATCATGCTCGGCCTGCGCCAGCAGATCCAGCGCAATCAGGCGTGGGTCTGTGGCCGAATCGGCAATTACCACCACGTCAGACGGACCTGCAATGCTGTCGATGCCTACATGACCAAACACCTGCCGCTTGGCTTCCGCCACAAAGGCGTTACCAGGGCCGACAATACGGTCCACGGGACGAATGGTCTGGGTGCCGAACGCCATGGCGCCCACAGCCTGTGCGCCGCCAATCCGGTAAATTTCTGTCACGCCAGCCCGATGCGCTGCGGCCAGCACCAGCGGGTTAATCACGCCGTCCGGTGTCGGTACGCACATGGCCAGCCGCTGAACGCCAGCCACACGTGCCGGGATGGCGTTCATCAGCACGGAGGAGGGGTAGGCCGCTTTCCCGCCGGGCACATAGAGCCCGACCGCATCCAGCGCGATCCAGCGCATGCCCAGCGTCATGCCGACATCATCCGTATAACGGACATTCGACGGCATCTGGGCTTTGTGGAAGGATTCAATGCGCGTAGCGGCGACATCCAGAGCCGCCATCAGTTCCGGGCTGACCTGTGTGCAGGCTTTGGCAATTTCATCCGCCGTAAAGGCCAGCCGGGCCGGGGTAAGCGGCAGGCGGTCAAATTTTTCGGTCAGCGCACACAGGGTGGCGTCTCCATCCCGGCGCACAGAGGCCAGAATCTCCGCAACAGGTTTATGAACTTCCTGCCCCTGTTCTTCACGGGCGGTCAGAAGCGAGGCGAAATTAGCCTCAAAACCCGGGTCGCGTGTGTCTAGCCGTTTCATGAAGACTGCTCTGCCTTGATCTTTTGTGCGGCGGAAGGAGCGGCTTCCATCGCGCTGCGAAAGCCGTTGATAATCGCACTGATTTCTTCCGGACGGGTTTTCAGGGCCGTACGGTTTACAATCAGCCGACTGGTGATGTGCGTAATCGTTTCCACTTCCCGCAGCCCGTTGGCGCGCAGGGTAGAACCGGTATCCACCAGATCTACAATCAGGCGGGACAGGCCCAGCATCGGGGCCAGTTCCATCGCACCATGCAAATGCACGATATTGGCGTTAATACCGCGCGCTGCAAAAAAGCGACGGGTTATGGCGGGGTATTTGGTCGCAACGCGGACTTCAGACCACCGCGCCCATTCCTGCGGGTCATGCGGCAGGCTGGCAGGCTGCGCAACGGAGACACGGCAGCCACCAATGCCCAGATCCAGCGGGGCATAAATTTCGGGGTAGTCAAATTCCATCAGCACGTCTGCGCCGCAGATGCCCACATGCGCGCCACCGGATGCCACAAAGGTGGCCACATCGAAAGAGCGGACGCGCACAACATCAAGATTGGGGTTCTGGGTCGGGAAGCGCAGTTTGCGGCTGTCATCACCCAGACAATCGGGGGAGGGGGCCATGCCTGCTTTATCAAGAAGCGGCGTGACGGCTTTCAGGATCCGCCCTTTAGGCAGAGCCAGAACCAGAGGGCCCCGGTCCTGCGCTCCGGAAGAACGCTCGGGCTGAAGATCTGGCTGGGGCACGGTCATGAAAACTCCGGTGGGGCGGGCAGGTCTGTTTTTACGAAGACCTTACCTACCATACGTGGCCGGGGGCCAAAAGAGGCAGGAAGCAGTTAGGGGGCAGGTGCGAACACCTACCCCCTTCTCCTCAGTCCTGCTTTAGCGACGCCACCACCCCGTGCGGCGCTTGGGTGCAGGCTTCTCGTCATCAATAACAATCGGCTGCACGATGGACGCATCCGGTGCGTCTTCCTTCGCAGGCGCTTTGTCAGCACTGGCGTCCTGGGCTTCAGCCGGGGCGCTTTTGCTAGTCGCAGCCGTGCTCTTGGCTGCGGCCCGACGGCGGCGCGGTGCAGGTTTTTCTGCAGCGGGTTCCGCTGTTTCATCCTGCGGTGCGGCGGTGGAAGCCTCGTCCGTTGCCGTCGCAGTTTTCCGGCGCGTGGTTGCGCGGCGGCGTGTGCGGGGCTTGGGCTCTTCTTCCGGCGCTGCATCGGCTGCCAGTGCGGCAGGAGTATCTGCGTCCTGAGCGGGCGCTTCAACCTCAGCCGTAGCCTCAGCCTTTTTCCGCGTGGCACGGCGGCGGCGCGGTTTCGGGGCTTCTTCTTCCACAACCGGGGCTTCAGCAGCAGGAGCAGTTTCCGTCACGGCTTCTACCGCAGCAGGAGCGGCCTGCTCAGCGTCGGCCACAACCGGAGCTTCTTCCGCTACAGGAGCAGCTTTGCGGCGGCGTCCCGGGCGCTTGCGGGCCGGTTTGGCTTCAGCTGTCGGCGCTTCGTCAGCCGGAGCTTCAACGTCTTTCGGCTCTTCGGCTGTAGCCGGTGCTGCCACCGGAGCGGCCTTGGCAGGTTCCGGCTTTGCTGCTGCTTTGGAGGCCTTCGCCTTTTCTGCTTCAGCGGCTTCCATGGTGGAATTTTCGATCAGATCGAAAATATCCAGACTGCCACCAAACGGGTTTGCCGGGGTCGGCCCCTGCCATGTCGGACGGCGCGGCTGCGGAGCCGGACCTTCCTCAATCGCAACCCGGATTTCCGGTGTTTCCGTTTCTGTCGGGCGCACGCGGGAATGGCGGGTGCGACGGCGGCCGGGGATCAGATTGCCTTCAGCCTCAGCGGGTGCTGCGGCAGCAGCCTGCTCTTCAGCTACCGGAGTCTGAGCCGTTGCTGCGGTCTGGTCTGAGGTCGTCCCGTTCTCTTCGCGGTTCCCGTTACCACGACGGCGACGGCGACGGCGACGGCGGCGCGGTTCGTCTTCCCCCGTGCCAGGTTCAGCGGCAGCAGCGGGAACTTCGGCGCGTGGTGTCGTGTCCTGTTCCACAACCGGCGTTGCGTCTTCCGGGGTGACGTCCACTACGGCGTTTTCAACCGGCGGCAGCGGCGCATGGTTGCGGTTCGCTTTGGGCGGCTGGCGGCGTTCAATGCGAATTTCCGGCACAGGCAGCGTGGCGTCGGCTTCAAACAGAATTTCCATCTGATGCCGCTGCTCGATTTCAGCCAGCCAGTCGCGCTTGTTGTTCAGCACATAGAACGCAATTTCTGCGGCAACATGCACGGTAATGGCAGAAGCACGACGGCGTGCGCCTTCTTCTTCCACCGCACGCAGCACATGCAGTGCAGAGCTTTCAATGCCACGAACCATGCCGGTGCCCTGACAGTGCGGGCAGGGCGTAAACGCAGCTTCCGCCACGGAAGGTCGCAGCCGCTGGCGTGACATTTCCAGCAGACCGAAGTGTGAGATCGAACCCATCTGGATCCGCGCACGGTCATGGCGTAGCGCATCTTTCAGGCGGCGTTCAATCGCGCTGTTGTGGCGGCGGGATTCCATGTCAATGAAGTCAATGACAATCAATCCGGCCAGATCGCGCAGCCTGAGCTGGCGGGCCACTTCATCCGCTGCTTCCTGATTGGTGCGGAAGGCGGTTTCTTCAATATTGCGCTGGCTGGTTGCTTTGCCGGAGTTCACGTCAATGGCGACCAGAGCTTCTGTCTGGTTGATAACCAGATAGCCACCGGAGCGCAGAGACACGACCGGGGAGAGCATGGCGTCCAGATGCCCTTCCACATGGTAATGTGTGAAGAGGGGCTGGCTTTCCTTGTTCCACAGCCGGACTTTTTCTGCGTGCTGCGGCATGAGCATCCGCATGAAGTCGCGCGCAGCTTTCCAGCCATGCTCGCCGTCCACCAGAATTTCGCTCACTTCACGCGTGTACACATCGCGGATGGCGCGTTTGACGAGGCTTGCTTCCTCGTAAATCAGCGCCGGTGCGACGGACTGCATCGTCAGGTCCCGGATATCGTCCCACAGATGGAGCAGATATTCGCAGTCTCGTGTAATTTCCGGTCCCGGACGCTGCGCGCCAGCGGTACGGACAATCATGGCCATGCCACGCGGCAGATTGAGGCCGGAGATGATGTCACGCAGGCGGCGGCGGTCAGGCACAGACGTAATCTTGCGGGAGACGCCACCACCACGCAGAGCGTTGGGCATCAGCACACAGTAACGACCGGCGAGGGAGACATAGGTTGTCAGAGCCGCGCCCTTGTTGCCACGTTCTTCCTTGACGACCTGCACCAGCAGAACCTGCCGGCGGCGAATGACTTCCTGAATGCGGTAGTTGCGCAGGAAGCGGGCAATACGCTTCTGGATGAGCGCTTCCTCACCCGTGTCAGTTTCACCACCAACATAGTCAGGCGTATCATTCCGGCGGGAGGGGCGGCGGCCTTCGTCTTCGCTGGTGGATTCGTCAGCATCAGAGCTGGCGTCTTCATCATCAGCGGCGGAAGCCTGCGCGTCGGTCTCGTCTTCGTCGGACTCGGATTCGCCAGCGTCAATCAGGTTTTCTTCTTCAGCCTGCAGGGCGAGAAGCTTTTCCCGGTCAGCAACCGGAATCTGGTAGTAGTCAGGGTGGATTTCGCTGAAGGCCAGAAACCCGTGGCGGTTGCCGCCATATTCAACAAAAGCTGCCTGAAGGCTGGGCTCTACGCGAACAACGCGGGCAAGATAGATGTTCCCTTTGAGCTGCTTTTTGGAGGCAGCTTCAACATCGTAATCTTCAAGTCTGTTTCCATCCATAACGACAACGCGCGTTTCTTCCGCGTGCGTCGCATCGATCAGCATACGCTTTGACATAAAAAGAAAAACTCCGGCGTGCCGGTGGCCGGCCTATCCGGTGGAGCCGTCTGAACGGCTGGACACGGGAGGGGGACGCTTCCGACAGGCATAGGTCTGTACGTGTGAGAAAATGAGAGGCGGATGTCAGGCCAGGCGCTGAGGTGACAGCAGAGGCGCGGAAACAGGATGCTGTCTCCGGTCTGGTCATGCACTCCAAGATCGTGGCCCTGACGATAGTCATGTATCCTTCAACCAATGTTTCCTGCTCCCATCTGCGCTGGGCGGCGGTTAAACGCCAGCCGCGCCTTTAAACCCTAAAGGAGCGGAAACAGGATGCATGACGGGCAATCCTGCCTTGAGCCATGCTTGCCGACCATGACCTAAACGGCAACAAACCGCAAGCCATTCAGCAAGACTGTTTTGCATCTCTCTGGCCTTGACACGGTTTCGACATTATCTGTGTGCAGGATCGCCCCAATTAGAGAAGTGTGAGCCTCGTCATGACGTCAGAATCCGAAAAAACACCCGGTTTTTTTCTGATGGCCGAGCGGTCCGCCCGCGCAGCCGGGATCGATGCTCCACATCCTGCACAAAATTCCCTTAACCGCCGCGGGCTTCTGATAACCGGGGCCGGACTGCTGACCACTGGCCTGCTCAGCACGCAGGCGCAGGCCGCAGGTACGACGCGCCATGCAACCGGGCAGACACTTCACGCACCTGCCGTTGTCGGCAAAGCCCGGCCTGCGTTGCCGCTGGTCATGCTGGACCCCGGCCATGGTGGGAAAGATCCCGGTGCCATTGGCTATACCGGCACTTATGAAAAACATGTGGCAGAAGCGGCGGCCACGGAATTGCGTCAGCAGCTTCTGGCTACCGGGCGGTATCGTGTAGCCATGACGCGCACCACTGACCATTTTGTGCCGCTGGATGGGCGTGTGGAACTGGCGCAGGAGCATGGGGCGTCTCTCTTTATCTCCATGCATGCAGATGCTCTGCACAATGCCGGGGTGCGGGGGGCGAGTGTCTATACCCATTCGCACGGAGCGTCGGATAGCCAGACAGCGGATCTTGCAAAAACAGAAAATAGTGCAGACCGATATGGTGGTCCTCTGGTGCAGGGGACATCGCCGGAAGTACAGCAGATTCTGGCCAGTCTGGTAACGGAAGAAGCCCGGCGCGGGTCTGCTCATATGGCCAGCGCTGTCGTGTCCTCTTTTCAGTCTCGCATCAATCTGTTGTCGCATCCCCACCGGCACGCCGCGTTTGCGGTGCTGAAATCGGCGCAGATTCCGTCAGTTCTGGTGGAAATGGGCTTTATGTCCAACCGGCTGGATGAAGCCGCTCTGAGGCAGGCCGGGCACCGGGCCATGGTGGCGGGGGCGATGTGTACCGCCGTCAATCGCTATTTCGCCTCGGCTGGTGTCGGGTTGGCAGGGTAAAGCAGACGCTCTGGTTGGGTTGTTTGTTACCAAGTGTAAACAGACTGGCCGAACGCCACACTTCCTGATATTCAGGCTATATTATAACATAGTCTGACAGGATGATGTCTCGTGCGGAAAAAACAGACAGGTTTGAAGCTGGCAGGGTTGCTGGCCACGGTTTCTGTGCTGGCAGCGGGTGCTGGTGTAGCCGTTCAGCCGATTGCTTTGGCAGAAGATACGCATCAGGCGGCTGATGCCGCAAAACAGAAAGTCAGCGTAGAAGATTTTCTGGGCAAACCGCAAAGCGTGACCTCCAGCGGGTCCGTTACCGTGCATGGGGCGCATATTGATTATGAAGCCGTGTCCGGCACCCTGATTGTCCATAAAGGTGGTTGGGATGATTCCGAACTTCCTGATGCAGACAAGGACAAAGACAAGAAGCAGCCGGATGCCGCAGCGTCCATGTATTACGTGGCCTATTTCAAGAAGGGTGTACGTCCGGAAAACCGGCCCATCACGTTTGTTTATAATGGTGGCCCAGGGTCCTCCAGCGTATGGCTGCATATGGGCGCCTTTGGCCCGAAACGTGTGGTGACTGCGGACGATACCCATACGCCTGCAGCGCCCTACGCCATTGTAAATAATAATGACAGCCTGCTGGATGTGTCCGATCTGGTGTTTATCGATGCCCCTGGCACCGGTTACGGCCGTCTGATCGGCAAGGATAAGGAAAAGGCGTTCTGGGGCACGGACCCGGATGCCGGTGCGTTTACCGACTTCATCGCTCAGTTCCTCTCTCGTTTCGGGCGTTACAATTCTCCCAAATATCTGTTTGGGGAAAGCTACGGCACAACGCGGTCCGCGATTGTGGCCAACAAGCTGGCTGACGATAAAGGCATTGATCTGAACGGCGTGATTCTGCTTTCGCAGATCATGAATTACGACAATGACATTGATGGGGTCGCCATGAACCCGTCAATCGATCAGCCTTATGTGCTGGCCCTGCCGAGCTACGCCGCAACGGCGTGGTATCACAAGCGTCTGCCTGCCGAGCATCCGGACCTCAAGGCGTTTCTGAAAGAAGTCGAGCATTTTGCACTGACCGACTACACAGCGGCTCTGCAGGAAGGCAACGCCATTTCTGACGCGCAGCGTGATGCGACAGCCCAGAAGCTGCATGATTATACGGGCCTGCCGGTAGATTACATTAAAAAGGCCGACCTGCGGATTAACGGCGGCGAGTTTGAAAAAACCCTTCAGGGCGATAAGGATCTGGATACAGGCCGTCTGGATAGCCGCTTTTCTGGTCCGACCATGGATAAGCTGTCCCAATTCTCCTATTACGATCCGCAGTCTTCGGCCATGTCCTCCGCCTATATTGCAGCCTTTAATGATTATGCCCGCAATACGCTGCACTATGGCAATTCCCCCGCCTTTGGCGATGGGTATCAGGAATACAAATTCTTTTCTGATGCCATCATGAAATGGGATTTCTCACACAAGCAGCCCAATACGGATTTCCCGATCCACGGTGCGGTTAATGTACTGCCGGATCTGGCTTCTGCTATGAAGCATAATCCTGCTCTGAAAGTGATGCTCAATCAGGGTTATTATGATCTCGGCACACCGTATTTCGAGGGTATTTATGAAATGAAGCATCTGCCCATTTCCCGTGATCTGAGCAATAACATTCAGATTGTGCAGTATGAATCCGGGCACATGGTCTATGCGAATGAGAAATCTCTGACGCAGTTGCATGATAACGTGGCAAAGTTCATCACACAGACGCACGGTGCTCCGGCTCCGGCAACAAAATAACGAGAAAACGTGCGGCTGGGCGCAGGAAAACCCCTGTGCCCGGATCAGGTTTTACAGTGGGGTCTTGCTCATCCGGGCAAGGCCCCGTTTCTGTTTCAGCACTGCCATCAGCACGCTGGTGCTAAGTCCTGCGGCAGAGCCGAGGCCCAGCCAGTAAAAAATGCCAAGAGCCGGGTCCTGAAACAGGCAGAGGGTCAGTGCGAGGCAGGGCGCTAATGCCCGGACAATCTGGTTAACAGACACGGCGCCAGCCTGCCGGGGGAAAGAACTGCGTGTTCGGGGCTGCAAACATTCATGGCACCAGAAGGCAGCGCTCCACAGCGCCAGCACAAGCAGGAAAGTCATGCAGCAGGTTCCCGTAATTTCAACAATGCACAGAGCGCGATCAGGCCCGTGAGAAATGCCAGCGCATCCGCTGTCATGAAGACGCTTGCGCCCTGTGCCCATGCGTGCGAGCGCGAGACCAGATCCAATAATGGAAGTCCGCATCCGGCTCCCGCCAGAACCCCGAGTTGCTGACGCCAGCCGGAGGCAGCATGGCGCGTTAAAGAGACAAGGAGTGCATGCGCAGCGCACAGGCCCCACACAAGAAAGAAGAGATTAATTTCCATCATCGCACGGCCAGAAAATACAGCCGGAAGGCAACGATTGACCCAGAAAATCCCAAGGATTGCAGTAGGAAAACCTACAACTGTCGTCATGGTCAGGGCTTCAGCTATCCGGAAGAAAAACTGTTCACCCGATGAGCGGCGACGTTTCATGAGAAACACGACTAACCCGCTTGCTGCCAGAGTGGTCGCCGCCAGCCCGGAGAGGAAGTACAGCCAGCGCAAAGGGAGGGGCGCATAACGGGCATAATGCAGCCCGCGCACAAGCTGCATGGTCGCAACAGCCGGCGGGCTTTGTGTGACAGAGCGAAGGGAGTGTCCGTCTTTCCGGCTGAAAGCCACATGATCTCTGGTCAGAAACGGGCCAAATGCATCGCTTTTGAAAATGCGCACTTCGTCCGGCGTAAACAGAATGAGATTACCGTCAGGGCTTCGCAAAACATCCCGCGCCTGTGCAATTAAAGGAGCAAGGGGTGGCGGCAACGGGCCAGCCTGTAACACACGTCCTTTGGGGGCGGTCTTTTCTTTTTTGTGCGGGGTTGCCGTGTGAGAGGGGAAAAAGGACTCGGCAGGAAGCAATGCTCGTGCGTGGATGGCGGTGCCGGTATAGCCCATGAAAGCAATAAACGGCAGGAACAGAACCCCCATGATCAGGTGAGCATCCACCCAGGCGCGCGGACGTGCTCCAAACGGGCGGAACAGGATAAGGTCCGGCCAAAGCGCCTTGATGTGGATGACAAGCCCGGAGCCAATGGCCACCAACAGGCAAAGCCCCAGAAAGGTGACGATCTGCACACCGGGCTGATTGCCGCCGCGCAGTGAGAAATGGAAATTATAGAAAAACTGGCCGCCAGCCGTCTCGCGGGCAGGGAAGACGGCTCCGGTTGTTGAATCCAGCGCAGTGCCGACAAACTCATACCCATCATAATGCAAAACCCGCAGAACGGGATCACGCTGCGAGGGGAGAGTGAGGAACGCGGAAAGTCCTTTCTCCTCTTCAGCCTGGACAGCCTGTGCGGCGGCCTGCAAAGCGGCAGGTGTGAGGGATGTTCCCTGCGTCAGCGGGACTTCAGGCTGCATCCACTGGGTGATTTCCGTATCGAATACGGCCAGCGTACCAGACGCGAAAATACAGGCCAGCAGCAGCCCTGCCAGAAAGCCAACCCAGCTATGGAGCCACCCCATATGCACCCGCAGTGTTTCACGCATGGGTCGTCTTTCTCATCAGAACGGAAGAATACCGGCAAGGATTGCTGAACCACAGGCGACAAGACCAAGGATTAGCCCCCACCAATGGCGGCGTCCGGCAAAGCCAACCAGCACAAGAACAGGGAAAAGAGCAGCGATCACCATGCCGCCCAGATCCGTTTTCAGCCGCATGTCTTCAAACGGGAGGCGCTGAGCATCCAGCATGACCAGATGGGCTGTCAGAAAGGAGAGCGCGCAGACAACAGCCAGCAAACCGAGCCGCCGGAGAACAGCCTGACGCTTCTGGTTTTTCCTGGTGTCAGGCTGGACGGAAGACGCCGTCATGCCCGGGCTTTTGGTGCGACTCATTCTCATGTTGCTAAGTAGTCAGGAGACGGCTGTAAACCCCGGACATAGGAGGAAATTATAAAATAATATTGCGAATGTCTCTTAATTGCGCTTATGGAGGCGCGGTCGGTCTCTAATTTTGGATTAATCATGATGATGCGTGGTCGCCTGCCGGTCCTTCGTTTACTACACAGAGTAGGGCGGGTTGCGTTCTTGCTGGCAACAGTTGCGGTCTTCAATGATGCTGCTTTTGCCGCACAACAGGAGGCAACCGCACCGCAGAAAACGGTAACGGATAAGGCTGCGCCCGTTAAGAAAGCCCCACAAACGGAGACGCCGACAACAGAGGCCCAGAAAGATGAAAACCTTCTGGTCACGGCCCGACGTCGCAACCAGATGGAAGTCATCAGTGGTGGTCAGCTTGGGGCATTGGGCACCAAGAAGGGGCTGGATGTGCCGTTTAACATCCGGAGCTATACGTCCAGTCTGATTCTCAACCAGCAGTCTCAGACACTGGGCGAGGTGCTGGAGAATGACCCCTCAGTGCGCACCACATACGGCTACGGCAACTTCTCGGAAATTTTCGTCATCCGTGGTTTCCCTGTGTATGGGGACGACGTCGCCATTAATGGTCTGTACGGTATCACGCCCCGGCAGCTTCTCTCCCCCCAGCTTTATGATCAGGTTCAGGTGCTCAACGGCGCCAGCGCGTTCCTGAACGGGGCTGCTCCCAGCGGGACGGCCATCGGGGGGAACATCAACCTGATGTTCAAACATGCCCAGAATACGCCGATTACCCGTCTGACGGGTGATTATGCCAGTCAGGGTGTTGGCGGCGGCAGTCTTGATGTGGGACGACGTTTTGGGCAGGACAAAGCGTATGGGCTGCGGTTGAATGTTGCGGGTCTGGATGGTCAGACGTCTATTGATCATGAACGTCGCCACTCTGTTGCCTTGGGCGCGGATTTTGACTGGCATGATGACAAAACACGCATTTCTCTGGACATGAATTACCAGAATCAGGGTGTGAATGGCGGGCGTCCGGGGGTATTCCTCGGTACGGATATAACGGGTGTGCCGCGTGTGCCCAATGCTTCTCATAATTACGGTCAGCGCTGGACGTATAATGATCTGAATTACATTTTCGGCATGCTTAATATTGAGCATGATTTGTCAAAACATGTTACACTCTATGGTGCTTTTGGTGGTCTTGGGAGTGACGAGAAGGGCAATTACTCCACCCTGACGGTGAATAATTCCCAGACTGGTGCCGCCACAGCCGGGGCCATGTATGTGCCCTATGCGCAGACAAATGAAAGCACACGCGGCGGCGTGCGCGCCCATTTTGACACCGGGCCAGTCAAACATGAAATCAATGCTGGTGGGTCCGCCTTGTGGGAAGAAAGCCGCACGGCGTATTCCATGGCGCTCAGTTCCTTCGGTACGAACCTCTATAATACGGCGGCAGTTCCGGCCCCGACAGAAAACTGGACAGGTGGCAATCTGGACAACCCGCTGCCAACCAGCCGAACGCAGCTCTATAGTTTGTTCTTTTCAGACACAATGTCCTTCTGGAAGGGGCGCGTCGCGCTGACTGCCGGCTTCCGTTACCAGAATATGCTGATAAACGGATACGATGCCTATACGGATGGCTCCCGTACGTCGCATTATAGCCGGGATGCCATCACGCCGGTTGTCGGACTTGTGGTTCACCCAACTCGCCGCACGTCTATTTACTTCAACCGGATTGAAGGGTTGGCGCAGGGGCTGACGGCAAATGGCACCAATCTGGTCAATCTGGGGCAGATTTTCCCGCCTTTCAAAAGTGTGCAGTATGAAATCGGGGCTAAATACGATACCGGACGGTTTACAACTACACTGGCATTTTATCAGATTTCTCAGCCTAACTCCTACACGGAACCGTACGGTAATAATGGATCCTTCATCTTCCAGGAAAATGGATTGCAGCGGAACCGGGGCGCGGAGCTAAGTGTGAATGGCCAGATACTTCCTGGTCTGCGCTTTAACGGAGGTGCCACGCTGATTGATGCGGACTTGCGGCGCACCGCGCAGGGACTGGATAATGGTCATACCGCTATTGGGATTCCTAATTATACCATCAATGGAAATCTGGAATACGACTTGCCGTTCCTGCGTGGTGCAACGCTGGTCGGTCGGGTGGAAAATACCGGCAAACAGTGGGTGAACACAGCTAACACGGCGCATCTGCCAGTCTGGACACGGTTTGATCTGGGGGCCCGCTACACGTTTGCGGTTGCACACAAACCCCTGACTTTGCGGTTTGGCGTTGATAATATTGCCAACACACGTTACTGGGCCTCAGCTTTTAATGGCTACTTGCTGCAGGGACTGCCCAGAACCTTCAAGTTCTCATTCACCACAGATCTGTAATTGCCTGCCCGCGTGGTCATGCCTAAGTCTGGATAACATCGGGGCTAAAGAGCATTCCTCTTTGAACCCGGTTTTACAAAGCCACCCTTTGGGGTGGCTTTTCTTTTTTCCGGACAAAACAATGCAAGACGCACAATCTACAAGTGGCAACACTTCGTCGGGCTTGCTGGCAACTGCGGACCAGTTGCCGACAGGAACGTATTTTATCGACCAGAGCGGCGCGGTACTAATGGCCGATACGGTTGGCACGCTGCCTGCAGACGTCACTCTTAACGGGGGCGTCTATATGGCTGGTTCGGCCACGCTGCCTGCCGGTCTGTCAGTTAATGCCGCCACGGGCGTGATCCTGACAGACGGCACCACCTATTACCCCAATACAATCAATAATGTCGGCGTTCTCTGCGCCGCTTCGGAGTGATTTGCATGCGATACGCGGCAACGCGCATTGCATGGATCGACGCGCAGTGGGGTTATAGCGGCTAACAAATTAACCGCCCATACGCATAAAACATGCCGCCGTGTGGGCGGTTTTTTGTATCCGGAAAATCTATGACTGAAGAACAGAGCGGCATAATCGTTGCAGCTGATGGTGACCTGCGCGAAATTGTTGGTGGTCATGAAATTCGTCTCGCTGCCGTTGAGCGGCGACAGGACGCGACTGACGGAAAGCTGGACGGCATCAGCAAAGATCTTGCCACTATGAGGGCAGAAGAGAATGCCCGCACTGTGGCGACAACAGCGGGAATAAGCCGTCTGGAAGTAAGAGTTTTTGATCTGGTAACACAGCTCGCAAAACTCACCGGCGCTCAGGAAAACCAGAACCGGCTTGCTGAAGAAAACCTGCGCCGCTGGCGGACACGATCAGTCATTGTCGGGATTATTTGCACCATTGCTGCGGCAGCGGGTGGCACGGTCCTTTCCAGCCAAACCTGGGATAACTACCTGTTTGGAAAGGTTGGTTTTCTGCACCGCCACCATATTCCAGTTCCTGCGCCGCAGCCTCAACAGCAAGATTCTGTTTATGCACTGGCTCCCCGAAGTTGGGAAAAATCATGACAAGCACACTACCAATTACTGACTCCGTGCAGGCAGCTTCCCGCACGGCTTGGGGTGAGGCCAGAGGGGAGGGAACACGGGGCATGCAGGCGGTCCTGAATGTCATCGGTAACCGGGCGAAACATCCAGGCTGGTGGGGGCATGATATTGCCGGAGTGTGTCAGGCACATGCCCAGTTTTCCTGTTGGGATGCCAGCGATCCCAACCGTGAAAAGCTTCTGACAGTTTCTGACTCAGACATGCAGTTTCGCGAGGCTCAGGGGCTAGCTGCTTGTCTTGTGAACGGCCGCCTGTCTGACCTGACTGGTGGAGCTGACCACTATTACGACTGGCGCGGCCAGAGGCCCTATTGGGCGCAAGGTCGCTTTTATAAATGCACTATTGGTCATCACGCATTTTATCGTGTTGGCCTGAGGGGAGGTGGGACGTGACAGACTCCACGAAAAACGCTTTTGCGGTTAATGCGGCCAAGATTGGGGGCATCACTACGGTGGTGCCCCTTTTGTTTTCAGCAATCCCGGAACCGTGGAGTTCGGTCATCTCCGGGGTGATCATCATTTGTGGCGGTGTGACCGCAGCAATCCAGCCCCCGCAAGCCGGCAGCAAATGGACGATCCCCTATCAGGTCGTTTCCGCCATAGGCCTAAACATCGGCTGGGCCGTCAATCACATCGGGGCGCGGGTCGATACATCTCAGAGTTTGGCTGCGCAAGCCTCATCCACTGTGCAGGACAAACAATCATGATCCAGTCTCGTCGCACTTTCCTGTGCTCCGCCACCCTCGTGGCTGCGGCCGGGACGCTCACTGCTTGCACGGTTACGACAAGTGGAAAAACGACCACGCTTACGCTGAATACGACCAAAGTTAAGGCCTACGCGCAGGCAGGTATCAATGCTGTCACAACTATTCTCAGCATCACGGCCGTATCCACTGCTATGGGGGCTCCGGCTGTGGCCGTTATTGAGGCTGCGGAAGGCGCTTTGTCTACCGCACTCTCTGCGTTGGCGAGCGAGACGAATGGTAGCCTGACAGTCAGCTACGACAGCACGAATGCCAAAACGCGCATTGATACGTTGCTGGTGGACCTCAATAATGTTGCCGTGGCAATCCGTGCCGGGTTGGTCGCAGCTCAGCAGACTGTGACCAACAGCGTGATCAATACAGCGATCATCACCTTTAACGCACTTCGGACCGTGATTGATGCGTTTGAGGGGGTTCTGGGTATCAGCCTGCCAAGCGTTACAGACGAGCAGGAGGCAACAGCACTTTCCGTGCTGGCGGTGCAGTGACGAGCTTTGAGTGTGGCCTGATCTTAGGCAGCCTGAGCACTGTGGTGCTGGGATCAGGCCTCGCCGCCTTCCTGTCCTGGAAAAAGCGTCAGAATGATTTGTTTGGTTGATTGATAAAGTTACTGATGTAGCCTTCTGACTCGCCGCAAATATGCCCTCAATAGGTAGCAGGCTTTGTCGGGCAATAAGGGCTTGTGGAAGTCAGGATCGGTCTGCGCAAGGAAGCTTACGGTGCCTGTTGGTCAATGATTGCTGCGTATGGCCATCGGGTATACGAGAAAAGACAAGATTGATTGGCTTGTGGCGGTGCCAGTGCGGGAACAGGGTCTCCTGCCAAACGTTTGTATCTTAGGTAAGGAGGATACTTCCATGGAAAAACTGTCTGAAGATTTCAAAGCTCGTCAG
The DNA here is from genome assembly GCF_001580535.1 of Acetobacter cerevisiae. GTDB lineage: Bacteria > Pseudomonadota > Alphaproteobacteria > Acetobacterales > Acetobacteraceae > Acetobacter > Acetobacter cerevisiae. The sequence continues at coordinate 135,177 of NZ_LHZA01000156.1, read as the reverse complement.
AAACCGGTGGCCCGCATCATTGTTGCTGTGAGTGCGGCTGTGGCGGGTTTTCTGATTATGCTGTTCCGGCAGCTCAAAAAGCCCAGATAATTTCTGATAATCATGTTCTTTCAAAGAAGCCCGGTTCTTTCTGCTGATGCAGGGGGAGCCGGGCTTCTTTTTTTGATTCTGGAAGCTTTCAATCTCAGGTTATCGAAAGTCATGGAATATCAGGGTGTTAGAAATTCTGACATAATCCCGGAAAGATGTACCCGTTATCCACAGGCTTACCCCCGCAGGCATCCTCAGATTCTGGGGATAAGTGCAGAGAGCTTTCGGCAAAAGGCGGTAGGGGGTGGCAATCAGGTGTGCGCCTCTTACAGCCCGCGCATCACGAAGCAGGTGATGTGGCTAAGAGAATGGTTCAGAAGCGAGCGGCATAAGCACAAGCTGAAAAACTACGCAGCGTCTCGGGCGGATTTGCATGCTGAGAATGGGAACAATGGGGGAGATTCACTCTCATCCCCCCCCTTCATGTAAAAAGCATAAGGGGATGAAGAGTAGTAGATACAAAAAAACCGCAGCGAACTGCGGTTTTTTTTGGTGCCCAGAAGAAGACTCGAACTTCCACGACCTTGCGGCCACAGATACCTGAAACCTGCGCGTCTACCAATTCCGCCATCTGGGCTCAGATGACAACCGGGTCACCCCGGCTGGTGAAGGGGTATTTAGCTCGACCCCGTACCCCCGTCAACGGAAAAAATGCATTTTTCTCAGGATTTGTTTCTTTTTGTTATTTGGCGTCCAGCCGCCTCTCCAAATTCCCTAAAAAACAGCAGTTTTTCATGGTGTGTTGCCTGTGTTCTTGGGGCGAGGCGGGTGAACTGGGAGGATGCTGAACCATTTGTGCTCACCGGGCGTTCCAAAAAGAAGCGTAGACTATGCGCAGGCTATCCCAGAAGGCAGGCCAGAGCAGACAGGAGTGGAAAGAACACCATGAGTGAGCAGAAGATTGCGACAGTGTTTGGCGGTGGTGGCTTTGTGGGGCGGTATGTTGTCCAGCGTCTGGCTGAAGCCGGATACACCGTACGTATTGCCTGCCGCAGGCCGGATAAAGCCGCATCCCTGCGAGTTTTGGGAAGGCTGGGGCAAATTGCGCCTTTCTATGCCTCGGTGCTGGATGATGCCTCAGTATCCTGTGTGGTCGAGGGCGCGTCTGTTGTGATCAATCTGGCCGCGGTGCTGGGAGATGCATCCGGGCAGGGGCTTGAGGCCGTGAATGTTGAGGGGGCAGGTCGGGTAGCGCGTCTGTCCGCACAGGCTGGCGTGCCAGCGTTTGTGCAGATGTCCGCTTTGGGAGCGTCTCATTCAGCACCGTCTGCTTACGGGCGGAGTCGGGCCGCGGGGGAAGATGCTGTCCGGGCCGCTGTGCCGCAGGCTTCCATTGTCAGGCCGTCCGTTATCTTCGGGCCGGAGGATCAATTCTTTAATATGTTTGCCACGCTGGCGCGGTATTTGCCGGTTCTGCCTGTTTATGGTGCCAATGCGCGCCTTCAGCCTGTGTATGTAGGGGATGTGGCGCAGGTTGTGGCGCGACTGGCGGAAGATCCCTCGCTGGCAGGGCAGGTGTGGGAACTTGGCGGACCGGATATCCTGACCATGAAGCAGATTTATCAGTGGGTTTTGCGGACTACGCAGCGCTCTCGTGCGCTTTACGTGGTGCCGCCGGCTCTGGCGCGCATTCAGGCAGCGATTTTCGAGCGTTTGCCGGGACATATCCTGACGCGTGACCAGTTGCTGATGCTCTCTCGGGACAATGTTGTGCCGCCCGGTCAGTCGGGTTTTGAAAAGCTCGGGCTGACTCCGCAGAGCATAGAGGCCATCGTGCCGTTTTATCTGACCCGTTATCGGGCGGGTGGCGGCCGTTCAGGGGTTCGCCTTGTAGAATAAGGGGTTAGAGATAAAAAGGTCCGATATGAAACCTATATAAAATGGTTTTTGAGGATAAATCTCTTTCAAAAACAGGAAAAATAAAGAAAGGACAGTAATGCTGTCTTTTCAGGATGGCGCGTAAGGCGCTACCTCAGTCCTGCTTGTTTGGGGCGAGGTCTGTCTGACGCGCGCCCCGTCTCCGGGGAACGCCTTATGACCACACCCATGCTGAAATTTGTCTCTGTCGCTCAAAAGCAGCCTGATAAGCGCACAGCGCAGGCGCGACGGGCGGATTTTGCGGAGATTTATGAGGAGTTCTCTCCCGCTGCTGCAGGTGAGCAGGCCAGTCGGTGTTCTCAGTGTGGCGTGCCGTTCTGTTCCGTGCATTGCCCGTTGGGAAACAATATCCCCGACTGGCTGATGCTGACGGCGGAAGGGCGGCTGGAAGAAGCCTATGAGGTCTCTTCCGCGACCAACACATTCCCGGAAATTTGTGGCCGCATCTGCCCGCAGGACCGTCTGTGTGAAGGCAACTGTGTCATTGAGCCGGGATTTGAGAGCGTTACCATTGGTGCGGTCGAGCGGTATATTACCGATACGGCCTTTGAGAATAACTGGGTCAAACCCACACGCCCTGTGCGGGAACGGACGGAATCCGTCGGGATTGTCGGCGCTGGTCCTGCGGGGCTGGCTGCCGCTGAGCGCCTGCGGGCCTCAGGCTATCAGGTGCATGTGTATGACCGGTATGACCGCGTGGGCGGCCTGATGGTTTACGGTATCCCTGGTTTTAAGCTGGAAAAAGAGATCGTCGCGCGCCGTCATGCTCTGCTGGAAGAAAGCGGCGTGACGTTTCATCTGGGGCAGGGCGTTGGTAGCGGCGAGGGTGATCTGTCCTTTGCAGAACTGCGCAGCCGCCATCAGGCCGTTCTGATCGCCACCGGTGTTTACAAATCCCGTGAGATTGGTGGCCCCGGTGCCGGACTGGCAGGCATTGAACGCGCTCTGGATTATCTGACCGCCTCTAACCGTCGTTCTCTGGGCGATACACTGCCGGACGATGCGCAGGCGCTGGATGCTAAAGGCAAGAATGTCGTGGTGCTGGGCGGTGGCGATACCGCCATGGACTGTGTGCGCACGGCCATTCGTCAGGGGGCCAAATCCGTTAAATGTCTGTATCGGCGTGACAAGGCCAACATGCCGGGGTCCGCGCGGGAAGTGAAAAACGCGGAAGAAGAAGGCGTTGAATTTGTCTGGCTGTCCGCGCCGGAAGCGTTTCTGGGTGATGACCATGTGACGGGCGTACGCGCCACCCGCATGAAGCTGGGTCTCCCGGATGCCACGGGCCGCCAGTCGGTCGAACCGCTGGAAGGAAGTTCCTTCACGCTGGACGCGGATCTGGTGATTGCCGCTCTGGGGTTTGACCCGGAACCGCTGCCGCAGCTGTGGGGTCAGCCGGACCTTGCTGTTTCCCGCTGGGGCACGCTCAAGGTGGGGCATGATAGCTTCATGACCACTCTGCCGGGTGTGTTTGCCGCAGGCGATATTGTGCGCGGGGCCAGTCTGGTGGTGTGGGCTATTCGCGATGGTCGGGATGCGGCGGAACGCATTCATCAATGGATTGAAACACACGCAACGGCGCAGGCCGTAGCGGAGCAGGGATAATGGGTATGCAGAAGCATCCTGACACCACGCATGGTGAAAGCGCCAAAGAGTTTTTTGAAGCGTGGGACAACAATGTTGCCGCTCTGGACGGCCTGTATGACCCGGCTGATGAACGGGATTCCTGTGGCGTTGGTCTGGTTGCAGCGCTGGACGGCAAGCAGCGTCGTGACGTGGTGGAAGCCGGTATTGCAGCCCTGAAAGCCATCTGGCATCGCGGTGCGGTGGATGCTGATGGAAAAACCGGTGACGGTGCCGGTATCCATGTGGAAATCCCGCAGAATTTCTTTGCGGATGCAATCACCAGCACGGGTGACCAGCCGGTAGAGGGTGCGATCATCGCCGTCGGGCAGGTGTTTCTGCCCAAGACGGATCTGGTCGCGCAGGAACAGTGCCGCCAGATTATCGAGACGGAAATTCTGGCCTTCGGCTACGGCATTTACGGCTGGCGTCAGGTGCCGATTGATACGGCCTGTATTGGTGAAAAAGCCAACGCGACACGACCGGAAATTGAACAGATCATGATCCGCAACCTGCCGGGCACGGCAGAAGAGGCGTTTGAGCGGGATCTGTATGTTATCCGTCGGCGGATTGAAAAAGCGGCGATTGCAGCACAGGTGGATCTGTATATCTGCTCTCTGTCCTGCCGTTCGATCATCTATAAAGGCATGTTCCTGGCTGAGCATCTGACCGAGTTCTATCCGGATCTGCTGGATGAGCGCTTTGTCAGCCGCTTTGCCATTTATCATCAGCGTTATTCCACCAACACCTTCCCCACATGGAAGCTGGCGCAGCCGTTCCGTCGTCTGGCCCATAATGGTGAAATCAACACCATTTCAGGCAACATCAACTGGATGAAAAGCCACGAAACGCGGCTGTCTCATCCGGATCTGGACCCGTGGATGAAGGACATCAAACCGCTGGTGCAGGCGGGTGGGTCCGATACAGCGACGCTGGACAACGTGTTTGAACTGCTGACCTTTGCCGGGCGTGATGCGCCTGCGGCCAAGGCGCTGATGATTCCTGCCAGCGTGGGCGGGAATTCTCTGATGAAGCAGTCTCACCGCGACATGTTTGCTTATTGCAATGCGGTGATGGAACCGTGGGACGGCCCGGCAGCCCTGTGCGCCACGGATGGCCGCTGGGTGATTGCCGGTCTGGATCGCTCCGGCCTGCGCCCGCTGCGCTATACGGTAACAGACGATAATCTTCTGATTGTCGGGTCTGAAACCGGCATGGTACGTGTGCCTGAAAGCAATGTTGCCAAACGCGGGCGGCTTGGCCCGGGCGATGTGATCGGTGTCGATCTGCAGGAAGCACGTCTTTACGGCAATGAAGAACTGCTGGATCTGCTGGCCTCCCGTCAGGACTTCTCCTCATGGGTCGGTGGTATTCAGAAAATTGGCTGTATTGTCCGCTCAGATGTAAAAGAGCCGGTTCTCTATCAGGGTGATGAACTGCGTCGCCGTCAGCTGGCTGTGGGCACCACGCTGGAAGAGCTGGAAGCCATCCTGCACCCGATGGTGGAAAACGGGACAGAAGCCATTGGCTCCATGGGTGATGATACGCCTCTGGCGGTGCTGTCTCCGCGTTTCCGTGGTCTGTCACATTATTTCCGGCAGGGCTTCAGTCAGGTGACCAACCCGCCAATTGATTCCCTGCGGGAATCCCGCGTGATGAGTCTTGCGACACGTCTGGGAAATCTTGGGAATATTCTGGATCAGTCCGCAGAGCAGTGCGAAATGCTGCAACTGCCCAGCCCGGTTCTGACATCGGGTGAATATGAAGCGCTGCGTAATTTCTGCGGCACCTCCGGCTGCCTGATTGACTGCTCCTTCCCCGCAAAGGAAGGCGAGGCTGGTCTGCGTGAAGCCATTGCCCGCATCCGGCGTGAGGCAGAGGAAAGTGTGCGTGGTGGTTGCACGCATGTGTTCCTGACGGATGAAAACCAGTCTCCGGACCGGGCGTATATCCCGATGATTCTGGCGACAGCGGCAGTCCATACGCATCTTGTCCGCAATTCCCTGCGCACCTTCACGTCTCTGAACGTGCGGGCGTCCACCACGCTGGATGTGCATTCGATTGCAGTGACCATCGGGGTCGGGGCGACTACGGTTAACCCGTATCTGGCGCAGGAATGTATTGCGGACCGCCATCGTCGCGGGCTGTTTGGTAAGCTTTCCCTGCGTGAGTGCATGGAGCGTTACCGGAAGGCCGTGGATAAAGGCCTGCTCAAGATCATGTCCAAAATGGGCATTTCGATCGTGGCGTCTTACCGTGGTGGTTGTAACTTTGAGGCGGTGGGGCTCTCCCGCGCGCTGACGGCGGAATTCTTCCCCGGTATGCCGTCCCGTATTTCCGGTATTGGTCTGCCCGGTATTGCCCGCAATGTGCTGACCTTCCATCAGGAAGCATGGGATTCTGCGTCTCTTGCCCTCCCTGTCGGTGGTTTTTACAAACTGCGCCGCAAGGGCGAGCAGCATGCGTTTGATGGTACGCTGATCCACATGCTCCAGACCGCTGTGGCGAGTGACAGCTTCACTATTTACAAGCGTTATGCGGACGCTGTGCGGGCACAGCCGCCGGTGGCGCTGCGGGATCTGCTGGACTTTAGGGAAGGACGCACGCCCATTCCGGTAGAGGAAGTGGAAAGCATTACGCAGTTGCGGAAACGCCTGATCTCACCAGCTATTTCTCTGGGGGCCCTCAGCCCAGAAGCGCATGAGACGCTCTCCATCGCCATGAACCGGATTGGTGCGAAATCTGATTCCGGTGAGGGCGGGGAAGATCCGGAACGTGCAAAACCGCGCCCGAATGGCGATAATGCCTCTTCCGCCATCAAGCAGGTGGCGTCTGGCCGCTTTGGTGTTACGGCACAGTATCTGAATGATTGCCGTGAGCTGGAAATCAAGGTCGCACAGGGTGCCAAGCCGGGTGAAGGCGGGCAGCTGCCGGGCTTTAAGGTCACGGGGCTGATTGCCAAGTTGCGTCATGCCACGCCGGGTGTGACTCTTATTTCTCCGCCGCCGCATCATGATATTTACTCGATCGAAGATCTGGCTCAGCTGATTTATGACCTGAAGCAGATCAACCCGGATGCCACGGTAACCGTCAAACTGGTGGCGCGTTCCGGCATTGGCACCATCGCGGCGGGTGTGGCGAAGGCAAAAGCCGATGCGATTCTGATTTCCGGCCATTCCGGTGGCACTGGGGCCAGCCCGCTGACCTCCGTGAAATATGCCGGTCTGCCGTGGGAACTGGGTCTGGCGGAAGCGCATCAGGTGCTGATGCTCAACCGTCTGCGGCATCGCGTAAAGCTGCGCACGGATGGTGGCATCAAGACCGGGCGTGACGTGGTGATCGCCGCCATGCTGGGTGCGGAAGAGTTCGGCATTGGCACGGCCAGCCTTGTGGCCATGGGCTGCATCATGGTGCGCCAGTGCCACTCCAACACCTGTCCGGTGGGCGTGTGCTCGCAGGATGAGGCGATGCGCAAGAAGTTTGAAGGCACGCCGGAGAAAGTCATCAACCTGTTCTCCTTCATTGCTGAAGATGTGCGTAATATTCTGGCGTCTCTGGGCTTCCGCAGCCTGAACGAAGTGATCGGCCGGACTGATCTGCTGCGTCAGGTGTCTCGCGGCGCGGATTATCTGGATGATCTGGACCTCAACTCCCTGCTGTCACAGGCAGATCCCGGCCCGTTTGCGCGCTATTGCACGCTGGAAGGCCGGAACGAGGTTCCGGATACGCTGGATGCGCAGATGATCAGCGATGCGAAACCGCTGTTCGACCACGGTGAGAAAATGCAGCTGCACTACAATGTGCAGAACACGCAGCGTGCCATTGGCACCCGCATGTCTTCTCTCATTGTGCGGAAGTTTGGCATGACGACGCTGGCGCCGGGCCACCTCACGGTGCGTCTGCGCGGGTCTGCCGGGCAGTCTCTGGGGGCGTTTGCCGTGCAGGGGCTGAAGCTGGAAGTGCTGGGGGATGCCAACGATTATGTTGGTAAGGGTCTGTCCGGCGCGACCATCACCGTGCGGCCTTCTCCGTCTTCCCGGCTTGTCAGCAACCAGAACGCCATTATCGGCAACACGGTGCTGTATGGCGCGACGGCGGGCGAACTCTATGCCTCAGGGCAGGCGGGTGAACGCTTTGCGGTGCGTAACTCCGGCGCTGTGGCCGTGGTGGAAGGCTGCGGGTCCAACGCGTGTGAATATATGACCGGCGGCACCGTGGTTGTGCTGGGCGAAATTGGCGACAATTTTGGTGCAGGCTTTACCGGTGGCATGGCGTTTGTGCTGGATGATACCAACACCTTTGAAAAGCGCGTTAATCCGGAGTCCCTGTTCTGGACACGGGTGACGGATGAGCGCTGGGCGGAGGAACTGCGGCGTCTGGTTGAGCGGCATGTGGAAGAAACCGGTTCCCCTTATGCAACAAATCTGCTGCATAAATGGAACGATGTTCTGCCGCGCTTCTGGCAGATTGTGCCGAAAGACTACGCCCGTATCATCGGCTTCAGCCTGCCGGAAAAAGAGCTGGCCAAATCTGCCTGATCAGGCTTTTGCCTGACAAAGAGGATGGTCCCGAAAGATCTGTTTCTGCCTTATGAGCGTATAAGGCAGGGAGGTCTTTCGGGCCGTGCTGAGTGCGCTGCCTGACCTGCGCCGTATGTGAACCCCGATTGCGTTCACATGTACTCGCCTCATGCTAAATTGCGCGATAGGATGCCGCTTATGAAACATACAGCGCATTCTCACCGTTCGTCTCAGCTTCCGGCCTTTGCTGCGGAAGCGGGGGCTGTGGCCGCAACCAGTGCCGCGCCGGGGCAGGAGGCTTCCACCCTTCCGCGCTGGGACCTTTCGGCTCTCTATAACAGTATGGAAGATCCGGCGATCAAGCAGGATCTGGCTCAGGCTGAACAGCAGGCCAAAGAGTTTGCCGCCCGTTATCAGGGCAAGCTGGCAGGTCTGTCCGGGGCTGAGGTGGCGGAAGCCATCCGCACCTGTGAGGCGATTGAGGAGATACTGGGCAAGGCCGGGTCCTATGCCTCGCTGCTGTTTGCCGCGAATTCGTCCGATCCGGAAATCAGCCGTTTCAGCCAGTCTATTAGCGAAAAGCTGACCGATATTTCCACGCATCTCCTGTTCTTTACGCTGGAACTCAACCGGCTGGATGATGCCGATCTGGCGCAGAAAATGCAGGACCCGGCTCTGGCGCACTGGAAGCCGTTCCTGGATGATACCCGCCTGTTCCGCCCGCATCAGCTTTCTGATGAGGTCGAGAAGGTTCTGCTGGAAAAATCTGTAACGGGTGCGCAATCCTGGTGCCGTCTGTTTGATGAGACGATTGCCGCCCTGCGCGTCACGCTGGATGGCAAGGAAATGCCGGTTGGCGATGCGCTGAACCGCCTGTCCGATTCGGATCGCTCTGTGCGTGAGAAGGCCGGGAAAGCCGTTGGTAAGGTGTTTGGTGAGAATGTGCGGCTGTTCGCCCTCATCACCAACACGTTGGCCAAGGATAAAGCGATTTCTGACGGACTGCGCCATTACGCCCGCCCCACATCCTCCCGCAACCTGTCCAACATGGTTGAGGACGAAGTGGTGGATGCGCTGGTCTCCGCCGTGCGGGAAGATTATCCGCGCCTTGCGCATCGCTATTACGCCCTCAAAGCGAAATGGATGGGGCTGGATAAGCTGGAGCACTGGGACCGCAACGCCCCGCTGCCCGGCTGTGAAGACCGCAAAATCCCGTGGGAGGAAGCTAAGCAGATTGTGCAGAAAGCCTATGATGGCTTTGACCCGCGTATGGGTAAGGTGATCAATACCTTCCTGACGCATCCGTGGATTGATGTGCCGCCTGCTCCCGGCAAGTCTCCGGGCGCGTTTGCACACCCCACCGTGCCGTCTGCGCATCCGTTTATCCTGCTGAACTATCATGGCCGCACGCGCGACGTGATGACGCTGGCGCATGAACTGGGCCATGGCGTGCATCAGGTTCTGGCGGCAAAGCAGGGCTACTTCCAGTCCAATACCCCGCTGACGCTTGCGGAAACGGCGAGCGTGTTTGGGGAAATGCTCACCTTCCAGTCCTTGCTGGATGCGGAAACGGACCCGGCCCGCAAGCGCACCCTGCTGGCCGGCAAAGTGGAAGATATGCTCAACACTGTGGTGCGCCAGATTGCGTTCTACGAGTTTGAAACCCGCGTGCATGATGAACGTAAATCCGGTGAGCTCCTGCCGGAGCGGATTGGCGAAATCTGGTTGCAGGTGCAGACGGAAAGCCTCGGGCCGATCTTCAATTTTACGCCTGAGTACGACGTCTTCTGGGCGTATATCCCGCACTTCATTCACTCGCCGTTCTATGTTTACGCCTACGCGTTTGGCGATTGTCTGGTGAATGCGCTGTATGGCGTGTTCAGTGAGGGCGCGTCGGGTTTCCAGGATAAATATATTGCCATGCTGGAAGCCGGTGGCACCAAACGCCACAAGGAACTGCTGGCACCGTTCGGGCTGGATGCGTCCGACCCGGGCTTCTGGCGCAAGGGGCTGGATGTGATCTCCGGCTTTATCGATCAGCTGGAGCAGGCGTAACATGGCTGAACGGGACTTGGACAATAGCGGCGTTTTTGGTGAGCTGCGCCGCATGGTCCAGACAACCGGCACCGTGGGTGGTATTGCCGCCCGCCTTGCCGGGCACAAAATGGGGATTCGCTCAGGCGGCGCCTCGCATGCGGAAGATCTGAAATCCATTCTCGGTGGTCTGAAAGGGCCGCTGATGAAGGCGGCTCAGCTCCTCTCCACCATCCCCGGCGCGCTGCCGGAGGAATATGCGGAAGAGCTGGCCCAGTTGCAGGCCAATGCCCCGCCTATGGGCTGGAACTTTGTGCGCCGCCGCATGACGGCGGAACTGGGGGCTGGCTGGGAACGGAATTTCCGCTCCTTCGGGCGGGAAGCCGCAGCGGCCGCCAGCCTTGGGCAGGTGCATAAAGCCGTGCTGGCCGATGGCCGACAGGTTGCGTGCAAGCTGCAATATCCGGATATGAATGCGGCGGTGGAAGCCGATTTGCGCCAGTTCCGTATGGCCATTGGGGTTTACCACCGGCTGGATAACGCCATCCGTCAGGATGATGTGGTGGAAGAGCTTGCGGAGCGCCTGCGCGAAGAGCTCGATTATCTGCGTGAGGCCGCCAACATGCGGCTGTATCGGACCGCTTTGGCTGACTGTCCGGAAGTGACGGTGCCCGCTCCGATTGATGAACTCTGCACGCGCCGCCTGCTGACCATGGAATGGGTCAACGGGCGTGGCCTGAACGCCGTTATTCAGGCAGGCCTGACGGAAGAGCAGAAGCAGAAGATTGCCCGCACGTTGTTCCGCGCCTGGTATGTGCCGCTGTATCAGTATGGCGTGGTGCATGGAGACCCCCATATGGGGAATTTCACCGTGCGGGATGATTACGGGCTGAACCTGCTGGACTTCGGGGCGATCCGGATTTTCAATCCGTCCTTCATCAAGGGGAATATCGACCTCTACCGGGCCTTGCAGACCAAGGATAAGGAACTGGCTACGCAAGCCTATGCCGCGTGGGGCTTTACGGACCTGACCCCGGAAAAGATCGACGTCCTGAACGAGTGGGCCGGGTTCCTGTATGAACCGCTGATGGATAACCGCGTGCGGTATATTCAGGAAGGCAACAATCCCGCTCTGGGGCGTGAAATCCTGTCCAAAGTGCATGAAGGCCTGCAACGCACAGGCGGCGTGCGCCTGCCGCGGGAGTTTGTGCTCGTGGACCGTTCCGCCGTGGGGCTGGGCTCAGTCTTCATGCGTCTGAAGGTTAAGATGAACTGGTACGAACTCTTTCATGAGATCGTGCAGGACTTTGATGAAGCCGCTTTGGCTGCTCGCCAGAAAGCTGCCGTTGAGGCTGCGCGCTTCCCGGCAACGCCTGTCAGCTAACCTGCTCTGCGGTCTACCCTTTGAGGGGTAACAGGGCAGGCTGGCAGCCATCCACACCGGCGCACGTGTTAGACAGGATGGCTGCCGTTTCAGGCTTTAGTAAGCCTGATAGTCAACTTTTTTCAGATGCTTTTCGTTATAGTCCAGCTGCTCTTTGGTGAGCTGGAAGCCCACTTCAAACCGGTAATCCGAGTCTATGTTCTTGGGCGGAATGGGCAGATCGACCGTCACGACCTTGCTGTCGCTGGTAATGCTGGAGAGGTTGGCCGGGAACTGGAACGTGTGTTTGAACACATGCTTGTTCACAATTCTGTCCCCATGCAGCACGGCAATAAACCAGGGCAGCGTGACGGTGCTGCCAGCGGCGGCCGGCCCGTGGCTGACTACAAAACGCAAAGCGATTCGGGTTTTCAGATCCTTCGGCCCGGCGCCCAGACAATCCCCCTGTAATTTCAGGATGCTCGCCCGCGTGATCAGATGCGGGAAGGTCGCGGTCTTGCCGTCATACAGATAGTAATCCGCAGCTTCCGGCGGAATATGTGTGAGCGGGCAGGAGGGGGCAAAGGCAATGGAGGCGTTTTCCTCATCCCCGCAGCCACCAAGGGTGGTCAGCAGGCCAAGAGCCGCAAGACCTGACACCGCAAAGCGGGGCAGCAGGCGGCGTGGATGAGAAAGGTCTTGGGACATGTGCAAATCCGGAATTATCGGTTAGAGGGGGTTGAACAGATAAAAAACGAGCAAAACATAGACATCAAGCAGGGTTGTGCTGGCCACAATGCCGGAAAACGGGTTGCATCACCACCTCGCTTTGCGTAGGCCATGGCCACGGTGACCGCGACCTGCTCAGGGTTTCGGGCATAGCCTACCTTACTTATGCTTCTTATAGCTGTTTTTTCTATACCGTCCGCCGCAAGTTTGGGGAACACCATGCCCGATCAAACTCCCGCCGCCACACAGGAGCCCGCACAGGCCCCGCATGGCAAGTCTCTTAAGGTTCTTCTCGCTGGTCCGCGTGGGTTCTGCGCCGGGGTAGACCGCGCAATCCGCGTGGTGGAAGAAGCCATCCGTCGCTACGGCGCACCTGTTTATGTGCGTCATGAAATTGTCCACAACCGTACGGTTGTGGAAGCTCTGGAAGCGCAGGGTGCCATTTTTGTCGAGGAACTGGATGAGGTTCCGCCTGATGGCCACGTCGTATTTTCTGCCCATGGTGTGCCCAAAACGGTCCCGGCTGAGGCGGAACGCCGCAACCTGCTGTATCTGGATGCAACCTGCCCGCTGGTGTCCAAAGTGCACCGCGAGGCCGAGCGTCATTTTGCCGGAGGTGGCCCGGAAAGCCGCCATATCCTGATGATCGGCCATGCCGGGCATCCTGAAGTGGTGGGCACTATGGGCCAGCTGCCCGTCGGTGCGGTTACGCTGATTAACGATGCGGAAGAAGCCCGCACCGTGCAGCCGGCTGATCCCTCCCGTCTGGCCTTTATCACGCAGACCACGCTCTCCGTAGATGATACGGCTGAGATCGTGGACATCCTGCGCGAACGCTTCCCGCTGATTGAGGGGCCGAAGCGCGAGGATATCTGCTACGCCACCACCAACCGTCAGGAAGCAGTGAAGGCCATTGCGCCGGAATGCGATCTGGTGATTGTGATCGGCTCCCCCAACTCCTCCAACTCCCAGCGCCTGCGGGAAGTGGCCGAGCGCTCCGGCGCACCGCGTGCTCTGCTGGTGCAGCGTCTGGATGCGCTGGACTGGTCCGTACTGGAAGGCGTGAACACGCTGGGCATTACGGCGGGTGCCTCTGCTCCGGAAGCACTGGTGCAGGAAATGGTGGCCGAAATGGCCAAGCGTTACACCCTGTGCATTGATGAGCGCACGGTGAAGGAAGAAAGCGTGATCTTCCGCCTGCCTGCTCCTCTGGGCTGAGGGCAGCGCAGAAGGATGGCCGTTTATACAGATGTGAGCGATGAAGCCCTTGAGGCTTTTCTGAGCGATTACGCCATTGGGAATCTGGTGGCGTTTCGCGGCATTGCCGAGGGTGTGGAAAACAGCAATTTTCAGCTGCGCACCACGCAGGGGGATTTTATCCTCACGCTGTATGAAAAGCGGGTGAATGCGCAGGAACTCCCGTGGTTTCTGGGGCTCATGCAGCATCTGGCGGGGGAGGGTGTTTCCTGCCCGCAGCCGGTGGTTAGTACAGCCGGGCAGACGCTCGGCACACTCGCAGGGCGGCCTGCGGCCATTACAACCTTTCTCCCCGGTGTATGGCCGCGTAAAATCCGGCAGGAGCATTGCCGCCCGCTTGGGCAGGCGCTGGCTCAGCTGCATGAGGCCGGGCGGAGCTATACGCCTGTGCGCCCCAACGCTCTGGGGCCGGACGCATGGCAGCCGCTGCTGGACTCCTGCCGGGCGGGGGCGGATGCGGTGCATCCCGGCCTGCTGGCGGAACTGGACGCGGCCTTTACGCACATTCTGCCGCACTGGCCGGGGCAGGGCGCAAATCCTGCGCTCCCTCATGGGCAGATCCATGCGGATCTGTTCCCCGATAATGTTTTCTTCCTTCGTAAAACCGTCTCCGGGCTGATTGATTTCTATTTCGCCTGCACGGATTTTCTGGCCTATGACATCGCCATCTGCCTCAATGCCTGGTGTTTTGAAGGCGATGGGTCATTCAACGTCACATTCGGCCGCCAGTTGGTGCAGGGCTATGAGTCTGTGCGCCCGCTGAGTGCCGCAGAACGGCAGGCGCTGCCGATTCTGGCCCGGGGTGCCGCCATGCGCTTCCTGCTGACGCGGCTGTATGACTGGATCAACACGCCAGCAGATGCGCTGGTAACCCCTAAAGACCCGCTGGATTACCTCAAGCGCCTGCGCTTCCATCTGGCAACGGAGACGGTCGATGGCTACGGATTCTGAAATGAGCGCCCCCGCCGAGCAGTCGGCGGAACAGCCTTCTCAGCAGGTTGTGGAAGTCTGGACAGATGGCGGGTGCCGCCCCAACCCCGGCCCCGGTGGCTGGGGGGTGCTGCTGCGCTTTAAAGGCGTAGAGCGTGAGCTTTCTGGTGGGGAAGAAGCCACGACCAATAACCGTATGGAACTGACGGCGGCGGCGGAAGCGCTGGAAGCCCTCAAGCGCCCCTGCACAGTGCGGCTGCATACGGACAGCGAATATGTGCGCAACGGTATTACGCGCTGGCATACGGGCTGGGTGCGGCGCAACTGGCGGAATGCCTCGGGTGACCCGGTTGCCAATATGGATTTGTGGCGGCGTTTGCTGGATGCGGCCAAACAGCATGATGTCTCATGGCATTGGGTGAAGGGCCATTCCGGTGTGCCGGAAAATGAGCGCGTGGATGAACTCGCCACCGAAGCCCGGAAAACCGTCGAAGAGGCCATGAAAACCGCGAGCTGAGCGTCGCGCTGTCCGGAGCAGAAGATGCCTGATTTGTCCTCAAGACAGTATGTGATTGTCCATGGTTATCTGGCCAATCCTGATGCGCACTGGTTCCCTTGGCTTAAAAAGCAGTTAGAACAGCGCGGAGCCACGGTCTCTGTGCCCGCTCTGCCATCTTCTCAGGCCCCGGAGCCTGAAGCCTGGGCCGAGGCTCTGGATACGCTTCTGCCGCACCTGAACAACCAGACGGTTTTGATTGGCCACAGCCTTGGGTGCGTGACCCTCCTGCGTCATCTGATGTTCCGCCCCAAAGGCGAGACGGTTGGGGGCTATGTTCTGGTTTCCGGGTTCGATAAACATCTTCAGACCCTGCCGGAACTGGATGCCTTTACGGATAGCACTCTGGATTATGAGGACTTGCAGCGGCGGAGTGCGTTTCGGGCGTCTGTCTTTTCCGACAATGATGGGATTGTGGACCCGCGCCAGTCTCAGGCTCTTGCCGCGTCTCTGCACACCACAACGCTGCAAGTGCCGGGTGGTGGGCATTTTCTGGGGCGTGAGGGGCACGAACAGTTTCCTCAACTGCTTGATCTGCTGACGCATGCCTGACAGCCCCTCGCTATGACAATTTGCCCGATTGTCCGTTTTCCTGACCAGCGTTTGCGGCAGGTAGCCGCTCCTGTGACGCTTTTTGATGATGGTCTGTCCGCTCTGGCGCAGGATATTCTCGACAGCATGCGGGCCGCACCGGGTATTGGTATGACCGGCCCGCATATTGGCGTGGCGCAACGTGTGGTGGTGCTTGAACTCCCCGATGCTCCGCAGCCCCAGATTTATGTGAACCCGGACATCATCTGGCTGTCGGAAGAAACGGTCCGGCCGGAAGAGGGCAGTGTCTCCATGCCGGGCGTGACGGATCTGATCGAGCGGGCCGCCAAAGTGCGGGTGCAGTATCAGGATCTGGATGGCGTTACTCATGTGGAGGAGGCGGAGGGCCTGCGGGCGGCCTGCCACCAGCATGAGATTGATCAGCTGAACGGGATTTTCTGGATTCAGCGGTTGTCCGGCCTGCGGCGTAAGCGTGTGATTGCCCGGTATGAGAAATTGCAGCGCCTCCAGCGGTAAAGTGCTGGCTGTTAAAGCTTGAAAAAATTTCCACTGCGTTTGGGGGAAAGCCAGTGTTTGAGAGAGCAAGAGTGTCTGTACTATTCAAACAGATCAGCAAGAAGAGCTTTGGCTATCTGCTGGCTTTTGTCGTGCTGTCCGGCTTTTACATGTCTCTGGCGGCCACCCTGCCGCTTAATTCAGACAGTGCCTCCGCTGTGCTGGAGGCGCAGGACATCCTGCATGAGAATGGTCTGCTGCATGGCTGGGACCTTTCCGCTGAATCCTACTATGCAACAGAAACGCTTCCATACGTTGTACTGGCGGGTCTGGCAGGCTGGCATCTGTCTTTTTACTATCTGGTGCCGGCCATGCTGTTGGCCGCTTTGGTGCTGCTGGCTTTCCGGATCTGTCGGATCATGGCTCCGGCTGGGGCATGGTGGTGGCTGGCTCTGGTTGCAGCCCCCACGGCCTTTGGTGTGCAGATGATGCTGATCCCCTGCATCCATATGGGTGCCTATGTGGGGGTTCTGGTCTGCTGGTTGCTGATTTTTGCGCAGATCAGGCAGGAGAAACCGGCGGTGTGGACCGTGTTTGTTGTGCTGCTGGTCCTGTGCCTCGCCAGTGATGACATTGTAAAATACTGCTTTGTCCTTCCCGTTCTGGGTGCAGTGGGTCTGCTGAGCGTGCAAAAGCGTCGGCTGGAATACGGGCGGCTGGTGCTGTGCGTGCTGGCGTCTCTGGGGCTGACGCATCTGCTGAAAACCGTGCTGGCACATAACGGCGCTTTTCATGTGCCGGGATTGTGGACCATGTCTTTTGCCGGGCAGGCGCGGGTTTGGTATAATCTCTCCGTGCTGGTTTCCGGGGTTCTGCACTTCTTCGGTGCGTATTTTTTTGAAAAAGAGTTTTCCCTGCACGGCGCAGGGAAAGAACTGCTCCATCTGGCCGTGTTGCTGCTGGCGCTGTGGGGTGTTGTGCGCATTGCGCGGAGTAAAACGCGCCAGCTGGATCTGTTTGATTATGCCGCGTTGCTGTGCCTCGGCATTATGGTCGGGGCGTTTACACTCAGTCAGTTGGCGATTGACGATGCCTCAACCCGCTATTTCGTGTTCCCATATGTGATGATGACGCTTCTGCTGGCACGGCATACGGTTCTGCCTGCTGCCGGCCGGGCAATGGGGCTGGCAGGAGCGGCAGTCTATGCGGTGCTGAGTGTGCCTGCGCCAACCTTGCACATCTGGCAGACAAACCGGAATTTCCCCATCAATATGGAATTAGCCCGTCTTGGTCTCACGCAAGGCTTTGCGTCCTACTGGAGTGCCGCGAGTAACAGTCTACCCAATCAGGTGCGCATTGCGCCGGTGGAATTTGGCGCCGAAATCAAGCCGTTTCATTACCTGTCAAAACGGGACTGGTACACGCAGGGCGGCAATTTTGTTCTGTGCGATACTCCCGCGCAGGCTGCTCAGGCACAGATCCGCTTCGGCTCAGCCCGCATGGTTGAGCCGGTGGACGGGCATATCCTGCTGGTGTGGGACAAGACCCTCACACTGCCGGGTTAAGGGACACAAAGCCTCCCGGCAGGGAATGTTCTCAGCGGTCCGTTAGGCGGAATTCAATCCGGCGGTTGCGGGCGTAGGCGGCAGCGTTACTTTCCGTATCCAGCGGCTGATAGTCCGCAAAGCCGGTTGCCGCCAGATGGTGCGGGTTGATCCCTTCCGCGACCAGCAGTTTGACCACCGTAATGGCGCGGGCGCTGGAGAGCTCCCAGTTGCTGGGGAAGGCGGTGTGAATGGGCTGGCGGTCAGCATGGCCATCCACGCGCAAAATCCACGGAATATCAGCAGGGATATGGCTGGTCACGCTTTTAAGGGTCTGGGCCAGCGTATGGATTTCTGACTGGCCTTCCTTAGAAAGCTCAGCACTCCCCACCGGGAACAGCACTTCGCTCTGGAACACAAAGCGGTCGCCCACCACATGCACACCCTTCTGGTTGTGCAGGATGTCCCGCAGGCGGCCAAAAAATTCGGAGCGGTAGCGGCTAAGCTGGCCGACCTTGTCTGCCAGAGCGGTATTCAGTTTTGCAGAAAGATCGCCAATGGTGGCGTCCTTGTTCTGCACGGTTTTTTGCGAGACATCGAGCGCCTGCGCCAGAGCAGCCAGACGGGCGTTCAGGTCCGTCAGTTCATCATTCAGCTGCGTCACCCGCGTCTGGTCGGCAACGCTCAGAGCGCTGGCGGCCTGTGCGGCATTGCGGGCGGCTTCGGCTTCGGTGGTCTCGGCAGAAAGCGCCTCAGTATCGTGGGTGTGCTGGGCCTGCAGGCCGGTCACGCTGTCTTCCAGGGCATGGTTGCGGGCGTGTTCCGTATCAAGCTGGCGGGAGAGTTCCGCCGTCTGGCCTTCCAGTTTTTCCAGTACATGCTCGCGCCGGTTCAGCGCTGCGGAGAGCAGGGTCTGGCCCATGACAAACACCAGCAGCACAAAAATAACGACCATCAGCAACGTGGAAAGCGCATCCACATAGCCGGGCCAGGCATCAAGCCCGGCGTGCAGCTTTCTGCGGCGGCGGGCCATGCTCAGGGTGCTTTCCGGTCGGAGGGCGCAGTCTCGGCTGTCGCAGCAATAGTGCGGGCCAGCAGACGCAGATCATTCCGCAGATCCGTCGTCATACGGGTGCGGCCTTCCTCATTGTTCTGCACCAGCGTTTGCAGCAGGCGTTCAATATTATGCAGGGCTTCTGTCTGGCCTGCGGTGGATTCCAGCCGGTCAGAGAGCTTGCTCAGCACAGCACTTTCACGCTCACGCCGGGCCTCACTGGTGCGGACCAGATTTTGCAGGGATTCCAGATTTTCTGCCGTTTGTTCCAGCAAGGCCTGAATATAGGCCGGAACGGAGGTCGTGCTTTCTACGCCAGAGCCGGCGGGCGCGCCAAAGCGGGTCTGTTCCGCCAGCCATTCTTCCAGCTCATTAAAGAAGCGGTTTTGCGCCTGCCCGGCGGTCAGATCCAGAAAGCCCAGAACCAGCGCACTGGCCAGACCGAAGAGAGAACCGGAAAATGCCGTGCTCATGCCATGCAGCGGCTTGGCCAGACCGGTTTTGAGCTGCGCGAACATGGCGTCCAGATCGCCACCACCGACGGACATGTTGCTAATGACGTCCGCAATGGCGGCGACAGTCAGCAGCAGGCCGTAGAAGGTGCCCAGCAGCCCCAGAAAAATCAGCAGGCCCGTAAGATAACGGGAGACTTCCCGTCCTTCATCCAGTCGGCCGGAGATGGAATCCAGCACGGCCTGCATGGCGGGGGTGGAAAGGGCGGCAGGGTTACCGCGCTGGTCCGGGCGGGTGCCGAGGGCCGTGGCCAGCGGGGCCAGCATACGCGGCGGCGGCAGGGCAGCCAGACCGGTGCGGGACTGACGAATGGCGTCCACCCAGCCTACTTCCGGCAACAGGCGGCGGACCATCACGACATTCCACAGAATACCGATGGCCAGAATCCCCAGAATCAGACCATCAAGCAGCGGGTTGCTGAAGAAGGCATCCCGCAGTGGCCGCCACAATGTTGCAGCGACAAGCGCCACACACACGAGAAACCCGATCATTCTGAAAAGATACTGTGTGGGGCGCGTCATCTGGTTCCGGTCCGGTTAGAAGAGGAAGGGCGTCAGGGTACAGCGTCTGACTGGTAAATATCGATATAATCCTGCCCGCCATGATCGGCGGGGGTTTTGGGCAGGCCGATGACGCGCAGATAAATGCGGGTGGAGGGAATGCCGCTATTCATCAGCACGCTGCGTGCCGCCAGCCCGCGAGAGAGGGACATGCGGCGGGGCAGGGACGGATCATCCACAGCGCCGGAGCTATAGGCATCAATCAGGGCGCGCACATGCGGCTTGTCAGCCAGCGACTGCGCAAAACCCAGCAGAGCCTGATGTGTTTCGGGGTTCAGCGTAGCGGCCCCGGCGGCAAAGGTAACCCGAACACCTCCTGGAATGGTGGACACAGTGCCGGTGGCTTTTTCGTCAATGGCAGGCTGTGCCGGCATGGGGAATGGGTGGAGTTCCACATCGGGCGGAGCCGGCGTGAGTTGGGGCACCGGTGGCGGTGCAAGCGGAATGGTTGCCGGAACTGGTGGATGGGCGGGCGTTGCCGGCTTGGCATTGCCTGCGGGTGCTGTGGTGCTGGCAGCAGGAGTTGGTGTGGTTTGCGGTGCAGCCGTAGTAGCGGCAGGCGCACTCTGCGTGGCAGCCGCAGGTGTTCCTGAGGTTGCGGGAGCGGGCGTGACCGGGTGCGCCAGCGGCGGTTGGGTGACCGGCTTCGGTGCAACCCGTTTGGGCGCGGGGGCTGTCTTGTGCGCAGCCGGATGCGGGGCGGTATGAGCCGGGGCGGGGTGCTTGCTCGCCAGTTCATCCAGTGCCTGCGTATTGGTGACAACCTGCGCATGCGCGAGCGAGGTCGGCAGCAGGAGGAGGGCGCACAATCCTGTCAGACGGCGCGGTCGGAGATGAGAGTTGTGCATTGCGGGCAAGACTAAACCAGAAGAGGGGCGGGGTGAAATGGCAGAACACCCTTCAGAGTGATCTTTTATGTGCCTAACGGGGCGAATGTAGGGCATCAGGCGGAAAACTGCTCTGCGGTAATGCGTTCGGACAGGGTTTGGCCGGGGTCAAACAGCACCGTTACGGCCAGATTGCGGTCCTCATGAATATGCACGGAGACCACATCGCGGATTTCAATCGAATCAGCCACCGCCGCGACCGGGCGTTTTTCAGCTTCCAGAATGGTAAAGCCCACCTGTGCCGTAGAAGGCAGAAGTGCGCCGCGCCAGCGCCGGGGGCGGAACGGACAGATGGGGGTCAGCGGCAGCAGATTGCCCGAAAGCGGGACAATTGGCCCATGGGCGGACAGATTATAGGCGGTGGAGCCGGCCGGGGTGGCCAGCAATGCGCCATCGCAGATCAGCTCCGGCATACGCACCATGCCATCCACATCCACCCGGATTTTGGCGGCCTGACGGGTCTGGCGGAACAGGAAGACATCATTCAGGGCCAGAGCCTCATGCGTGTCTCCCTGCAGGGTGCGGGCCGTCATGCGCAGCGGGTGCAGGGTGGCGGCCTGAGTGGTGGTCAGGCGTTTGGGCAGATTGTCTTCCAGCATCGGGTTCATCAGGAACCCGACGGAGCCGCAGTTCATCCCGTAAACCGGCACGGTCAGATTTTGCTCCAGCACCACGCGCAGCGTTTCCAGCATGAAGCCGTCGCCTCCAAGGCAGACAACTACATCAGCTTCTCCCGGATGGCAGTTGCCATACTGGTGAGTCAGGCGGTCAAATTCGTGTCTGGCGACCTCGGTCGGGGCGGCCATAAAGGCAATGCGTTCCGGCACTTTGGTCAGTACGGGTGATGGGGGAGTGGAGGGAAGTGGAGAGCTGGTCATGGCAGGCACCCCATAGCGGGCCGGTGTCGGAAAAAGCGGGCGGGCAGGCCGCATCCCTTATCCTGCAACGGACTGGTCCTGAAAGGGGGTGGCCTCATTTTTATGGAGCTGGGTGCCGAGCAGCTCATCGTAAACGCTCAGGGTCGCCTGCTGCATGGCGTGGGTCGTGTAGTGGGCCAGCACGGTCGCGCGGGCGGCTTCTCCCATAGCGTGCAGGGCATCAGGTGCGGCGTGCAGGATGCTGGCAATGGCCTCGGCCAGTGCCTGAACATCACCGGGGGGAACGCTCAGGCCGGTGAGGCCATGCTGGACCGTTTCCAGCGCCGCGCCATGGGCTGTGACGATCACGGGGCGAGACATGGCCTGTGCTTCTACCACAACGCGCCCGAAAGGTTCTGGTCGGAGGGAAGGAATAATCACCAGCGCGGCCAGTGCCATGGCAGCCGGCATGTCCTGACAATGCCCGGCAAACCGGACCTGTTCCGTCAGGCCCAGCGTGCGGGCATGGGCAACAAGGGCTTCCCCATAGGCATGGCCGGGCGGACAGGATCCCGCAAACACGCAGACCCAGGGCGTCATGGGGGCAGTCTTCTTCACGCGTGCCAGAGCATCCAGCAGGAAACGCTGGCCTTTCCACTCTGTCAGGCGGCCGGGCATGAGAAGAACCGGAACGCCTGCGGGCACGTCCCAGCTTTCAGCCAGCCGGTGTACGCGCTGCCCGCTGACAGCATCCGGGCTGAACTGAGTGATGTCAGCGCCACGCGGAATCACCCGTAGGCGGTCGGATCCGACATGATACTCCTGCGCCAGCCGCTGGCCGATATGTTGGCTGATGGCAATCACCCGGTCGCCAGAGGCCAGAACGGCGTTATAGCGCTTTTTGCCGGGGAAATTGTTGGCATGCACCCCATGCCATGTGGTGACAAAAGGGGTGCCGGTGCGGTTGCAGGCCAGACGTGCCACCCATGCCGGGGCGCGCGAGCGGGCATGGACGAGGGCCACATTATTCTGCCGGATAAAGCGCGCCAGCGTGCCGGCGTTGCGCAGAATGGAGAGCGGGTTTTTGCTCCCACAGCGGGGCAGGGTGTGGTGTTGCGCCCCCAGCCGTTCCAGCGAAGGGACCAGCCTGCCACCAGCGCTCATCACCAGAGCAGTGCCGCCTGCCTGCGTGATGGCATCCGCCATTTCCAGCGTGCCCCGTTCGACGCCGCCCTGTTCCAGAGCGGGAAGAATTTGCAGGATGACGGGGGAATGTGGCGGTATCGTCATATTAGGGCTGTTAGCATGGTTTTCTGGCAACAGACACTCTTCCGCGAACATCCGCACTTCTGGCCCGACTTGACCACCCGGCCCGTATCCGCGCTATGGAAAGAGAGATGACGCACTTGTCCTTCTCTGTCCGGTCCGTTCCGGCGCGCTGCGCACCATTTGCTGCGACACTCGGAGTAGGCCTGTTGCTGGCCGGTGTTCCGGCCAGCGCGGCCACCATCCGGCCCCATCCCGCAGTTGGGCAGGTGGGGACGGGAATGACCGCCGGCCATGGGGGCAAAGAGGCTCCGCAAACATGGGCTCTGGCCGAGTGCATGAGCATGGTGGAAGAAGACCCCTTCGGTGCGCGGGACTACGCACAGGACTGGATGAAGCACGGCGGAGACAGGGAAGCCCGGCATTGCCATGCTCTGGCCCTGCTGGAACTGGGCGATGAACTGGACGCGGCGCAGGAGCTGGATGATCTGGTGCGCAAAGCGCCGCCCTCCGGCCCGGAAAGTTCTGCCAGCCTGCGGGCTGTGATGGCGGAAGAAGCCGCAGAAGCCTGGCTTTCTGCCGGTAATCCGCCCGGCGCGCTGAATATCGTCGCGTATGGCCTGTCCATTCGCCCCGGGGATACGAATTTGCGGCTTGCCAAAGCGCGCGCCCTGCTTGAGCAGGGCAATACCGGGGCTGTGGTGACGGATCTGACCGCGCTGGTTGCGCGGGGCGCAGAAGCTCCCACTGAGGCGTTTGTGCTGCTGGCCTCAGCTGAGCGGCGGCTCGGGCAACTGGATAAAGCCACCCAGCATATTACGCTGGCCTTGCAGCGGATGCCGGACGATGCTGCGGCTTTGCTGGAGCGCGGGATTATTCGGGAGCAGGTAGGAGATGCCACCGGCGCACAGGCGGACTGGCAGCATGTGCTGGACCTCTCCCCTGACAGCCATGAGGCCGATCTGGCCCGGCAGGATCTGGCCGTTCTGGCTGCTGACCCGGATTCGCCGTGACGCAACCCCAGAGTTTGCGCCGTATTCTGGTCATCCGGCTCGGTGCGCTGGGGGATTTTGTGCAGAGCTTCGGGCCGTTTCAGGCTATCCGGGCAGCACACCCCACAGCACAGATAACCTTACTGACGACCTCACCCTTTGTGGAACTCGCCCGTCTTTCCCCGTGGTTTGATGCGGTTGAGGTCGATCAGCGTCCATCATGGGGCAATCTTCCGGCCTTGCTGGCGTTGCGGCAACAGCTGCGCGGTTACGACCGGATCTATGACCTTCAGACCTCCAGCCGCACGGCCCGCTATTATGTGCTGGCCGGACGCCCGAAGATGTGGTGCGGGCATGTAGGGCGCTCTCCCCTGGTGCACGCCAATCCCCGGCGGAATGACATGCATACCCGCGCCCGCCAGCGCGATCAGTTGCTGGGAGCCGGGATACCAGACGTGCCTTTGCCGGATGTCTCGTGGCTGGCAGAGCTGGGGGCGCATTTGGATGTGCCCTATGGGCTGATTGTGCCCGGAGCTTCCCCCCATCGCCCGGCCAAGCGCTGGCCTGTGCGCCGGTATGCAGAACTGGCAACCCGGTTTGAAAGCCGGGGACTGCGCCCTGTTGTTGTGGGAAGTGGGGCCGATAAACCCCTGGCGGAGGCGATCAGGCAGGTCTGCCCGCAGGCGCTGGATCTGACAGGCCAGACCACTCTGCCGGAACTGGCCGGTCTGGCGGCCCGGGCGCAGGTTGCTGTGGGGAATGATACCGGGCCGATGCATCTGGCCGCTATCATGGGCTGCCCCAGCGTGGTCTTGTTTTCTGGGGACAGTAATCCCGCCCTCACAGCCCCCCTCGAGCGCGTGCCGGGGCAGGTTTGTGTGCTTTCTGTGCGGGATCTGGCGACACTTTCCGTCAACAGGGTTGCAGCCGCGCTCTCCTGACGCCATTAAAAGCCTTTACAACCATTTGATCTCCGGAGTTCTTCCATGCCTGCCATCACCTTGCCTGACGGATCCGTTCGCAGTTTTGACGGGCCGGTCACGGGCACGGCCATTGCCGAAGCCATCGGGCCGGGGCTGGCCAAAGCGGCACTGGCCATGGAGGTCAATGGCGCGCTGCAGGATATTGGTCGCTCCGTGGCCGAGGATGCTGCCGTCCGCTTCATTACCCGGAAGGACCCGGAGTCTCTGGAGATGATCCGGCACGACGCCGCCCATGTGCTGGCCGAAGCTGTGCAGTCTCTCTTCCCCGGCACGCAGGTCACCATCGGGCCGTCCATTGAAAACGGCTTCTATTACGATTTTTACCGGAACGAGCCGTTCTCGCCGGAAGACTTCTCCGCCATTGAAGCGCGGATGAAGGAAATTGTGGCCAATGCCGAGCCGTTCGTGCGTGAAGTCTGGCCGCGGGATAAAGCCATCGCTTTCTTTGAAGAAAAAGGTGAGCGCTTCAAAGCCGAGCTGATCCGTGATCTGCCGGAAGATGAGGATATTTCCATCTACCGTCAGGGCGAATGGCTGGATCTGTGCCGTGGCCCGCATCTGCGGAACACTAAGGATGTTGGCACGGCCTTCAAACTGATGAAGGTGGCTGGCGCTTACTGGCGCGGTGACCATCGCAACCCCATGCTGACCCGTATTTACGGCACGGCCTGGCGCGACCAGAAAGAGCTGGACGCCCACCTGCATCAGCTGGAAGAAGCCGAACGCCGCGATCATCGCCGTATTGGCCGGGAAATGGACCTGTTCCATTTTCAGGAAGAAGCGGTGGGGCAGATCTTCTGGCATCATAAAGGCTGGCGTCTGTATTGCGCGCTGCAGGACTATATGCGCCGGGCGCAGACCCGTGGCGGGTATCAGGAGGTGCGCACTCCGCAGCTTCTGGACCGTGGGCTGTGGGAAGCGTCTGGCCACTGGGACAAATATCGCCACCACATGTTTGTGGCGACTGTTGAGGATGAGGATAAGACCCTCGCCCTCAAGCCCATGAACTGTCCGTGTCATGTGCAGATTTTCCGCCACGGTCTGCGGTCCTACCGTGAACTGCCGATCCGTATGGCCGAGTTCGGTGCATGCCACCGGTATGAGCCCTCTGGTGCGCTGCATGGTCTGATGCGTGTGCGCGGCTTTACGCAGGATGATGCGCATATCTTCTGTACGGAAGACCAGATTGCCGATGAGACCGTGCAGTTCGTGCGGATGCTGCATGAAGTCTACAAGGATCTGGGCTTTGAGCATGTCCGTGTGAAATTTGCAGACCGGCCGGAACAGCGGGCGGGCAGCGATGAAACATGGGACAAAGCCGAAAGCGCGCTGAAGGAAGCGTGTGAAGTGGCCGGTGTGACATATGAGTATAATCCGGGTGAGGGCGCGTTCTATGGTCCGAAGCTGGAGTTCGTGCTGCGTGATGCCATTGGGCGTGACTGGCAGTGCGGCACCCTGCAGGTTGACCTTGTGCTGCCGGAACGACTCGATGCCAGCTATATTGGCGAAGATTCTGCCCGTCATCGCCCCGTCATGCTGCACCGCGCTATTCTAGGCTCCTTTGAGCGCTTCCTTGGTATTCTGATCGAGCAGCATGCAGGCCGCTTCCCGCTCTGGCTCGCTCCGGTGCAGGTCGTGGTGGCGTCTATCGTCAGTGATGCCGGACCTTATGCGGAAGAAGTGGCTGCTGCCCTGCGTGCGGCCGGTCTGGCTGCGGAAGCCGACGTGCGGAATGACAAGATCAATTCCAAGATTCGTGAGCATAGCGTGGCCCGTGTGCCGATTATTCTGGTGGTCGGCCGCCGGGAAGCGGAAGAGCGGACCGTCGCCATGCGCCGGCTCGGTGGCAAAGATCAGGAAACCTTTGGGTTTAATGAGGTTGTGACCCGCATTGCCGAGGAAGCAACGCCGCCAGATCTGCGCAAAAAAGCGTGAGACTCGGCTCCTTGTTTTTGGCAGGGCTGGAATGAGTCTGTTTTCTGGCCGGATATGCTTGATAAACGGCTAAGAATTGCGCACATAATAACACTGTAAGCGGAGGCACCGGGAGGTGCTTCTGTTTAGTTTTTTTATCCATGACAGGAGCTGACCATAGCCAGACCCCCTATTCCCGCGCCGCCCACCCGCGAGGGACCACGTGTTAACGAAGAGATCCGCGTACCGCAGGTTCGTCTGATTGACGAAGAAGGCGAGATGGCGGGTGTCATGTCGACCCGCGATGCACTGGCTCGCGCGTATGGCGTCGGACTTGATCTTCTTGAGATTAGCCCGAACGCAGAACCGCCCGTTGCCAAGATTCTTGACTACGGCAAGTTCAAGTACGAGCAGCAGAAAAAGCGCAACGAAGCCCGGAAAAAGCAGAAGGTCATTGAGATCAAGGAAGTCAAGGTTCGTCCGAATATCGACGAAAATGACTACCAGGTTAAAATGCGTTCTGTGAAAAGCTTCCTGGGTGATGGCGACAAGGTGAAAGTCACCCTGCGTTTCCGTGGCCGTGAAATGGCGCATCAGGAACTGGGCATCAAAGTTCTGGAGCGTATCCGGACCGAGATGGATGAGCAGGCTAAAGTTGAGCAGATGCCGCGCCTTGAAAACCGGCAGATGATCATGGTGCTCGCACCCCGTTAAGCTCTGATTGGGGTTGCAGGGCATCGTCCTGCATCCTTACCAGACACAAAAAAGCGCCTGTGCGGGTTATCCTCGCACAGGCGCTTTTTTTATTGGTACGACATGCCCGCGCAGGTTCGATACCCACGCCTCAGCGTTACGGTGCCAGCAGCACCGTGGCGTTGGCAGTGGCCCGTACAGTCTGAACTTCTGCCGTGCTGGACGGTGGCGGGGCGCTGTCTGCAGGTCCACGGGCCGCCATGGCCATCATCATGACAGGGCGCGGGAATCCGCCGCTAGACATGGAGACTGATGCAAAGCGCACCACATGCAGGCCAAGAGAGGCCGCCAGCGTGTCGGCTTGTTTTTTTAGATCCTCGACAGCATTTTTCTCAGCGTCCAGCATCAGTTTCTTCTGGTTCTCCGGCGAAAGAGACCAGGAAAGATCTTCCAGCATCAGTCCTTCACCCTGAAGATCACCCGTGAGCGGCAGCAGACCGGAGCCATCGGGCGCAGTAAAGGTGAGTGCCTGCGAGGCGGTCCAGGATGCCGGGGCTTTGTCTGGCCGATTTTCTGAGACGGAATATTGCAGCACAGCGGCTTTGACCCCGGCTGTTTTGGCAGATTGCTCAACAGCATGATGCACCAGAGTATTTACGGCTTTCTGGGCAGCGGCGGCTGTTTTATCGCGGCTTTCCGCGCGGAAGCGGGCAATGAGCTGGTCAGGAGCCGCCTTGACAGAGCCGGAACCGCTGATTTCCAGACGGGTATAGCTGTCTTCCGGCTTGTTCTGAGCCAGAGCAAGCGCCGGGGTAATAGCGGTCAGAGCGAGGGCCAGAGCGCTAAGGCTGGTGAGGCGAGAGGAGAGGCGCATTTAAGGCGTTGTCCCTTTCAGGGTGATAATGGCGCGTCGCAGACGGATCAGCCCGGAACGCACCAATCCCTGCCGGCAAAGATCAGTCCCTTCTTCCTGTAGCTGTCTGACTGTATACGGCAGCGTGCCTTTATTATAAGTCTCAATGACACGAGACAGCCGGAAACAAAAGGCAACACTGTCTGATGTAATTACCACCGGTTCGGGAGATGGCATTAGAGGCATGATACGCCGTCCCTCGAGCAGAGGAGGAGGTGGTGGTGGGAGAATCGCTTGGGCTGAAAGCCGGGGGGAGATGGCTGTTGCCGCGATGCTCCCTAAGGTCAGCGTCAAAGCGAAAGGCAGGGATCGTCTCATTCTTAATAATTTTTAAGAATGCCAATGTCTTTTTCAAGGCAAAGTAAAATTTGTAATGGTTTATTTATGCTAAACGTGCAGAAATTAATGAATGCCAGCGATGGGCTGTGTGAGCGGAACAATTTCTGTATCAGGCAGCGGAACTTCAATACGAGCTATTAGCCCTGGAGAGTTAGAAGCCAGCTGCAACTGCCCATCATGAAGCTGCACAATAGCTTGTACCAAAGCCAGACCCAGGCCGGAGCCGGGAGTGTTTCTGGCCTGCTCGGCCCGAAAAAACCGTTCGGAAGCACGCGCCATATCAGCGTCGCTCATTCCAATTCCTTCATCCGCTACGCTGAGGCTGAGTTGTTTGCCAAAGCTGCCGTCCGCGCGCCGCGCTGTAGAGAGGACTTTTGCTGAGAGGGTGATTGTGCCGTTAGGAGGGGAGAATTTGATGGCGTTATCCATCAGGTTGGCGACGGCCTGCTGGAACATGGCGCGGTCCCCAAAAAAACGCAGGTGGTCTGGCAAATGCTGTACAAAAGTGAGCCCCAGCTCGTCGGCCACCGCTTCATACAGTTCGCACACATCCCGAAGAGCCGGGATCAGGTCAAACAGGACAAAGGCGGAGCGGCGGGCGCCGGATTCAATCTGGGCAATACGCAGCAGGGCCTCGCAGATGGAAGTGACATTGTCCAGATTGCCCACAGCCTGCTCAATGACGGCCCGGAGTTCATCCTCATTTTTTGCATGCAGCGCCGCATCTTCCAGTTGCGTCCGGGCGCGGGTAATGGGCGTACGCAGATCATGCGCAATAGCGTTGGACACCTGACGGACACCGTCCATCAGGCGGCTGATACGTTCCAGCATTTCGTTAATGGTGAGGGCGATTTCATCCAGCTCATCATCCGAGCCCTGTACGGGCATACGGCGTGACATGTCGCCACGAGTAATGGCCTGCGTGGTGCGGCTGATGGAGTGGATAACGTGGCGGAAGAGACGGCGGACCAGCCACCCACCACCGATTGCCAGTAAGGTAACCATGAGACATGCCCAGAGGAGCGTGTCGGTCACGATCTTGCGCAGCAGTGTGCGGCCACTGATATCCCGGCCTATCAGCAGGCGGTAGCCATCAGGAAGGGCATACGCCCGGACTTTAGCCATATCCTGCGTATAGGAGCGCTGGACAGGCATGGTGAACCAGTGATTGTTACAGGCAATCTGTTGTGGCCATTCTGCGAGATTGCCTGCAACCCATTTGTTGTCCTTGTTGACAAGCAGATACAGGGCATTGTCATCAATGTCCTGTTCCAGCCTGTCATCAATAATCATGCTCAAGCCAGTGGGGCCGCCTTCTGCCCAGATATTCATCAGAGCGCGGGAATCGGTCGTGATGGCCTGCTCAACCCGGTGTTCAAGCAGGCCGACTGTTCCCCACCAGATAAAGGAGAGAAACAGCACGGCGGAGGAGATAAAAAGCGTACCGTAAACCAGTGCAAACCGTAAGCTGACCGAACGCAGGCGTAAAAAGCCTGAGTGCGGGCGGCTGGACGCAATGGTAGCGGGCTTGCTCATTCCTGCA
Source organism: Acetobacter cerevisiae (assembly GCF_001580535.1). Lineage (GTDB taxonomy): Bacteria > Pseudomonadota > Alphaproteobacteria > Acetobacterales > Acetobacteraceae > Acetobacter > Acetobacter cerevisiae. The sequence goes on along the minus strand of NZ_LHZA01000156.1, from coordinate 105,092 downwards.
GCATATACCCCGCGTTCCGGATGGTGTGGACCAGCGGACGGCCAAAGGGCTTATCAATTTTCTGACGCAGGCGTGAGACGTGCACGTCAATCACGTTGGTCTGCGGGTCAAAATGATAATCCCACACGCCTTCCAGCAGCATGGTGCGGGTCACGACCTGCCCGGCATGGCGCATCAGGAATTCCAGCAGCCTGAATTCCCGTGGCTGGAGGTCAATCTTCTGGCCAGCGCGTTTGACGCCACGGGCAAGCAGATCAATTTCCAGATCCCCGACCATCAGGCGGGTCTGCGGCTGGGCCTCGTTCCGGTTGCGCCGGACGAGGGCTTCAAGACGTGCCTGAAGCTCACTGAAGGAGAAAGGCTTGGTGACGTAGTCATCCCCACCGGCTTTCAGGCCGGCAACCTTCTCGTCTACTTCCGCCAGAGCAGACAGCAGCAGGACAGGGGTTACGTTGCCCTGCCGCCGGAGCGTTTCGAGAATATGAATGCCGTCCACCCCGCCAGGAAGCATCCTGTCGAGAATGATGATGTCGAAATTCTCGTTGGTGGCGAGTGACAAACCATCCTTGCCGTTTTCAGCCTGCTCAACAAGATGCCCGGATTCGGACAGGCCTTTAGCAATGAAAGTTCTGACTGTTTGGTCGTCTTCAACAAGAAGAATGCGCATTTCGGGACCCAGACTCCGGAAGTGATTACCAAATTCTTACGGTGTTCCTACCGGTTTGTCACGACGGAGTTTTTATACGCGTTCGTCATCTGAGAGAGGTGGCGTCAATCCGTCGAAAATGGAGAGGAGGGCGGCGGTCAGAGGAGAGGCAAAAATCAGGCCAGGGAAGCCCAGAATGGCACCAAACAGGGTCTGAGAGAGCACGGTGATGGCGGGCGGCATCTGCACGGCATGGCGCTGAATGACGGGAGCCAGCACGTTCCCTTCAAAAAACTGGATGACGCTGTAAAGCACGGCCACCATGATGGTTTCCCGCGTGCCCAGAGACAAAGCCAGAAGCAGCGCAGGCACAGCACCCATGATCGCACCGATATAGGGGATGAAGTTACACAGCCCCGCCAGTACACCCAGCGCCAGAGCCAGCGGCACACCGATAAACCAGAGGCCAACGCCGGAGAGAACACCCACCACCAGCATGTCCAGAGACTGTCCGGCCACCCAGGCCCACAGGGTCTGGCTGGCGTGGAGCATCAGCGTCCGGGCTCTGGGCCGCTGAGCCACAGGCACCAGCCGGAGCGCGCCGTTGGCGTACAGGCCGGGATCCATGGCGAAATACAGCCCGGCAATCAGGATCACCACAATCGTGCCTGCCGCGCCAAAGGCGGAGCCGAGAATGCCCGTCATGGAGCCTGCAATGCGCGACCCGAGCGAAGCGAGGCTGCTGCCGTTACCACCCTGATTGCCGCCGAGGGAGGCTGGCAGATAGTTCAGGATCATCTGGCCGGTGGGGCTGGTCTGCAAGGTTGCGCGCAGAGAGGCTTCCTGCTGGCGCAGGGCGTCCTGCAGTTTGGCGGCCTCGCTGACAATTGCGGGACCACTGCCCCAGATCAGCAACGCAACCGCTGCGATCAGAGCGGCAACAACCGCTGTGAGGGACCAGCCATAGGGCAGGCGTAGGTGCTTGACCAGAATTTTGGACAGACCATGCAGCACAACCGCAAACAGGGTTGCCGCAAACAGAATGGTCAGCACGTCACCCAGCAGCCACACCATCAGCCCGATAACGGCCAGTCCCAGCGTAAGGCGCAGAATATGGGTAATGCTGCCCAGCCATCCGGCGCTGTTATCCGTATTGTCGTCGGTCAGGGGGCAGGCGGGAGGCTGGGCTGAACCCTGATCGCCCTCAGTCTGCGCGGGGGGAGTGTTACAATCAGGGGGAGAGGCAGAAGCGGACGTCATGGAAGGCAGGTCTTTCAGGATTAGGAAGGACTATGTAACGGCTGATCTGGATTTTGGTGACAGAGAACAGGGGACAGTACATATTTTTGTCTGTTCTGTAATAAAATGTTCCTATTGAGACTATTCAAAAACATTTGGACGTTAGGGAGTTAGGGTAAAGATGTCAGGCGGGAACGACGGAGGCCTTCAGGCGGCCTCAAAAGCCATTCTCGCTTTTGCGGTGGGGACATTTGCAATCGGAACGGGCGAGTTCGCAGCGATGGGGCTTTTGCCCCAGATGGCGGACAGTCTTCATGTTACCGTGCCACAGGCGGGTGGGGCGATTTCCGCTTACGCCTTGGGTGTTGTGGTTGGGGCACCTCTGGTGTCTGTGGTGGGGGCCAGCTTTTCACGCCGCTCCCTGATGGTTGTGCTGATGGCGTGGTTTGCTGTGACAAACTGCCTGAGCACCTGTGCGACGTCTCTGCACATGCTGGAGATTGCCCGTTTTATTACTGGCCTGCCGCATGGCTCCTTTATGGGGGTGTCGGCTCTGGTTGCAGCGGGACTTGTGGAGCGTGGCTATCGTGGCCGCGCTGTCGGGCGTGTTTTTGCGGGCATGACCATTGCCAATATCCTCGGCGCGCCTTTTGCCAGTTACGCGGGTACCTATTTTGGCTGGCGACTGTCTTATCTGCTTATCGGGCTGATCAGCGCCATTTGCTGCGTCATGATTCAGCTTTTTGTGCCCTATGACTCACCCAACCGCGCCCATTCAGCTCTGGGTGAGCTGGCAGCCTTTACCCGCAAGCAGGTATGGTTTGTTATTGGCACGGTGGCTGTGGGGTGTGGCGGGATGTTCTGCGTCTACACCTATTTTTCTCTGACCTTGCAGCAGGTGACGCATGTGCCGATCTGGGCCGTGCCGCTGTTCCAGTCCCTGTGGGGGATGGGCATGTTTGTTGGTGCATGGGTTGGCGGCATTGTCATGGATAAGAACCTGAAATGGGCCACCATTGGCGCGTTTATCTGGAATGCGGCGGCTCTGGGCCTGTTTGCTCTGGTGGCGTCCAATATTCCGCTGACAGCCCTTGCCGTCTTTATGCTCGGCGGTGGGATTGCGCTGTCTCCTGCCATGCAGATGCGCCTTATGGATGTGGCGGCAGACGCCCAGACACTGGCGGCCTCCATGAATCACGCGGCTTTTAATATGGCCAATGCCCTGGGGGCCTGGCTTGGCGGCCTTGTGCTGGTGGCGGGCTACGGGGACGCAGCAACCGGCTGGGCCGGAATGATCCTGTCCTGCGTCGGCCTTGTCCTGTTCCTGCTCTCTCTTTGGAGTGAGAAGCGGGACTCAGGGAAAGAAGCTGCCAGAGCGGGCTAAAGGGGCTTAGTCTTCCGCAGCGGCACTTTCGATTTCCGCTTCGGCTTCCAGCCAGCGTTCTTCCAGGTCCGCCTGTTCCTTACCAATGGCGGCGAGGCGCGTGTTCAGGCGCGTGACCTCATCGGCCTTGCCGTCTGCATAAAGAGCAGGGTCAGCCAGAGTGGTTTCAATTTTCGTGCGTTCTGTCGCCAGCTTGGCCAGTTTCGCTTCCGCATCCCGAATAATCTTGCGGAGGGGAGCCTGAGCCTTGCGGGCTTCAGCGCGTTCCCGCCGGTCATCCTTGCGGCTGGCGTGTGCGGAGGTGTCCTGCTTGGAACTGCGGTTGGACGCACGGTTTTGCTCAATCAGCCAGCGGCGATAATCCGCCATATCACCGTCAAACGGCGTCACCTTGCCGTCTGCGACAAGCCAGAGCCGATCGGCCACCATCTCCACCAGATGCGGATCATGACTGATGAGGAGCACGGCGCCTTCAAACTCTGAGAGGGCGCGAACCAGCGCATCACGCGCATCCAGATCCAGATGGTTGGTCGGTTCATCCAGAATCAGCAGTTGCGGGGCATCACGCGTGGCAAGGGCCAGCAGCAGGCGAGCCTTTTCACCCCCGGAGAGATCTTTGACCGGGGTTTCCGCCCGATCCGCATCCAGACCAAACCGCGCCAGTTGCGCCCGGACCACAGGCGGGAGGGCTTTGGGAAGCGCGCGTTCCATGTGGTCAATCGGGGTTTGGTGCAGCACCAGTTCTTCCGCCTGATGCTGGGCGAAATAGCCGATTTTCAACCGTGAGTTGCGCTCAACCGAGCCGGACATGGGTTCCAGACGTCCGGCAATCAGTTTGGCGAGGGTGGATTTCCCGTTCCCGTTTGCACCCAGCAGGGCAATCCGGTCTTCCATATCCAGCCGGAAGGACAGGTTGGAGAGAATGGGCGTGGTGCCATACCCAATGGTGACGCGATTAGCCGTGAACATGGGCGGGGCCAGCTGTTCCGGCTCCGGGAAGGCGAAGCGGGTGGGGGTGTCTTCCACCACGCTTTCAATCACCGGCAGCTTTTCCAGAGCCTTCACGCGGGCCTGCGCTTGTCGTGCCTTGGTAGCTTTGGCCCGGAAGCGGTCCACAAAGGACTGCATATGGGCGCGCTGGGCAGCGATTCGCTCGGCAGCGCGGGCCTGCTGCAACGCCTGCTCCGTGCGGATTCGGACAAAATTCTCATAGCCGCCGGGGGTCAGGCTGAGCTTGCCCTTGTCCAGATGGGCAATGGCATCGACACACGAATCCAGCAGCCCGCGATCATGGCTGACAATCAGGGCCGCACCGGAAAAACGGGTCAGCCAGCCTTCCAGCCAGAGAGTCGCTTCCAGATCCAGATGGTTGGTCGGCTCATCCAGCAGCAGCAGGTCAGGCTCTAGAAACAAGGCGGTGGCGAGAGAGACACGCATTCGCCAGCCGCCGGAAAAGTCAGACACCGGGCGGCGCTGGGCCTCCGCACTAAAGCCAAGTCCAGCCAGCACCGAGCCTGCACGGGCCGGGGCGCTATCAGCCTGAATGGCGCGCAGACGCTCATGAATTTCCGCAATGCGCACGGGATCTGTGGCGGTGTCGGCCTCGGTCAAAAGGGCGGTGCGTTCGGTATCGCCCGCCAGAACCGTGTCCAGCAGCGAGGCCCCGTCGGCCGGGGCTTCCTGCTTCACACGCGCCATGCGGGCGCGGGAGGAGAGGCGGATCTCCCCGCCATCGGGCGCAAGATCCCCCGCAATGGCGCCCAGCAGGGTGGACTTTCCGGCCCCGTTCCGCCCCACAAGCCCCACCTTGCGGCCCGGTTCTATGGAGAGGTCTGCATGGTCCAGAAGGGTACGGCCAGCAATGCGGAGTGTAAGGTCGGAAATGACAAGAAGGCTCAACGGGGGTCTCGTTCTGGCTGGAATCTTATTTTGATCTGGTGAAGTACCTACCAGCCTGCGCGAATATGCTCTAGAGGAGCAGGCTGAAAGGCCGCGTTATTGTGCGGCCCGATTATGAATGAGGAGACCGCACATGGCGACAGAACGTACTCTTTCCATCATCAAACCCGACGCCACCCGTCGTAACCTGACCGGCAAGATCAATGCCGTGTTTGAAGACGCTGGCCTGAAGATTGTGGCGCAGAAGCGCGCCCAGCTGACCCCGGCTCAGGCCGGTGCGTTTTACGCTGTGCATAAAGAACGCCCGTTCTACAACGATCTGGTGTCCTTCATGATCTCCGGCCCGGTCGTTCTGCAGGTTCTGGAAGGCGAAAACGCCGTTGCCAAGAACCGCGACGTCATGGGTGCCACGGACCCGAAGAAAGCTGAAGCACACACCATTCGTGCTCAGTTTGCTGAAAGCATTGAAGCCAACTCCGTGCACGGTTCCGACAGTGCCGAGAACGCTGCCAATGAAATCCGCTTCTTCTTCGCGGAAACCGAAATCCTTCCCTGAGAAGGTCTTTCATGTAAGGAGCGCGCTTTTTGCCTGAGGGCATGAGCGCGCTGGCATGAGACACTCTGGCCCGGACCGGAACCCACTACGCGTTACAGCGTTCTGGGAACTGGACGGGCCAGATGTGTACGGGGCGTATGAGTCCGCCCGAAAGATGACACCTGCGTAAAGCACATAAAAGTTATGAGTAGACCGGATAGCCCGAAAAGAGGGGTTAAACGGAAACTGAAATGATGAAAAAATAATTCTATAACAAAGAGTTATGGGTTATTTCCTGCCTAGAAACGTGCCTGAAGACATCTGTTCCACGCATGGGTGGTGGGTTGTCAGCACCAAGGTTGTGGACGGCTGATCCTTTATGATCCGACACTCAAAAATTCTGACAAACCGGTAGAGGCCATGCCTTTCTGTGGCCGCCCGTATAGGAAAGGAATGTCATGAAAGTCCTGGCGGTTCATCCCAGCGCCCTCATGTATACCAAGGTTTTTCTCCGGCTGGAGCCGCTCGGGCTGGAGCTGGTGGCAGGCGCTGCGCGAGATGCCGGGCATGACGTGCAGATTATTGATCTGCAGGTTGAAACCCATAAGGATTACTGGGAGCTTCTGGAAAGCTTTAAGCCTGATGTTGTCTGCTTCTCCGGCAACTATCTGGCCAATGTGCCGGAAATTATCGATCTGTGCCGCGCCACACGGGTACGCTACCCCGATATTTTCCAGTTTATTGGCGGGCATTCCGTCTCCTTTATTGCGCGGGATGTGCTGGCTCTGTCCGAAGGGGCTGTGAACTGCATTCTAAAAGGGGAGGGCGACGCTTCCATCGGCCTGCTGCTGCGCGCGCTGGAAGACGGGAAAGATCTGCTGACTGTCCCCGGTGTTGTCACCATGACGGGGGAAGGCCCGTCTCCGGTCTTTGTAGAATCGCTCAACGATATCCGCCCGGCGCGTGACCTGCTGCGGCATCGCAACAAGTATTTTATCGGCACGCTGGACCCGGCAGCTTCTATTGAGTTTGCGCGTGGTTGCCCGTGGGATTGTACCTTCTGCTCCGCATGGACGTTCTATGGTCGCTCTTACCGTACCGCCAGCCCGACCGTGATTGCGGATGAGCTGGAGGAGATCAAGGAACCCGGCATCTTCATTGTGGATGATGTGGCCTTTGTGCACGAAGAGCACGGCATGGCCATTGCCAATGAAATCAAGAAGCGCGGCATTAAGAAAGAATACTATCTGGAGACGCGGGCAGACGTGCTGCTGCGCAACAAGGAAGTGTTCAAGGTCTGGAGTGAAATTGGCCTCTCCTACATCTTCATCGGTATGGAAGCGGTGGATGAAGAAGGGCTGAAGCAGTTCCGTAAGCGTGTCTCGCTGGATAAGAACTTTGAGGCGCTGGATTACGCGCGTTCGCTGGGCCTGATTGTCGCCATTAACATTATTGCCGACCCGGACTGGGATCGCGGCCGGTTTGAGGCTGTGCGGCAGTGGTGTCTGGAAATTCCGGAAATCGTCAATATTTCCGTCACCACGCCCTATCCGGGCACGGAAATCTGGCACAAGGAAGCACGTCGCCTGACGACGCGTGATTATCGCCTGTTTGATATTCAGCATGCGGTGCTGCCCACCAAGCTGCCGTTGCCGGAATTTTATGAAGAACTGGTGAAAACCCAGCAGGTGCTCAACACCAAACATATGGGTTGGGAAGCGCTGAAAGATACGGCCGGGATTGCAGGCCGCCTGCTGCTGAAGGGGCAGACAAACTTCCTGAAAATGCTGTGGAAGTTTAATTCCGTCTTCAACCCCAAACTTCAGCTGGCCGACCATATGCGCAAGGCCCGTTATCTGATGCCCATTCAACCGGATGTGGTGGATTCCGTGGACCGGAAAGACCTGTATGTGCATGGTCCGGGCGGCCGTAAGACACGTGCGCTGGATGATGCAACAGAGCAGTTTGTTGATAAGACCCGCATGACTGAGGATGCCTGCGCCGCTGATAGCTGATAGCTGATAGCTAAAGCCTGAACCTGCTTTGTGGGTTCAGGCTTTTTTTATGGGGCGGAGGTTTGGGGCACGTCTGGCATGGCCGGCGGCGGGAAGCAGAAGGCTCCGGCTGTGTAGCTTTCAATCACCGCGCTGATGGGCGTGCCATCCTGCCGGGACAGCACGGCATGATGCCGGAACAGGACAGGCGGAAAAGTCAAAGGCTGATCTGAGCCTGTCGACAGGGGGGTCAGTTCCCACCCCAACGGCAGCGGAGACCACACGCGCTCGGCCTGCACAAGGCGGCGCGTAAAGGCCAGAGGGGCTGTGACGCGCCCAAACGGGGTCTCAGTGGTATCCAGCTCTCTATTCATCTCATCCGTCAGGCGGCTGGGCAGATACCAGTTTTCTGCATCCGAGAGCGTGAGATTTCCACACATTAGCCGGACATGTCTGTAACGCAGGGTGTCTGGCGCGGCCTCTGCAGGCAGGCGTAGGGCATCTCGCAGTGCTGCCGGGCAAGGGCGAGGAGGGGTTTTCTGGCAGATGGCACGTACTATCGGGGTGGGAGCCAGATGATGCCGCATGCTCCAGTCTTCCAACGTCCGGGTGGCGCTGGATGTGCTGAGGAGTGTGGCGTCCAGTTCGTTCAGCAGGGCTGTCAACATCAGGCGATGCACCGGCGTATCCCGCCAGCAGGGTTCAGGCTGAGGCTGCAACGCGGCAGAAAGAGAGGGCATATCCGGCATGGGATGCATCTTACTCTGCACAACGTGCTCTGCCGAGGGGGCACCCGCAAAAGACCGCTTTTGTAACTCTGTCCCCATCTGAAGAGGAATCAACACGTTTTGCCGGAGCAGGGCTTTTGGCAAGGGCAGCGGATGGTCTAGAATGCGGTTTATTCTGGCGGCAAGTAGCCAGAAATCAGATTTCAACAAGGGATAACGCGACAATGGCAACCACAGAAACAAGCTTTATGGTGGAAGGCATGACCTGTGATGGTTGCGTCTCCGCCATAAAACGGGCTCTGGCTGCTGTGGATGGGGTGCAAAGCACAGACGTCAACCTTGCCACGGGCGAGGTGAAAATTGTGTATGATCCTGCAAGAGCAGGGATTTCCTCCTTGCAGAACGCCATTCTTGGAGCGGGTTTCGACGTCGGATAAAGCAAAACCGGCTCTGTCATGCGGTCCGCACGGGGGCGATTTGCCAAGCCTTATACTAGGCGCACAACGCAAGGCATGGCAGGGTAGGCAGCCCTATCCGGCGTTTGGATGTCGGCGCAGAGTGGCGAGGAAAAGGTCAGCGTGGTTGTGAGACGGAACAAGAAGACAATCGGCTTTGGAATTATGCTCACCGGCCTTACGCTGCTGGGCGGATGTTCTTCTGAAATAGGCCGTAAGCCTTTGCTGGATACGGATGTGTCCTGCCTGAGAAATCAGATGAAAGGCCCGATGTTCCTCAGTTTCCCGCTGGCGGCCAACACATGCCAGCGTATGAGCAACCACAACTTCATTCTGGGTGAAAAAGGCGCGCACCCGCTGCCGCTGAATCTGAAAGATGCCCCGGACCTGCAAAAGCAGGCGGATGAATATGGTTATAGCTACACCAAATAAAGGCGCTCAGCTGTCCAGCTCTGTGTCCCAATACAAATAGTCACGCCAGCTTTCATGCAGGTAATTGGGCGGGAAGGCCCGGCCATTATCCTGCAACTGCCATGAGGTAGGGCGCACAGGGCGCTGCCGGGGCAGCATATTGATGCTGTGGGGCAGGTGCGGGCCTTTGCGCAGGTTACAGATCCCGCAGGCCGTTACGACATTTTCCCACGTGGTGCGACCGCCTTTGCAGCGGGGGATGACGTGGTCAAACGTCAGGTCCTGCGTGGGGTGCTTGTCCCCACAATACTGGCAGGAAAAATTGTCACGCAGGAAAACATTAAAACGGGTAAAGGCCGGTTTGCGGGCAGACGGCACATAGTCCTTCAGCGCAATCACGCTGGGGAGGCGAAAGGTCTGGTGGGGGGAATGCACTTCTGCATCATACTCACTCAGCACGGAAACCCGGTCGAGGCACACAGCTTTAATGGTATCCTGCCAGGACCATAGGGATAGTGGGAAGTAGGAGAGCGGACGAAAATCCGCATTCAACACCAGAGCAGGGAAATTTATCGTACTGCCGTCAGCCAAGACGCGCCTCCTTGGTGCAGGTGAGGGCGCAACTTCCAAAAGCTGGCGTAAAAACTCGTAACAGAACGCCGTCAGAAGTGCGTCGTCGAGATCAGTGTTGGGCTGAGTATTGCAGATAGATTGGTTTCCCGCAAGAAATGGCCTAAGTATTTAACAAAACAGTATTATTATCATTTTGTGAGAGTTTTATGCGTGCTGTTCTCCTCAGGTGTGCCTCATGACGGAATCCTCATGGGTGACCCGTTTTGCTCCCAGCCCCACCGGCTTTTTGCATCTGGGGCATGTGGCATCTGCTCTGGCAGGCTGGACCCATAAAGGGCCGAACGGCATCTGGATTGTGCGGATGGAAGATATTGACCCGCAACGCTGCCGGGAGAGTTACGCCACGGCTCTGCTGGAAGATCTGGAGTGGCTCGGCTTACGCTCTGCCCGTCCTATTTTGCGACAATCTGCCAATATGGCCGCCTATCATGCAACGCTGGAGCAGCTTGACCAGATGGGGGTGCTGTATCCGTGTTTCTGCACCCGGTCTGATATTGCACGAGAGTCTGCGGGCATGATGTCCGCCCCGCATGCCGCGCCCGATGGCAGTCTGCGCTACCCCGGCACCTGCCGCCATTTGTCGCTAGACGCACGGGCCGCCGCTCTGGCGGAGGGAAAGCCGCATGTGTTGCGGCTGGATATGGCGCGGGCGCGGGCGCTGGAGCGGGTCAGGGCGCAGGCTTCATCCAACTGGCCGCTGACTTATACAGACCTTGAGCGCGGCACTGTCTATTGCCAGCCGGAGTTGTTTGGGGATGTTGTGCTGGCCAGACGGGATGTGCCTGCCTCTTACCATCTGTGTGTCACGCATGATGATGTCGCACAGGGCGTCACGCTCGTCACACGCGGGGAGGATCTGCGCCCCGCGACGGACCTGCACCGGTTGATACAGGCCCTTATGGGCTGGCCCGCACCGGCTTATCTGTTTCATCCGTTGTTGTGTGATGCGGAGGGGCGGCGTCTTTCCAAACGGGATGGAGCCAAAGCTGTTCGTGCGATGCGGGACGCAGGGATGACACCGGAAGAGGTGCGGCAGGCTGCCGGGTATCCCGGCGTTTTTGGGTGAGCATTCTGAGATTTCCTCCAGTCATTTTTAAATGATTTTTCATAAAATTTGACGACAGACGCGGTTTCGCCGGTTCCGCCGGAGGCAGAAGCGCATTAATGTGTTGGCCCTTGCCGGTTTTTTATCTCCATCAGGCTCTGTTCCGGCAGCACAAGGCGGGGCCGATGGCATAATGTGTCAGGAAGTGTTGGGATTATGAGCATTGTTGCTGACCGTCTGAACAGGATCAGCCCGAGCCAGACGATTGTTATTTCGACCAAAGCGCGTGAGCTTAAGGCGCAGGGGCGAAATATCATTAGCCTTTCGGCTGGTGAGCCGGATTTCCGCACGCCTGACAATATTGCCCGCGCCGCCATGAAGGCGATTGAAGACGGCCAGACCCGCTACACCGATGTGGCCGGTACGCCCGCGCTGCGCAAAGCCGTGGCGGACCGCTTCCGGCTGGATAGCGGTCTGGATTACACGCCGGAAGAAATCATCGTCTCCACCGGCGGTAAGCAGGTCATTTACAATGCCATGATGGCATCGCTCAATCCGGGCGATGAAGCCATTATCCCGGCTCCGTGCTGGGTGTCTTACCCGGATATCGTGACGCTGGCCGAAGGGGTGCCGGTCATTGTGCCGTGCCGTCGGGAAAATGGATTCAAGCTGACAGCCGAAGAGCTGGAAGCCGCCATTACGCCGCGTACCAAATGGGTTTTTCTGAACTCTCCCTGTAACCCCACCGGGGTCGCGTACTCTGCGGAAGATCTACGCCCGCTGTGCGACGTGCTGCTGCGCCATCCGCATGTCTGGGTGTTTACGGACGATATTTACGCCAAACTGACCTATGACGGCTTCCGTCCGGCCACGTTTGTGGAAGTGGAGCCGCTGCTGCGTTCCCGCACCGTGACCATGAATGGTGTGTCCAAAGCCTATGCCATGACAGGCTGGCGCATTGGCTTCTCCGGTGCCCCGGTGGAACTGACCAAAGCGATGAACAAGCTTCAGGGCCAGTCTACCTCCAATACCTGCTCCATCGCACAGGCCGCGGCTGTTGAAGCGCTGACCGGCCCGCAGGACTTTATTGGCGAGATGGTCAAAACCTATCAGGCGCGGCGCGATCTGGTTGTGGACATGCTGAACGAGGCCGAAGGCCTGGAGTGTGACAAGCCGGAAGGGGCGTTTTACGTGTTCCCGTCCGTCAAAGGCTGCCTTGGGAAAACCTCCCCCGGTGGCCGCAAGCTGGAAACGGATGAGGATTTTGTCACGGCCCTGCTGGAAGAAGAAGGCGTTGCAGCCGTGCATGGCTCGGCCTTCATGTATCCGGATTACATGCGCATTTCCTACGCCACGGATACGGAAAGCCTGCGTGAAGCCTGCACCCGTATCCAGCGCTTCTGCAAAGGGTTGATTTAAGAGTATGGCCCGGTCTTTCGCCCGTCGGCTGGAGGGGCTGCCTGCTCCTGCCACTATTGAAATGGCGCGTCGTGCCCGTGCGCTGCGGGCGGAAGGCAAGCCGGTTATTTCTCTGGCGCTGGGGGAACCCGACTTCCCCACGCCCCCGGCTGTGGTGGAAGCTGCCCATGCGGCGGCTCTGGCCGGGCAGACCAAATATCCGCCGGTTGACGGCACACCAGCCCTGAAAGCCGCTATTGCCCGTAAATTCACGCGGGAAAACGGTCTGGATTACGCGCCGGATGAGATCATGGTCTCCAATGGCGGCAAGCAGGTGATTTTCAACGCCTTCATGGCGACGCTGAACCCCGGTGATGAAGTGGTTGTGCCTGCACCCTATTGGGTCAGCTATCCGCTAATTGCCCGCATGTTTGGCGGTGTGCCGGTCACGGTGCCGTGCCGTGAGGAAGATGGCTTCAAGCTGAAAGCCGAGGCTCTTGCTACGGCCCTCACGCCGAAGTCGCGCTGGCTTGTGCTGAACTTCCCCAATAATCCCACCGGGGCGGTGATGACGGCGCAGGAGCTTGAGGCGATTGCCGAAATCGTCCGTCAGCATCCTGATCTTTGGGTTTTGTCGGACGAGATTTACGAACATCTGGTGTTTGACGGTGTGCGTTCAGCCTCACTGGCTGCTGTGGCACCCGATCTGAAAGACCGCATCATCACGCTGAATGGTGTGTCCAAAGCCTATGCCATGACAGGCTGGCGCGTTGGTTTTGCCGGTGGGCCGAAAGACCTGATTGCCGCCATGCGGGGAGTGCAGGGGAATGCCACGTCCGGCATTTGCACTATTGCTCAGGCTGCTGCTGCGGCGGCGCTGGATGGTCCGGCGGATCTGGTGCAGGAAATGGCCGCAACCTATGCCCGCCGCCGGCAGATGGTGGTGGATGCGCTGCGTCGCATTCCCGGTCTGACCTGCGCTATGCCGGAAGGCGCATTTTATGCGTATCCGGGTGTGGCCGGGTGTCTGGGGCAGACCAGTGCGGGCGGTGCCCGGCTGGAAACAGATCATGATTTTGCGCTGGCGTTGCTGGAAGAGGAATATGTTGCCGCCGTGCCGGGCAGTGCGTTCGGGCAGTCGCCCTATTTGCGTCTGTCCTGTGCCACGAGTGATGCCGACCTGATGGAAGCCTGCCAGCGTCTGGAGCGTTTTGTCAGCAATCTGCGCTGAACAGGTCGCCCTTTTTCTTCAGGATGAAACCGTGCGCAGGAAGCGCACGGCTTTCTTGCCTGCGTTCAGGTAGGCGTAATTCTGGGCGCTGTTATAAATTGTAAAATCGTTCGCATTCACTAGTTGAGTCTCTGTATCGAACTCAATGGTGAGTGTGCCGTCCAGCACAAAAATCATTTCATGCCAGCCTTCCGGGTCGGGTTCCGCCACATAGCGTTCCCCCGGTGCAAGAGACCATAGCCACAGCTGCGTATCCTGCCGGGCGGGGGCCGCCCCAAGCAAGGTTGCTTTGCTGGAGGGTGTTTTGCCCCGCCACATCACTTCCTCAATGCGGCGTAATTCGCGGTCCGGATTGCTCACCAGCTTGAGAAAGGTTGTGTCCAGTGCTTCTGCCAGACGGTCCAGACTGCCCAGACTGATATTGGCGGTCCCGGCTTCCAGACTCACAATCATGCGGCGGCTGATGCCGGACGCATTGGCCAAAGCTTCCTGACTGAGGCCGGCGTCTTTGCGCAGGCGACGCAGATTTGTCCCCACATATTTCAAAACATCAGATCGTGGGGGTTGATTGTGCATTATAGTGCCCATATACGCTGCTAACTATGATCAAGACTCCACCCGCCTCTGGCTCTCACGTCAAGTTTCTGTCGAAACAGGAGATCATACTTGTCCTGATCACCATGCTGTGGGGGGCAACGTTCCTGATCATCCACCATACCATGGAACATACTGGCCCGCTGTTTTTTGTGGGCGTACGGTTTCTTACGGCTGGCCTGATGTCCCTGTTGCTGTTCCGCAAATCTCTGGCGGGGATGACGCGGTATGAGCTGAAGGCCGGGTGCATGATCGGGGTTGGCGTCTTTCTGGGCTACACGTTCCAGACGCTGGGCCTGAAAACCATTTCCAGCAGTCAGTCCGCTTTTATCACGGCTCTGTACGTGCCGATGGTGCCGTTTTTGCAGTGGGCCGTGCTCAAACGCAGGCCGCATATGATGAGCTGGGTGGGCGTTCTGATTGCTTTCGTCGGTTTGATCTGCCTGACCGGGTCGGATGCCGCCAGCGGCCTGAGCTTCAGCCCCGGTGAGATTGCGACCTTGCTCGGCGCAGTCTCCATAGCGGGTGAAATCATTCTGATCAGCCGCTACGCGCTGCGCGTGGATAGTCGCCGCGTGACCATTGTGCAGTTGCTGGTGGCTGGCATTCTGGCGCTGGCCTTCATGCCGGTAGCGGGTGAACATATCCCGGCTTTCTCATGGGTATGGGTGGCGTCCGGTGTGGGGCTGGGGGTGATGAGTGCGGTCATCCAGTTCGCCATGAACTGGGCGCAGAAAACCATTTCCGCCACGCGGGCGACGGTTATTTACGCAGGGGAGCCGGTCTGGGCCGGACTTGTGGGGCGTCTTGCCGGGGAGCGTCTGCCGCCACTGGCCATAGCGGGCGCTGGGCTGATTGTGCTCGGTGTTCTGGCGAGTGAAATCCGGCTACCGCGCCGCAAGAAAGACCCTGAACTGTCCTGACAAATCAGCCGTTCAGCACATTGCGGGTCGAACGCCGGGCAATCGCAGAGGCGGCTTCTGTATCAGGGAGCAGGCCGATCAGTTGCAATTCATCACAATACTGGGCCATCTGCTCGCGTAGTGCATGACCCGTCACCGGGCTGATGGCGGGTTGATGATGCAGCATGGCGCGCATGGCATCGGTGCTGACATCTGCGGAGTCATCTGCGACGAGTGTCGCGGCTTCATCCCGGTGCTGATTGGCCCATTTTGCGGCATCTCGCAGAGCAAGAGTCAGGGCGGTTGCAGCATCCGGGTCCGCGTCCAGCGCGGCCTTTGAGGCCCCGAGGATTAGGCTGGTGCGGTCTGCATAATGGCCTGTGTTGCTGCCAACCAGTTCAGAAAACAAGTCCGCATGGCCGTTCAGCAGTTGCCAGGCCAGCGGGTCATGCGCCACGACGGCATCAATGGTGTGGGCGCGGGCGGAGTCAACCATCTGGTCTGCTGGCATATCAGTCCAGGTAATGCCGCCCATGGCATTAATGCCCTTGCGGCGCATCATGATGGCGAAGAAAAATTTATCCGCAGCATTCTTATCCGGCATGGCCACTGTGCGACCCACAAGCTGGTCCAGCCGGGTGATGTTTGCCCCCCGTCGCACCAGCAGACGGAAGGTGCCGGGCTGAATGCCCAGTATGAGGCTGGCAGGCAGACCGCCATACAGACGAGGGAGCCAGGTTAACGCAGGCGCGACGGCATAGTCCGCTTTACCTGCTGCCAACGCATCCAGGGCTTCATTCCCGTTTTGCGGGGTGGAAACGCTTTCCACATCCAGACTGTAGCGGGCAAAAAACCCTTTCTGATACGCAACGGCCAGCACCGGGGCTGTGTCCGAGTGCGGCCAGATCAGCTTGAGTTTGCGATACTGGCCATCCGGCTGCTTGCGTGGTGGCCGATTATGCGCGTGGTGTTCAAACGCACCCACGGCTCCCGCTATGGCCAGCCCGGCAAGGCTGGTCAGAACAATTCGGCGGCGGAAGGCCGGGTCGGAGGAAGGTCCTTGTGCGCTCATGCTTCTTTCTTACCACGCGGGGTTTTCAGCGTCGTCTGCTCATAAAAACATGCAACACAAAAAAAATGAAAAAAGGGGGTTTACGGCACCCCCGGATCACGGTTATACGATGCCTCGCTGATCCCGAATAGCTCAGTTGGTAGAGCAAGCGACTGTTAATCGCTGGGTCGTAGGTTCGAGTCCTACTTCGGGAGCCAGCCTTTTTCCTAAAATTCAAAATAGATTTTCACGCTGTAAGCTGTGGCATTTTGCCATGAAGTTTGCGTTGATGGGTCTGTTGCTCTGATTCTTGCGTAACGTGTTCTGGCTGACCGTCTCAGTCACAGAGTGCTGCGCTATATGTGCTCCCCAAACAATCTGCTCAAAGCATCCGTCATGGCAAATCCGCTATGGGCGGCGCTATGTGTTTATGAGACCAGAAAGGCTGCTCTTTTCCGTTCTACCTGGAAGAAAGCAGCCTTTTTGTCAGCCTCAGCGCAGAGCGGCGATGCCGGTCAGTTCTACGCGCCAGTCCGGGTTGGCGAGTTTGGCTTCCACGGTGGCGCGGGCAGGTTTGTTGTCACGGTCCAGCCAGGCATCCCATGCCCGGTTCATGCCTGCCATATCGTTCATATCCGCCAGAAAAATCTGCACGGAGAGCAGGCGGCTTTTATCTGTGCCGGCTTTGGCCAGAAGGGCATCAACCTGCCGCAGAATGTCCGCCATCTGGCCTTCTGCATCCGCAGAGGCATCATCTGCGACCTGACCGGCCAGATGCACCAGTCCGTTGTAAATTACTGCGCCTGTCAGGCGTTCTTCGGGGTCAAGGCGTGTAATCGTCATGGGGTTTTCCCTGTGTGTGCAAAATAGTTTCAGACCACCGGCATGTTATCAATCAGCCGGACATCGCCCAGACTGGCAGCAACAAAAAGCCGTGCGCCAGCCTCGGCCTTTTCAACAGTGCCGAGTGATTTTTCAGAGCGCAGATCCAGATAGTGCACGGTAAAACCCGCGTCTTTCAGGGTCTGTGTGCAGTGTTCCAGAGCGGCGGTAACAGGCTGGCCAGCTTTCAGAGCCGCAAGGCAGTCCATCAGAGCCTTTGGCAGATGGCTGGCTTGTTCCCGCTGGGCCGGGGTGAGGCGTTTATTCCGTGAGGATAAAGCCAGATGATCCGCTTCCCGCACGGTGGGAACCGGCAGGATAGTGAGAGGCAGGTCGAGATCCGTCACCACCCGACGGATAATGCAGAGCTGCTGGAAATCTTTTTCCCCAAAAGCCGCGATATTGGCGCGGGTTTGCATAAACAGTTTGGTGACAACGGTTGCAACGCCATCAAAATGGCCGGGCCGGTCTCCGCCGCACAGCATCCGGTCTGGCCCGGACACGCTGATGCGGGTGCAAAAGCCGGGTGGATAAATCTGCGTTTCATCCGGGGCATATAGAACATCCACCACACCGGTTTCTGCCAGAAGGGCTTCGTCTGCCTCCAGACCGCGTGGGTAAAGCTGGAAATCATCCGGGTTGTTGAACTGGATCGGGTTGACGAAAATCGTCACAATCCGCCGGGTGGCTTTGCCATCCAGCGCGCGCACCAGGGTCAGATGGCCTTCGTGCAAAGACCCCATGGTGGGCACCAGCCCGATTGTTTCACCCTCATGGTGCCACTGCGTGACAATTTCGGCCAGTTCGTGTCTGGTTCTCACAAGCTTCATGACGCATCC
This sequence comes from Acetobacter cerevisiae, assembly GCF_001580535.1. Classification (GTDB taxonomy): domain Bacteria; phylum Pseudomonadota; class Alphaproteobacteria; order Acetobacterales; family Acetobacteraceae; genus Acetobacter; species Acetobacter cerevisiae. Next base: position 87,226 of record NZ_LHZA01000156.1, on the reverse strand, counting down.
CGGTTTGCGATAAAAGGGAAGGACAGCCGCCCGCACAGTTTGTGCACGAGAAAACCGAGCGGGCGGCTGTCCGGCCTGCGCCCGTCTTACTGTGTTTTCAGGAACGGTTCCAGCAGCACCCGGTCCGCCGCGCTCAGCCGGCTGGCGGCCGTGCTGGCCTGATGCCAGTACGGATAGAGCAGGGGCGGCAGGCTGGCCTGATTCAGGCGGTTCAACTGGTCTTCCGACAGCACCAGTTCGGCCGCTTTCAGGTTGTCTTTCAGCTGCTCTTCCGTGCGGGCGCCGATAATGACAGACGTAATGGCCGGGCGGTGCATGGTCCATGTCAGCGCGATCTGGGCGGCGGAAACGCCATGTTCTTCCCCAACAGCAATCAGCACTTCGACAATGTCGAACAGCTTTTCCTTGTCATGCACCGGGGGTTCGCCAAAATCTTCAAGCTGGCGGCCCTGTGGTGTTGGTTTGTTGCGGCGATATTTTCCAGACAGCAGGCCACCCGCCAGCGGACTCCAGACCTGTACGCCAATGCCCTGATCAACGGCGGCGGGTAACAGTTCATATTCCGCATCCCGCGCTTGCAGAGAGTAGTAAATCTGCTGGGAGACCGGGGCAATCAGCCTGTTCCGCTCGGCGACCGAAAGCGCCTTCATCAGCTGCCAGCCGGAGAAATTGGAAACGCCCGCATAGCGGATTTTGCCTGCACGGGTGAGGGTATCCAACGCTTCCAGCGTTTCATCCAGCGGGGTCAGGCCGTCCCACTCATGCAGATAATACAGGTCGATATGGTCACGGCCCAGACGCTTCAGGCTGGCTTCACACGCGGCAATCAGGTGCAGGCGGGAGGAGCCTTCCCCATTCGGGCCGTCCTGCATGCGGAAGCGGGCCTTGGTGGTCACCAGAGTTTCCTGTGCTCGGCCTTTGAGTGCTTCTCCCAGAATGGTTTCGGACTCTCCAGAGGAATACACGTCTGCTGTGTCAAACATGTTGATGCCGGCATCCAGACACAGATCAATCAGGCGGCGAGCCCCGGCTGTATCGGTATTGCCGGTCTTGGCAAAAGCGCCTTTGCCGCCGAATGTCATGGTGCCAAGGGTAAAGGCGGAAATACGCAGGCCGGACCGACCGAGCTGGCGATACTGCATCATTCTGTTCTCCGTGCGTGTGGCAGGTGGGGCGTAAGCCCTTTGAGAGCTGGCGGCACAGGGCCTTTCTTTCAAGAGTGCAGGGCTGCGTACACAGTGTTTTGACATCTCCCGGAGAGCCTGCTTAACAGGACGCGATGGTTCCCGCTTTGGGATGAAAAAGGGAAGTACGGTGAGAACTCCGCTGTTTCTTGGCCGTCGCTGCCCCCGCAACTGTATGTGACATCAGGCGTGTTCCAGCACTCTGCCGCAGAGTGCTTTGCCACTGGAGATTTTTCCGGGAAGGTATGGAACAAGCGAAAGCCGCCGGAATACCGGTGGTTTTGTGTCATCAGCCAGGAGACCTGCCATCTGATTTTCTGGAGTGTCATGTCCGGCGGGGTGTCCGGTGCGTGATGGCGCGTTGACGTGCGCGTTACCGTTTGGCTTGTCCGGTCGGCCTCAGAACTGCACCCCCATGCTGCTTTGTGCGGTGTGTTGCCTGAAGGGTGTTCATGTCGGCCGCATTTTCTGTACCTGTGGTCAAAGGATGGTGTCCCGGCCTGTTTGCGCCCATGCAGGCAGCGGACGGCTGGCTAGTGCGTGTGCGTCCGCCTCTGGGCCGGATGAGTGCAGCGCAGGCTCATCTTCTGGCAGATGTTGCGGAGCAGGACGGCAATGGGCAGATCAGCCTGACAAACCGAGGAAACGTGCAACTGCGCGGTTTTGGTCTGGAGGCTGCGCAGGCTTTTCCGCACCGTATGATCGCGGCGGGTCTGGGGCAGGCTGACCCGGAGGCCGAGCGCCGTCTGGCTCTTCAGGTTTCCCCTCTGGCGGGTATAGACTCTGTCTGTGCCGCAGAGGCGTTGCTGTGCGCTGAGACACTGCGGAGCGGTCTGATAGACCATCCGTCTCTTTCTGCTCTGCCTGATAAATTTGGTTTTTGCGTCGACGGTGGAGGGTTTTTCCCGGCAGGCTCTCTGCTCGCCGATATTATGGTACAGGCTGCCGATGGTCCGGTCTCAGCACAAGCTGGCTGGCGGGTCGTATGTGGGAACCGCTGCTCAGAGCCGCAGACCGTGCAGGATGCCGTGCAAACAGCACTTGCTCTGGCAGCAGCTTTTATAAAACGGGGTGAAACGCAGAGGCCGCTTCGAATGCCTTCTGTAGGGCAATCTCTGTTTGCTGCAATAGGACTGACGTGCGGGCCTGCCCCTGTGGTGGCAATGCAAGGCGAAAATCGGCCCGGCACGCTGGCGGGCTATCTCACAGGCTCCATTTATGCAGCGGTAGCGCCGTTAGGACGTCTGACGGCAGCAACGCTCCGTGCCTGCGCACAGGTTGCGCAGGAAGGGGATGGTATATTGCGGATGACGCCGTGGTCAGGATTGATTTTTCACGGACTGAAAAAAAATCCTGAAATTTCCGGAATGATTACGGACCCTGACGACGCACGCTTGCATGTTTACGCCTGCATTGGCGCGCCGGGATGCGCACAGGCTGCGGGTGATGTGGGGCGGGATGCATTAGCCCTCGCGCAGTTTCTCCCCGATAAAGCAGACATGCATGTATCGGGCTGTCGCAAGGGCTGTGCGCATCCGGGTGCCGCAACGGTCACACTTGTTGCCGGAGCCGGGGGCTATGGCGTGGTGCTGCATGGCGGGGCCAGTGATGAGCCGAGCCGTATTCTGCCAAAAACTGAGGATGTCAGAGCCTTTTTGCAGGCTCTGCCGAAAGGAGACGTTTAAGTATGCAGGCTTATGACTATATTCGGGATGGAGCCGCTATTTATAAACGCTCCTTTGCCACCATTCGGGCAGAAGCGGATCTGAGCGGATTTTCACCGGAGCAGGCGCAGGTTGTCGTGCGGATTATTCATGCGTGCGGCATGGTGGAAGTTGCGCAGTCTGTGGCGATGACGGCGGATTTCGTCTCTTCAGCCAGAGCATCCCTTAAAAAATCCTGTGCCATTCTCTGTGATTCCGAGATGGTTGCGCATGGCGTTACACGCGCCCGTCTGCCTGCGGACAATGCGGTAGTCTGCACTTTGCGTGATCCCCGCACACCGGAACTGTCTAAAGAGATTGGCAATACCCGCTCTGCGGCGGCGCTGGATTTGTGGGGAGAGAAACTGGCCGGGGCCGTGGTCGCGATTGGCAACGCTCCCACGGCGCTGTTCCATTTGCTGGAACTGCTTGATGCTGGCGCACCGAAGCCTGCGGTTATTATCGGGTTGCCGGTTGGCTTTGTGGGGGCAGCGGAATCCAAGGAGGCTCTTGCAAAAAGGCATGATGTGCCCTGGCTGGTTGTGCATGGGCGGCTGGGAGGTAGCGCCATGGCCGCAGCGGCTGTGAACGCGCTGGCAAGTGAGGCTGAGTGATGGCGCACGGCACATTGCATGTGGTGGGCGTTGGGCCGGGTGACCCGGACCTGATGACGTTGCGCGCAGTCAAAGTTCTGCAGGCCGCGCCGGTAGTAGCGTATTTCTGTCGGCATGACACACAGGGCCATGCCCGGCGTATTGCTCAGGCTCATATTGCCCCAACGACGCAGGAAATACGGCTGGCTTATCCGTTTACAACGGAACTTTCGGTTAAAGATCCAGCGTATCATAAGAATATGAACGCGTTTTATGATCGCTGCGCGCAGGATCTGACCGTGGTTCTGGAGCAGGGGAAGGATGTGGCTCTGCTCTGTGAAGGTGACCCCTTTCTGTATGGCTCGTCCATGTATTTGTTTGACCGCCTGCGCAGCCGCTTTGCAACGCAGGTCGTGCCGGGTATTTCCGCCATGAGCGGGTGCTGGTCACAGGCGGCGCGCCCTATGACGCATGGGGACGATGTGTTGTGCGTGCTGCCCGCGACCATGCCGGAGGAGGATCTGGCGCACTGGCTGGAAAAAGCTGATGCCGCTGTGGTGATGAAGATTGGCCGCAATATGCCAAAATTGCGTAAGGCGCTTACACAGGCCGGGCGTTTGCCAGACGCCGTTTATGTGGAGCGTGGCACACAGCCGGAGGCGCGGTGTTTGCCTCTGGCGGAGCAGGAGGGGCCTGCGCCCTATTTTTCTCTGGCGCTGGTGCCCGGCAGAAAGGGTGTGCGATGACAGGGTCTGTCACCATTATCGGGTTAGGGCCCGGTAACGTGCTCCAGCGTACGCCGCAGGCCGATCAGGCGCTCAGTCGGGCGACGGATCTGGTTGGTTATGGGCCGTATGTGCAGCGGGTTGAGGCACCGGCATCCGTTGTGCGGCACAGCTCCGATAACCGGGTCGAACTGGAGCGCGCCCGTCATGCGCTGGAAATGGCCATGCAGGGGCGGCATGTTGCTGTTGTGTCCGGTGGCGATGCAGGCGTGTTCGGTATGGCTAGCGCCGTGTTTGAGGCCGTGGACCACGGGCCGCAGGAATGGCGCGCGCTTGAGATCACGGTTATTCCCGGCGTCAGCGCAGTTCTGGCCGCAGCCGCACGGCTGGGGGCACCGTTGGGGGGTGATTTCTGCGTGATGTCTCTTTCCGATAATCTTAAGCCCTGGTCAGTTGTTTTGCGCAGGCTGGCTCTGGCCGCAGAGGCCGGGTTTGTGATTGCCCTGTATAATCCGCGCTCCAAAGCGCGCCCGACCCAGTTGGGCGAGGCTCTGGACCATTTGCGCGGATGCCTGCCCGGATCAATCCCCGTAGCGTTCGCACGGGCTATTGGGCGGGAAGATGAAGCTGTACGTCTCTCCACTTTGGCGCAAGCGGATGCCACATGGGCGGATATGAGCACGCTGGTGCTGATTGGCTGTGTGGCTAGTCATCTGATCCCCCGACCGGACGGAAGTGTGTGGTTTTATACGTCGCGCAAGGTGGAAGCAGTCTGATGCGTTTGCAGCCACACCATAGCCTCTTCAGGCGTGTCTACGCGCGGGCAGGCGGGGTGTGGCGGGCGCTCGACCATAATCACCGGGCAATGCAGGGAGCGGGCCGCTTCCAGTTTTGGAAAGGTCGCGTTTCCACCAGAATTTTTAGTGACCAGAATATCAATATGATGCGCCTGCATCACGGCCAGTTCTGCCGCGTAATCAAACGGTCCACGCGCGGACAGGCATGTGGTGTGCGGGGGCAGGCTTGCCGGGTCTGGGGCATCAATGGAGCGCAGCAGATAGGTGTGTTGCGGGGCAGCGCAAAATGGCGCGACCTCCTTACGTCCGGTTGTCAGAAAAACCCGCAAGGGGCGCTGTCCAAAACCCGCAGGGTCAGCCAGAAGGCTGGCAGCGGCGGTCAGGTTGGGCACGCTGTACCAATGGTCTTGCGGCGTAGGCAACCACGCCGGGCGTTCCAGCCGCAGCACCGGGAGCGCCAGTTCCGCGCACGCTGCGGCCACATGTTGGCTCATAGTGGCTGCAAAGGGGTGCGTGGCGTCAATCACCGCCTGAATGGCATGCTGATTCAGCCAGTCTTTCAGCCCCTCTACGCCTCCAAACCCGTCAATCCTGACAGCGATATTGGGAAGATGCGGATTTTTAGTCACGCCAGCCAGCGAGAGGGTGGGGGTAAAAGCAGGGTGATGTTCCAGCAGACGGCATACGCGGGAGGCTTCCGTCGTGCCGCCCAGAATCAACACAGGCACGGGGGCAGAGGCGGCAGAAAAGGGCATGGCGTGCTGTATCCTGAAGAACTGTATGCGTCTTTCCATAACGATCGGGACGGAGGTTCCGCAAGTCGGGTGTTCGGAAAGGTGCGGAACGTAATGCGCACCAGCGCGGAACCGGGGAGAGAGATGTGATGTCTGATGTCTGGCTGACGCTGATCGGTATTGGGGAGGATGGTCTGGACGGCCTGAGTCCTGCTGCCCGCACACTGCTCTCTCATGCGTCGTATGTTGTGGGAGGCGCGCGGCACCTGGAACTGGCGGCAAAGGGTATTCACGGAGAAACGGCGGTCTGGCCGTCACCTTTTCAAAAAGGAGTTGACGCTATTCTGGCGCGGCGGGGTACGCCCGTTGTGGTTCTGGCGTCGGGTGATCCGTTTTTCTACGGCGTTGGGGCAACGCTTGCCAAGCATGTGCAGTCCGAGGAGATGTTGTGCCTGCCAGCGCCTTCTTCCATATCTCTGGCCTGCGCGCGTCTTGGTTGGGCCTTGCAGGACTGTCGGGTGGTGTCTTTGTGTGGGCGCAATATGCACCGCATGAAGCCCTTTTTGCAGCCCGGTGCGCGTTTGATGGTGCTGTGTGCGGATGAGCAGTCTCCGGCTCAGCTTGCGGAATGGCTGACGGAGTCAGGCTTTGGCCGCACGCGTTGCCATGCGCTTGAAGCGCTCGGTGGACCAAAGGAACGCCGTTATGATTTTGCGGCGCGGGAGGGTGTGCCCGTCTCTCCCGGCAGGCTGACTATTCTGGCGCTGGAGATTGTACCGGACAGCCGGACGTTTAGCCTTTCTCTGACTTCGGGCCTGCCGGATTCCTGCTTCGAGCATGACGGGCAGATGACGAAACGCGAAATTCGTGCGGTGACGCTTTCGTCTCTTGCCCCGCGTGCCGGGGAATTGCTGTGGGATGTGGGGGGCGGCTCTGGCTCTGTAGGGATTGAGTGGATGCTGGCAGACCCGTCCTGCCGCACCATCACGCTTGAACCCGTGCCGGAACGGGCTGCACGGATTGCCCGGAATGCCCTGCATCTGGGTGTGCCTGATTTGCAGGTTGTGGAAGCGCGTGCGCCACAGGGGTTTGAAAATCTGGAACGCCCGGATGCTATTTTCATTGGTGGGGGCGGGAGTCGGACTGGTGTTCTGGAAGGCGCATGGGAGACGCTCAAACCCGGCGGTCGACTTGTGGTCAATGCCGTGGTGATGGAAACAGAAGCACGGCTGATGCAGGCGGTGCAGGAATGGGGCGGTACCCTTACTCGTCTGGCGGTCTCTCGCATGGAAGGGGTCGGGCAGATGCACGGTTTTCGTCCGGCTATGAGTGTGACGCAGTGGGTTGCGTGGAAATCGGAAGATCATTCATGAGCGTGGCCGGGATGGGATGGAGCAACTCGGCCAGCGCGACCGAGGCAGCGACTTTTGTGCGGCAGGTGGTGCAAGAGAATAAGGCCACTGCTTTGACATATCTGGCAGTTCCGGGCTTTCGGCACGGTGAAGCGTTACCGGAGGAAGTGGCCTCGCTGCTTGGCGTCCCTCTGTTCTGGGTTTCGGATGACGCATTGCGGGGCGTGCAGAATATTTGCCAAACAGTTTCAGAAAGAGCTTTGCAGGAAACAGGTTTTGCCTCTGTGGCAGAAGGCTGCGCACTGGCTGGAGCTGGGCCGGGTGCGTGGTTGCGCGTGCTGCGGCAAGCGCATGCGGGCATAACCTGTGCGGTGGCGGAAGGAGAGGAAACGAAATGACGGTTTATTTTATTGGGGCCGGCCCCGGGGCTGCGGATTTGCTAACGCTCCGGGGGCGCGATCTGCTGGAGCGTTGCCCGGTGTGCCTGTATGCAGGCTCCATTGTGCCACCGGATATGCTGAAATTTTGCGCCGAGGTCACGCGGCTGGTGGATACGGCCCCACTCTCTCTGGATGAGATTGAAGCGGAATATGCCAAAGCTCATGCGGAAGGGCACGATGTAGCCCGCATGCATTCAGGCGATTTGTCCATTTACAGTGCCGTTGCGGAACAGACGCGTCGGCTGGACCGGCTGGGGATTCCGTGGAGCATGGTGCCGGGTGTACCCGCCTTTGCGGCTGCGGCCTCTGTTCTGGGGCGGGAATTGACCATGCCGGGTGTGGCTCAGAGTGTTGTGCTGACGCGTATGACGGGCCGGGCATCCGCCATGCCGGAGCGTGAAACACTGGCGGCGTTTGCGGCCACAGGTGCGACGCTGGCTATTCATCTGGCCATTCATGCGCTGGGAAAGATCGTGCAGGAACTGACGCCTTTTTACGGGGCAGATTGCCCTGTCGCCATTGTGGCGCGGGCGACATGGCCAGACCAACTCGTGTTGCGCGGCACACTGAGCACGATTGAAGCAGAACTGGCGCAAAACCCGGTGGAACGCACAGCTCTCGTGCTGGTGGGACCTGCTCTGGCGGAAAAAGACTTTCGGGAAAGCGCTTTGTATAACCCGGATTATCGGCGGCGCTTCCGGAGCTAAATCAGGTTTGGGGCAGGGAAGGGCCGGCCTGTCCAACACATTGGCCTGAACGGTCAAACACCATCACGTCCACCGCGCAGGGGGCTGGGGCAAGGGTCTCCAGAACCGTGTGCTGGGCTGACTGTGCGATGAGCGTGCCAAGCGGGATGTGTGCAGAGGAGGCTAAGAGAAAAGCCTCGGCCACAGTGGGGCTGGCCGCAATGGCGTCTGTTATGGGTGCAGGGGCGCCCCCTGTTGCGGCAAGCTGTGCCAGTGCGCCCATGTCGGCCTGTCCGCGTTTGGAGTGCAGGTCCAGCTTGCTCTGACCAAGTTTGGTCATTTTGGCAATGCCACCCGCAATGGTCAGGCGTGGTACGGGGTGGCGGCGCAGGTATTTCAACATACCGCCGACAAAATCACCCATTTCAATCAGCGCTGTATCAGGCAAGCCATAGAATTTCTGAACGGCTTTTTCTGAAACATTGCCGGTAGAGCCTGCAATATGCGTCAGGCCTTCTGCGCGGGCGACATCAATGCCGCGATGAATACTGTCGATCCACGCAGCGCAGGAAAACGGCACGACAATGCCGGTTGTGCCCAGAACAGAAAGGCCGCCGGTAATGCCGAGGCGGCGGTTGAGGGTGCGCTCTGCCAGTCTGGCCCCATCCTCAATGGAAAGCGTGACCTCTGCGTCAGGAAGGGTGCCGCCGTTGGCTTCGGTCAGGGCTGTGCGGATCATGGCGCGCGGGGTGGGATTAATGGCTGGCTCACCGGGGGGAATGGGCAGGCCGGGGCGTGTGACCATGCCAACACCCGGGCCAGCCCGAAACTGCACGCCGGAACCCGCAGGCAGGCGGCGAACCGTGGCGCGGATAACGGCCCCGTGGGTGATGTCCGGGTCATCACCCGCATCTTTCACCACCTCGGCAAAGGGATGCCCGTTGTCCAGACCAGTTCGGCAAATGGCAAAGGTGGGGCGTTGGCCGCCGGGGAGCGTAATGGTCACACTGGCCGGAGGCTCGTGCCCCAGGAGCGTCAGCCATGCGGCTTTTGCGGCGGCTGTTGCGCAGCTTCCGGTGGTCCAGCCCCGGCGTAGCTCTGTTCCCGTATGTTCCATAGGGCGGTTGTAAAGCATCCGGGCGTGGGGCGGTATCCAGATAAGCATTTGTAAGGTGACGCAGGCCCCGGAGGGTGTGATAGAACGGGGTATGTCTTACGCCGATTTCGTTCATCTCCGTGTCCATTCCGCTTACTCCCTGAGCCAGGGGGCCATTCGTGTGCCGGAGATGGTTTCTCTGACCAAAGAGATGCGGATGCCCGCCGTCGCTATCACGGATTCGGGCAATCTCTTCGGGGCACTGGAGTTCTCGCAGTACACCAGCAAGAGCGGCATTCAGCCAATTATTGGCTGTCAGCTGGGCCTGCCGTCACGCAACGACAAGCCAGGTTCTCCGTCTGAGCCGATTGTCATGCTCGCGCAGAACGAGGTGGGGCTGGCCAACCTGCAATATCTGTCCTCCACAGGCTTTAGAGAGTCCGACCCGGCTGATCCGGTTATCAGCATGGAAGTGATGTGTGAGCGCTCGGAGGGGCTGCTGCTGCTAACAGGTGGCACACGTGGCCCGGTTTTCCAGATGCTGGCCGATGGACAGAAGGACGAAGCCGAACGCTGGCTGGCGCAGGCGAAGGAAGCCTTTGGTGACCGCCTGATTGTCGAGCTGCATCGCCACAATCTGGCGGTGGAAAAAGCGGTGGAGCCGGGTGTGCTGGCGCTGGCGGATGAGTTCGGACTGCCGCTGGTGGCGACCAATGAATGTTTTTTCCCGCGCCCGGAAATGTACGAGGCGCATGACGCGCTGATCTGTATCGCGCAGGGTCGGACCATGGCGGAGCGGGACCGCTGGCGTGTGACGCCGGAGCATTGGTTCAAACCGCCGGAAATGATGCGCGCTCTGTTTGCCGATCTGCCTGACGCCTGTGACAATACGCTGGAAATCGCCCGGCGCTGCGCGATTAAAGTTGAAACCCGCAAGCCGCTGCTGCCAGTTTGCCCAAAAGTGCGAGAAGGGGCAACGGAAGACGAAACGCTGCGCGCTATGGCATGGGAAGGGCTGGAAAAGCGCCTTTCCGGCATGACCATGGATGAGGAAACCCGGCAGAAATATAAAGACCGGCTGACGTTTGAGCTGGATATTATCTCCCGCATGGGGTTCCCCGGTTACTTCATGATCGTTGCGGACTTCATCCAGTGGGGGAAGGCGCATGATATTCCGGTGGGGCCGGGGCGTGGGTCGGGCGCAGGCTCTCTGGCGGCATGGGCGCTGACCATTACTGATATCGACCCGATCCCTTTCAACCTGCTGTTCGAACGGTTTCTAAACCCCGAACGTGTTTCCATGCCTGACTTTGATATCGATTTCTGTCAGGACCGGCGAGATGAGGTGATTGCCTATGTGCGCCGGGAATACGGGCCAGATCGTGTGGCGCAGATTATCACTTTCGGTAAGTTGCAGGCGCGTGCTGCGGTGCGTGACGTGGGGCGTGTGCTGGGTCTGCCGTACGGCATGGTTAACCGGGTCGCGGAGCTCATTCCAAACAACCCGGCTAAACCGACCACACTGAAGGAAGCTATTGCCGGAGAGCCGAAACTTCAGGAAATGCGCGACAATGATGAAGCGTTGCGCCGCCTGCTGGAAATTGGCCAGCAGATTGAAGGGCTGTTCCGCCATGCCAGTACCCACGCCGCCGGTGTGGTGATTGGCGACAGGCCTCTGGTAGAGCTGGTGCCGCTCTACCGAGACCCGAAAAGCGACATGCTCGTCACGCAGTACAACATGAAGTTTGTTGAGCAGGCGGGGCTGGTCAAGTTCGACTTTCTGGGGCTGACAACGCTGACCATTTTGCAAAGGGGCGTTGGCTTCCTCAAGAAAATGGGGATTGAGGTTGATCTCAGCCGTATTCCGCTGAACGACCCGGCCACCTACGACATGCTCAGTAACGGCGATACGGCGGGTGTCTTCCAGTTTGAAGGCGCCGGGATGCGTGATGTTCTCAAACAGATGCGTCCCACCCGTCTGGAAGATCTGATTGCGGCTGTGGCGCTGTATCGTCCCGGCCCGATGGCAAACATTCCTGATTATTGCCGCAGAAAGCACGGGGAAGCGTGGGAGCCGCCGCACGAGGAAATCCGCGATATTCTTGAAGAGACCTATGGCATCATGGTCTATCAGGAACAGGTGATGCAGATTGCCCAGAAAATGGCGGGCTACAGCCTCGGCGGTGCTGACTTGCTGCGGCGTGCCATGGGTAAGAAAATCCGTGCGGAAATGGATACCCAGCGCGAGATTTTCACGGAAGGGGCCGTCAAGCGCGGGATTGACCGGGATAAAGCCGTTGAGGTGTTTGACCTCATGGCGAAATTTGCCGACTACGGCTTCAATAAATCCCATGCCGCAGCTTACGCATTAGTTTCGTATCAGACAGCGTGGATGAAGGCTAATCATCCGGTGGCGTTCCTTGCTGGTTGTATGTCTCTGGCGCGGGAGCGGACGGAAAAGCTGGCGGCTCTGCGGCAGGAAGCCGAGCGGATGGGTATTAAGGTTCTGCCGCCGGATGTGAATAAATCCGAAGCGGACTTCTCGGTCGAGACGTTGCCGGATGGCACCCACGGGATTCGTTATGCGTTGGCAGCCGTCAAAAAGGTTGGGTTCAGCGCGATGGAAGCCCTTGTGGCAACGCGTGGGAACAAACCGTTCAAGGATCTGGCAGATTTTGCCATGCGGATTGACCCCAAGCAGATCAATCGCATGCAAATGGAAAATCTGGCAAAAGCCGGGGCGTTTGAATGTCTGGATAAAAACCGGGCGCTGGCGTTTAACTCGGCTGATACTATTCTGCGACGGGCGCAAAGTCAGGCGCAGGAGGCGGCTTCTGGCCAGATTGGCCTGTTTGGCGGCGGTGGCCATGTTGAGCCGCTACGTCTTGCAAAATGTCAGGACTGGCCGGAGTTCGAGCGTCTGGCCATGGAAGCCGAAGCGATTGGCTTCCATATGACGGCCCATCCGCTGGATTCCTACGGCACTGTGCTGCGTCGGCTGGATGTGACGCGCTGTTCTGGTCTGCTCTCAGCGGCGGAAGCCGGGGTAGGCCGTGTGCGCATTGCGGGCTGTGTGGTGGACCGTAAGGAACGCCCGACCCGCACCGGCAACAAGATGGCATGGGTCCGGCTTTCAGACTCCTCCGGTGGCTGTGAAGTGACCGTATTTTCTGAAGTTCTGACCCGTGTGCGCGAAAGCCTTACGGCTGGCACTGCTGTTTTGGTAACGGCGGACCTGAAGCTGGAAGGCGAGGCAATGCGCATTACAGCGACGGATATTGTGGAGCTTGAGCAGGCCGCAGCGCAGGCAAAAAGTGAGTTGCGGATATGGGTGGAGCAGGAAGGTGCCTTGCCGCGCCTGAATGAAATCCTGACCGAGCAGAAAGGTGGTTCCAGCCGGATTGTCCTGCTGCCGGGCGTTGCAGAAACCTGTGATGTGGAAATCCGTTTGCGCGGTGGGTATCGGGTTACACCGCTTCTGGGGCAAAGGCTCAAAATGCTGGAAGGTATTTCCCGCGTAGAACAGGTCTGAGGTTGCAAAACATATGGTCACGGCACGGGTCTGGGTAAAGGAACTGGCCTGGCGTGAGCCAGAGGCTGTGTTTGCAGCATGGGGAGATGCGCCGTGGTGTGCGTTTCTGGATAGTGGCGGACCGGTAGAAGGCCGCAGTCGCTGGCAGATTTTTTGCCGAACGCCGCGTCAGAGTCTTGTGGTGCAGGATAGGCAAATTTTTCAGAATGCCGAACCGCCTGTTCCCTTTACGCCAGATGCGTTGTTTGCCCGGCTACGGCAGGCCATGCCGTCTGCTGTGGTTCGTGCAGATGAGCCGGAGGAGATGCCGGAACTGCCATTTTACGGTGGATGGATCGGGTTTGCAGGATACGGTCTTGGGCAGCAGCTGGAACATATTTCGCCCCGTCACTCTGCGCAGGATGAGCCGGACTGGGCTTCCGGTTTTTACGATCATGCCTTTGTGTGGGATCGTCTTTCAAAACGTGCGTTTATTACGGGCGTTGTGTCGGAGGGGGATCAGGATACCGCTGGGGACCAGCAGGTTACGGCGCATGTCGCGGCATGGGAGGCTGTGCCTGAAGGCTCGGTTGATTTGCCAGATGTGCCTCGGGTGCAGTTTCGTCTCGATCAGTCCCGCGCATCGTATTGCGAGGCCATAGAGCGCGCTAAAGCATATATCGCCGCCGGGGATATTTTTCAGGTGAATATCACGGGGCGCTATTTTTCTGCGTTCCCAAAAGAATTTTCAAATACGGCGTTGTATCTGGCTCTGCGTCAGAAGGCTCCGGCCCCCTTTGGCGCGTATTTGTCCTGCGGGGCGGGATACGCGTTACATTCCACGTCACCGGAGCGGTTTTTGCAGTGTGACGCGCAGGGCGTTGTGACATCCCGGCCCATCAAGGGTACAGCCCCGCGCGGGCAGACGCCGGAAGAGGATGACGTTTTTGCGGCTAGTTTGAGCGCAGATGACAAGGAACGGGCTGAAAACCTGATGATTGTGGACCTCATGCGGCATGATATCGGCCGTGTGGCGCGGGTTGGGAGCATGAGCGTGCCGGAATTTCTCAGGGTGGAACGCTTTGCCCATGTGCATCATCTGGTGTCTGAAGTGCGGGGAGAACTGGAGGCCGGGCGGGATGTGTTTGACCTGCTGCGTGCTACCCTGCCACCCGGCTCTGTGACGGGCGCCCCCAAGCATCGGGCTATGGAAATTATTGAAGAACTGGAAGCCTCTCCGCGTGGGGCTTATTGCGGGAGCGTGCTCTGTGTCGGGGTAGATGGTCGTTTGGAAAGTTCCGTGATTATTCGAACCCTTGTCCGGAGAACGGACTCTCTGACACTGGCCGCAGGTGGGGGGATTACCATTCTCTCTGACGCTCAAAAGGAATATGAAGAAATGCGCCTGAAAGTGGCTCCTTTCCGGGCACTTTTTGGAGATGAGGCATGAGTCTGGTCTGGCTGAATGGGCATCTGTGTGAGGCTGCACAGGCGCATGTTAGTCTGACGGATCGGGGGCTGACGCTGGGGGATGGCCTGTTTGAAACGCTCCGTGTGCAAAATGGACGTGTGCGCCATCTGGATTTGCATATGCAGCGTTTGCAGCATGGGGGAGCGGTGCTTGGGTTGGCAGTTCCTGATGCGGCGACAGTGGCGCAGGCCGCGCAGGCGCTTTTGCAGGCAACGGATGTGCAAAACGGCTCTGCCCGTCTGACAGTCACACGGGGTGTGGCTCCGAGAGGGCTTTTGCCGCTACAGCAGGGAGAGCCTACCGTTTTTATGACGGCTACGGCAGGGCAGGCAACGGTGTCATCGGTCTCCCTCATGACAAGCCAAACCATTCGGCGTGATGAGTTATCCCCCTTAAATCGTCTGAAAAGCCTGAATTACCTGCCTAATATTCTGGCCCGGCAGGAGGCCATGCGGGCTGGGTGTGATGAAGCCTTGTTGCTGAACGTGAGGGGGAGGGTGGCAGAAACCCCCATCAGCACGGTGGTGATTCAGGAGGGGGGCGAGTTTTTTACGCCTTCGGTGGGGGAGGGGGCATTGCCCGGAGTTGCGCGGGCCGTGCTGTTGCAAGCGGGGCTGTTGCGGGAAGAGTCTCTCTCTCTGGCGCGACTGAAGGCCGCAGAGGGACTTTACCTGATTAACAGTCTGAGTGTGCGACAGGTGAAGGCGTTTGATGGTGCATCGGTCAGACAGTCCGCGGCCGGTCTGAGCAGGCTATGTGCTGCGCTGGACATACCGCTGCCCGCATGTGGGGGAGCGTGAGGCCGCCTTTCCGTTCTGGCAGGTGTGCTCTGTAAATAAGGAAAGGCAACCTTTCCGGAAAGGCCTCGTTAGAGGCATGAGTGCGTATCTACATCTTGAACGGGAGGATATCCCATGTCTTCAAAACTGTATTCCATGACTCTGGCTGTTTCCATGCTGATGGCCCCGACGCTTGCGTTGGCGCAGACAACGCAGAGTGATTCGGTTCCCGGCGCGCCGACCGCAAATTCTGCGGCGTCTCAGGTTGGTAAGGTGCCGCCTGCGGCCAAGGACGAGAACGGCAATCGGGTCGAGCCGTCTCATAAACTCTGGAACAACCCGCGCACCGAGGCCGAACAGCCCGGGACGCAGCCGCCGTCCAATGGTGGCAATGGTCAGGACTCGACGACGAACCGCGGCACCACAACTCCGGGCCCAAAAACCGAAAAGCCTGATCAGCCGACCAAGCCCCGTAAGCACTACCCCCTGCCGCATTCGCCTAAATAAAAAATGTTCTGGAGCCCTTTGTTTCTCAGTGGAGCAGAGGGCTCTTCCTTTATAATACGCTAATCCCTTGCTAATCTGGCATGCAGAGGTGGGGCTTGTCTGATCCTGGGGGAAAGACCAATCCTAGACGGCATGACCCGGTGAGGTGGTGCCGTTTTTTTGCGCATTCGCCTCTGGTAATGTGAGAGGTGACCCATGCAGGAAGAAGCAGTCAAAGAAAAACCGGCTGAACAGGTCTCTGCCCCGGAGTATGATCTGCGGCAGATCGATTGTGATCCGAATTTCTGGTATCCCATTGCGTGGTCGCACAAGGTGCGCCCGGGGAAGACTTTTCCTGCCCGGTATGCAGGGCACCCCATTGCCTTGATTCGTCCGGAAAATGGTCCGGTTTATGCGTTGGAAGACCGCTGTGCCCATCGGCAGGTGCCCCTGAGCAAGGGGAAGGTCGAAGGTGACTGCATCAAATGCTGCTATCATGGCTGGGCGTTTGACCGTGCGGGCCAGTGCGTCACGGTGCCTTACCTGAATAAGGAAGGGGTGGGACGGCCTGTTAAGTCTTATCCCTGTCGGGAAAAAAGCGGTCTGATTTTTGTGTTCCCCGGAGATCCTGCTCTGGCGGACAGCGTGCCGATGCCCGACATCGCGCAGGTTGAAAACCCGGAATTCAAGACCCGCCGCTTTCACCCGCGTCTGAAATGCCATTATACCTTCATGCACGAGAACCTGATGGACATGAACCATCAGTTCCTGCACCGGCGGCAGATGGGCTCCATCACGGCCCGCTTCATGGGGCAGGACAAGGGCGAGAACTTTCAGGAAGCCCGGTACAGCTTTGCCCGTAAGGGTGGCAACCAGCCGCTGGCTGAAGCGCTGATTTTCGGCAAGCATCGTGAGATTGAAGGGCAGGAACAGCCGGTGGAGGAAATTGTCTCCATCCGCACCACCTACCCGTACCAGACTCTGCAAATTCATGACAAAGATGGTGATCTGGTGATGGACCTGTGGGTGGCCTATGTGCCGCTGGGGTCTGACCAGCTGGGCACCCAGACGTTTGGTCTGCTCTCCGTCAAGAAGCCCAAATGGGGCTTTCTGCTGGATATGGCCTGGCCGGTTCTGGGGATCTTCACGCACCGTATCTTTGAAGAAGACCGGGAAATTGTGGAACTGGAACAGAAGGCCTGGCGTGAGCTTGGGGGTGACCACAATATTGAAGTCTTCCCTATTGTGAAGGCTCTGCGGGCCCTCCTGGCCCGCAAAGGTGTGCCCAACGCAAACGCCAAACCCATTAAAGAGGGCTGATAACCCGCATTTTTGCCTTGCAAGGGCCAGCGAAAACCGCCATATCGGCATCGCTTGGCCCAGGCCGGGACTACGCACGCGAAGCCATACACCTTCTGGTGCCCTGAACAGTAAAGGGGCCGTGCTTCGCGGAGGATTAACCAGATAAGGTAGGAATACGCCCCATGGCGATGCCAGATTTCACACTCCGCCAGCTGCTTGAAGCTGGTGTTCACTTCGGTCACCACACCCGCCGCTGGAACCCGCGGATGGAGCCATACCTCTTCGGTGTGCGTAACCAGGTCCACATTATCGACCTTCAGCAGACTGTTGGCCTGCTTGACCGCGCCCTGCAGGCAATCCGCAACACTGTTGCCGGTGGTGGCCGCGTTCTGTTTGTTGGCACCAAGCGCGCCGCAGCAGAACCGATTGCTGAAGCTGCAAAGCGCTGCGGTCAGTATTACGTCAACCACCGCTGGCTGGGTGGCATGCTGACGAACTGGAAGACCATTACGGGTTCCATCAAGCGTCTGCGCCAGATTGAAGAAACGCTGGACGGCGGCACGTCCGGTCTGACCAAGAAAGAAATTCTTGAACTGACCCGCGCCCGTGACAAGCTCGAACGCTCCCTCGGCGGGATCAAGGAAATGGGCGGTCTGCCCGACATCCTGTTCATCATCGACACCAACAAGGAAAAGCTGGCTGTTGAAGAAGCCAACAAGCTGGGCATTCCGGTTGTGGCGATTCTGGACAGCAACTCTGACCCCAAGGGCGTGACCTTCCCGGTTCCGGGTAACGATGACGCCATCCGCGCCATCTCCCTGTATTGCGATCTGGTCTCCTCTTCCGTTCTGGACGGGATCTCCGCTGAACTGGGCGCTTCTGGCCAGGATTTCGGTGCGGCTGAAGAACTGCCGGTTGACCCGGCTCTGGAAGCAGAAGTTCCGGCTGCAGCGCCTGAAGCTGCTGCTGTTCCGGCACCTGCTGCAAACTAAAGTTTTGCTGGCCGGCCCGAGCATGATCTGCCGGGCCGGTTTTTCAGATACGATAGATGCCTGCACATAGGCATGACAGCCCTGTGCGCGCCCTCAGGGGCGCGTTCCGGTTTTTAAGGAGATGAACTATGGCGGCCATTACCGCTGCACTGGTCAAAGAACTGCGCGAAAAAACGGGCGCAGGCATGATGGACTGCAAAAAGGCTCTGAACGAGTCCAACGGTGAAATTGAAGGTGCCGTTGACTGGCTGCGCACCAAGGGCCTTGCGGCTGCTGCCAAGAAGTCCGGCCGTACCGCTGCTGAAGGTCTGGTTGCTGTTGCATCCGAAGACAAAAAAGCAGCCATGGTTGAAGTGAACGCCGAGACGGACTTTGTGGCCCGTAACGAAGCGTTCCAGAGCTTTGTTGAATCTGTTGCTCAGGTTGCTCTTAAGGTCGGTGACGATCTGGAAGCTATCAAGGCAGCAACGCTGGCCAGCGGCCGCACCGTTGCTGACGAACTGACGCACCTGATCGCCACCATTGGTGAGAACATGTCCCTGCGTCGTGCTCGCGTGTTCACGGTGCCGTCTGGCGTTGTGGCAACGTATGTGCACGGTGCCCTGCGCCCGGGCGTTGGCAAGATTGGTGTTCTGGCTGCTCTGGAAGCTCCGTCTGCTTCTGACGCCATTACCCAGCTCGGCCGTCAGATTGGCATGCATGTTGCTGCAACGCGTCCGTCCGCTCTGGACGTGACCAGCCTTGATCAGGCTGAAGTTGAGCGTGAACGCGCTGTGCTGATCGACCAGGCGAAAGACTCCGGCAAGCCGGAAGCCATCATCGAAAAGATGGTCGAAGGTCGTATCCGCAAGTTCTATGAAGAAGTTGTTCTTCTGGAGCAGGTGTGGGTGCATGACGGTGAAAGCCGCGTGAAGAAAGTTCTGGAGAAAGCTGGCGTGAAGCTGGTTGGCTTTGACCGCTTCCAGCTGGGCGAAGGCATTGAAAAAGAAGCCGACGACTTTGCTGCTGAAGTGGCCAAGGTTTCCGGCGTCTAAGTCAGGCGTTTCTGCACGATGATGCAACAGGGCGGGACTTCCTTCGACAGGGAGGCTCCCGCCCTTGTGCTTTCTGCGGCCTTGCTGGGCGAAAATAACGCCCGTGTGCATGTGCTGACAGAAGAAAACGGGCTGGTGCGCGGTGTGGTTTATGGGGCCAGATCCCGTGCAGGCAGCGCGTTATGGCAGCCGGGAAATCTGGTTAAAACCCGTTTTCAGGCTCGCTCTGCCGGCGGCATCGTCCGGCTTTCGGGTGAATTACTGTATGGCTGCGGCTTCCGGTTGCTGGATGCGCCGCTCACGCTGGCCATGGTCCAGTCCGTCTGTGTGCTGGCCGATGCGGCTTTACCGGAAGGTGAGCCGTGCCCGATACTGTTTGCCAAAACGGTAAAACTTCTCAGTTTTCTGGGGTTTGACCCCGCCGTGTCCGAGCGGGAAGGGCTGCCGGATGTGGTGCGCTGGGAATGCGCTTTGCTGACGGAACTTGGCTTTGGTCTCGATTTTTCCGCTTGCGCAGTGACAGGCGCCACAACGGGCCTCGCCTATGTATCCCCCAAAACAGGAAAAGCGGTGTCTGAAGACGGTGCCGGGGAATGGAAAGACAGGCTTTTGCCGCTTCCGTCCTTCCTGCTGTCTGAGGAGGAAACCGGCACACCGGAGGACTGGCTGTCCGGGTTGCGGCTGACAGGTCATTTTCTGGCGCGGGACGCCTTCGGACAGCGGCATCGCCCCCTGCCCGCAGCGCGGGAGCGGCTGGTGGATCGTGTGGCGCGCCTTGCCGGACAGCCGAATGAGACGCCTGAAGAAGAAGGAGACTAGAACAAAACGCGCCACAGCGTTATGTCTCAGGCTGTATGAGAGCCGGCATTGGGTCTGGGGAGCAGGAAATGAGCGAGACATTTGAAGGCCATATTGAGGATACCAAACTGGCGGATGCGCTTAGTGAACGGTATCTGGCCTATGCGCTGTCCACCATCATGTCGCGCTCGCTGCCTGATGTGCGGGATGGCCTCAAGCCAGTGCATCGCAGGCTTGTTTACGCCATGCACCAGCTCAAGCTGGACCCGTCCTCCGGCTTCAAGAAATGCGCCCGTGTGGTTGGTGACGTTATTGGTAAATTCCATCCGCATGGGGATGCCTCGGTCTATGAGGCCCTTGTGCGTCTGGCGCAGGAATTTGCCGCTCGCTACCCGCTGGTGGAAGGGCAGGGGAACTTCGGTTCTATTGACGGCGATAACGCCGCCGCCATGCGATACACGGAAGCGCGGCTGACCGAAGTCGCCAAGGCTCTGCTGGACGGTATTGAAGATGATGCCGTCGATTTCCGCCCGACCTATGATGGTGAAGAGCAGGAACCGGTTGTGTTGCCAGCAGCTTTCCCGAACCTGCTGGCCAATGGTGCGGCCGGGATTGCTGTGGGGATGGCCACCAGCATTCCGCCGCATAATGCTGCCGAAGTCTGTGCGGCTGCTGCACTGCTGGCCCGTAAGCCAGACAGTACCACGGCTGAACTGCTGGCGTTGATGCCGGGGCCGGACTTCCCGACTGGTGGCCTGATTGTTGAAGATTCGGACGCCATTCTGAAAGCCTATGAGACAGGGCGTGGTGGCTTCCGCATGCGGGCGCGGTGGGAAGTCGAACAGGGGCGTTTTGGCACCTGGCAGATTATTGTCACCGAAATTCCGTATCAGGTGCAGAAATCTCGTCTGATTGAGCAGATTGCCGATCTTCTGGAGCAGAAGAAGCTGCCGCTTCTGGGCGACATTCGGGATGAAAGCACGGATGAAATCCGGCTGGTTCTGGAGCCAAAAACACGCGGCATTGAGCCAGAAGTGCTGATGGAAACCCTCTTCCGGGCGACCACGCTGGAAAGCCGCTTCCCGCTGAACATGAACGTGCTGAGCGCGGACCGCGCACCGGGTGTTATGGGCCTGAAGGACGTTCTGCGTGCCTGGCTGGACCATCGCCATGTGGTGCTGGAGCGTCGGAGCCGCCACCGTCTGGACGCTGTCCTGCGTCGGCTGGAAATTCTGGCAGGTTTCCTGGCAGTTTATCTGAATCTGGATGAGGTCATTCGCATTATTCGTGAAGAAGATGATGCGAAGGCCAGCCTGATTGCCACGTTCTCACTGACCGATCTGCAGGCCGAGTCTGTGCTCAATATGCGGCTGCGGAGCCTGCGCCGGCTGGAAGAGCTGGAAATCCGCAAGGAGCATGACGCGCTTTCAGCCGAGAAGGCCGAACTGGAAACGCTGCTGGG
This sequence comes from Acetobacter cerevisiae, assembly GCF_001580535.1. Taxonomy (GTDB): domain Bacteria; phylum Pseudomonadota; class Alphaproteobacteria; order Acetobacterales; family Acetobacteraceae; genus Acetobacter; species Acetobacter cerevisiae. Next base: position 66,081 of record NZ_LHZA01000156.1, on the reverse strand, counting down.
TGACGAGAAGAAGCGCTGGTCCCGTATCGGGCGCGAACTTGAGGGCATGGTCAAGAAATTCGGGCAAGGTCAGCTGGGCAAACGGCGCAGCACGCTCCAGTCCGCTCCGGCTCCCATTGATATCTCCGTAGTGGAAACGGTGGAGCGTGAGCCTCTGACCCTCATCCTGTCTCAGAAAGGCTGGGTGCGGGCTGTGAAAGGCCATGCTGTTGATCTGGAGAACCAGAAGTTCAAGGAAGGCGACGGGTTGCGCCTTGCGGTGCCTTGCCAGAGCACAGATAAATTGTGCTTCTTCGGCACAGATGGGCGCGCCTTTACCGTGAAAGGTGCGGACCTGCCGCGAGGGCGTGGCGATGGCCAGCCAGTGCGTTTGCTGTTTGATCTCTCGAACGATGAAGACGTGATTACCGTGTTCCCGGTGCAGGCCGGTGCGCGTCGCCTTGTCGCCTCCAGCGCCGGGCGCGGCATGCTGGTGGACGAAGAGAGCATGGTGGCGGAAAAGCGTTCAGGCCGTCAGGTACTTAACCTGAAGGGCGAGGAAAGCGCACAACTCTGCGTGCCTGCAGAAGGTGATCAGGTTGCTGTGCTGGGCAGTAACCGTCGCTTCCTGATTTTCCCGCTGGAGCAACTGCCGGTCATGGGGCGTGGTCTGGGTGTTGGCTTGCAGAAATATGCCAAAGCCAGTGAGTCCCTGAAGAATGCAGTTGTCTTTAAAGCTGAGGATGGCCTGCTATGGCCCGGCAACGTGCGCCTGCGTCCGTTTGCTGACCTTCAGACCTGGGTGGGGAAACGCGCCGCTGTGGGTAAGGAAGCCCCCTCCTGGGCGCTCAAGAAAGCCTGAACAGGAGTATTACGCCTCAGCATCCAGCGTGTGCCAGACGCCGTGGGTCAGGATTTCGGCAGGCTGGAAGCGGGATTTGTAGGACATCTTCCGGCTTTTCTGAATCCAGTAACCCAGATACAGGTAAGGCAGGCCAAGGCGTGCGGTTTCCTCAATAAGGAACAGCACGGCCAGACTACCGAGTGAACGACGGGGCAGGTCCGGGTTATAGAAGCTGTAGACAGCCGACAGCCCATCTTCCAGCCGGTCAATCAGGCTGACAATCATCAGTTCACCCGCTTCTGTTCGAAATTCAAACAGCATGGTTTCCACGGGTGTGTCTTCCACCATGCTGCGATAGTCTTCTCCCGTCATGGTGGCCATGTCACCGTCCGTATGGCGTGCTATCTGATAGCGGCGGAAGAGGGCGTATTGTTCCGGCGTGGTGATGGGCGGGATGCGCATGGCGTGCAGATCGGCATTGTGGCGCAGGGTGCGCCGCTGCGTGCGGTCTGGTTCAAAGCGATGCACGGGAATGCGGATAGGCGTGCAGGCCGAACAGGTGGCGCACACAGGCGCATAAGCCAGCGTATGGCTGCGCCGGAAGCCAGCGCGGGAGAGGCGGTTATGCAGGGCGTCCGCATTGGGGACGGCGAGATCCGCAATCACCTTCCGCTCCATCTGTCCCGGTAGATAAGGGCAGGGCTGGGGCGCTGTGGTGTAGAAAAACTGCGATTGCCGCAGTGTAGAAACCATACGTCATGTCCGGAAAAGGAGTGGCAGGCTGGTAAAACAAACAGCCTGCCAGACTGTAACAGGAACGCCGCCCGTAACGCACTGGCTTTCCGGCCAAAACAGGTTTCACAGAAAGGCGATGCGGGCGGAAGCCGAAGCGCGGGGCTTCGGCTGCTGTTCAGACGCCGTATGTCTGTTTGATGCGCTCTGCGGCTTCAATCGCAAAGTACGTCAGCACGCCATGAGCACCAGCGCGGCGGAAGGCCAGCAGGCTTTCCATTACGGCGCGCTCATGGTCCAGCCAGCCATTCTGGATGGCGGCCATCAGCATCGCATATTCACCGGAGACCTGATAAGCGAAGGTCGGCACGGCAAACGTGTCCCGCACGCGGCGGATGATGTCCAGATACGGCAGGCCCGGCTTGACCATGACCATGTCCGCGCCCTCGGCAATATCCATCTCCACTTCACGCAGAGCTTCATCGCTGTTGGCGGGGTCCATCTGGTAGGTCTTCTTGTCGCCTTTCAGGAGCCCCCCGGAGCCCAGAGCATCACGGAACGGACCGTAGAAGGCGCTGGCATATTTGGCGGCATAGGACATGATGCGGGTATCAACAAACCCGTTCTTGTCCAGTTCCGTGCGGAAGCTGCCAATGCGTCCGTCCATCATGTCGGACGGAGCAAGGATATCCACCCCGGCAGCAGCCTGATTAACAGCCTGCTGAGCGAGAATGGTGACGGACTCATCATTCACCACATAGCCATTCCGGATAATGCCGTCATGACCATGGCTGGTGTAGGGGTCCAGCGCCACGTCGCCAATCAGACCCACATTGGGGAATTCTTTTTTCAGAAGGCGCGCGGCCCGGCACATCAGGTTGTCCGGGTTCAGGGCTTCGGAGCCTGTTTCATTCCGGGCTTCAGGCGGTGTGATGGGGAACAGGGCCAGTGCAGGAATACCCAGTTTGGCGGCAGGTTCAACATGGGTGGCCAGCCGGTCCAGCGTGACGCGTTGCACGCCGGGCATGGAGGCCACATCTGTCACGGAGTTGGTACCCTCCATGAAGAAAATCGGCCAGATCAGATTATTGATGCCCAGAGAGGATTCAGCGACCAGTCTGCGCGTGAAATCATCAAACCGGTTACGGCGAGGGCGGGCCTGAGGGAAGCGACCAGCCAGCATGGGCGGGATCTCCATTGCGTGTCGGGCGGGCCTGATGGGCCGGGCAATGCGAGGCCAGATCAGGCAGAAACCCGACGGGGGTGAACAGCGGGAAGCGAGTATGCGCCGCTTCCCGCGTTATGCAACCCCATGCGCGCGGGAGTCAGGACCGCGCAAGAACGCTGCGATAGCGCCCGTAACCCAGATAGATGGCCATGCCGATGGCCAGCCACACGACCAGCCGGATCCATGTCAGCTTGTCCAGTGAGATCATGACGGCGGAGCAGCTGAGAATGCCCAGCACAGGGATGAGATCCCCGCCCGGTACGCGGAAGGCGCGGGGAGCATCCGGAGATTTGCGGCGCAGCACCATCACGCCCGCACAGACCAGCACAAAGGCCAGCAGAGTGCCGATGGACGTCATATGCCCAAGGTCGGAAATGGGCAGAAAGGCGCTGAGCAGGCAGGTGATGATCATGAAGAAGATGTTGGACAGCCAAGGCGTCTGGAACTTCGGATGCGTGCGGCTGAACATGGGCGGCAGCAGGCCGTCTCGTGACATCGCAAAAAACACCCGGCTCTGGCCCAGCAGCATGCCCATGAGCACAGAGGTAAAGCCGCAGATAATGCCGATTTTTACTGCCAGTTGCAGCCAGTGGTAGGGCGTGCGGTTAATGGCGGTGGCAACCGGGGCGGCATCACCCAGCATGTCCTTGTAATTGACCAGACCGGTCATGACGAAGGAGAACGCGATATAGGCCAGCGAGCAGACCAGCAGGCTGCCCAGAATGCCGATGGGCATATCCCGCGCCGGATTCTTGGTTTCCTGCGCTGTGGTGGAAACCGCATCAAACCCGACATAGGCGAAGAAGATTGTGCCCGCGGCCCGCATGATGCCGGACCAGCCATAATGGCCGAACGTGCCGTCATTCGGCGGGATGAAGGGGTGGTAGTTGGCCGGATGGATGTAGGAAATGCCAAACCCGATAAAGGCAGCAATCACCAGCAGCTTGATGACGACGATGACGGCATTGACCTTGGCAGACTGGGAGATGCCGCGGATGAGGATCATGGAGACCAGCCCGATGATGAAGACGGCGGGCAAGTTCATCAGCCCGACTGTCAGGCTGCCGTCTGGCATCTGCACGGTCTCAAAAGGGGAGGCTGTCAGGCGTGGAGGGAGCACAAGGCCCCACGAATCCAGCAACGAGACCACATAGCGTGACCAGCTGACCGCTACCGTAGCGGCACCCACTGCGTATTCCAGAACCAGATCCCAGCCGATAATCCACGCCATCAGCTCACCCAGCGTGACGTAGGCGTAGGTGTAGGCGCTGCCGGCAATGGGGATCATGCTGGCGAGTTCACTGTAGCACAGCCCTGCGAATCCGCAGGCTATGGCCGCAATCAGGAATGAGAGGATAACGGCCGGTCCGGCATTTTCAGACGCGGCAATGCCTGTCAGAGAGAAAAGGCCAGCGCCAATGGTAGCCCCCACGCCAAGGGCAACAAGGCTGCCCGGACCAAGAACACGCTTGAGGCCTTGCGAGGATTCCAGCTTATCCAAAGGCATGCAGCGCGTAATGAATGACGCTGCGGAAGATGCAGGCCTTTGCGTCATAGACTTTTCTCTCCTGTCTCGACCGTGAAGAAAACGACGTATAGAGCAATTGGTGGTCTTCGTCCCATAGAGAGGCTAGAGTATCTCTCTTAGCAAGATGTGTTTTAAACGTAACGAACGGCCTGGCACTTACAGGACAGTGCACAGACCGGTTGAACGAGATGAAATGAGGAGCTCCTGATGAGCCAGACGGATCTGGATCGTTTTTTTCATGCGCCGGTTACAAAGACGGATCCGGATGTTGCAGCAGCGCTCGCCAGTGAGCTGAAGCGGCAGCAGGACGGCATTGAACTGATTGCCAGCGAAAACATGGTGTCTGAAGCCGTGTTGCAGGCTCAGGGCAGCGTAATGACCAACAAATATGCGGAGGGCTATCCCGGCCGCCGTTATTATGGCGGGTGCTCTGAGGTCGATAAGATCGAAGTTCTGGCCATTGAGCGCGTTAAAACCCTGTTTGGCGCAGGCTTTGCCAACGTGCAGCCGCACTCCGGTGCCAATGCCAATCAGGCCGCCTTCATGGCGCTGTCCAAACCGGGCGACACCATTCTGGGCATGAGCCTGGCAGCTGGTGGCCATCTGACGCACGGTGCTGCCCCGAACTATTCCGGCAAGTGGTTCAACGCTGTCCAGTATGGCGTGCGCAAAGATGACGGCCTGCTGGACTACGAGGAAATGGAGCGTCTGGCGCGCGAGACCAAACCGACCCTGATCGTGGCTGGTGGGTCTGCGTATCCGCGCATCATCGACTTTGCCCGCTTCCGTCGTATTGCGGATGAAGTTGGCGCGTTCCTGATGGTCGATATGGCGCATTTTGCTGGTCTGGTGGCCGCTGGCCTGTATCCGAACCCGCTTGAGCATGCGCATGTGGTGACCTCCACCACGCATAAAACTCTGCGTGGCCCGCGTGGTGGTCTGATCCTGACCAACGATGAAGCGCTGGCCAAGAAGATCAATTCCGCTGTCTTCCCGGGTCTGCAGGGTGGCCCGCTGATGCATGTGATCGCCGGTAAGGCCGTGGCCTTTGGTGAAGCGCTTGAGCCGGAATTCAAGGAATACCAGAAAGCCGTCCAGAAGAACGCCAATGTTCTGGCCGAAGTTCTGGTGGAACGCGGGTTTGATATTGTGACGGGTGGAACGGATTCGCACCTGTTGCTGGTTGATCTGCGGCCCAAGAAAGTGACCGGTAAAGCTGCAGAGCACGCTCTGGAACGCGCAGGCATTACCGCCAACAAGAACGCCATCCCGTTTGACCCGGAAAAACCTGCCATCACCTCCGGTGTGCGTCTGGGCAGCCCGGCAGCAACGGCCCGTGGCTTCCGTGAAGCGGAATTCCGCCAGATTGGCGAGATGATTGACGAAGTGCTGACCGCTCTCGCCGCTTCCGGCGGGGAAGGTGATGCCGCAGTTGAAAACGCCGTGCATGAGCGCGTGCGTGAACTCTGCGCCCGCTTCCCGATCTATAACCGCTAAACTCTGGAATTCTGAGGCGGGGGTTTCGGCCCCGGCCTCAGGGTTCTTCAGGTATAGCGGGCCAGCCGCACTGCGGTATGCCCGCGCATCGGCCTGAGGTTGGGCATGACCAGCAGGCAGTTATCATAAGGGGTTCTGATTTCTTCAGACCCGTCAAATGCCAGTAAAGTTCCTGCTTTTTTAATAATGTCGCCACTGCGAAACGTTTTGACAAACACAAAACGGGGCGTGAGAGCCTGTACGTTATCTGTCACCGTGACATGCCGCACCTTCTGGCGGCTAGCCGTGCTGTTGGTGCTGCCACTTGGCGAGACGGTGCCCATCTGTTCCAGAAAAGTTTGACAGACGCTCAAGGCTAGCGTGGCGGCTGCGGGTTGCCAGTGCTGGCCAGCTTCCAGCAGGCAGGCTTTGGCGGTTGTGCGGTTGGAGGCAAAGCGCACGTAATCAATCAGCCGGGGACCATCCTCATGCCCGCTATCCTGCACCACCAGCGGCGGAGGGGTTTGAAAAGCCGAAAGTGCTGAGGCCAGCACGCGGCTTTTTTCTGTCATGTTGCTCAAAAAAAGTGGGTCAGCTGGCCACAGCATGGAATGCAGATCCAGCAGCGCATCAACCGTGTTGAGGATTGGCACTACGGCGCGCACACGGTCCATTTCATGCGATGTATGTGCCGAGGCAATGAGGTCTGGCTGCCAAAGCCGGTTCATGTCCTCATCAATAAAGCGGGACAGGGTAGGACGACACGGGTCAAACCGCGCATAGGCGTCCAGATTCAGAAAAATCAGAGTGAGTCGGCCCCGTTCCGGACGAACAGCGTGAGTAAGTAAATGGTCTAGAGCATATGCCCCGGCATATTCATTGCCGTGCATGAGCGCTGTTATCGCGACGTGCGGGCCGGGATGTGTGGCTTCAAAATGATAGGCGCCGGGAATACCGCAATTCCCGTCCTGCCACGGGCTGAGGTCCGGCGGCGGGAGGGTGATATCAAAGTGCGGCAGGGGAAGCTGCGGCGGGGGGAGTGTTTCTGAGAGGGTACGAAGACGGATGCGTCCCTGTTGCGTGCTCTGGCGGCGGGACGCACAACTCATGACGAAACCCAGCCTGTTATGCAGCCGAAAATCAGGAGGGCGTTTTCGCCAGATGAGGGGGTAAGACACAGCATGGCGGAGGAAGTATTATCCCCCTTGGCTCATGCTGCAATCCCATCTGTCTCAGGACTCGTCGGCAAGGGTCACAATGTTGGTATGTGCGCGGCTGGTATCATTGCGCAAACCGTCCCGCAGGCCAGCGAGCATCAGGGAGCGGATACGTGGAGTTGTCCGGTTTTTCCAGTAAAGCTTCAGCGTGCTGAGCAGCAGCAGCGGGGTAAACGGCAGGAAGAGCCATCCGGCAATTTTCTTGTAAAAAAGAATTCGGTTTCTGACGATGTAGTAGATTTTCCACCGGTTGCGCGCAAAGCTGACCGTGGTCTTGCAGTCATGAGAAAACCGGATGGCCGGTATAAACAAAATTTTCAGGCCGAGACTGCGTAACTTCCATGCGTAGAGAATATCATCCGCATAGATGAACAGGTCTTTCTGCGGCAATCCCAGCGGGCCACGCACCAGAGCGGCACGCACAAAAAAGCCCACAAAGGATGCATAATCGACTGGCAAAGGTTTGGTCTGCTGGTAGGCGGCTGGATCTATGGCAAAGGTACGTCTGCGGCTTTTCAGAAGGCTGCAAAATTTCCCAATACTGGCAAACGGGTTCAGACCGGGGCGATTCATGTCGCACACAGTCCCGTTGGGGAAATAGACCGCAGCCGCTACTCCCCCCACACTGGGGGGCAAGGGCAGGGACTGAAAGATTCTGAGTGCGTCAGGCTGCGGCCAGGCGTCATCATCAAAACAGACAAGCCAGTCACAGTCTGTCTGGCGGGCGGCATAGTCCATGCCGCGTGCAAATCCGCCTGCACCACCGCTGTTTACGGTTTCATGCACGCAATGCAGGCGCGGGTCCGTCTGGGTTTCCAGCCAGTCCCGCGTGCCATCCTGACTGGCGTTATTGACCACCACCACGGCTGAAAAATTCTGTGCGAGCGTGTGCTCCAGAACTGTTTTCAGTATGGGCAGCCGGTTGCAGGTGACAATGACGGCTGTCACCTTGCATAAATTTTGTCCGGCTGATGGCGCAGGTTGATGAGGCATATCGGGCCTTACAACGCTTGCTTGATGCGTGACGCAACCCCGGACAAAGGTCTGCGCAGGGGGCGCGGCAGGAGATGCCAGCCGCGCGTTAGCACCCGGCGCAACAGGCTGTGCCGGAAGGGAGCCGGTTCATCCCCGGGGGCCGTGCCGCCATGGAAAATGGCTTCATACCAGAAGGTTTTCCGCAGGAAGAACCAGTAGAAGAAGCTCAGCGGCGCGTTGCGGTTGTTCCAGGGTTTGGCTTCATACCCGGCATAATGCACAATTTTCGGGTCTTTGAGGTCTTCCAGAACCTTGGCGCGCCAGTCGGCATTCAGATGCGGGAAGATCTCGCGGATGCTGTTTACACAGTTCCATGACGTATCCAGCATTTTAACTTTGCCGATCAGATATTTGTTCAGAATATCCTGATCAAGGAACCAGTAGCGCCGGTTGCTCAGATCCCTGATGGCGGCATTGGAAATATTGGCGGCCCGGAAGGCATCAAGATCAAACAGGATGACACCGGCCTGAAAATAGGCATCGCCCCGGCCCTGCAGCCCCAGATATTCGCTCAGATAGCGGCTGGCGGGGAGTGCGCCGGTTTCTTCCATGGAGCGGATACCTGCATTCACGAAATTCTTCATGATCAGGTCCGGTGTTGCCGCAATCACTGCCCCATTCAGCGGTGTGTCCCACAGGCGGCACAGGTCGGCCAGAACAATGGTGTCGCAATCAATATAGAGGGCGCGCGGATGGTGCTGGAGAAGCTGCCCCAGCGAGAGCCGGTAAAACGTGGCCGGCGAGAAATGCATATGCGTGCTGATGCCGCGATACATATGCTGGCAATCCAGAAAGGTCAGGCTGCCTTTGCTGGCGGGCAGGTCGATATGGAACTGCCGTTTGAGAAGATTGCGCTTAAGGGGCGGAATACCCCCATCCAGCACAACCAGTTCCAGAAAATGGTCCCGGTTGAAGGAGGCCTTGATGGATTCCAGCAACGCGGCCAGATGCGGAACAAAATTTTCATCCGCAGCGGTGACAATGGTAACGGCGTTTGCCGCCGGGGCCGGCGGGCTTTTGGGGAGGATGACCTCCTTGCCGGTTTTTGTGTTTTCAAAGAAGCAGCGTGCGCGTTCAATCACGCCCTCTTTGGGCACATGCGGGGAGGCCATGAACACATTGAACAGCCGCTCGCCCAGATAGCCATAAATCCGGCGCGCCTGTGCGGAGTAATTGGTCAGGTCGGCCCTATTTTCCACTTCTGAGAGAATGGCGAACAGCCACGTACAATAGGTGTCAAACAGGTCCCGCCGGAAGACAAAGACATTGGTGAAGTAGCCCTCATCCGCCGCCATGACCGTATCAAACGCGGGGAGATCATCCGGGTACAGGTCGGCAATCACGGCGCGGGTCAGGGCCAGATCATGCGCGAAGTGGTAATCGGCTTCCACATAATGCTGGTAGAACGACGTAAAGCCGACATTCCGCACGGACCACTTCTCCGGGAGAATGGCGCAGGCGTTGGGCGTGTTTTCAATCGTCTTGCGGACGGTGGCGGCGTTCAGGCCCATCTGCTTCAGCGTCTGAGGCGTCATGTCCTGCAGGGTAATGCAGCCAAACTGGTCGGTCTTGAGGCCTGTGCACGCAAAATCCAGAAACCGCCGATAATGCATAAAGCCGATCCATGCGGCATCCGGGTCATTCTTCCACGCCCAGTACAGGGCTGTCAGTTCACAATATTCCCGGTTTTTGCTGGAAATCGTGTCACCCGTATCGTCCCCGCGGATGGGCAGGTGCGTGTTGGCCAGCGCCCGGCCCACCTGAATAGGGCGAAACACCTCATCTTCAAAAGTAATGCCCGCAGCATGATGGCAGACATAAATATGAACCGGGCCTAGGCCAGTCTGACGTGTGCTCATCGGGCGCTCTTCGTGCAAATCATGAGATTATGGTCCACTGTTTTGGGCCTGCGTTCAAGTGCCGGATGTGCGACGAGGAGCGGGTTTTCCGCCGCGTGGCGTTCCGGATGCCTGTTTAGGTTCCGCAGCGTCCGGCAGAGCCTGTTCCTGCGAGAGAATACGCAGGCGGACGGATGCGCCCAGTTCAATCTGACGCAGCTTTTTACGCTCGGCTGCCGCGCACAGCGTCAGAGCCGAACCGGTCTGGCCGCCACGGCCTGTGCGGCCGATACGGTGCAGGTAGGCCTCCGGCTGATCTGGTGGATCATAATTCACCACGTTTTTCACGGAGGGCAGGTCCAGCCCGCGGGCGGCAATGTCGGTCGCTACCAGCACCAGAATTTTGCCGGCTGCAAAGCTGGCCACTGTTGCGTTGCGCTGAGCCTGAGAGAGATCGGCATGCAGCGGGGCAGCCTGAACGCGCGCTTTTTTGAGCGTTGCGGCCAACTGATCCGCTTCGGCTTTGGTTTTGACGAAAACAATTGCCCGGTTGGTGCGGTCCCGCATGAAGAACTGCCGCAGGAAACCGGTTTTTTGTGCAGGCTCTATAAAGAGTGCGCCCTGACGAATGGGACCGCGCTTTTCTGCCGCACGGGTAATGTGGATTTCTTCTGGCCGCCGCAGCAGTTGCTGCACAGTCTGTTTGAGGGCTGCTGGCAACGTTGCGGAGAAAAACAGCGTCTGCCGGACAGGCGGCAGCTGGCTGACAATCGCCGCACTTTCTTCAAAAAACTCGGGGGAGAACAGGCGGTCGCCTTCATCCATCACCACGCGGGTACAGGAGGCGAGCATAATTTCCCCGCCATCGGCAAAATCCAGCAGGCGGCCGGGGGTGGCAATTAGTACACGCGGGCCGTCATGCAGCAGGCGCTCGGCCTGATGCGCTCTGTCTGCGCCACCATAAAGCGGCACGACGGCAACGGTGCCTGCTTTCTGGCGGGAATTGTCGGCTTTTTGACCCAGACAGGTGCGGAACACACGGGCTGTCTGCAAGGCCAGCTCTCGCGTGGGCACCAGTACCAGCACATCTTGCGCGCGTTTGCTTTCCAGAAGCTGTTGCAGCATCGGCAGGGCATAGGCGGCGGTCTTGCCCGTGCCCGTTGGGGCAATGGCCAGAATATCTTTCTGCGCAAGGGCTGCGGGAATGGCGGCTTGCTGGATAGGCGTGGGCTCTTCCATGCCTGCTTGTGCGGCCCATGTGCACAAAGACGGCAGAAGGCCCATTGCCTCAAAGCTGTTGGACATGCTGTGTGGTATCCGTCCTGACCGGGTTTGAAACGAAAAAAAGCAGGGGAGCCTGATGGCTGAAGACGTATATGCCGGAAAGGTGCCGGGTTCAAACCCTGTCTCCGCTCTGGTGGTGGGGGAAGATTTTGCCGGGATGCGCTCTCAGGCTCTGGGGCTGGCAAGCCGGGCCGGGTGGGAAAGCTGCTTTCAGGCTGTCAGCCCCGGTCGTCTGGCACGTCTGATGCTCGCCGGTCCGCCAGTCCTGGCGCGTCCTTTTCTTCGCACAGCCTCCGGCGCGTCGTTTGGAGCTATACCGGGACTGGCGCAGGCGAATGTGGTGATCAGCATTGGCGGCAAAGGCGGCGCGATTGGTGCAGCTTTGCGTGCGCCGGGCTGCCCTGTGGTGCAGGTGCAAAATCCGCGCCAGTCTCTGGAGCGGTTTGATCTGATTGTGGCGTGTGAGCATGACGAAATTTCCGGCCCCAATGTGCTGCTGGGCCGCACGGCTCTGCATGGCCTGACACCGGAGGTACTGGCACAGGCGCGGCAAGAGTGGATGCCGCGTTTTGCTGGTCTCCCGCGCCCACTGATTGCCGGGCTGGTGGGTGGCTCCAACGGGCGGTTTAAGTTTGGCGTGCCGGAAGCTCATAAGCTGGGGGCACTGCTGGCGCAGGCTGTAAGGCAGCAGGGCGGAAGCCTGATTGTCACGCCCTCCCGCCGGACGGACCCGGACGCCTTGCGGGTGTTGACGGACCTGGTGGAAGGCGCAGGGGGCACGGTCTGGAATGGCGAGGGAGACAATCCTTATAGGGGGCTGGTGGCCTGTGCGGACAGCCTTGTGGTGACCATGGATAGTGTCTCCATGGTGTCCGAAGCTGTGGCCGGGCCGGCCAGCGTGTTTGTGTTCCCTCTGCCGGGCCGCTCCCGGCGGATTACCCGCTTCCTGCAAGGACTGGAAGCAGCGGGGCGCATCCGGATGCTGGATGATGATGTATCCGCGCAAGGTCTGGTACCATGGGTTGTCACCCCGCTGGATGATACGCCGGAACTGGTGGCGGAAATGCATCGGCGACTGGGTTTCTAGGGGCAGCGTTTCCCAGATCGGTCAGTGACTTCCCGACGGCAGGCGCTTAAGAGAAACACACAAAGCAGAACCAAAAGGAAAAGCCATGAACAAGCAGCAACCGGGTGGCGTGGTGTTCAGAACCCTTGTGCAGATTAATGCCGGGCGGTCTTTTCTGGCCAATCTGGGCGGGTTTGCCTGCGTCGTCCTGATGCTGGGGCTGGCCAATATTTTCTGCCGCAGCATTTTGCATACGGATTTGCTGTTTGAACTGCGGCTGCTGATTGTAGCGGTTGCTCTGTATTTCTTTGTGCCGCCGCTCGCACTCTGGCTGTGGACAGGCCGCACGTCAGACAAACAGTAACACGCTAAGCCACGCGTCCGGGCCCGTCAGGGGTAGGAGAGGCGCAGGATCCGTGCTTTAGGACACTCCATAACAACGAGGTTGATGATGGATAGTGACGTTAAGTGCCCCAAATGCGGTTCCGCCTATGCGTATCAGGATGGCGCATTGTGGATCTGCCCGGAATGCGGGCATGAATGGAGCCAGCAGGATCAGGCCGCCGAGGCTGATGGCGCAGAAGGCACAGCGGAAATCCGCGATGCCAACGGCAATGTGCTGGCGGATGGGGATACTGTGACCGTGATCAAGGATCTGAAGGTCAAAGGATCTTCTCTGGTGGTCAAAGGCGGCACGAAGGTTAAAGGCATCCGTCTGGCAGATGGCGGAGACGGGCATGACATTGCCTGCAAGATCCCCGGCATCGGGGCCATGAACCTGAAATCTGAGTTCGTGAAGAAATCCTGACACTGAGGCAGGGAAACCTGCCTGTTGCGTCGAGATGAAAGAAGCGGCCCGAATGCCAGCACAGAATTTTCTGGCTGAGTGTTCAGGGCCGTTTTTTTAGACCCAGATTGTGCCGAGCAGAATAAGTGTCCCGACAATCAGGGCGGCCACATGGCGCATGACATGCTCGGGAGAGTCTGGCGGCAGGATTAGATAATACTGAAAGCAGTAGATTAGCAGGCCACAGCCGACGATCACCAAAATGGTGCGGGCAATGGGGAAGGAAGAAAAATCACGCGGGTCAAGCTGCATGGTGTGGTTTCCTCCCTCCGGGCCTAAGTCTTCGTCTTATGTGCCTGAAAAAGCCGAGACAGGGTAGCCTTGTACGAACAGGGCTGTCCTGAGTGATGTCTGGTTGATCTGTGCAGCCACAGCTTTGCGCACAACCGGCTTGGCATGGAAGGCCAGCCCCCGACCGGCCTTTTTCAGCATAGGCAGATCATTCGCCCCATCCCCAATCGCCAGTGTTTCCACGAGCGGGATGGCATGCTCAGCGGCCAGACGTTCCAGTAGAGCCAGCTTGGTATCCGGCCCGAGAACCGGGTGTCCGGTTTCACCCGTCAGAAGACCCTGAGCCTCATCCACAATCAGCGTATTGGCGTGGTCTTCATCAAAGCCGCACAGACCTGCCACGCGGGACGTGAAGAAGGTGAAGCCGCCGGACACAAGGGCTGTATGCGCCCCGTGCGCGTGCATGGTCTGCACCATTTCTTTAGCACCCTCGTTCAGCGTGACATCTTTCCACGCCTTTTCCAGCAGGGCCGATGGAAAGCCTTTCAGCAAGGCCACGCGTTCGCGCAGGGCTGTGGCAAAATCCAGCTCACCATTCATGGAGCGGGTGGTAATGGCGGCAATTTTCTCACCAATGCCCGCGTGGGCAGCCAGATCATCCAGCGTTTCATTCGCCACGATCGTGCTGTCCATGTCCGACACCAGCAGGCGTTTGCGTCGGCTGGCCTGATGTGTCAGGACCGCATCAATCGCCCGGCCTTCCAGTGCAGCATGCAGGGCAGGCAGGCGCTCTGCTGCTGTGGTGGGGCAGGGGATATCAACCGCTTCTTCGGGTGAGAGAACGGTTATGTCCCGTGCGCCATCCAGCGCATCCCGCGCGAGGGCGATGGTGGCGTTATCAAGGGTGGTGGCGTCGCGTTGTGCGACAAGTGTCAGAACAAAGCTCATCATTTCAGATCGGTGTGTGACAGGAATGCCCGCATGAAGCAAGCGGAAGACCAGACAACCCAACCCCCGGCCCTGATCATTGCCGGACCGACCTGTTCGGGTAAATCTGCTCTCGCACTTGCGGTGGCGAAGGAACTCGGCGGCACCATTATCAATGCGGATTCCATGCAGGTGTACAAAGACCTGCATGTGCTCACGGCCCGCCCGAGCGCGGCGGATGAGCAGGCAGTGCCGCATCGCCTCTATGGTGTTCTCCCCGCAGCGGAAAAAGGCAGCGTGGCCTGGTGGCGCACGCAGGCGCTTGCCGCCATGGAAGAGGCATGGGCTGCGGGTCGCCTGCCTATTCTGTGCGGTGGCACGGGGATGTATATGCGCGCTTTGACTGATGGGCTGGCGGAAATCCCCGATTGTGGGGAAGCCGCCCGGACGGAAGCCCGCGCATTAGTCGCGGAAGAAGGTGCGCCTGCTCTGCATGCCCGGCTGGCGGAGGTGGACCCGCAGATGGCAGCCCGCTTGCAGCCGGTTGATTCGCAGCGTGTCTCCCGTGCGTGGGAGGTCTGGCGGGGGACGGGTCGGAGTCTGGCATGGTGGCAGGCTCAGCCGGGGCTGCCACCTGCGCCGTGTCGGTTTATTGCCCTGCGTCTGTTGCCGCCCCGGCCAGACCTGCGTGCGAGAATCGCTCTGCGGTTTGAAGCCATGATGCAGCATGGCGCGGTGGAAGAAGTGCGTTCTTTGTTATTACAAAAACTGGACCCAGCCCTGCCAGTCATGCGGGCGCATGGCGTGCCGGAACTTGCGGCCATGTTGCGCGGAGAGATGTCGGAAGAGGAGGCGATCCGCCTCGCGACCCTTGCAACTGGCCGTTATACGCGGCGTCAGGCGACGTGGTTTGCGCATCATGCCCTGACGCAATCTGGTTTCACATACGATCTTGATATGTGTATGCCGGATTTTGAGAAATTTTCGGAAAGAAAACGGCACGAAATTATTTCTTTTATTCTTTCCGGGATTGACGGTTGCCAACAGGTTCCCTAAAGATGCGGCCCAGCCCCTCCATGGGAGAACAGGATAAGATGACACCGCAAACCGCCTCTTCAGCACCCGATGCACAGAAACCGCAGACCCTTCCGGGCGCGGAAGTGCTTATGCGCGCGCTAGATGAGCAGGGTGTGGAAGTTATTTTCGGCTATCCCGGCGGCGCAGTGCTGCCGATTTATGACGCCCTGTTCAAACAGAACCGTATTCGCCACGTGCTGGTGCGGCATGAGCAGGCCGCCGTGCATGCAGCGGAAGCCTATGCCCGCTCTACCGGCAAGGTGGGCGTTGTGCTGGTGACCAGTGGCCCCGGTGCCACCAATGCGGTGACCGGCCTGCTGGACGCCCTGATGGACTCCATTCCGCTGGTTTGCCTCTCCGGGCAGGTGCCCTCTTCCCTGATCGGCAATGATGCGTTTCAGGAAGCCGACACTACGGGCATTACCCGCCCGGTGACGAAATACAATTATCTGGTGCGCCGACCGGAAGATCTGGCTCCTGCGGTGCATGAAGCGTTTACGATTGCCCGCTCTGGCCGCCCCGGCCCCGTGCTGATTGATTTGCCCAAGAACATTACGGTGGGTGATGCCCCGTATGTTGAAGCCAGCCAGACGCCAATGCGCGTTGCCAAAGGCACGGCTGAGCCGGACCGTGACGCCGTGAAACGTGCCGTAGCTGCTATGAAAAAGGCGCGTCGTCCGCTGTTTTATACAGGTGGTGGCGTGATCAACGCTGGCCCGAAGGCCTGTGAAAACCTGCGTAAGCTGGTGAAGCTGACGGGTTTCCCCATCACCTCCACGCTGATGGGTTTTGGGGCCTATCCGGGGAGCGATAAGCAGTATCTGGGCATGCTGGGCATGCACGGCATGTATGAGGCCAATCTGGCTACTCATGGTTGTGACGTGCTGATTGCTCTGGGCAGCCGGTTTGATGACCGCGTGACGGGCCGGGTGGATGCGTTCTCCCCGGATTCCTTCAAGATCCATGCTGATATTGATGCGTCCCAGATCAACAAGATCATTCCTGTCGATCAGCCGATTGTGGGCGATGCCGGGCGGATTATCGAAATGATGATCGAAGAGTGGGAAAAAGAACCCGTTTACGCCCATCAGGCCGATCTCGCCGCATGGTGGGAGCAGATTGAAGCATGGCGTGCGCTGGACTGCCTGCGGTTCTCGCAGGATCAGGCCCCGGATGCTGTCATCAAGCCGCAGCAGGCCATCCAGCGGATTTATGAACTGGCGCGTGAGACGGGCCGGGACACATATGTCTCCACCGAAGTTGGCCAGCATCAGATGTGGGCGGCCCAGTTCTTCCGGTTTGATGACCCGAACCGCTGGCTGACGTCCGGTGGTCTCGGCACCATGGGCTACGGCCTGCCCGCAGCTGTTGGCGCGCAGATTGCACACCCGGAGGCGCTGGTGCTGGATATTGCCGGTGAGGCGTCCACCCTGATGAATATTCAGGAACTGGGGACCATCGCGCAGTATCGCCTGCCGGTTAAGCTGTTCATTATCAACAACCACTATATGGGCATGGTGCGCCAGTGGCAGGAACTGCTGCACGGGTCTCGCTATTCCGAAAGCTATAGTGATGCCCTGCCAGATTTTGTGAAGCTGGCAGAAAGCTTCCATGCCAAAGGCCTGCGGGCCACGCGGATGGAAGAGCTGGATGACACCATTCGTGCTGCTCTGGAGCATGATGGTCCGGTGGTTGTGGATCTGTGCGTGACGGAAGGGGAAAACTGCTTCCCCATGATCCCGTCCGGTGCGGCGCATAATGAGATGATCCTTGGTCCGGACCAGGAAGAACGCGGGGCGAAGGTCACGCGTGAGGGCATGATGCTCGTCTGATTGCCTCTCTTTCCTTCTTCGCCGTGTGAAACGCACGGCTTGTTCTGGCGTGTTTTCAGGAAATTTTTCAATGCAGCAGGAAGCTCCCGGCTCTGCGGTCATCTCTCTTCTGGTCGATAATGAAAGCGGGGCACTCGCCCGTATTGTCGGCCTGTTCTCCGGCCGTGGTTACAATATCCGCAGCCTGACGGTGGCTCCGGTGGACGAGCATGGTAAGCAGTCCCGTGTGAACATTGTGACCACCGGCACCCCGGCCGATATCCGGCAGATCAAGGCGCAGGTGGAACGGCTGGTGCCGGTCTCCCGCGTGGCGGATCTGACGGCAGATGGCCCGCATGTTGCGCGTGAGATGGCGATGATCAAAGTCGTCTCCTCTGGCGAACCCCGTACCGAGGCGCTGCGCATTGCGCAGGCGTTCCGGGCGCGGGCGGTGGATACAACGGCCTCGTCCTTCGTGTTCGAGCTGACGGGGTCTACCGATAAACTTGACAGTTTCATCGAGCTGATGCGTCCGCTTGGGCTAGTTGAGGTCTCCCGTACCGGAGTCGCCGCAATCTGCCGCGGCCCCCAGACGATTCAGTCCCTCTGAAGGTGAAAGAGCAGAGCGTCCGCGCTCTGACAGAATAAGGAAGAAACGATATGACAATGCGTGTGTATTACGACCGCGATTCTGATGTGAATCTGATTAAATCCAAAAAAGTTGCTGTTATCGGTTACGGCAGTCAGGGCCACGCCCACGCCAACAACATGAAAGACAGCGGCGTTAAGGATATCGTGATCGGCCTGCGTGAAGGCTCTTCCGCGATTGAAAAGGCACAGCAGGCTGGCTTTACGGTCATGACGCCGGACAAAGCCGCCGCATGGGCTGACGTTGTGATGGTGCTGACGCCGGATGAAGGGCAGGGCGCTCTTTATAAGGAGTCTCTGGAAAAGAACCTGAAGCAGGGTGCCGCTCTGGCATTTGCTCATGGTCTGGCCATCCACTTCCGTATCATTGAAGCCCGCCCGGATCTGGACGTGTTCCTGATCGCTCCGAAAGGCCCCGGCCACACGGTGCGTTCTGAATACCAGCGTGGCGGTGGCGTGCCCTGCCTCGTGGCAATTGCTCAGGACAAGTCCGGTTCTGCTCTGGATATCGCTCTGTCCTACGCTTCTGCTATTGGCGGTGGCCGTGCAGGCGTGATCGAAACCAGCTTCAAGGAAGAAGTTGAAACCGATCTGTTTGGTGAGCAGGCTGTTCTGTGTGGTGGTCTGGTCGAGCTGATCCGTGCTGGCTTTGAAACGCTGGTTGAAGGCGGTTACGCCCCGGAAATGGCTTACTTCGAATGCCTGCACGAAACGAAGCTGATTGTGGACCTGATTTATGAAGGCGGTATCGCCAACATGAACTACTCCATCTCCAACACGGCTGAGTATGGTGAATATGTGTCCGGCCCGCGCGTGATTACGCCGGAAACCAAGAAGGCCATGAAAGGCATCCTGACGGACATCCAGAACGGCACGTTCGTCCGGAACTTCATTCTGGAAAACCAGTCCGGCAACATTGGCTTCAAGGCAACGCGTGCGCGTAACGATGCCCACCAGATTGAAGCTGTTGGTGCAAAACTGCGTGGCATGATGCCGTGGATTGCAAAATCCCGTCTGGTTGACAAAACCAAGAACTAAGAAGACAGCCAGCTTTTGGTTTGCTTCAAAAAAAGGGCCTGTCGGTTAATCCGGCAGGCCCTTTTTCTATGCCTTAAGGCAGGCTGGGGCTGGTTTCCCCCAGAAAGATACTGGCTTCATCCGGGCGCCATTCCCCGGTGTTTTCATCGCGCCCTTGTAGCACAAGGCGCGGGGTTGCAGTGCCGCGCTGTTTAACGGCTTCTTGCAGGAAGGGCTGCATGTCCGCCGTCTGTTTGCGATTGATCAGGCAACACAGCCGCGTTTCTGGAAAGGCTGAGAGCAGGTGGCCTGAACTGTCTTCCCCTGCAAAAATAATCAGCGGCGGCTGTTTGCGGTGGGCCAGATGGGTGCGAAGGATTGTGGTTTTGCCAACCCCGAATGGGAACGGGTAATTCGCTTCCTCAGTCGCGCCATACAGCTTTTTATGCTGGGTGAGGCGCGCGCCAAAAATATGCTCGCGGCGTAAATTGTAGCCATATTCAGCTGACGTTGCGAAAATGGCGACGCTTTCTTCCAATGAAGATGTGCAGATAATCGGGTCGATGCCCTGTTCCTGCAAAATCTGGAACAGGTCCGCCATTTCCGGTGTCAGGCGGAGGGCCTGCGTGATGGTCACGCTGAGCGGGCCGGTTCTGCCGGGGCGAGTGGCCGGGCTTTTCCACGTGACGCGCTCAATGGACTGGCCAAGCGCGCTCTCATTCGCGGCGCGGGTAAGGGCGACAACATCCTGCACGGTCTGGCCTGCCAGCAGGCGGATCAGCCCGCGCTGGGCCACTTCCTCTCCATGTGTGGCGCGCAGGGCCTGATGATACAGCGCCATTCTCGCCCGGAAGGCCTGCAGGGCTGGATCATCCGCCAGTTCTTCACGCGGCAGCGGGTGCGGCATATGGCCGTAATGCGCGGCAAGGGCACGGTAGTCTTCCAAAATGTCCTGTATCAGCTCGGAAAAAATAACGGGCTGACCAGCGAGATTTTTAAACGGAGCAGGGAGAGGATGGTCTGAGCCGCCTACATGCAGAAGGTGCCGGAACTGCTCGGCAGGCAGCAGAAAGCTGAAATGCTCCAGCATGAAGTGGAACAGGGTTTCCTGCACGTTGCCGACAATGGCGGTCTCGTCCCAGTCAAACGCCGCATAGGGGCGCGGGTTGGCATCATACCCTTCGGAATAGTGGCCGTGTGCGTCCATCACACTTTGCAGGGCAGCCCGTGTGGCGGGAGCCCACTTCAGGACCTCCAGCGTAGGGGGCGGCACATCAGAAGTCATGATGGGCGTGGACGCCTGAGCAAGGCGTGGGGCGGCCAGCAGGCTGGTCAGGCCAAGACCAAAAGAGCGGCGGGAGAGAGGCGGCAACATAGGGTTTCCGGACTGTCGAACACTGATTTGATCAAAACTGATGAAAGAGTGCCTGATGTTCCAGAGGCTGTCACGGCCCGAAAGCTGGAAAGTGTTTAATCTGGAAAGTGCGAGGGAGCTGGCGGCCAGGAGCTGGGCATACGCTTCGTGTCAGGCGGGAGCACGCCGTATTCCAGCTGTGCCGTGTGGGAGCCAGAAAGGCAGCCGTTAGAGGCGAGGCATGAGGGGGG
Organism: Acetobacter cerevisiae; assembly: GCF_001580535.1. Lineage (GTDB taxonomy): Bacteria > Pseudomonadota > Alphaproteobacteria > Acetobacterales > Acetobacteraceae > Acetobacter > Acetobacter cerevisiae. The sequence goes on along the minus strand of NZ_LHZA01000156.1, from coordinate 45,691 downwards.
CGGAAGAACACAGCATTACGCCAGCGTCTTGCAGCCTGACGAGAATTGGCGTGAGGTCTGAAGCAATGCCCCGGCAGGCGTCTGTAATGACCACAGTCTGAAAGCCTGCTGTGCGGGCATCAAGCGCGGAAGCCTGCACGCAGTAATCAAGCGCCAGTCCGCACACAAAAACCCGGGCAATGCCGTGATGCTGTAACAGGGTGGCTAGTGATGTTCCCTGCGCGTCTCTCCCGCCAAACGCGGAGTAACTGTCCTGATCGGCTTGCGTGCCTTTGAAAACAGCCAGTGTGTTGGCGGGGAAGGTCAGGTCGGCTGCCAGTGCGGCACCCTGCGTGTGTGCGATGCAATGGGGCGGCCATTTGCCAGCCGGGGTCGCTGTTTTAAAAGAGATGTGCTGCGCCGGGTGCCAGTCCTGCGAGGTGACAATCAGGCCAAAAGGGAGCCGGAGCAGCTTTCGGATAACGGGCAGAATGGCATCGCCTTCAGGCACGGCGAGCGCGCCGCCGGGCAGAAAATCATTCTGCACATCAATAATCAGCAGCGCATCCGACGGGCTGGGTATCAGGCTCGTCGAATCGGGTGCGGATGTATGCAGAAGAGGGTGGGAGCCTGATGTCATGGGACACATCCTCTTCTGCAGGAGCCTTGGTAGGCTTCAGGCGTTTCCGGGAACCAGACGGGAGAGCGCGCGGGCGCGGCCAATCAGAGGCAGCAGATCGCTGAGTTCCGGGCCATGTTCCTCACCCGTCAGAGCCAGACGAAGCGGGCGGAACAGAGCTTTGCCGGAACGGCCTGTCTGCTCACGCAGAGCGGTCGTCCAGGCTTTCCATGTTGTGGTGTCCCACGGTTCCGCAGGCAGCAGGTCAGCTGCCTGCTTCAGGAAGTCCTGTTCGTCTTCCTGCACGGGCGGGATCAGCGTGCCATCGGTCACGGTGTGCCACAGGCGCGCTTCGGACAGCAGATCGAGATTGCCCCGTATGGCCAGCCAGAAGGCTTCGGTCGCACCTTCCGGCAGACGGTCCTTCACGGCGTCAAACGGAAGCTGGCCCAGCAGCTTGTGGTTCAGCCCCAGCATCTGGTGCGTGTCAAAGCGCGCAGCAGAGCGGGAGATGTGAGAAATATCGTACACCGCAGCCTGCTCGGCAAACGGCAGCAGAACCGGATCATCCGAGCTGCCGAGGCGGGCCAGATAAGAAATCAGCGCTTCGGCTTCAATGCCATCCTGCCGGAGGGTGCGCAGAGAGAGCGCATCAAAGCGTTTGGAGAGCTTGCCGCCGTTTTCATCCAGCAGCAGCGGCAGATGGGCAAAGCGGAAATGGTCGGGGCGGGCACCGAGGGCTTCTGCAATATCAAGCTGCACGCCGGTGTTGGTCACATGGTCTTCACCACGGATAATGTGCGTGACGTCTGTTTCCAGATCATCCACCACAGAGGCCAGCGTGTAGAGCACGGTGCCATCGGTGCGGACCAGAACCGGGTCGGACACGGATGGCAGTTTGACCTGACAGTCACCCATCACCAGATCGCGCCAGCGGACAACCGTATCGGACAGTTTGAAGCGCCAGTAAGGCACCTTGCCGTTGGCTTCTGCGGAGGCACGCTGCTCTGGCGTCAGCTTGAGCATGGCGCGGTCATAGACGGGGGCGCGGCGTTGGCGGATCTGCGTTTCCCGCTTGGCGGCGAGTTCATATTCGCTTTCAAAGCAGGGATAGAGGCGGCCAGAGGCCTTCAGCTTCTTGATAGCCTGCGCGTAGCGGTCCAGCCGCTCGGTCTGGCGGAAGGTTTCATCCCACGTAATGCCCATCCACGTCAGATCCGTGCGGATGGCCTCAACGTGGCTCTCGCGGGACCGCTCGGTGTCCGTATCATCAATACGGAGCTGAAAGCTGCCGCCGTGGCGGCGGGCAAACAGAGCATTAGCAAGAGCAAGACGGGCATTGCCGACATGCAGCATGCCGGTGGGGCTGGGCGCAAAACGAAGCTTCATGGGGTCTCTATGCCGTGGGCAGAGGCGAAATACCAGCCTCCGCCAGAGTGTAGAATGGGTTTAGTGGAAAGAAGGCTCTTCCGGCTCGCCGGGCAGGTCCTCGTCGGCGTCTTCATCTTCCACCAGACGGCGGGGGTCCAGAGCGCGCCAGTCGCGTTCCATGGGTGTGGCGCGGGTGGCGGCAAAGTCATCCAGTTCGTTGGCGGAAGACCAGCCACTGTCTCCGGCATCAATCACAAGGGCGTCTTCCCCAAAGCTCATCCAGGCTGTCAGCACATCCTTGGCGGAGGAACCGGGCATACGGCACCGCTCCACGCTGTCCCGCACATAGGTGCGGGCAAAGGCGTTAGCGTGGGCCAGATCATGAAAGCCGCCGACTTCTTCAGAAATATTATCTTCCGCACCGCCGGACAGATCCAGAATGCGCACGCGCCACGTTTTGTCCTCGGGGGAGGGGGTGTCCGTCATGCCTCTTTGCCTTTCTGTGTCTTCTGTGCGGACGGGAGCAGAAACTCACGCCCGATTTTTACGCGTTCCACGCCGTTATAGGAGACAATATCGGCTGTGGCGTAGGTTTCGTTCCATCGGTCAGGGATGAAAGATCCGGTGCCGACAATATCAATGGGTGCCCGCGCATCCGCCATACAGGCGCATTTGGTCACGCCAAAGCCAGAAGACGCGATGATCTTCACCTGCGGGAAGCCCGCCTCATCCAGCGCATCCCGCATCCGCCAGACGGCAGCAGCGGAGACGCCGGTGCCAATCAGATAACGGAGTTCGGAATCTGAGCGGTAGCGGCGCAACGACTCCGGTGCGTGCCGGTCCAGCACGGCGTACGAGAGTTGCGGGTTTAGTCCTTCCAGAAAGCGGCCGCCGTGGGTGTCCAGCCGCATGGCCAGACGCCCTTCTGCCGCAAGGTGCGGGAAGCGACGGCAGACGGCCAGTGCATCCGTAATTTCCTGCCCGAAATAGTCCACCAGCACGACCAGCGTCGCGTCGGGATACATCTCGTGGAACATTTCCGCTGCACGAACAGTCGAGCCTGCATAGCCAATCAGGGCGTGAGGCATGGTGCCTGCGCCGTCTCTGGTGCCGAAAAAGGGGGCTACGGCGTCATTCGCGGTACCAACAAAGCCCGTCGCGCCGTCGCGCTGTGCGGCACGGCCACCAACGGAAGCGGCATAAGCCATGAGTTCCTGCATCTCGAACCCGGCACAGTGGCGGGCATCCATGGCCAGAAATCTGGTCTGGGGTAAGGAAATAGCAATCTGATAAGCCCGATGGGCTGCAACGCACGGGCTGCCGAGTTTTTGCAGCAGCAGCGTTTCGAGGTCTGCCAGATGGGTGAAGGAGCCGGTGATATAGACCAGCGGTTCCCCCGCGCCAACCCAGTCACCTTCCGGGTGGACCAGATCAACCGAATAGGGGCTGTTGCGTTCCGCCATGACGTTTTTCAGCCATTCCAGCATCAGCCCCGGTGCGGAAATGACCGGACGGCGGATGAAGAAAGCATACGTCACCTGACAATCGCCAAAATGGGAGACAATTTCCCGCGTGCGATTGAAGTAGGAATCCGTCCGCGCATGAATGGTCGCGTCGGGCAGCGGGGCCGATGTGTAAGCCGTTGTCAGGCCGGGCGCATCCGTGCCCTGGGGGGAATGCGTCATACTCTCAGCGCTCCGTTCCGGTTTTTGGTGCACGGATGATGGTCTGTCCGAGGGGCGCGGTAAAGACACCCCCCGGTTCTGTGATCACAGACCAGTCAGTCAGATTTTAGCGTTTGCCTGTCAACTCTTCCGCCAGCAGGAAAGCGATTTCCAGAGACTGTTCCGCATTCAGGCGCGGGTCACAGAAGGTCTCGTAGCGGCTGCCCAGGTCATCTTCCGTCAGGCAGTTTGCACCACCCACGCATTCCGTCACGTTCTGGCCCGTCATTTCCAGATGCACGCCACCGGCATGCACGCCTTCAGCCTTGCTGACATCAAAGAAGCCTTTGATTTCCTTCATGATGGCATCAAAAGAGCGCGTCTTCACCTTGTGGGAGGTGGAGATGGTGTTGCCGTGCATCGGGTCTGTCAGCCAGGTCACGGTGCGGCCCGTGCCTTTCACAGCGCGCATCATCTGCGGCAGGTGGTTGCCCAGCTTTTCAGCGCCCATGCGGGAGATCAGAGTAATGCGCCCGGCTTCATCCTGCGGGTTCAGGATTTCCAGAAGCTGTTCCAGATCGTCAATGGTGGTGGTGGGGCCAACCTTGATGCCGATGGGGTTGCGCACGCCACGCAGGAATTCCACATGCGCGCCGTCCGGCTGGCGGGTGCGGTCACCAATCCACACAAAATGTGCGGAGCAGTCATACCATTCGCCAGATGTGGAATCGATGCGGGTGAGCGCCTGCTCATATGGCAGCAGCAGGGCTTCATGCGAGGTGTAGAATTCCGTCTCATCCACCTGCGGGGCGGAGGCTGCGTCAATCCCGCAGGCCTGCATGAAGGAGAGGGTTTCGCCAATCCGTTCGGCCATCACGCGGTAGCGGTCTGCCAGCGGAGAGCGTTCCACAAAGCCCAGATTCCAACGATGCACTTCATGCAGGTTGGCATAGCCCCCACGAGAGAAGGCGCGCAGCAGGTTCTGGATGCCGGTGGACTGGAAGTACCCGGTTTCCATACGCAGCGGGTCCGGGATGCGGGCTTCAGCCGTGAATTCCGGCCCGTTGATGATGTCGCCACGGTAGGACGGGAGCGTCACATCACCCTGCTTTTCCGTGTCGGAGGAGCGCGGCTTGGCAAACTGGCCAGCCATACGGCCCAGCTTGATGACCGGCACTTTGGCACCAAAGGTCAGCACAACCGCCATCTGCAGCAGAACGCGGAAGGTGTCGCGCACCACATCGGCTTTGAACTCACCAAAGCTTTCCGCACAGGCACCGCCCTGCAAAACAAAGGCTTCACCCTTGGCGGCTTTTGCAAGCTGCGCACGCAGGCGACGTACTTCACCAGCAAATACCAGCGGCGGGTAGGAACTCAGGCGGCCTTCGACCGTCTTGACGGCGTCCTGATCCGGATAGGTGGGCATCTGCCGGACTGGAAACGACCGCCAGCTATCCGGCATCCAGGCTTTAGACGTCGGGTGGGGCTGGTTGAGCGAGGCACTCATGGGTCGATCCTGTCTGTTCATACTGGAGATAAAAAAGGGAAGGCCTGATGGAAAAAGGAAGGGCCTTACACGTTCAGTAAGCGTGAAGGGGTGCCTTTATGTCTAAAACCGCCGCAATACGCAAATTTTCTTAAGGGAAAATGGGATCGTTCTTTAATGACTGCAATACGTATTGCGTATGGGGAATGGCGCCCGTGTGGCTGGCGTATGGCTGTTTCGGGAGTGAACCGGAACGGCAGACTTCCAATGTTTCCAGCATGATAGCTCTGGTCTGGCAGGCGGTGGGCCGCAGAACAGGATGTGATGAAAGCTGATTGGATTTTTTCGCGGGTTGGTGCGATACTGAGAACTTGTCGCCCGCGCCAGTGTCTCTGAGTGCAGGTTATGGTTCATTTCTTTCGCGGGGTGACGCGCAATGGCGCAGCTGCGTAAACCATCTTTACTTCTGCTCACCGGGCTTTGCCTTGGTTTCAGTCTGGCGACGGGCCTGTCCGCTGCTCATGCTGACCCGGCACTGACGCCTGATGACAACATTTCCTTCGGGGATGATGCGTCTTCTCAGTCCGGCAAGAAATCTGCCGAAAAAAAGACTGTGCATGGTCACCGTAGCCTGCCGCCGGGCTATCAGGATGCGCCGTCCATGGAATTCAATCACGGCGCTGACCCTGACCATCTGGCAAAAGTGCATCGTGATGCCGTGACGGGTTCTGACCTGTCCCGCTATGGCTCTGCGTATGAAAGCAGTGGCCCTTATGGCTCTGGCCAGCTCGGGGATTCCACCGGGAACGGCTGGGTTACGCCCCGCTAATCCGGTTACGGCGTGAAGCCTGCCTGCATAGAAGTGCGGGCGAGGCTTCTAGTCCTCCTCCACGACGGCCACTGTGGTCTGGCCACTGGTTAAATCCTGAATGCGATGTGTGATCATCTCCTGCTGTTCCGCAGGCAGGGTGAGCACAATCTGTGCACCCGTGCTGTCAAATTCAGGGGGTGCGCTCTCTGTTCCCGTCCAGTCCTGCATGCGGGCCTGCATGAGGGACAGAAGCGAAAACGGGCAATGAAAACTGAGCCGGATACGCTCAATCAGCTCTTCTTTCGGGGCTTCCCGCAAACATTCGGCTGCTGTGCCGCCATAGGCGCGCACAAGGCCGCCCGCGCCAAGCTTGACCCCGCCAAACCAGCGCGTGACGACGATGGCGACAAGATCCAGCTTTTGCGCCGTAATCATCTGTAAAATAGGACGCCCCGCCGTGCCGGAGGGCTCACCGGCATCATGGCAGCGGCAATGCGGCCCAACCTGCCAGGCCCAGCAATGGTGAGTGGCGTCCGGTTCTGCTGCGATAATGGCTGAAATAAACGCGTTTGCATCTTCAATAGTGTGCACAGGTGCAGCATTGGCCACAAACCGGCTTTTTTTGATCTCCCGTTCCAAGGTGTACGGGCCGGTGAGTGTTTCCGTCATGGCGCGCATGATAAAGGGCCAGCCAGAGGGCCGACAAGGCCCGTGCAGGCGAAAAATCAGGCATTTAAAGGGCATATGTCGCGTCGTGCATGCTGTGCATGAACGATAGGTGCTGGCAGGCGTTGTTTGTTCTCCCTTAGCCTCCCATCTTGGTAGGGACTGCTTCAGGCCGGGTCTGCACCGGATGGGGAAGAATGGAATATGCCAGACCTGCCAGAGCAGGACTGAAACGGAGACATATCTGTATGAACGAGTCCGTGATGCGCGTGATCAACGCCATGAGCCGCTCTGAGTTTGTTGCGACATTCGGGTCTGTTTTCAAAGACGCCCCCTGGGCAGCGGAAGAAGCCTATGAATGCCGGCCGTTTTCAGACTATTCGGGCCTGAAAAGCACGATGATGGCTATGGTGCGTGGCGCACCGGAAGAAGCACGCCTGCGGGTTCTGCGGTCTTATCCGGGGCTGGACAGTGTGGTGGCGGTGGCCTCTCCGCGTGAGCAGATTATCTCCGGCACAACCGCGCCTGCGGGGCTGGATCAATTGTCGCCTGAAGAATTTGCGCAGTTCCGTTCCCTGAACAAGTCGTATCATGAACGGTTTGATATGCCCTTCATTCTCTATGCCGAGGGCAACACGGCGGAGGGTGTGATGAAGCTGCTGGAACAGCGCCTGCGGCATGAGCCGGAAGTGGAAGAGGCTATTGCGTTCCGGGAAGTCGGGCGCTTTGCAGATCCTGAGCTTGAAGCCATTTTCCAGAAGCTGGCAGCAAAAGAGAGCGACTGATCTGCGGAATCGCCTCCGGGCGGTTATGTGCTATGGCGCTCCTGCATTGCGCACTGGCTTAAAACCGGGCAAAGATCGGCAGGTTTGAGGCAGTTTGGACGCGGGAGGTCAACGCGCTATGGCACAGTGGTTCCGTAAAGGGTGTGTTCTGTTTGCTGGTCTGTGGACTGTTGCTTTGCCAGTGCTGACAGTCTCTCCCGCTCTGGCGGATGATGACGATGACGGCGGTGAAGAAGGCCATAAAGGCCCGGATATGCACCATCTGGCCGCCAAGCCGCCGCTACCACGTGCGCATAAGGATTTCAGCAAGTTCCGTTACCGCCCGGCAGGGGACAAGGTGCAGGAACAGGCTGACGCTAACCGCCTGCTGTTCTGGACTCAGGACGGCAAGCCTGATGGCTATGCCGAACGCCGGGGCAGCAGCATTATTTATTACAATGCACAGGGGCAGGCCATTCGCGTGCAGCGACTGGAAGCGTCCGAACTGGAAGACTGAACAGCTTATTGAGGCGTCGTCAGATCCAGAATGGAGGCTGACGTCTCCTCAATAGAGCGTCGGGTCACGTCAATAACCGGCCAGTTATGGTGCCGGCACAGGCGGCGGGCCCAGCGCAGTTCTTCCTGCACTTTTTCCAGATCGATATACGCGTAGTCCGCTGAGGGCTCGATGTGGCGGCTGTTCGGCATCATCTGGGAAAGACGGGTCCGGCGGATTTCGATCAGCGTTTCCGGGTCGATCGTCAGACCAATGACCGGACATTTCAGCTTGAACAGAGCTGGCGGTGGCTCAATGCCCATGACCAGGGGGATATTGGCGGCTTTGATGCCGCGGTTGGCCAGATAGAAACAGGTTGGCGTTTTGGAAACACGCGAGACCCCAACCAGCACCAGATCAGCGTCGTTCAGGTCATCTGTTTCCTGCCCGTCATCATGGGCCAGCACATAATGCATGGCCTCAATCCGCTGATAATAATTCTCGTCCATAATATACTGGCCGCCGGGATGCCGGGTGGCGGTCTCGCCCGTTTCTTCAGTCAGGAACGTCACGGCATTATCCAGTACGTCCAGCAGGCGCACCTGAAGACTGGCGCAACCGGCTTCCATATCGTCCTGCAAGGCCGGGTCCGTCAGGGAAGACATGACCGGTCCACGGTCCAGCGCGATATGGCGCAGAACGCGGCGGAGCTGGAGGCGCGAGCGGATCAGGTTCCAGTGGCGCAGCCGGACATCGGTGTTGGGAAACTGGGCAATACAGGCCCGTGCGACAGCATCCAGCGTCTGGCCAGTGGCTTCAGAAACAAGATGAAGGGTTATGGTATTTTGCTGCATGTCTGGTCACACAAGGCCGTGGCTGCCCCCTGTGAAGGAGGCAGCCACGCTTTTGTTGTTCAGGCTTTGACAGCTTTACGCGCAGCCAGAGCGGCCTGTGCGCTCGCCAGCCGCGCGACGGGTACTCGGAAGGGAGAGCAGGAGACGTAGTCCAGCCCAACGGATTCAAAGAACGAGATGGAGAGCGGGTCACCACCATGTTCCCCGCAGATGCCCAGCTTGATATCCGGCTTGGTGGCACGGCCTTTTTCAACGCCCATGCGCACCAGAGCGCCAACGCCTTCCTGATCAATGGAGATGAAGGGGTCCTGCGGGAGCAGCCCTTTTTCCACATATTCAGGCAGGAAGGACCCGGCATCATCACGGGAGAGGCCGAGTGTCGTCTGCGTCAGATCATTGGTGCCGAAGGAGAAGAAGTCGGCGCTTTCCGCAATCTTGTCTGCCGTGATGGCTGCACGCGGCAGCTCGATCATGGTGCCAATGTGATAGTCGAGCGTTGCGTTCTGTTCTTTCAGAACGGACGCAATCACGGCTTCGCTAGCTTTACGGACCAGATCCAGCTCGGCTTTGGTGCCAACAAGCGGGATCATGATTTCCGGGATCACTGCCTTGCCGGTTTCCTTGGAGACGGCCAGAGCGGCTTCCGTAATGGCCCGCACCTGCATGGCGTAGATTTCCGGGTAGCTGATGCCCAGACGGCAGCCACGATGCCCCAGCATCGGGTTGGATTCGGAAAGCGCTGAGCGACGCGCGCGCAGAGCTTCCACATCCTGACCCAGAGCCTTCGCAACGTCTTTCAGTTCCGCTTCTCCATGCGGCAGGAACTCATGCAGCGGCGGGTCCAGCAGACGGATGGTGACGGGCAGCCCGGCCATGATACGGAACAGAGCGGCAAAGTCGTCCCGCTGGAACGGCAGTAGCGCACCGATCGCTTTGGCGCGGGCGTCTTTTTCTTCCGTCATGATCATCTGGCGGACATGACCGATACGGTCCGGGCCGAAGAACATGTGCTCCGTGCGGCACAGGCCAATGCCTTCCGCACCAAAGCGGCGGGCCGTTTCGGCATCTTCCGGCGTTTCCGCATTGGCGCGCTCGCCCAGACGACGCACGGAGTCAGCCCAGCCCATCAGGGTGGAGAAGTCACCAGAGAGCGTGGGCGGAATGGTCGGCACGCGGCCCAGATAGACGGCACCCGTGCCGCCATCCAGCGTCAGCCAGTCACCCGCTTTAAGCGTGTGGCCGTTTACGGTCAGGGTCTGTGCTTTGTAATCTACCATGATGCTGCCAGCACCCGCGACGCAAACACGACCCATGCCACGCGCCACAACGGCAGCGTGAGAGGTCATGCCGCCACGGGTGGTCAGCACACCGCGGGCGGCGTGCATGCCGTGTACGTCTTCCGGCGACGTTTCGATACGGACCAGAATGACGTCCTCGCCCTTGCTGGCGCGGTCTTCCACATCTTCTGCGGAGAACGCGATCACGCCTGTGGCTGCACCGGGGGAGGCCGGCAGGCCACGAGCAAGCTGCTTGCGCTCAGCCTTGGGGTCCAGAACCGGATGCAGGAGCTGGTCCAGAGACGCAGGCGGCACGCGGGAGATTGCGTCTTCCTTGGTAATCAGGCCTTCCTGCGCCATGTCGATGGCAATGCGCAGCGCTGCGGCGGCCGTGCGCTTCCCGGAGCGGGTCTGCAACAGGTAGAGCGTATTGCTCTGCACGGTGAACTCGATGTCCTGCATGTCTTTGTAGTGGCGTTCCAGCAGGTCACGCACCTTCAGCATTTCCTGATAGGCTTCCGGCAGAGCCTTTTCCATCGGGTTCTGGTCAGGCGTTGCGCGTTCAGCCGCCATGGGCTGCGGGGTGCGGATACCGGCCACCACGTCTTCGCCCTGCGCGTTGATCAGATATTCGCCGTAGAACACGTTTTCACCCGTGGACGGATCACGCGTGAAGCAGACGCCGGTGGCGCAGTCTTCACCCATATTGCCGAACACCATGGACTGCACGTTAACAGCCGTGCCCCAGCTGGCCGGAATATCGTGCAGCTTGCGGTAGGTGTTGGCGCGCGGGTTCATCCAGGAGCCAAACACGGCGCCAATCGCGCCCCAGAGCTGGTCCTGCGGGTCTTCGGGGAAGGGTGTGCCGGTTTCATTCAGCACGATGTCCTTATAGCCCTTGAGGACCATCTGCCATTCTTCGGCTGTCAGCTGGGTGTCATCATGCTTGCCGAGTTCACGCTTGGTCTGTTCAAGCAGATCTTCAAAGCGATGATGAGAGACACCGAGCACGACTGAGCCGTACATCTGGATAAAGCGGCGGTAGCTGTCCCACGCGAAGCGGGAATCGCCGGAAGAGCGTGCGAGCCCTTCAACCGTCTGGTCGTTCAGGCCGAGGTTCAGCACCGTGTCCATCATGCCGGGCATGGAAACACGGGCGCCCGAGCGCACGGACACCAGCAGCGGTGCGTCCGCATCACCAAAGCGCAGGCCCATCGCCTTTTCCACGCGGGCCATGGCGTCATCCAGCTGCGCCTTCAGGTCATCCGGATACTTACGGCCATTTTCATAAAAGGCGGAGCAGACTTCAGTGGTGATGGTAAATCCGGGCGGCACCGGCAGGCCGATGTTGGACATTTCGGCAAGGTTCGCGCCTTTACCGCCGAGGAGATTGCGCATTCCGGCGTTGCCGTCGTTCTGGCCTGCGCCGAAACTGTAGATCCACTTGGTCATGTTGCCGTTCACTTTGTTGTTGCGAACGCAGAAGCCTTATTTACCCCGTACGAGAGGGGGAGGGGGAACTAACGGGAAAACAGGCAGGTCTGCGGTCGAAATTTTATTTTTATTTTGGACGACGAATTCCACCCCTTCGCTACCTGCTAGCATGGCGCAGATTTTTTGTCCGGGCAACGACTCTTTTTGGCATGTCAGGCAGAAAAATCAGTCTGCTCACCTGCACAAAAGGCGTTCCAGCCCGGCTCATCCAAAGTGGCAATTTTAAGCTCTTCTGCCTTCTTGGCTTTTGACCCGGCTTTTTCTCCCAAAATGACCAGATCTGTCTTTTTGGAAACGGAATCAGAGACTTTTGCCCCCATCCGTTCGGCCATGGCACGGGCTTCCTGCCGGGTGAGGGTGTGCAGGGTGCCGGTAAACACCACGGTTTTACCAGCCAGTGCCCCACCTGAGACGGCCTCTTCCTCCGTAATGGTCAGAGAGGCGCGCAGGTCGGCCAAAGTTGCGAGATTGTGATCTTCCTGCATGAAGGCGACCAGATCATCCGCAATCACGCTACCGATGCCGGTAATGGACCCCAGCTCCAGCCGCTCATCCGAGCCGATGATGGCGGCCTTGCGGAGTTGCTCCATCAAGTTCTCATAAGATCCGTAATGCCGGGCCAGCAGGCGGGCATTACTTTCCCCCACGCGGCGGATGCCCAGCGCATAGATAAAGCGGGACAGAGGAATGGTGCGCCGGGCCTCAATGGCCTGCATGAGGTTGCGGACAGACTGCTCTCCCCAGCCATCCCGCTTCATGATCTCATCGGCATGCTCATGCAGGCGGAAGATGTCGCCCGGCGTATGCAGGAACCCGGTATCGTAAAATTCCCGGATGCTGCGGTCGCCAAGGCCATCAATGTCAAACGCAGTGCGGGAGACGAAGTGGATCAGCCGTTCAACAATCTGGGCCGGGCAGGTCAGGCCACCGGTACAGCGTCGCACGGCTTCGCCTTCCGGTCTGACTGCCAGTGCGCCGCAGGCCGGGCAGTGGTCGGGGAAATGGAACGGTTCCTGCCGGGGCGGCGCATCCGGGGCAGGCGGCACGACACACAGGATTTGCGGGATGACATCCCCCGCCCGCTGAATCTGCACTCTGTCACCGGGCCGCACATCCTTGCGGGCAATTTCATCTTCATTATGCAAGGTGGCACGGGTGACGAGCACGCCGCCCACATTGACCGGTTCCAGATGGGCCACCGGCGTCAACGCGCCCGTGCGGCCAACCTGAATTTCAATGGCTTTCATGGTTGTGACAGCCTGTTCCGCCGGAAACTTCCATGCCACGGCCCAGCGTGGTGCGCGACCGGCAAAGCCCAGCCGTTCCTGTAAGGTGAGATTGTCAATTTTGTAGACAACGCCATCAATATCATAGGCCAGCGCTGCACGTTCCTGACTGACCGTGTCAAAAAATGCTTCCGCGCCGCTGGCAGCTTCCAGACGTCGGGAGAGCGGATTGACCGGGAACCCCCACGCTTTCAGCTGCTCCAGATAGTCCCAGTGGCTCAGGGTGACTTTTTCCGAGCAGAACCCCATGGCGTATGCAAACAGCGAAAGGGGTCGCCGTGCCGTGACGCGCGCATCCAGCTGGCGCAGAGACCCTGCGGCCGCGTTGCGCGGGTTGGCAAATGGTTTGCGGCCCAGTTCTTCCTGCGCGGCATTGAGTGCGAGAAAATGCTCTTTTGAGAGAAAGACTTCGCCTCGAATTTCGATCAGTTCCGGCGCAGGACCGTGCAGACGTTCCGGCAGATCTTTCAGGGTGCGGAGATTGGCGGTGACGTCCTCGCCCTCAGTTCCATCACCGCGCGTGGTGCCGCGTACAAACTTACCGTTTTCATAGGTCAGGCTGATAGAGAGCCCGTCAATTTTGGGCTCTGCCACAAAAGCCAGTTTTCCTGCGTCTTCTTCACTCAGCCCCAGAAAGCGGGTGGCGCGGCTGATAAAGGCTTCAAATTCGTCCTGATCAAACACGTTATCCAGCGAGAGCATGGGCACTAGATGGCGGTGCTTGCCAAACGCGCTGTCTGGCGTTGCCCCCACGGTGCGGGCTGCACTGTTTTCCGGTTCAGCCTCGGGGTGCAGGGACAGCAGGGCATCGTAACGCTTGCGGAGGGCATCATACTCCGCATCACTCACCTCGGGCGCGTCTTCCGCATAATAGGCGGTATTGTAACGGCCAATGAGATCCGCAAGCCGGGTCAGTTCGGCTTTGGCTTGTGTGGCGTCGAGGGAGGTGAGGTCCGGGAAGTCAGTCATTCTCATGTTTCAGCAGGCTGGCGGCAGCGGCGCGGGCGGCATCGGTAATCACATCCCCGGCCAGCATACGGGCAATTTCTTCCTGTCGTTCTGCGTGGCTGAGGGGGGCTGCGTGAGTGGCAGTCTGCCCGTCACGCACAATTTTGCCAATGCGTAAGTGCGCATCGGCACTGGCGGCAACCTGCGGGCTGTGGGTCACGGCCAGAACCTGCACGGTGCGCGCTAGCCGGTGTAGGCGTTCGCCAATGGCGGCGGCGGTCGCGCCCCCAACACCCGCATCAATTTCATCAAACACCAGAGTGCCGATGCCGGACTGGCCTGCCAGCACCAGTTTGAGCGCCAGCATCAGGCGGGACAATTCACCGCCTGATGCCACTTTGGCCAGCGGGCCGGGTGGCTGACCGGGGTTGGCGGCAATCAGGAACATCACCTGTTCCATACCCTGCCGGCTCCAGTTTTCCGGCGTGAGCGGCTGGATCTGGGCGAAGAACCGCGCTTTATCCAGCTTGATGGGTTTGAGTTCTTTGGTGACCGCCTGTTCCATCTTGCGGGCAGCTTTTTCACGCGCAGCAGAAAGGCGGGTTGCGGCCTCTTCATACTGAGCGCGGGCTTCTTTAACGGCCTGTTCCAGCGCGTCCAGCTGGGTGGCTCCGGTTTCCAGTGCGGTCAGGCGGGCTGAGAGGTCGGCCAGAAAGGTGGGGAGATCATCCACCGTCACGTCATGTTTGCGGGCAGCGGCGCGCAGGGCAAACAGACGCTCTTCAATTTCTTCCAGCAGGCGCGGATTGGCTTCAGAATCGTCTGCCAGACGGGAAAGAAGATTTTCTGCCTCAGCCAGTGCGTTTTCCGCACTTTCCAGCGCGTTCAGCGCCTCATTCGTGCGGGTTTCCAGAGGATCGATTGCGTTTTTTTCTGCCGTGGGGGCAGGGAGTAAGCGTTGCAGTGCGCGGCTTGCTCCACGGAGGGCCGCAGCCGGGCCGCTGTTGCGTCTGTCACGTGGCGTGAGTTCTGAAAGAGCGGCGGCAATAGCTTCGCCTCGCCGTTCTGACTGTTGCAGGCTGTGGCGCTGCACGGCCAGTTGCTCTTCTTCCCCCGTTTGCGGGTTGAGAGTGCTGAGTTCTTCTACCGTATGGCGCAGCCACTCTTCTTCCCGCGCGGCGTCATGCAGGCTTTTGCGCGCAGCCTCCAGATCCCGGCTCAGGGTCTGCCAGGTGTCAAACGCGCGGGCTACATCTTTCAGCAGGCTGCTGGACACACCATAGGCATCCAGCAGGCTGCGATGGGTGCTGGAATCGGCCAGCCCCATCTGCTCATGCTGGCCCTGAATTTCCACCAGAGAGACCGCCACTCGGCGCATGAGCGTAATGCCAACCGGCTGGTCATTAATCCAGGCGCGGGACCGGCCTTCTTTAGAGACAATCCGGCGCAGCATCAGCGGTTCGCCCGCTTCGGCCGGAATGCCCTGTTCTTTCAGCAGCTCGTAGGCTGTATGAGTTTGCGGGATGTCAAAACTGGCCGTTACACGGGCTTCCTGTGCCCCGGCACGGACGAGCCCGGCATTGGCGCGCTCACCCAGAGCCAGCCCGAGACTGTCCAGCAGGATGGATTTACCCGCCCCGGTTTCACCAGTCAGAGCCGTAAAACCGGCGTGCAGGGAAAGATCCAGTGCTTCAATCAGCACGACGTCCCTGATGGAAAGGTTTGTCAGCATGATGATGTCCGGTCTGAAAGACTGTTCACTATACGTTCTTGCGGCTTATAGCCTTCATCCGCCGCTTTGTCTGCCTATAAAAACAACAAACCCACGCGGAGGCTGTGGCTCCGGCGTGGGTCTGGTTTTTGTCTCATTCCGCTCTGCTTAACGCAGGACCGGCGCCTGATCGACTTGCGGTTCAATACGCTGTTTCTTAACAGGCTGAACCGGTGCGGCCTTGATATCCATGGCCGCAGGAGCCGGTGCAGTTCCGGCTGCCGTGGGCGGCTGCGTTGTTTCAGCAGGCGGCTTGGGCTGCGCGTTAATCACTTTACCCGGGATGGGGAAGTTGCTGCTGAGCAGCTTGTAACGCTTCAGGTTGCTATAGGCGTACCGATACCATTTGCTGCCCGGATAGTTGTAACCCAGCACGATGCCGGACTTACGGGCCTGATCTGTCAGGCCGAGGTCCAGATAGACTTCGACCATGCGTTCAAGCGCTTCCGGCACATGGTTGGTTGTCTGGAAATCCTGAATCACGCGCTGGTAGCGGTTGATCGCGGCTTCGTAATTGCGTTCCTGCTGGTAGTAACGGCCAACCAGCATTTCCTTACCGGCCAGATGGTCACGGCACAGGTCAATTTTCAGCTGAGCATCACGGGCATATTGAGACTGTGGGAAGCGGGTGATGACCTCTTCCAGCGCATCCATGGCTTCCACAGTGCCTTGCTGGTCACGCTTGACGTCTGCAATCTGTTCATAAAAGCACAGAGCGCGCAGGTAATAGGCATAGGCTGCGTCGGCACTGGTGGGGTGCAGGCCAATAAAGCGGTTCAGCTGCTGCACGGCTTCAGGGTATTTCCCTTTAAGGTAGTAGGAATACCCTTCCATCAGCTGGGCATTCGCAATGTAGCCGGAATAGGGGTAATTCTGCTGCAACACCTCAAACTCGGCAGAGGCCAGCGTGTAGCGCTGGGTCCGCAGAGCATCAATCCCGTTATTATACAGGGTTTCCGGTGATGCCAGTTTAGGAGCCGGAGCGGGTTTCCCTCCGCCAAACAGGCTGCACCCGGACAAGCCCAAAAGCAGACCAGCCGAAGCCAGGCGGCGTATGCGGCAGCGAACGGAAAGAGAATTAATGAGGCTCACAGACATTCCGGCTCTTCAAATTGAACGTGTCTTATAGCACGCATGGCGCTCAAGAAAAGAGAATGAAGACGCTCTTTGTATTTTGGGGAAATGCATCTTACGCCGCAGCGAGAGAAAAGCTCGCATGGGCAGGCACATAGCGCCAGGCAGCCGGGTCTGCAAACAGGGCGCGCAGCACCTTGTTGTTCAGACAATGGCCTGAGCGGTGGCCGGTAAAACGGGCGCGCAGAGGAGCACCAGCCAGATACAGATCCCCCACCGCATCCATCACTTTATGGCGGATAAACTCATCCGGGCAGCGCAGGCCGGAGGGGTTCAGAATTTCGGGGCCATCCACAACAATAGCGTTATCCAGCGAACCACCACGGGCCAGACCGGCTTTATGCAGGGCTTCAATTTCCTGCCGCAGCGTGAAGGTGCGGTTGCGCGCCAGATCCTGCCGGAAGGTGGCGGGAGTCAACTCGGTGGAGAAGGTCTGCTTGCCGATAGCTTCCGCCGGGAAATCGATGCTCAGGTCCAGATGCAGGTTCTGGACAGGGGCCGGGCTGAGCTCAACAAACGCATCACCCTGTTCAACCCGCACGGGGCGCAACACATCAATCCGGTGCCGCACCGCTTCCTGCGCCACGCGGCCAGCGCAGTCCATCAGAAAGACAAAATCCGCAGCAGAACCATCAAATACCGGAATTTCCGGCCCATCGACCAGCACCAGAACATTATCAATCCCGCAGCCATTCAGGGCGGCCATCAGATGTTCGATGGTGGCAATCCGGTTGGCCGGGTTGGTCACATCCCCCAGAACCGTGCTGAGGCGCGTGTCGACCACATAATCGAATCGTGCAGGCAGAAGAGCTGCGTTCAGATCCGAGCGTTTGAACACAACGCCATGTCCAGCAGGGGCAGGCTGAAGGGTGAGCGTAATACGCGCCCCTGTGTGCAAACCCGTGCCCACGCAGGAAATGGCGTGATGCAGGGTGTGCTGGACCGCAGGCAGATGTTTTGCAGAGGGCTGGGCAGGGCCAGAAACGGGCTCCAGCGTGGCGGAGCGGTTCGTGGGTTCCATAAGCAGACTGTCCATGGCTCTGGCTTCTTTCCGGCGCGGTTTAAAAGACGTGCAGGTTAACGCTAAAGCCCGCCTGCTGTTCTGGCGAGTCAATCATTATTGCCGTCTATTACATAAAAAAACCGCGCTGCCCGGGACGAGCAGCGCGGCAGAAAACTGCGCTTTTTTACTGGCGGCGCAGGAAGGTCGGGATTTCAAGCCCAGCATCATCTGTATCAGCCGGGCGCACGCTTGCACCCTGCTGACCAGCCGGGCTGACCATCGGACGCTGCGGTTCAATAGCCGGTTCGCTCCGCTGTTCTTCAGCACCGCCAGCGCGACGGAAAGCGCCGGTTACGCGGCCAAACAGGCTGCGTGAGGACGGCTGGCTGGATTCCGGCAGATACGGAGAGCGCGGGGCTTCCGTAAACAGGCCGGCCCGCGGGGAGGCTGCCGGACGCTGCGGCTGAGCCTGCGCCGGAGCCTGTGCTGCCGGAGCCGTGTTGATCTGGCCGGGCACGCTGTGTGCGGGCGGCGGCGAGACATGCTGCCCACCCTGCTGCGGCTGATAAGACTGCGGAGCAGGCGCTGCGGCAGGACGGGGCTGCTGCATGCCGGCATCCATACGCGGCGCGGCAGGCTGCTGCATGGTGGAGGTGGGCTGTGCCGGATTGGCCATGACGGACGGACCCGTGCCAGTTGCCAGTGTCTGCTGTTCAGCCTGTGCTTCACCATCCACCGCGACCAGATGCGGGCGGTCATTTGCCTGCGTGCCGATGTCAATCCCCGTTGCCACAACGGACACGCGGATCTTGCCGTTCATGTTCTCATCAATAATGGAGCCGAAGATCATGTTCGCGTCTTCCGCCACTTCACGGCGGATACGGTTACAGGCTTCGTCCACTTCAAAGAACGTCATGTCTTCACCGCCGGTCACGTTGACCAGCAGGCCCTGCGCGCCGGACATGCAGGTGTCTTCCAGCAGCGGGTTGGCAATGGCGGCCTCGGCGGCTTCAACAGCGCGGTTTTCACCTTCGCCTTCGCCCGTGCCCATCATGGCCTTGCCCATTTCCGCCATAACGCTGCGGATATCGG
Source organism: Acetobacter cerevisiae (assembly GCF_001580535.1). Taxonomy (GTDB): domain Bacteria; phylum Pseudomonadota; class Alphaproteobacteria; order Acetobacterales; family Acetobacteraceae; genus Acetobacter; species Acetobacter cerevisiae. Next base: position 26,976 of record NZ_LHZA01000156.1, on the reverse strand, counting down.
CAAAGTCGAGGTTGATGTAACCGGGGGCCATCATCAGATCGGTCACGCCACGCACGCCCATGTAGAGCACATGGTCAGCCATCTTGTAGGCTTCACGCAGAGTTGTACGCTCGCTGGCCACGCGGAACAGGTTCTGGTTAGGAATCACAATCAGCGTGTCAACGTACTGCTGCAGTTCCTTGATGCCTTCTTCCGCAATGCGGGCGCGGCGTTTGCCTTCGTAATCAAACGGCTTGCTGACAACGCCAACCGTCAGAATATTCCGCTCACGCGCCATGCGGGCAATAACGGGTGCTGCCCCGGTGCCGGTGCCGCCGCCCATGCCGGTGGTGATGAACACCATGTGGCAGCCATCCAGATACCGGGCCAGCTCGTCTGCTGCTTCTTCCGCTGCACCACGGCCAACTTCCGGTTTTGCGCCAGCACCCAGACCGTGGGTAAGGTGCGGGCCAAGCTGCACGCGGCGGTCTGCACGGCTCTTGGCAAGGCTCTGTGCATCCGTGTTGGCAACAACAAATTCCACACCCTGAAGGCTGGACGCAATCATGTTGTCAACTGCGTTCGTGCCGCCGCCCCCAACACCGAAAACCGTAATTCTCGGTGAAAAATCAGCATGTGTCTGAGGTGGAACGGTCAGGTTCAGTGTCATGTGGCTCTCCCGGGCAGCTGCGGCAAACTAACGAAGTCTTCAGATGGATGCTAGAGCGAAGTTATCAATATTTCTCTAAGTATATCAAACTCTGTCACGAATAAAAGCGACGAGTCTTTGTAACATGCCTGAGGGCGGTGCTTCGCGGAACTCGACATCGCCGAAGGGGCGCTCTGCACTGGCTGCCCAGGAGAGCAGGCCAGCCGCTGTAGCAAACCCCGCGGCGGCAGCCGTGTTTTCCGGAAGACCCAGAATATGCTTGGGTCGTCCAAGCCGCACGGACCGTGTAAAGGCCGGCCCGCCATTGCGTCCTTTGGATGCCGAGGCCCCCAGAATACGTTCTGCCAGCGGACGCATGCCGTCCAGCAAAGAGGCACCGCCTGTCAGCACAATGCGGCCACTGGCGGCATTGCCCAGCCCCGCACCATCCAGTTTTTCACGCACCAGCTCCAGCGTTTCTTCCATGCGGGGGCGGATGATACGGCCAAGTTGTGCGCGGGAAATCTGTTCAAAATGAGGAACGTCATTGCCCAGAAGCTCAACGGTCAGAATTTCATCTTCGACATCCGAAGACAGATCGGCACTGCCGTAAACTGTCTTGAGCCGTTCTGCATTTTCTAAAGATGTGCTCAGGCCCCGCGCAATATCACGCGTGACATGCAGGCCGCCGACGCTGATCTGAGCAGTATGGAGAATCTGTCCTTCTCCAAACACGGCGAGTGACGTTGTGCCGCCACCCATCTCCACAACTGTAGTACCCAACTCCCGCTCATCCGCATCCAGCACGGACAGGCCAGAGGCGAGGGGAGAAGACACCAGCGCTTCCATCTTGAGTTCGGCTCGGCTCAGGACGGTTTCAAGATTAAGCAACGCGGTAGAGGCGGCATCAATAATATGCAGCCGCGCTTTCAGGGTGTCACACAGATGGCCGCGCGGGTCGGCCACGCCTTCCGTATCATCCACAGTGAAATCAATCGGGAGGGTGTGCACCACATCCCGCCCTTCTACTGTGGCCTGAACACGGCCTTCCGTGACGACGCGGCGAATATCAGCTTCCGTCACCACACGCCCGCCAACCGGCCAGCGCACGTTGAACAACCGGCTGGCTGGATGCCCGCAGGAGAGGTTGACCACCACCCGGTCAATCGTCCGTTCGGCCATCAGTTCCGCCTGCCCGACGGTGGCGCGAATGGCGGCTTCTGCTGCCTGCAGGTCTGTAATGGCGCCGTTCCGCACGCCGGCGGAGCGCCGCCAGCCGCAGCCGATGACTTTCAGACTGCCGTTCGGCTCTCCCTTGCCAATCAGGCAGGTGATTTTGGTGGAGCCAATATCCAGCACGGCGGAATAACCATTCCGCCAGGTGCGTGGACGCTTGTTGGTTTCGGAAGGGGGCAGCGGCAGAATGGTGTCATCCCCGCTCATCCGCAGGCTGGAGGAGGCGGATGTCGTGCTGGCCTTCTTGCGCAGGCGGGACTGCGCAGCGGAATTGAGCGAGAAGGACGGGCGCGTGCGGTTCGTCATGCAGGACTTCCCTGCCGGCCAGCGGGGGACGTGCTGCCGGGCTGTGATGGAGGCGGTGCGGCATCTGTGCCGGAGGGGGCCGGAGCGGGCTGCGGGGGGCGCTCCCGAATGGTCAGACGGTCGGGCAGACGCATATCAATCAGCACCACAGGCCGGTCCAGCAGATGCGTGGAGGCATCCAGCTTGGCCAGCCGGTGAATGGCCGGAACTTCCTCGCCTTCTGGCAGAAAGACCGTCGCACCATCCCGCAAGGTCAGGTTCCAGCGGCGGTCGCTGACCCGTACGGCAGCCGTGACATGCTCGCGCACGGAGGGTTCCTGCGTCAGCGCATCAATCAGGGCAGAGGCGGCGTCATTCGCGCCATCACCGACTACCAGAGGTAGCTTGGTAAAGGCTTCGGCATCCTTGCCGGTCATGCCCTGATCCGGCACGCGTTTGCCCTGCCGGTCGATGAGTTCAAAGTGCCCCTGATGCTGCCAGACGGCAAAGGGCGGACGCTCTGTAATAGTGACGTCAATTTCGCCCGAAAGATGCCGCTCAACAGTGACATGATCCACAAAGGGCAGGGCGTTCAGGCGGTCCCGTGCGTCGGAGACGCTGAAATTCAGCACCGGCTCGCCGACGGATACGCCAAGTGCTTTGTGAATGGCGGAATCGCTGGTGAGCTGCGCGCCCTGCACCTGAATTTTGGTGATGCGCAGTGGGGCAGCGCTCAGAACCTTCTCCCGCAGCGGGGCCAGACGTTCCTGCGCGCCGGGTTGCTGGAGATACAGGTAGCCTCCTCCCCCCAGCGCCGCCAGAAACAGCACGCCAAGCAAGGGGCGGATCAGCCGCTTCTGCCGTCGGGCAAACAGCCCGAAGCGTGACGGACGATCAGAAGGGGAAGAGGGGATTCTCATTGTGGACAGGCTGCCTGCTCAACCAGCCAGCCGCACAGTTCCGGATAGCTGATGCCGCAATAGGCGGCCTGTTCCGGCAGCAAAGAGGTGGCCGTCATCCCCGGCTGGGTGTTGACTTCCAGCAGCACAAGCCGGGCCGGACCGGGGCCGGTATCATCCAGCCGGAAATCCGAGCGGGAGGCACCGGAGCAGCCAAGCGCCTGATGCGCTGCAACGGCAATTGCGCAGGCCTGTTTGCTCACGGCGTCATCAATGGCCGCAGGCAGAACATGGCTGGAGCCGCCGCTGGTGTATTTGGCGTCATAATCATAGAAATCATGGCCGCCGCCGGGCGCGGGGGTGATGTCTGTCACAGTCAGGGCGCGGTCCCCCAGCACACCAATCGTAATTTCCTTGCCGGGAATAAAGGCTTCCACCAGCGCATGCGGGCCATAGCGCCAGTTTTCGACAATTTCCTGCCGCGTATTGGAGCCGGACCGGACAATAGAAACCCCGACGGAAGAACCTTCGCTCACCGGTTTGACCACATACGGTGTGGGCAGGGGGTCAGCTTTAGCCAGATCCTCAATGGCAACCAGCTTGCCTTCGGCCACCGGCAGCCCGGCGGAAAGGAAGACAGCGCGGGCTGCGGCCTTGTCCATGGCTGTGGCGGAAGCGCGCACGCCGGAGTGGGTGTAAGGCACGCCAATCCAGTTCAGCACACCCTGAATACAGCCATCTTCGCCATACCGTCCGTGCAGGGCGTTGAAGACCACATCGGGCTTCTGTTCGGTCAGTGTGGTGACGAGTGCCGCCAGATCGGCCCCGGGGTCCAGCGTGCTGACGGTATGGCCAAGGCTGCGCAGCGCTTCGACGACACCTTTGCCGGAGGCGAGGCTAACCTCACGTTCAGAAGAAATCCCGCCCATCAGAACGGTAATCCGTTTGCTGTTGCTCATGCGGAGGATCCTTCTGCCTTGCCGATGCGTTTGATTTCCCAATGCAGCTGAACGCCAGACTGCTGCGCGACGCGATGCCGCACCTCATCGCCCAGACCTTCAAGGTCGGCGGCGGTGGCCTGACCGAGATTGATCAGGAAGTTGCAGTGCTTCTCGCTCACCTGCGCATCCCCGCGCTTCAGACCACGGCAGCCAGCGGCATCAATCAGTTTCCAGGCCTTATGGAGGGAAATATCCGGGTCCGGGTTGCGGAAGGTGGACCCGCCGGTTCTGGCCCGCACTGGCTGGGAGAGTTCACGCGCTGCGCGGATTTCCGCAATGCGGGCGGAAATATCCGCCTGTTTGTCCGGCGTGCCACGCAGGCGGGCGCGGATAACCAGAGCCCCTTCCGGCAGGCCGGAGCGCCGATAACCAAACTTCAGTGCGCCAGCATCCAGCCGTATCAGACTGCCATCGCGCGTGATGATTTCTGCCCAGTCCAGCACGGTGGCGATGTCGGACCCATAGGCCCCGGCGTTCATCCGCACGGCCCCGCCGATGGAGCCGGGAATTCCCGCCAGAAATTCCAGACCGGCCAGACCGGCCTGTGCGGCATACTCGGCCACGGTGGCATCCAGACAGGCGCTGCCGACCACCAGTCCGTCCTCTTCCACCGTGATGTCGGAGAACCCACGTGCCAGACGGATGACAATGCCATCCAGCCCGCCATCGCGGATAATCACGTTAGAGCAGGCGCCCAGTGCGGTGACGGGGAGTTCGGGAGAGAGGCGCTGCATGACTGACGCAAGATCTTCCGCATCCGCAGGCTGATACAGCCATTCCGCTGCCCCGCCCACGCGGAACCATGTGCGCGGGCCAAGCGGGGCCTGCGGGATCAGGCGGCCACGGGTTTGGGCAAATGCCTGCTGCACCAGATCCGTCATGGAGGCGGAAGACAGGCTCATGCTGCGCGCCCGCCATCGGCTGCGTGCAGCGCCTTAAGCTGTTCCGGCAGAGCCTGCGCCCAGTTGGTAATGGTGCCTGCACCCAGACAGACAACATAATCACCCGGTTTGGCGATGGCGTTGATCATTTCCGCCAGATGGTCGGGGCTGGAGAGCGGCACCACGGAGCGGTGGCCGCGTTCACGCAGGCCTTCAATCAGCTTGTCGCGGCTCATTTCCGGGTCCGGCTGTTCGCCTGCGGCATAGACGTCGGAAACAATGACGGTATCGGCATCGTTCATGCAGGTGCAGAAATCAGGGAACAGCATTTTCAGGCGCGAATAACGGTGCGGCTGCATGACCGCAATTACGTTATTGGCTCCGGCCTGTCGCGCAGCTTTCAGCACGGCAGCAATTTCTACGGGGTGATGGCCGTAATCATCAATCACCGTCACGCCGTTGCATTCACCGGTGCGGGTAAAGCGGCGCTTCACCCCCCGGAAGGCGGCCAGACCGGAGCGGATGACATCATCGCTGATATCCATCTCGGTCGCCACGGCAATGGCAGCCAGCGCGTTCTGCACGTTATGGGAACCCAGCATGGGCAGACGGAACGGTCCGGCCTTGCGGGTGCGGCGGGTGGAACGGTCGGTCAGGGTGACTTCAAACGTCGCCCCCATCTTGTCGGTAATCAGCTTTTCAGCGCGTACGTCAGCCTGCGGGGAGAACCCGTAGGTGACAATCCGGTGGTCGGACATGCGGGGGATCATCTGCTGCACGGCGGGGTGGTCAATGCACAGTACGGCAAAGCCATAGAACGGCACGTTGGAGACAAACTGGTCATACGCTGCTTCCATGGCCTCGGCGGAACCCCAGTGGTCCAGATGTTCCGGGTCCATGTTGGTCACAACGGAAATCACGGAGGGCAGACGCAGGAAGGAGCCATCGCTCTCATCTGCTTCTGCGACCATCCAGTCGCCTTTGCCCATGCGGGTGTTGGTGCCGTAGGCCTCAATAATGCCGCCGTTAATCACGGTGGGGTCCAGCCGCGCGGCTTCCAGCACAGCCGCAATCAGGCTGGTGGTGGTGGTTTTGCCGTGCGTGCCGCCAACCGCGACGGACCAGCGCAGGCGCATCAATTCGGCCAGCATTTCCGCACGCCGCACCACCGGGATCAGACGGCTACGGGCGGCGACCACTTCCGGGTTGTCCCGGCTGACAGCCGTGGAGATGACGACAACCTGAGCTTCCCCCAGATTTTCCGCAGCGTGACCAATGCTGATGGGAATACCCGCAGCGCGCAGCCGTTTGACATTGGCGTTTTCAGCAATGTCCGACCCCTGCACGGAATAGCCCAGCATGGACAGCACCTCGGCAATGCCGGACATGCCGATGCCACCAATCCCGACAAAATGAATGGTTCCGATGGAAAGGGGCAGGGCTCTCATGCGCTGAACTCCGTCTGGCTGGGAGGTGTCGGATAGGCGGGCGAGGGGGAAAGGTGCAAGCATTCTTCTACAACATCGGCCAGGCGGGTGGCGGCATCCGGGCGGGCGAGTGAGGCTGCGGCGGCCGCTGCGCGCGCCAGCTCTTCCGGGGCCGTAAGGAGGTCATTCAGGCGGTCAGCCAGTGTGGCGGCGGTAAAGTCCGGCTGGCGGATCATCCAGCCGGCGCCCGCTGTGGTGATGGCGCGGGCGTTTTCGGTCTGCTCATCGCTCGCGGCAATGGGCAGGGGAACCAGAATGGAGGGACGGCCAGCGGTGGTAATCTCCGCAACGGAGGAGCCACCAGCCCGGCCAATCACCAGATGCGCGCTCTGCAACAGGGCAGGCACATCATTCAGGAACGGTTCCACGCGGGCAGTAATGCCCATATCGGCATAGGCCTTGCGCGTGGCTTCCACATCATCTTTCCGAGCCTGCTGCGTAACGTGCAGGCGGGCACGCAGCTCTTCGGGCAGCTTGCCAAGGGCGGAGGGCACCACTTTTGCAAACACGCTGGCACCCAGCGAGCCACCCCAGACCAGCAGGTTGATGGTCTGATCGGGCATGGTCCAGCCTTTACCCGCCAGTGCGGCAATAGTCGGGCGGACCGGCATGCCGGTAAAGGCCGTGCGCGCACCAATTGGCAGTTTGGCGACGGAGGGAAAAGACGTGGCAATGACATCCGCAAAGCGGGACAACACAGCGTTGGCCTTGCCCAGAACGGCATTGCCTTCATGAATAATCAGGGCCGGATGTTTACGGCCCAGCAGGCGCGCGCCAAGCAGGGGCGGCACGGAGGGATAACCGCCAAACCCGACTACGGCGTCTGGCTGGACGCTGCGCAGAATGGAGCGGGCCTTCCATGCGCTGCTCAGCAGGGTGAGGCCTGCCTTGAAAGCACGCATCGGGCCACGGCCAGCGACACCCGCACCCGGCAGCACATATTGCGGCCCGCGTGAGAAGACGCCTGCCGTGCGCGCACCGGCGCGGGCATCGGTCATCAAAACCAGCCGGTGGCCACGTTCAGCCAGAGCATCGGCCAGAGCTTCAGCCGGAAAGAAATGTCCGCCGGTGCCGCCTGCGGCAATGACGATAGTGCGTTGGGTCATACGGGCCGCCATTGTCTGAAAGTGGTCATGAAGCCTCCGCTGCGTGGCAACCGTTCACCCGGCTGATGCCGTGTGAGAGCCAGCACCATGCCCACGGCCAATGCCACGGACATAGCGGAAGAGCCGCCATAGGAAATGAAAGGCAGCGTCATGCCCTTGGTGGGGATGAGATGCAAGGAGGACGCCATATTTACAAAGGCCTGCAAGCCAAAGCCCGTCACCAGTCCGGTGGTGGAAATGACGATGAACGGGTCATCTTCCCGAATCAGCCGAAGCAGGGTGCGCACCACAATCACGCCGAACACGCAGATGATGAGCATGCAGACAATCAGACCATATTCTTCCCCGGCCACAGCAAACACAAAGTCCGCATGGGCATCGGGCAGCAGATCCTTCACGCGGCCTTCACCGGGGCCACGGCCCGTCAGGCCGCCATTGCCGAAGGCGCGGAGTGCTGTATCAATCTGGTAATGGTCGCCCACGTTGGGATGCAGGAAGCGCTCCACGCGGGAGCGCACATGCGGGAACAGGAAGAAGGCGGCAATGCCTGCGCCAATCATGACGCCAACGCCCAACCCCACCAGAATCAGGTTCAGCCCGTCCACAAAAAGCTGGGTCATGAACACTGTGGTGATGACTGTGAGCATCCCGATATCGGGCTGGGATTTCAGCAGCATCAGAATGACGCCAAATAGCGCGAAGGCCAGCAGCATACCCGGAAAATAGCGGGAAACGCGGCGCTGCGTGAGCAGCCAGCCGGTCACCACGGCAAAGCAGGGCTTGAGGAATTCCGAGGGCTGGAGCGACATGAGCGGCAGGGCAATCCACCGCCGCGCGCCTTTGATTTCAATCCCATGCACCAGCGTGAGGGCCGTTGCCCCCAGCATCAGCGCGCCCCCCACAAGGGAAAGCCTGAGCACTGTCTTGCGGGAGAGCATGGAGACACTCACCACAATCAGACCCGCGATTGTAAGGAACATCACCTGTTTGAAAATGAACATGTTGCGGGATGCGCCAATACGCACCGCAACCGCCGGGCTTGCGGCCAGCATCAGGATATAGCCAAAGCCGATCAGGATGAACGCGCAGATAAGCGTCGTCCGGTCCACATTGCGCCACCAGCGCCCAAACCGGGAGTCATCAATGCGGGAGCCTGCCATCAGTCGGCCTTTCCTGTTTGCGGCTGTTCCGTCACCGCGCGGGCCAGTTCCAGAAAGCGCAGCCCACGGGCTTCAAACCCGGAAAACTGGTCAAAACTGGCGCAGGCGGGGGACAGCAGCACGACGGGCGTACCCGTGCTCCGTGCTGCGTCATAGGCTGCGGGTACAGCGTTTTCCAGCGTGCCGGAAAGTGTGAACGCCACGCCGTGCGCTGCCAGCGTTTCCGCCAGTTGTGCGGCATCCCGCCCGATGAGGAACGCATGGACAATGCGTGGGAAATAGGGCGTGAGCGAGGCAATGCCACCCTCTTTGGCCATTCCGCCAGCAATCCAGATCAGCCGATCATAACAGCCCAGGGCACGCGCGGAGGCATCGGCATTGGTGGCTTTACTGTCATCAATAAAGGCCACGCCGTCCTGCTCTGCCACGAGTTTCTGGCGGTGCGGCAGGCCGGGGAAGGAGAGAACAGCCGCAGCGAGTGCGGCGTCCGCCACGCCCAGAAAGCGCGCCATGGCACAGGCGGTGGCAGCGTTTTCCGCGTTATGGCTGCCAGGCAGAGAGGGGCCAAGGTGCGCAAGGCACGCGCCTGCCTGCCAGATGGCGTTGGCCTGCCCATAGACATCACAGTCCGGGTTAGCGCCGGAAATAGTCACGCACTGCGCGGGGCCAGCCTGAAGGGTTTTGGCAATGTCACGGCAGTAGTCATCATCCACGCCAATCACTGCCAGATCCTGCGCGGTCTGGTGGGTAAAGACGCGGGTTTTGGCGCTGGCATAGCCTTCCATGCCTGCGTGGCGGTCCAGATGGTCCGGGGTGAGGTTCAGCAGGCAGGCCACGTCAAAATGCAGCGTGTCCAGCCGTTCCAGCATGTAGGAGGACATTTCCAGCACATACACACCATTATCCGGCAGGAGAGGGAGTGCTAACGCGGCGGGGCCAAGGTTCCCGCCAGCGGCAACCGGCACACCGGCTTCAGCCAGAATATGGGCCAGAAGCGTGGTGGTAGTCGATTTGCCATTGGTGCCGGTAATGCCCGCAAACCGCGCCTTGCTGCCTGCCTTGCGGACCGCGCGGTAAAGCAGTTCCGCATCGGACAGGATCGGCACGCCAGCCTCCTGCGCCATGATGGCGACGGGATGCGGTTTGGGTAGCATATGCGGAATACCGGGGGAGAGGACGAGACCATCGGCGCCAGTCAGGCTCTTGATCGGCGCGCAGGTAATCCGGGCGGCAGCGTTTTGCGGGAGGGCTGTTACAGCTTTGGCGAGCGCTGCACGGGCAGCCTCGCCATCATCCCACGCCTGAACTGTAGCCCCGCTTTGTGCGAGGGCACACACGGCGGGCAGACCGTTCCGGCCCAGCCCCAGCACAGCAAAATGCTGGCCGGTAAAAAGAGTGGCGGGAAAATTGCTCATCTCAATTTCAGCGTGGCCAGACCACACATCCCCAGAATGACGGAAACAATCCAGAACCGGATGACAATTTTAGGCTCGGCCCAGCCCTTCTTTTCAAAATGATGATGGATCGGGGCCATCAGGAACACACGCCGCCCGGTGCGCTTGTACCAGAACACCTGAATAACGACGGAGAGCGTTTCCACCACAAACAGGCCGCCAACAATGCACAGGACCAGCTCGTGCTTGATGGCCACAGCCAGAGCACCCAGCGCACCACCCAGAGAAAGAGAGCCGGTATCGCCCATGAAGACGGAAGCCGGAGGGGCGTTAAACCACAGGAAGCCGAGGCCAGCCCCCACGAGTGCAGCGCAGAAAACCGCCAGTTCCCCGGTCCCCGGCACAGCATGGACCTGCAGATAATCCGCAAACACATGGTTGCCGACAATGTAGGACAGGATGGCAAACACCAGAGCGGCAATGACCACGGGCACAATGGCCAGACCATCCAGCCCGTCCGTAAAGTTTACGGCGTTGCCGAAGCCGGTAATGGTGATCATGGCGAAGATGGGGTAGGCAAACCCCAGCGGCAGCAGCAGGTCTTTCACAAAGGGGAAGGCGAGCTGGTTGGTCAGGTCATCCGGCATCAGGCTTTGCAGGAACCAGCCGCACAGCAGCGACGCCGAAAACTCACACCCCAGCCGCATCCGTTTGGAGACGCCATCTGTATTGCGGCGGGCCAGCTTGCGATAATCATCCGCAAAGCCCACAGCGCCAAACGCCAGTGTGGTGAGCATGACGGCCCACACAAAGCCGTTTTCAAGGTCACCCCACAGCAGGGTTGAGCCGAACAGGGCAATCAGGATCAGCACACCGCCCATGGTGGGGGTGCCGGTTTTTTCCAGCAGGTGCCGCTCCGGGCCGAGGGCGCGGATCGGCTGACCGCCGCGCTGAATACGCCGCAGCATGGCAATCAGCGGGCGGCCCAGCATCAGGCTGATGGCCAGTGCTGTAAAGCAGGCTGCTCCGGCCCGGAACGTGATGTAGCGGAGCAGATTGAGCAGCGGAATATGCGCGTCTGTCAGCGGGTGAGAGACCAGAAAATACAACATCAGGCAGGCTCCACGGCGCTCAGGCTGTTCAGAGCCGTAATCACATCCCGCATGCGGCTCCCCAGACTGCCTTTCACCAGAACGGCGTCCCCCTTGCGCAGAGCCGCGCAAACCAGAGGAGCCAGAGTGGCGGCGTCTTGCGCCCAGGCACCCTGCGCCGTTTTGGGCAGGGCATCAAAAAGGGATTTCATGTGGGGTCCGCAACAGAAAACAAGGTCGGCACAGTCGGCGGTGGGTTGAGCCAGCGCCTGATGCTCGGAGAGGGAAAAATCGCCCAGTTCACGCATATCGCCCAGAACGGCAATGCGGCGTGTGGCCGGGAGATGACGAAGCACATCCAGCGCCGCACGGATGGAGGCGGAGGAGGCATTATAGCTTTCATCCAGCAGGGTCACGTCCCCGCCGGCAATCTGCGCTAGCGCACCGCGCCCTTTGCCGGGGCGGAAACTGGTGAGAGCCTGAGCCGCTTTGCTCAGATCCCCACCCAGAGCCGCACACACGGCCAGCGCCGTCAGCGCGTTGCGGGCCAGATGCGTGCCCGGTGCGTGGAGCGTAACCGGCACAGAGCGGCTGCCGGCATGGGCGGTAAACTGGCTACCGCCTTCCAAGGCCTTCAGGCCGGACAGATGCACAAAGCTGTCGCGCTTCAGGCCGGTATGCCACAGGGTGGTATTGGCCTGCCGGGCCGCTGCGGCAAAAAAGGATTGGCCCAGAGCATCATCTGGCACAATGGCCACGCCGCCGGTTGGCAGGGCGGTAATCAGCTCCGCCTTTTCCTGCGCTATGGCGTCCACGCTGCCCATATAGCCCAGATGGGCAGAGCCAATGGTGGTGATGACGGCAATATCCGGGCGCACCATGCTGGCCAGCGGCAGGATTTCCCCCGGATGGTTCATGCCAATTTCACTGATGCAAAACGCTGCATTACGCGGCATCCGCGCCAGTGTGAGTGGAACACCCCAGTGGTTATTGTAGGAGGCTTCTGCCGCATGGGTAGGGCCGAGGGCTCCGAGGCACAGCCGCAGCATTTCCTTGGTGGTGGTTTTGCCAACACTGCCGGTAACTGCCACCATCTTGCCGGTAAAGCGCGCCCGTGCGGCACGGGCCAGAGCCTGAAGGCCAGCCATGGTGTCCGTCACCACGAGCAGGCGTGGGTCCGTGCATCCGGCGGTGTCATGCACCAGCACCGCGGCTGCCCCTTTATCCAGAGCGATGGCGATATGCGCATGCCCGTCGCTGTTGTCGCCTTTCAGAGCGACAAACAGATCACCGGGAGCCAGCGTCCGGGTGTCAATGGAAATGCCAGTCACAACCGGCGTGCAAGGGCCTGCAAACCTGCCACCGGTGGCAGCTTCCAGTTCGTCACGTGTCCAGAGAGCCGTCATGCCGGGTTTGCCTGTTTTGAGGTGTCGCTGGTCTGAACACCGGCCAGTTCGCGCAGCACGGCGGCATCATCAAACGGATGGACTTCCGTGCCAATAATCTGCCCTTGCTCATGCCCTTTGCCAGCCACAACCAGCACATCATCCGGGCCGAGCATGGTCAGAGCCTCAGCAATGGCCTGTCTGCGTCCGCCAATTTCCAGTGCGTCCGGCGCGCCGGTGCGGACTTCCGCGCGGATGGCGGCGGCGTTTTCCGTGCGGGGATTATCATCCGTAATAATGGCGATATCTGCCCCGCGTGCGGCTTCCTGCGCCATGAGCGGGCGTTTGCCCCGGTCACGGTCACCGCCCGCGCCAAACACCACAATCAATTTGCCCCGAGCGTGCGGCCGCAGAGAGACCAGCAGGCGTGCAAGGGCATCCGGCGTGTGGGCATAATCCACATAGGCACTGGCCCCATTTGGCAAAACCACTGCGCGCTCCATACGTCCACGCACACCCTGCAACTGCGGCAGCAGAGCGATAATGGCGGGCAGAGAGGCTTCATCCGGCGCAGCAAGAGCAGCGGCCAGCAAGGCATTGTCAGTCTGGAAACGTCCCGGCAGGCCAAGCGTAACAATTTGCCGCTGGCCGCAAACGTCCAGTTCCAGCTCCTGCCCGGAGGGTAAAGGTGTGTGGCGCAGCAGGCGCAGCGTGGTGCCGTTCTCGCCGGTTAGCCGCAGAGTAAGCTTGCGCCTCGTGGCAATTGCGCGAAGCTCTGCCAGCGTCTGGGTATCCATGTCCGCATTGGCAACAGCCAGACCACCTTCGGGCAGCACCGTCTCAAACAGTTTCAGCTTGGCTTCGCGGTAGGCGTCCACTGTGCCGTGATAGTCCAAATGGTCGCGCGTCAGATTAGTAAACCCGGCAGCGGACAGATGCAGGCCGTCCAGCCGCCCCTGTTCCAGCCCGTGGGAGGAGGCTTCCAGCGCCACATGCTTAACCCCGGCCTGCGCAAGGGCTGCCAGACCGTTGGCCAGCGCCACCGGGTCCGGCGTGGTGAGCGACGGCATGGTAATGCCCAGACCGTTCACACCGGTCAGACCGAGTGTGCCCACGCCAGCAGCTTTTAGCCCCTGCAAGGCCCAAATCTGGCGGAGGAAATCCGTGGTGCTGGTTTTACCGTTGGTGCCGGTAATGGCCACGAGGCACTCCGGCTGACGCCCAGCTAGTGCTGTGGCCAGAACAGCCAGAACATGGCGCGGGTTGTCTGCCAGCACCAGCGGACAGGGTGCCGTATCCGCTGGCCACACCGTACCGGTTGGTGCCAGTACAGCAGCAGCCCCATTCTGCACAGCAGCCGAGATAAAAGCCCGCCCATCGACCTTAACGCCGGGCAGGGCGGCAAACAGGGTGCCGGGTTTGACGGCACGGCTGTCCGGCGTGATGGCGGTAATGACCGGATCATGCTGCGTTCCGGTCGCCGTAAGGCTCATCGTCTTGAGAAGGGTGGAAAGGCGTGTGGTCATTCGTCCATCACCTCCTGAGCCTGTTTTTTCAGAGCAGCTTTCTGGGCTGCGCGTTCTTTTTGTTCCGCAGCCTTGGCAGCGCGGTGTTCAGCTTCGGCTTTGCGCGGGTCTCCGGGGTCATTACCCGGGCCAAGTGGGCGCACGCCACGCGGCACCGCCGGGTGCATAGGCAGCGCCATGCTGGCGTCAATCTGGGCTGCGTGTGCCGTATCGGGGAAGATTTGCAGCATTGGCCCAATGCGCGAGACAATTTTGGAAACGGTCGGGGCCGCGTTCCAGCCAGCCGTGGTCCAGCCATGGGTCTGCGGTGTAGGCTTGGGGCTGTCCAGCATGACATATACGGCGTAGCGCGGCGCGTTCATCGGGAAAATACCGGTAAAGGCCGAGATGTTGACGTGTTTCAGGTAGCCGCCATGCGGACCGATTTTTTCTGCCGTGCCGGTTTTCCCACCGACAAAATAGCCGGGTGATTCTGCCGTACGGCCCGTGCCGCCGGTGACGTCCAGACGCAGCAGGCGGCGCAGGAGAGCAGAATTCTTTTCAGAAATAACCCGCTGGCCCTGCGGCACAGCCAGACCGTCACTCCCGACGGTGGTTTGATCCATGCCGGTGTCAGCTTCCGCCTGTTCCAGTGCGGCGTTCTGTACCCCCTGAGAAAGCGCAGCTTCCTGCGTGGGGGCAGGACCTTCTTCCTTTTCCAAGAGGGTAGGGGTGACAAGAATGCCGCCATTCACCGTGGCCGCCGTGCCGCGCACAATGGCCAGCGGTGGTTCGGCCATACCGTGCCCGAACCCGACCGTCATGGTGGTGGAAATGCCCCACTGATGCGGCACCAGCGGACGGGCGGCTTCTGGTAGTTCAATCGGCACGGGGGCAAAAAAGCCCATATCGCGGAACCATTGCGCCTGCCGCGTGCCACCTACATCCAGCGCGATATGAGCGGCTGCCGGGTTGGAGGAAAACGCCATCACTTCCGGCAGGGTCATCCACGGTGCGAAATGGTCGTTCTTCATATCCGAAATGGTGAAGCGACCAATATGGATCGGCGTGGAGGAAAAACGATCCCAGATGTGAATGGTGCCGGTCTCCAGCCCCATGGCAGCCGTTTGCAGCTTGAAGGTTGAGCCAGGTTCATACAGGCCGGTGACGGCGCGGTTAAAACGGGCATCATTCGTGGCGTGCGAAAACTCGTTCACGTCATAATCAGGCAGGCTGACCATGGCGATGATTTCACCCGTGCGCACATCCATCACAATGGCGCAGGCCCCAATGGCCTGGAAGGTGCTCATGGCATTGGCGAGTTCATCCCGCACCACGGACTGAACGCGTACGTCCAGTGAAAGCCGCAGTGGGCGATGGTCGCTCATCAGGCGCTTGTCAAAATAACGCTCAACGCCGGCAACGCCGTGGTCATCAATATCCACGGTGCCCATAATCTGCGCGGCCATGTGGCCCAGCGGATAGTGGCGGCGTTCACCGGCCTCAAAATAGATCCCCGGAATGCCCATGCTGTTAATGGCCAGTTCCTGCTGGGGCGTAATATTACGGGCGATATACACAAACTGTTTGGGCAGGGAGAGCCTGCGGGTTGTCTCTTCCTCGTCCAGATCTTTCAGGACGGTTTTCAGTTTTTTGGTGACGTCCTGCGGATCAATCAGTTCCTGCGGGTTGGCGTACACCTGCGCAACCGGCAAAGACAGCGCGAGCGTCTGACCATTGCGGTCCACAATGGATGCCCGATGCACCTGCGGGAGAGAGAAGTCTCCGGCCAGACTGCCTTTCGGGTCGATTTTGGGAATTTCCGGAACCTGAGAGGCAATTTGCCGCTTTTCCGGTGCCATGGGGTGCAGAACTGTCGCGATGGACAGTTTGACGGCAACAACAGCAAAAAGCAGGCAAAATCCGCCTGCAACCCCCAGCAATCTGACATGCATCTGGTCCCGATGGGCACGCGCACGAAGATCCTCACCCGTAACACGCACAGTGCGCGTCACGGGGGGTGGGGTATCATAATCGTGCGGCGGAACGGCCATATCGGGTTGAAGTCACCTTATCGTCTGGAAAATTAGTTGGTCATCGGGACCGGGGCTGGCAACGCATCACTGCTGTGGCTCAGCAAAGAGCCACTGCTGTAAGAGGACGTTGCCCGTGCTTCAACATAGCCTGCGGAGGGCGTTGCAGCCCGATGCTGCCGGGTTGCATGCCAGCTTGCCACCGTGACAGGCAGCGGATGCCGGACCTGAGAATCGCTGTCGCTGTCCGTCACGCTGGGTTTGGGGGTGACAGCCGCAACGCGGGTTGGGACCGGAGCAGTCTGCGCGTGGCGTACAGGCTGCGGTGCATCTGCGGCACTGGCGACAGTGACAGGCGTGCGGGTTACAGGCGGGTTGACGCGAGCGGCATCCGCCAGCTGCGTTGCAGCGCGGCGCGGAGCCACAGGCCGGGCTGCCGGAGCGGGCGCGGTGAGCTGTGCCGTGCGGACCGCAGCATCGTCCGCATCATCCAGAGCCGGACGCGGTGCGCGGTCATGATGCGCAACAGGACGGATAACCGGAGCCGTGCGTGCCGGTGTTTCTTCTGCAACGGTCATAGCAGCGCGAGGTGTCTGAGCTTCGTCGCCTTCCACACTACGGTCATGATGCGGAGCAGGGCGTGCCAGCTTGGCATCGGCAACTGCGACAACAGCCGGATGCGCTGCCGCCACAGGCGCGGTCGGCTGAGCAGAGGCCAGTGTTGCGGCTGTCATGCCAGCGCGCGGATCTTCAGCCGGGATCTTGACTGTCGGTGCGGGCAGGCGGGCAGAAAGATCCGCCATACGAACAAACTGTGCGGGGTCCATGGTGTGGAGGCCCACCAGATGATGTTCCGCCAGACGGGTTAGCCGTTCCGGCTGGTTTTCCAGGGCCCATTCCGTACGCAGCATGGCTGTCTGGGAGCGCACACGCTCTGTATCAGACACGATTTTGGAAATCTGCTGATCCAGAAGCGTGGTCTGATGCTTCTTCGTATAAAGGAAAAATCCCGAGGCAATGGCCAGGACAGCGCAGCAGCAGGTAAAGGGCCGGGGGATCATGGGATCAATCCTTTGCCGAAGGAGGAAACATCGGTCGAGCGTTTTTCCACAGCGCGGAGGCGGGCACTGCGGGCACGCGGGTTGGCGGCGCATTCAGCGTCACCTGGACGGAGGGGCCTCCCGGTGAGCGCGATAAAGGCGGCTTCATCCCCCTTCGTCAATGCTGCACGCGGGTCATAGCGTGAAAAACTTGTGGTTTTGCCAGTTGCAGCACCCATCACCCGTTTGGCGATGCGGTCTTCCAGAGAATGGAAGGAGACCACAACCAGACGGCCACCGGGGGCCAGCAGATCAAGCGCCTGCGTCAGGCCGCGCTCAATCTCGCCAAGCTCGTCATTAACGGCAATGCGCAGGCCCTGAAAGGAACGGGTTGCGGCATCAATGCCTGAACGGTCAGACGGCACCACGCGGCGGATCAGCCCGGCCAGTTGCGCGGTTGTTTCAAACGGCGTTTCCACACGGTCGGCCACAATGGCGCGGGCCACGCGGCGGGCGTGGCGCTCTTCACCATAAAAGTGGAAAATGTCAGCCAGTTCGCTTTCCGGCGCCTTATTCACGATATCCGCAGCAGAGGGGCCACTTTTTGCCATGCGCATATCCAGCGGCCCATCCATGCGGAAGGAAAAACCACGCTCGGCTTCATCCAGCTGGAAGGAGGACACGCCCAGATCCAGCACAATGCCGTCAAAAGCCGGGGCATCGGCTGCTTCTGTCAGGTCCGTCATGCTGCCAAACCCACCATGCAGCATATGCAGGCGGGACTGGCCTTCTGCGTTGGTAAAGCTGGCGGCCATGGCCTGTCCGCGTGCAATGGCGTCCGGGTCCCGGTCGATAGCCCATACGGCACAGTCAGCACTTTTCAGAATGGCGGATGTATAACCGCCGCCGCCAAAGGTGCAGTCGAGAATGGCATCGCCATCAGCAGGTTTCAGGCTTTCCAGCACTTCGGCCAGCATCACGGGCACATGGCCCGGAGCAGGTGCGCCGGAGGTCGGATGCAGAGAGGAGGAGGTGGTCAGGGCATTCATGCAGACCCTCCTTCCTGTCCATCACGCGCAGCGGGGATGCTGATGCGGCGGGACCGCTGACGGGCTTCGGCGCGGCGCTGGCGGGCGGCCTCGGGTTCCCATATCTGAAAGGTGCGGCCTACGCCCATAAAGGCAACGGTCGTGCTTTCCGTAATGCCTGCATGCTCACGCAAAAAATCGGGAATAATGATGCGACCTTCACGGTCCGGATCAAGCGGGTAGGCATCCGCGTACAGGGCGGCGGCAAGGTCATCATGCTCATCAGAAAACATATCCAGACGGTCCAGCGGCTGGGTCAGGCGTGAGAAGGCTCCGGCAGGCCACGCTTCAATGCAGGGCATTGTATGGGATGGTCGCAGGATCACCAGTGAATCGCCTTCCGTATGCTGCGCCTTCAGAACAGTGCGGAAACCGGCAGGAATCGAAACGCGACCTTTCGCGTCAAACCGATTCTCATGCGTGCCGAGAAACACACTCACGTAAGACGATGTCCTTCTGATTCAGGCCTTTCCGTTCGCAGAACAGCGGGGAACGAAGCCGCCTCCACCACTTTCATGGTGTAATGTGGGATAGCATGGGATTTTATGGGACGCAAATTAAAAAGGCAGAAAAAACAGCAGAAAACCGCCATTTATGAAGTAGTTGCGCAGAACTGTTTGATGCCGTGAAAGCAATGGTAAAATAGAGACCAACAAAACTTTGCCACGTCATGTTCTTCAAATGTTCTGCATATATGCGCAGATATCGGCAGAACACCGTGCCCGGCGTAATGAAATGAGGCAGAAACAGAAAATGCCAGACGGTCTGTAAGCCGGGTTCTGTCCAGCTCCGAAGAGCCTGGACGGTCATTCGTCTGGGACATGCCTCGCGACATGCCTCACGCAACCAACCCGAGCAGCGGGGCGGGAGAACCCCTGAAACCCTTGCAGGTTTCCGCCGCTCCTATTCGGTCTTGCTCCCGGTGGGGTTTACCCTGCCTCCTCTGTTGCCAGAGGAGCGGTGCGCTCTTACCGCACCGTTTCACCCTTACCTCCAGCTCTGGCCCATGGTTTCCCACGGATCATCGCCCGGAAGGCGGTTTGTTTTCTGTGGCACTTTCCCTAAGGTCACCCTCGCCAGCTGTTAGCTGGCACCGTTCTCCCGTGGAGCCCGGACTTTCCTCCCTCCTGCACATCATGCAGAACAGCGACCGTCCGACCGTCTGGCGGCGCCACCCTGCGTCGGGCGGCACAGCAGGTCAAGGGGCAAGCATGACGGAATCGTCTCGGCATGGCGCAAGAATGCAGTATGCTGGTGTCATGAGAGTTTCTGCAGAGCCTGAGACCGCTCAGGGTATTCCCGCTCGTCCCAATTTCTACTCCCGCATTCTGTTGGGGTGGATCCGCTGGCAGGGGGCGCGTAGCAAAGCCGGACCGTCCCAAAAATTTCAGCCCGTGGCAAAGACTCTCCGGGATGAAGGCGCAGAGCGGGCAGAATTTCTGGCCGTGCTCCGCAAGGCGATGGATACGCCGTCTTTCCCAACCCGTCTTTCTGCGCTGGGGATCAGGAAAGTTCTGACCATTTCCGTGCCCGGTGCAACTGGCCCCATGCAGGCTCGGCTTTATCTGCCTTATGGGCGGGTGAGGGGCGCTGTGCTGTATCTGCACGGTGGCGGGTTTGTGCATTGCGGGCTGAATTCGCATCACGGCATGTGCTGTCGTCTCGCACGGGTGTCCGGTGCGGCGGTGCTGTTGCCGGATTATCGGCTGGCCCCGGAACATCCTTATCCCGCTGCGGCGGATGACAGTCAGGCGGCCCTGCGCTGGCTGGCTGGTGTGTCCGCCCGCTTCTGGGGCGGCAAGGTTGCTGTGGCGGGGGATAGTGCCGGGGGGAATCTGGCTGCCGTTCTGGCGCAGGATGGCGCGGCGGGGAAAGGGCCAGTCCCGGCGTTACAACTGCTGTATTATCCATCCTTGTATGGCGCGCAGGTTTTTCCGTCGCATGATCTGTATGCAGAGGGGTATTTCCTCTCTCGTGCGTCCATGCAGTGGTACGGGGATCAGTATATCGCGCGGGAGGAAGACTGGGTTGCCCCGCGCTTTGTGCCCGGCCTCAATCCCAATCTGTCCGGCCTGACACCTGCCGTGATTGTCACGGCGGAATGTGACCCGATGCGGGATGAAGGCGTGGCCTACGCGCAGGCGCTACGGCAGGCGGGCGTGCCAGTGCAGTATAAATGCTATCGCGGTGCGGTGCACGGCTTCCTGAATTTTTATGCCCTCATGCCCCAGGGCAAGGCCGCGCTCCGGTTTGGTGGGCGCGCCTTGCGGAAAGCCTTTGCCTCAGAAGGCCCTTAGGGCATCGGGTGGAACTGCGTGGGGGAGCCCTGATCTGACATGATGACGTGGTTCATCCGGTCAATGCGCATGGTGAACAGCTTTGGCAGTTCGCCTTTGGGGCCGGGGCAGGAGCCTGATGTTTTCTGCATCACGTCAATGCGGGAGCCCGTTGGCGGGTCATTCCCATTCACCACAAACAGCAGGCAATCCGGCTTGATGTTCGTCATGCCGTTATGTGTCACCACTACGCGCAGGTGGCGCACTAGAGCGGTATCATCAAACCAGCTTTCCGGCCGGAAGGTGTAGCGATCCGTCAGGGTGTCGATAACCCCCGTCTTAGCCAGCACAATCATCAGCACCGAAATAGGCACGACCAGTGCCAGACGGCGCAGAACATGCTGGCGCAACGTCCGTTTGCGGAAGGGGCCGCGCTGGGACAAGGGGGAGGGTTTGGAAGAGTTTGAGTTCATGTCAGCATATCTTCGTGCCAGAGGGCACCGTCACGCGCCAGCAGGGCGCGGGTTGAAGCAGGGCCCCAGCTGCCGGCAGGGTAGGGTTCCAGCGGCGAGAGAGCATGGCGCCAGGAGTCCAGAATCGGTTCAATCCAGCGCCAGGAGGCTTCCACTTCATCCCGGCGGATGAACAGAGCCGGATTGCCGCGTACGGCATCCAGAAGCAGGCGCTCGTAGGAATCGTGATATTCGATGGTGAACTGGTTTTCATACGACATATCAAGAACCCCATTCCGCACCCGGAAACCGCCTGCACTGGGGTCCTTGGTGGCCAGAACCAGTGAGAGCCCTTCGTCCGGTGCAATGCGAATCACCAGCCGCCCCGGTGAGGGCGTGTTGGTGAAAATGGGCCACATCTGCGGACGGAATTGCAGCACGATTTCCGTCGTCTTGGCGGCAAGCCGTTTGCCCGTGCGCAGATAGAACGGGGTGTTACCCCAGCGCGCGGAGCGGATTTTTGTGCGGATGGCCACAAAGGTTTCTGTATTACTGGCGCGGTCCTGCCCCAGATCCTCGGCGTAGCTCGGCACGTCCTGCCCATCGATACGGCCAGCAGTGTACTGCCCGCGGATGACGTTGTGGCGGACCATATCGGGCGTCATCGGGCGAAGGGCGTTCAGAACCTTGAGCTTTTCGTTCCGCAGGTCATCCGCCTGGAGCGAGGCCGGGGCATCCATTGCCACCATGCACAGCACCTGCAGCAGATGGTTCTGCACCATGTCACGCAGCGCCCCGGATTCGTCATAATAGGGGCCGCGCTTGCCGACGCCGACTGTCTCAGCCGCCGTAATCTGCACATGGGCAATCGCATCGGAAGACCAGAGCTTTTCCAGCGCCGGGTTGGCAAACCGCAGGGCCAGAATGTTCTGAACCCCTTCCTTCCCCAGATAATGGTCAATGCGGTAGATCGACTCTTCCGGGAAGAAGCGGCCAACACCGTCATTGATTTCCGCTGCTGTTTCCATGCTGACGCCAATGGGCTTTTCCAGCACCACGCGCGTAACGGGCGTAATCAGGGAATGATCCGCAAGGGCGGCGCAGAGTGGAGCATACAAGGCAGGGCTGGTGGCCAGATAGAAGACTCGCGTGCGTTGCGGGTCATTCAGATGTTCTTCCAGCCCGCTCCAGTCGCTGCCTTCTTTGGTGGCATCCAGAGCAACATACTGCACCAGGGCAAGAAATTTGTTCAGCGTGTCCGCATCCCGTGCAGCAGCCGGGGCAAATTCGCTGAGGGCCTTGCGCACCTGTTCGCGGTACTGATCCGGGGAATGGGCGGAGCGTGCCACACAGATGATGCGGGCATCTTCCTGAAAATCCTGCGCATGGAACCGCCGCAAAAATGCAGGCAGCAGCTTGCGCATTGTCAGATCGCCCGTGGCGCCGAAAATAATGAAATCGAAAGGGTCAATCCGATTAATATGCGCCATGGCCATAGTACTCCCGCAAGATCGTGGGTGCCCTTGAAAAGCCCCAAACAAAGACTTTCTTCCCCCTGAGTGTGCTTTGAGAACGGGGCAGTCGGGAAAGCGTTGTGGCAGAGGGTTTGTCCATAAGGCTTCTGGCTGTCAAGGTAATTGACCGCGC
Organism: Acetobacter cerevisiae; assembly: GCF_001580535.1. Classification (GTDB taxonomy): domain Bacteria; phylum Pseudomonadota; class Alphaproteobacteria; order Acetobacterales; family Acetobacteraceae; genus Acetobacter; species Acetobacter cerevisiae. Next base: position 4,382 of record NZ_LHZA01000156.1, on the reverse strand, counting down.
GGGCGGCTCGCGATAAGCCCGCGCCTTTGGTGTTCGGGCGTGGCGGGCGAAAGGCCTGCCGCAGTCAGGCCCTGAACACGGTCTGTAAACGGGGGAACTGGAGCATGGATACCGAAGGATTTTCCGGTGGTGACGATGCCGCTGTGGGTGGCATTGCCGCCGATCGGCTGAGAAGCATCATCGAGCGGGTCGAGCGTCTGGAAGAAGAACGCAAAGCACTTGCCGGCGATATCAAGGATATCTTTACCGAAGCCAAGTCCGCCGGGTTTGATGTCAAAGTCATTCGGCAGATCATCCGTCTGCGCAAGCAGGAGCCGAGTGAAGTGGAAGAGCAGGAAACCCTGCTTGATATCTATCGTCGCGCCCTTGGAATGTAATGAAGACCGTGCCGGGCAGCGGGTTACCGCAAGGGAGGCCGCTGGCACGGCATGGAATCCTGACATGTGGGGTCTGTAGGAAATGATGTCTGTGGTGTTTCCAGACTGGATGCCGCTCTGGGCGCAGCTGTTGGTGATAGCGGTTGTTATCGTCTTCGGGCTGGCGTTTCTGATGATGCCTTTTGCTGTCTTTGGCGTAAAAGGCCGTCTGGCGGAGCTGGAGCTGCAAATTCAGGAAATGCAGGCCGAGGTGCGGGCTCTGGCCATGCGTCTGGCGGCAGGGCAGGGGCAGGCTACGCGTCCGGTAGGGGATGAGGCGCTGAGTCGTCCGTCCGTGCCGGACGGTGTGCAGGTGGAAGAAATTCGTCCGCCGGAGCCAACCCGACCCTCTCCCATTCTGTCAGCCCCTGTGCTGACGCCTCTGCGCACCCCCAAGGTTTCCGATGCGTATGAACCGCGCCGGGAGGCTCCACCGGCCCCTAATCTGGAGCCGGAGCCGCGGGATGGTGCGACCCGCCGTGTCATGCCCTGGCATGAGCCGCAGAAAGATGCGTCCGGGCGCAAAGAGCCGCTGGCGGATGCCATGCGCCGTTACCGTGCGCCAGATGCCGACCAGCCGCCTTATCGTCCTGATTTTTTACGGAACGCCGAGCAGCCCGCAGAACCGCGAGTTAATCGGTCTTATGATGAAGACACAGGACGGGCTGAGCCTGTGCTGAACTGGCCGTCCCGCAAGCCTGCTGATTTCTAACAACCGGAGGGGATGTCCGCTCCCTCAGGCCATCACGAGGTCATCGCGATGGATGATCTCGTCTCGTCCCTGCCAGCCCAGAATATCGTGAAGTTCTGTGGAGCGATGTCCGGCAATCTGGCGGGCATCATCGGCATCATAAGCGGACAGGCCACGCGCCAGAACGCGGCCGCCATTATCCACCACCACAACCAGATCGCCCTGCGTAAATTCCCCTTTGACGCCCAGCACACCGGCGGGCAGTAGGGAGCCACCATGACGCAGGGCGTCGGCTGCCCCGTCATCAATCATGATTTCACCCGCAGGGGTCAGGCTTCCGGCAATCCACTGTTTGCGGGCTGTCTGCGCGCAGGCTTGCGGCAGGAACCATGAGCAGCGCGCGCCGTCTAGCAGGGCGCGCAGCGGGTGGTTCTGTTTGCCAAGTGCGATGGCCATAGCGCAGCCGGAGCGCGTGGCGATGCCCGCAGCCAGAAGTTTGGTGCGCATGCCGCCGGAAGAATAGCCGGGAGGCGGTTCGCCCCCCATGGCTTCAATTTCCGGGGTTAGAGTCTCAATCACCGGCAGGTGCTGAGCATCCGGATTTGTGCGTGGGTCTGCGGTGTAGAGCCCGTCAATATCGGAAAGCAGAACGAGCTGATCCGCATCCGTCATCTGGGCAACACGCGCGGCGAGGCGGTCATTATCCCCAAAGCGGATTTCGGCTGTGGCGATGGTGTCGTTCTCGTTAATGACCGGCACACAGCCCAGCCCCAACAGGGTATCCAGCGTGGCACGGGCGTTCAGGTAACGCTGGCGGTCTTCGGTATCTTCTGGTGTCAGCAACAGCTGAGCGGCCGTGAGGCCCTGTTCGGAAAGAGCATTGCTCCATGCCTGAGCCAGACGGATCTGGCCTACGGCAGCAGCAGCCTGTTTCTCCGGTAGGCGAAGTACGCCGTTTGTTAGCCCCAGCGTATGGCGGGCCAGTGCAATGGCCCCTGATGAGACCACGGTCACGTCCGTGCCCTGCCGCCGCAGCTGGGCGATGTCTTCCGCCACACTGGCCAGCCAGGCCTGTCGTGGGGCAGCTTTATCCGGGTCCACCACCAGCGCGCTGCCGATCTTGATAACAAGCCGACGGGCGGAAGAAAGGGAGGGGCTGGTGGGGCGTCCGGTCATGGAAAACAATCCATTCTATGTCGTGGCCCCCGGAGGGGCTTGCAGGCTTAAGCGGGGTTTTCTTCATCCTTACGGATGGCTGTGACCTGTGTCTGAATGGCCCGGAGCAGTTCCGGAACACCCTGCCGCGTGGCAGCGGAAATCAGCATGACCGGAGCGCCGCTGGCTTTTTCCAGCGCCCGTTTGCGGGCAGAGGCTTCCCGTGGGGTCATGGCGTCATTCTTGTTCAGGGCAATAATTTCCGGCTTATCGGCCAGTCCACCGCCGTAGGCATCCAGCTCGTGCCGAATGGTGCGCCAGGCATCCACAACATCACCTGCTGCGCCATCAATCAGATGCAGCAGAATGGCGCAGCGTTCCACGTGACCCAGAAAGCGGTCACCCAGACCAGTGCCTTCATGCGCACCTTCAATCAGCCCCGGAATATCCGCCACCACAAATTCTTCTGTCATGGACAGGCGCACAACGCCCAGCTGGGGGTGCAGGGTGGTGAAGGGATAATCGGCAATTTTAGGCCGTGCTGCGGATACAACTGAAAGGAACGTGGACTTCCCGGCATTGGGCAGGCCGACCAGGCCGACATCGGCAATCAGCTTCAGGCGCAGCCAGACCCAGCGTTCTTCACCCGGCCAGCCCTTATCAGACCGGCGCGGTGCGCGGTTGGTGCTGCTTTTGTAATTCGCGTTCCCATAGCCGCCATCGCCGCCCCGGCAGAGGGTGATGGTCTTTCCCGCTTCATCCAGATCAGCCAGCAGGGTTTCCCGGTCATCATCAAAAATCTGCGTGCCGATAGGCACTTTGATGACCACGTTCTGCGCAGCAGCGCCCGTACGGTCAGACCCGGCCCCGTTGCCACCCTTACGGGCGCGGAAATGCTGGGTGTACCGGAAGTCGATCAGGGTGTTGAGGTTGGGGACGGCTTCAAAAATAATATCGCCACCACGGCCGCCATTGCCCCCGTCCGGACCGCCGAATTCAATATATTTTTCCCGGCGGAAGGCGGTGACACCATCTCCGCCATCGCCGGAGCGGACGTAGATTTTTGCCTGATCAAGAAACTTCATGGGATACTTTCAACGCCTGAACATGAAAAAGGGCCGATCCTGTGAGGACCGGCCCCTTGCCATTCCGGCCACGGGAAAAACGCGTGGTGGAGCTTGCCGAATACTTATTCAGCAGCTGCCGGCAGCGCGTCCACGGAAACGTGCACGCGGCCTTCGGCGCGACGCTCAAAGCGCACGCTGCCGTCAACCAGAGCGAAGATGGTGTGGTCACGACCAACACCAACGTTAGCGCCCGGCTTCATCTTCGTGCCGCGCTGGCGGATGATGATGTTGCCAGCGATAACCTGTTCGCCACCAAATTTTTTGACGCCAAGACGGCGTCCAGCGCTGTCGCGCCCGTTACGGGATGAACCGCCTGCTTTTTTTTGTGCCATGACCTAAGTCCTCCTTGGTCTTACCAGCCGAACCCTATGGGGCTCAGGCGGCGTTAATCTCTTGGATGCGCAGAACGGTAACCGGCTGGCGGTGGCCATTCTTGCGGCGGCTGTTCTGCCGGCGGCGCTTCTTGAAGATGATGACCTTCTTGAGGCGGTCCTGAGCGATGACGGTTGCCGTCACCTTTGCGCCAGCAACGGTGGGGGCGCCAATGGTGGTGGTGCCTTCGCCACCTACAGCAAGAACTTCATCAAAGGTGATGGTAGCGCCAGCTTCGGTTTCCAGCTTTTCAACCTTGAGCACCATGTTGGGCTCAACCCGATACTGCTTGCCGCCGGTGCGGATAACTGCGAACATAAAACCTGTCTCTCTTTCCGATCTCTTGACCTTCCGCGGCACAGGCGCAGGCGAAGGGTCTGGTCGCTTTTTGTTCCTTGGCCGCATTGGCGGCATGGCTCCATCTGTGTGGAGTGGTGCGGCTTTTTACGGGGAGTCTCCCCCGCTCGTCAACAAGAACTTGCTAAAGCCGGGGATCTCTGCTTGCGCACCATAAAAACCCTGCTTATAAGCCGCCCAACGGAGAGGTGCCGGAGCGGTCGAACGGGGCGGTCTCGAAAACCGTTGTGCGAGCAATCGTACCGAGGGTTCGAATCCCTCTCT